>NZ_JASHKR010000025.1 GCF_030056815.1 Rhodococcus sp. IEGM 1379
CTGATCTGGTCACCGTCACCGTCACCGTCACCGTCACCGTCACCGTCACCGTCACTGCCGTCGGCCAGACTCATCGAGTTCCCCGACGACTGGTCAAAGCCGTCCGGCTCGGGGTGATAGACCTCGATCGAATCTGACCGTGAGATCCTTGGCCGGTGCTGCTGAGGATCCTCGAACTGGTGGGCATCGTGGCGTTCGCGGCCTCCGGTGCTCTGGTCGGCGTCACCAAGCGGCTCGATATTTTCGGGGTGTGCTCGGTGGGAGTGTTCACCGGCATCGGCGGCGGCATCGTCCGAGACCTTCTCCTCGGCGTGCATCCGCCGAGTTCGTTGAGCAGCTGGCCGTACTTCGGTACCGCTGCGGTGACGTCGCTACTCGTCTTCTATCTGCACGAGCCGCTCAACCGATTGCGTCGTGAAATCCTGGCGCTCGACGCATTGGGAATGGGGTTGTTCGCGAGTACCGGCACGGTCATCGCGCTGGAAAACAATGCCAGTTCGCTCGCCGCGACGTTGATCGGCGCCACGGCCGCGATCGGCGGCGGAGTGATCCGCGACGTTCTCGTCAACGAGGTACCGCTCCTGCTCCACAAGGATCTTTATGCGGTGCCGGCGCTCCTCGGTGCTGCGTTGGTGGTCACAGTTTCGGAGTTCGGACTGTCCACGAACGGCGCGCTGGTGTGCGGCACCGTATTTGCCGCAGTGTTCAGATTGCTTGCGTTATGGCGTCATTGGAGCCTGCCCGGACCCCGGCGTACCGAAGATTGACCGCGACACGCCGAAGCGCAGAATGGGCCCCTCTCAGCCCTATCTCAGCACTTGCGTCCAAACTGTCGGTATGCGTATTTTGGTGGTCGACGACGACCGAGCGGTTCGCGAGTCGCTGCGGCGGTCGCTCAGCTTCAACGGCTACACGGTCGAGCTCGCGGTCGACGGACTCGACGCACTCGAAAAGATCATTGCCAACCGTCCCGACGCCGTTGTTCTCGACGTCATGATGCCGCGCCTCGACGGTCTCGAGGTGTGCCGCCGTCTGCGTAGTGCCGGTGACGATCTGCCTATCCTCGTGCTTACGGCCCGCGACTCGGTCAGTGAACGCGTCGCCGGCCTCGATGCGGGTGCCGACGATTATCTCCCAAAGCCGTTCGCTCTCGAAGAGTTGCTCGCCCGCTTGCGTGCGCTGCTCCGCCGGACTGCGCCTGATCCGGACGCCGATTCCGAGATGATGAGTTTCGAGGACCTCACCCTCGACCCCGTCACCCGCGAGGTCAAGCGCGGCGAGAGGTCCATCAGCCTCACCCGGACAGAGTTCTCACTCCTTGAAATGTTGATGGCGAACCCGCGCCGAGTTCTCACTCGTGGGCGCATCCTCGAAGAGGTGTGGGGATACGACTTCCCGACCTCCGGAAACGCACTCGAGGTCTACGTCGGGTATCTGCGTCGTAAAACCGAAGCAGAGGGTGAACCGAGATTGATTCACACCGTCCGCGGAGTAGGCTATGTCCTTCGGGAGACCCCCCCGTGATCACGGCTCCGCTCGGGAAGAGTGCCGAACCGAAGAACTCACAGATCCCGGCCGGTACACCGGCGGGGATGCGCCCCCCGATGCAACTGACCCGATCGGTGTCATTGCGTTGGCGGGTCACACTGCTCGCGGCGTCCGTCGTGGCGATCGCTGTGGCCGTCATGGCCATCGCGGCCTACGCCGTTGTCTCGCGCGCGCTCTATGCCGATGTCGATCACCAATTGCGCACCCGCGCATCCGTCCTCATCGACAGCAATGTCGTGCGGTTCGATCCGCGATACATCAGCGGTGCGACGCTCTACACCACCGATATCAGTGTTGCTTTGATCTTCTCGAATCTCGACACCTACCAGCCTCCCGGCTCCGACGTCCCGATCGGTGACGCCGAAATCGCGGTGGCACGTGGGATTTCGGACTCGTCGCTACGTACTGTCGACGGGCAGCGTGTACTCGCGCAGCGGACCCACGACGGAAGCGCTTTGGTGATCGCGCAACGGCTCGAGCCCACCGTCGCAGTGCTCGATCGCCTTGCCTGGGTGCTGTTCGTCGTCGGCGGATGCGGTGTCATCCTGGCCGCGGTGGCCGGGACAACAGTGGGACGCACAGGTTTACGGCCGATCGCACGATTGACGGCTGCGACCGAGCGCGTGGCCAGAACCGACGATCTGACCCAGATCCCGGTAACCGGCAGTGACGAATTGGCGCGTCTGACCGAGAGTTTCAACACGATGCTCCGGGCCCTCGCCGAATCTCGGGAGAGGCAAAGCAGACTCGTTGCCGACGCCGGCCACGAATTGCGCACGCCGCTGACATCGCTCCGTACCAACATGGAACTCCTCATCGCGTCGAGTCGGCCAGGTGCACCGCAGATTCCGGACGAGGACATGAAAGAACTGCGCGCCGACGTCGTCGCACAGATCGAAGAACTGTCCACCCTGGTTGGCGACCTTGTCGATCTCGCTCGGGAGGACGCACCCGAAACTGTCTACGAGAGAGTTGATGTGAGTGACGTCGTCGAACGCTCACTCGAACGAGCGCGTCGACGCCGTAACGAAATCGAATTCGATGCCGTGACCACACCCTGGTTTGTCTACGGCGATCAAGCCGGTCTCTCGCGCGCAGTCCTCAACGTCCTCGACAACGCCGCGAAGTGGAGTCCGACGGGCGAAAAGGTGCATGTCGAAATGCGTCCCGTCGGCCAAGGCTTGCTGGAATTGACGGTCAGTGATGCGGGACCGGGCATTCCGGAGGAAGATCGGGAGTTGGTGTTCGATCGTTTCTACCGGTCCACAGCGGCGCGTTCCATGCCGGGATCCGGACTGGGTCTGGCGATTGTGCGTCAAGTGGTGATCAAACACGGCGGCACCATCGCGATCGACGAATCCGATCGGGGTGGGGCACTGGTTCGGATTGTGCTTCCGGGTGAACCGGGGCCGACCGCCGCGTAAGCACTCGAGTAGCAATGCTTGGGCGTTATGTTCGGGGCTAAGGCTTTTCGCCGACCCCGAACCACAGCGCGAGCCAAAAGTTCGAGCCAAAGATTGTGTATTCACTGCAAACTCTGGGCAAAGTGACAGGTACGTCTCAGCGCCTTCTCAGCAGCGCAAGGCAGGCTTGTCGTCAACACAGTTGTGACCGCCGTAGGTGGTCACCGAGACGAAAGCGAGCCGATGACCGACGACCGCAATATCGACCCGACCCGGCCCGAACAGCCCAACAGCGAACCTACCCAGGCGTACCCGACGCAGCAGCCGTACCCCACGCAGGGTTACCCGGCCCAGCAGAATCCCGCGCCGGAGTCCGGGGTGCCGCGCAGTCCGTACCAGCCCACCGAATCGTTCGGGCAGCAGCAGTCGGCACCCGGCTATGGTCAGCAGCCCACCGCATCGTTCGGGCAACCGCACGGTGCGCACGAGGCCGCGTACCAACAGCAGGCGCAACAGCAGTCGCCGTACCAAAGTGCTGGTAGCCCTGGCGGACCGGGAACTCCAGTCCCCCCGGCGCTGCAGGGACCGAACGCTGCTGTACCCACCCCCAACCCGAAGTCGAAGCGCATGGCGCTGGTCGCCGGAGCGCTCGCTCTGGTGTTGGTCAGTGGTGGCGTCGGCGGCGCGGTCGGTGCGATCGTGGCCGACAACAACAGTGGCGGTGCCGCCGTCACCAATTCGCTCAACGCTCCCAAGCCGAGCGCAACCAACACGTCCAACGCCCCGGCCGGATCGGTACAGGCAGTGGCCGCGAAGGTTGTCCCCAGCGTCGTTCAGATCGAGGTTGCAACAGCCCAGGGTCAAGGCGGCGAAGGTTCCGGCGTGATTCTGTCGTCCGACGGACTCATCCTGACCAACAATCACGTTGCCGGCGCTCAGGGCGCGCAACTGCGTGTTGCGTTCTCCGACGGAACCAAGGCTTCGGCAACACTTGTCGGTGCCGACCCGGTGTCCGACATCGCCGTCATCAAGGTCGACGGTCGCAATGACCTGACACCGATCGACCTCGGCACGTCCGCCGACGTTCAAGTCGGGCAGCAGGTTGTGGCGGTCGGATCCCCGCTCGGCCTGGCCGGCACGGTCACCGAGGGCATCATCTCCGCTCTCGACCGTCCCGTCTCCACCAGCGGCGAGTCGGGCAACCAGAACACCGTCATCGACGCTCTGCAGACCGATGCGGCAATCAACCCGGGTAACTCCGGTGGCGCGCTGGTTAACATGGACGGTCAGTTGATCGGCATCAACACCGCGATCGCGTCGCTGGGAGCATCGTCGGGTGGCCAGGGTGGCTCGATCGGCCTAGGCTTCGCAATCCCGATCGATCAGGCTCGGCGGGTGGCCGACGAGTTGATCAAGACCGGTAAGGCAACGCAGGCCATGATCGGCGTGACAGTGCCTTCGCAGGACAACGCGGACGGCGCAACCGTCATGGATGTCACTGCTGACGGTCCCGCAGCCAAGGCCGGTATCCCCAAGGGTGCAGTGATCACCAAAGTCGACGATCGTGTTGTCGCAGATGGTGATTCGCTGATCGCGGCAGTGCGTTCACATGCGCCCGGTGACAAGATTTCGATCACGTACACCGACGGCGGACAGAGCAAGACCGTCGACGTGACGTTGGGAACTGCTCCGGCGCAGGGCGTCCGATGACCATCGGCGATCTGCCGACGATCACACCGATTTTCGGCCGGATCGCAACTGATCCGGAGCGCGGCACTACGGTAGAAGGTATGGAACTCGAAGCCACCTCGGCCGGCCGCGCTCTGGTCGTCATCGTCGACGATCGAACAGCCCACGGCGACAACACCGACTCCATCGGTCCACTGGTCACGGAGTTGCTCAACGAAGCGGGATTCCTCGTCGACGCGACGGTTGCCGTCGCTGCTGACGAGGTGGAGATCCGCAATGCTCTCAATACCGCGGTGATCGGTGGTGTCGACCTGGTGATCTCGGTCGGCGGCACCGGAGTCTCGCCCCGCGACGTGACACCCGACGTGACGGCCGAAGTGCTCGATCGTGAGATCCCGGGAATCGCCGAGGCGCTGCGCGCTTCCGGCCTGTCCGCCGGATCCCTCGAAGCGGGCTTGTCCCGCGGACTGGTCGGAGTCTCGGGCAGCACTCTCGTCGCCAATCTGGCGTCGACGCGTCCCGCGATCCGCGATGGCATGGCAACGTTGACGGCATTGGCGAGTCACGTCATCGCCGAGCTTTCCAGCCTCGAGGGCTGAACTGCGGTGCCCGAGCACAAGGACCCCAGCAAGAAAACGGTCGACAAGGACAAGCTGGCGCGCATTTTCGGGGAGGTGTTCCCGGAGACGACGTCGGACGAACGAGGTCCCGAAGGATCGACGGGTTCGTCGGACGACGACTGGTTGCGGGGACAGGTACCGCCTCACCACGGTGGATAGACATGAATCAGGCCCTCGCGGACGTAAGTCTGCGAGGGCCTGATCTGTGGTCGGGCCGCCTTATTGCAGAGTCTTGGCGTGAGCGCCGCTGTCGGTGCCGTCAGCGTTGGAGGCGAGGATGTCGCGGATCTGGATGAGCAGATCCGTTTCGCTGGCTTCCTTATCCTCGGGTTCGGTCGCGAACTTCTTCTTCGCTGCATTCGCGGGCAGGATCAGCACGAAGTAGACGACCGCCGCGATGATGATGAAGTTGATGATCGCGGTGACCACGGCGCCGAAGTTGAGGAACGTCTCGCTGGTATTGCCGGTGAGCTGAATACCCCAGCCGTATTCGTTTCCTCCGCCGATCGAAGCGATGAGGGGGTTGATGATGTTGCTGGTGAAGGCAGTCACGATCGCTGTGAAGGCCGCGCCGATGACAACGGCGACGGCGAGGTCCAGCACGTTCCCGCGAAGCAGGAAATCCTTGAATCCCTTGAGCATTTCGGTCTCCCTGAGTCTGATGTGACTAGTCCTCGTGTGGCGTCCGGTTGTTGGGCTCTCCGGAAACAACCGATTGCGAAAATCCTAGAGGAGTAGACCCGGATATGTTCGCTCACTGAAACGTCACCGTGATCGCATTGACCAGTGAGGCCCCGGCGACGCGGGTGGCAGCTTCGGTGGGCAGAGCCAGCATTATTATCTGTTCACGCTGGTTGCTGGCATTTTCTGCCGCTGTGACCAGGACGACGACCGCCCCGGAGGCCAGTATCCGGGGCGCGGCGTCGGTCGATGTCGCGTCCGGAGTGTCGGCGCCGACTGTCAGCACATCGACAATGTCGCCGCTGCGCAGTATGTCTGCTACTGCGGCGTCCGCGAGGCGCACCGGGACAATTCGAGCGTCGTCGATTCCGGTGGATTCTCGGGCCGAACGCGGGCCGAGAATCCTGATATCGGTGACAGTTTCGCCGCGTCGCATCGGACCGACAACCGTTCGGCCGAGTATGTCGGCGGCGTTGGTGACAGCCCCGTCAGGAGTCTGATCTGCAGTGAAGTCCCCGGTTCCGAGATCGTCGGGGGTGATGATCTTTCCCGGTGCGACGTCGCGGGCGGCTGTGACGACGCTGACGCGCTCGGACTCGGGATCTCCACGAAAGAGCAGAGCGATCCCGAGTATTGCAAGAATCAGTGCGGCGACCTTGCGAGCGGTTGCGCTCCGCACACGGTTCGGCCTCGCCAGCGAGATCAATCTGTCGACGGCACTCGGAGTGAGATCGAGTCGGGCGGGATCGCGTGGCCGGAGGAGGCGAGAGAAAACGGGTGGCATAGACGAACGGTAGGACCGGAAGTATGAATTCCGGTCCTACCGTTATTTGTCTGTGGACAACCTGGCGGTTGTGGAGAAGCAGGAGAAGCGGCTGCCGTGAATCAGCTGGCAGCGGCCTTTGCCGGAGCCGGAGTGCTGGTCGTCGAGGACGCTGACGATGAGGAATCCGACTTGGACTCGACCTTGACCGCCGGTGCCGAATCGCTCTTGGCGGGCTCGCTGGCAGATCCGGAACCACCGCGGCTGTCGGTGCGGTAGAAACCGCTGCCCTTGAATACGATGCCGACCGAGTTGAACAATTTACGGAGCTTGCCGGAGCAGGCTGGGCAGACCTTCAGCGAGTCTTCACTGAAGGACTGGACGATGTCGAAACGGTTGTCACATTCCGTACATGCGTATGAGTAGGTAGGCACCGGGCTTCCTCCGCATTGAGATATCGAGCGCATTGAGATATCAAGCAGTGTTCTGACACTGCACCGTTTAGCACTCTACTAGCGACAGTGCCAACAGCGCGAATTACGTGTCTATTCCCACTGGCTCGAAAGGGGCCGTCGGCTCACCGATTCAGGCGGGTCAAACCCGCGCCCGGTGTCAGAGCCCAGCCCATCGAAATGTCGTGGGGATCGGCGGGGAGGTGCTCCACGAGTTCCGAGTCTCGAACGACAGCGACGAGGCGAGTTGTCGGAGAAACCAATCCGAGAGTGCGGTCGTAGTACCCGGCGCCGCGTCCCAGCCTCGTGCCCCGCAGATCCACGGCAAGAGCGGGGACGAAAACGGTGTGGGCGAGCGCGACGGTCTCCGGGGGCAGGACTTGCCCGACGGGTTCTCGCAATCCGTACGACGCCGGACGCAGTGCGTCGACGCCTGTGTATTCAACCCAGCAGAGTGGACCGGGTTCACCGGTGATCGGTAGCAGCACACGATCGACAAGTGAAGCCAGCGCGTCCAACAGGTCGGTAGAGCCGGGTTCGGTGCGGGTCGGAACGTACGCGCAGACCGTCGTATCCGGGGTTATCGCGGCCATCGCATGTCGGGCCAGCGCTGCCGATTCTTCGCGCCGTATGTGTTCCGACACATTGGCTCGTTCAGTCAGGACAGATTGTCGCCATTGCGCTTTTCCTCGAGGTTCCACCACTTCACGATAGGCATCGTGATGAATGACGGGTAACAAGTTGCAGTTAGGGTGTTGGCATGACAGACGTTGTTGCTAGCAACAAGAAGGCATTCCGCACAGCCGTGGTTCCGGCCGCCGGATTGGGTACACGCTTCCTGCCTGCCACCAAGACCGTCCCGAAGGAACTGCTGCCCGTGGTGGATACACCGGGCATCGAACTGGTCGCCGGTGAAGCCGCTGATTCCGGGGCCGAGCGCCTCGTCATCGTGACGTCACCAGGCAAGGACGGCGTTGTCGCACACTTCGTCGAAGACCTCGTTCTCGAAAGCAAGCTCGAGGCGAGTGGCAAGTTCGCCCTCCTGGCCAAGGTGCGTAAGGCGCCGGGTCTGCTCGAGGTCGATTCGGTGATTCAGGAACAGCCTCTCGGATTGGGACACGCAGTCGGTTGCGCCGAGGTACTCCTCGACGACGACGAAGATGCCATCGCAGTTCTCCTTCCGGACGACCTCGTGTTGCCTCGCGGAGTGCTCGAGACCATGGCGAAGGTACGTGCGAAACGCGGGGGCTCGGTTTTGTGCGCCATCGACGTTCCCAAGGACGAAGTCAGCGCTTACGGGGTTTTCGACGTCGAGATCGTTCCCGACGCGACCAATCCTGACGTCCTGAAGGTCATCGGCATGGTTGAGAAGCCGGCCATGGAGGACGCACCGTCCACCTTCGCCGCGGCCGGCCGTTACTTGCTCGATCGTGCAATCTTCGACGCACTTCGACGCATCAAGCCCGGAGCGGGCGGCGAGTTGCAACTGACCGACGCCATCGCCCTTCTGATTGCCGAGGGACACCCTGTGCACGTCGTCGTGCATCGTGGGACTCGACACGATCTCGGAAATCCCGGCGGTTACCTCCGCGCTGCGGTTGACTTCGCACTGGACATGGACGATTACGGCCCGTCGTTGCGAGAGTGGTTGACCGCTCGCCTCGAACGCTGAAGTAGTTCGAAACTGTTCCGACGGGAAGTTAACGCAGTATCGAGATGCCCGGCCGCTCACGTGGCAAGGCATCATGGGGCTGAGTAACACGAGTTTCGCGACAAACAGGAGGACGCAGACCACATGCGGTCGGTTGAGGAGCAGCAGACCCGGGTTACAGCCGCTGCAGTTGCGCCCCGGCCGGTTCGTGTCGCTATTTCGGAGGCGCAGGGGTTGCTCTGTGCGGAAGAAGTGGTTACCGAGCGGCCGCTGCCAGGGTTCGATCAGGCTGCGATCGACGGATACGCCGTCCGCAGTGTCGACGTCGCCGGGGCCGGAACGGACCTGCGCGGCGATGACGGTGAGCCGATAGATCTGAACCTTCCGGTCGTCGGCGAGGTCACTGCGGGTTCTCGTCAGCCGATCCGCTTGCAGCCCCGACAGGCTGTGCGCGTCGATACGGGTGCTCCGTTACCCACGCTTGCCGACGCGGTTCTGCCGTTGGAGCACACCGACGGCGGCCGTGCGCGTGTCCGGGTGTTCCAGCCCGTTCGTTCCGGTGACTACGTACGACGCGCCGGCGACGACGTGCAGCCCGGTGACGTGGCCGTTCGCGCCGGAACGATCATCGGCGCAGCTCAGGTCGGATTGCTGGCCGCCGTGGGCCGGGACAAGGTTCTTGTTCACCCGCGCCCGCGGCTCTCGGTCATCAGCGTCGGCGGCGAGTTGGTGGACATCGATCGCACTCCCGGACCAGGTCAGGTGTACGACGTCAACTCATACGCGCTGGCTGCGGCCGCTCGCGACGCCGGCGCAGACGTGAACCGTGTGGGCATTGCCGGATCCGACGCGCGCCGGTTGCGTGAGGTTGTCGAGGGGCAGCTGATTCGGTCCGAGATCGTGGTCATCGCCGGCGCTGTCGGTGGTGGCGCTTCCGACGAGGTTCGGGAAGCGCTGTCGGAACTGGGCTCGCTCGAGGTCGAGCGCGTCGCGATGCACCCGGGGTCCGTGCAAGGTTTCGGACAGTTGGGCCGCGACGAGGTCCCGACGTTCCTCCTGCCGTCGAATCCGGTGAGTGCGCTCGTGGTTTTCGAGGTCATGGTTCGGCCGCTCATTCGCATCGCCCTGGGACGTCGACAGCCGATGCGTCGCATCGTGAAGGCACGGTCGGTGGGCACCATCACGTCGATTGCGGATCGTAAGGGCTTCCTCCGCGGACAGTTGATGCGCGACGAAGCGACGGGGGAGTACCTGGTCCAGGCACTCGGTGGCGCTGCTGGAGCGTCGTCGCACCTGTTGGCGACGTTGGCCGAAGCGAATTGCCTGGTGCTTGTCGATCGAGATGTCACGGAAGTTCAGATCGGTGAAATCGTCGACGTAGCGTTTCTCGCCCAGCGTGGGTGAATCGCTTCGACCCGTCGCGGTGTCGGCCCTTCTCCCTAGTGAGGTGTGATGTCAGCCCATCCTGGATGGCCGGAAAAGTTGGGTCCGCTTCGGGTGTCTGCCGGAGTTGTGACGCTCCGGCCGATTCGGCTGCGTGACGCGTCCACCTGGAGTCGATTGCGAATTCGCGACCGAGAGCATCTCGAGCCGTGGGAACCGACGGGTGAGTCTTCGTGGGATGCACGTCATCACGTCACGGTCTGGCCATCGCTGTGTGGAAGTTTGCGGTCCGAGGCACGCAAAGGTCGGATTCTGCCGCTGGTGATCGAACTGGACGGCAACTACTGCGGTCAGATCACCATCGGCAACATTGTTCGGGGCGCATTGTGTTCGGCATGGGTTGGCTACTGGGTCGCTTCCGATGTCACCGGTGGTGGTGTTGCGACGGCAGCCGTGGCACTCACTCTCGATCACGCGTTTTCGCGGGTGGGGTTGCATCGGGTCGAGGCCACGGTCCGTCCGGAGAATTCGTCGAGTCGGGCCGTGCTCCACAATGCCGGTTTCCGTGAGGAAGGCTTGCTCCGTAGGTACCTCGATGTCGACGGGCAATGGCGTGATCATGTCCTGGTCGGGATGACGGTAGAAGAGATTCCCATCACAGTTGTCGATCGACTCGTTCGCGCTGGCCGCGCGTCGTGGGCATGAAAACCTCAGTTAAACGACAGTTACCCCATCGGTAACCGGACATAACGCTCGGCAATAGTCGTTGCGAATTCAACTTTCGGACAAGGGGATTCCGGCGGATCGGGCAGTTCGGTTCGGTACGCGTGTGACACATGAGTAAGGTGGGGTTCGGCGCGTCGGCAACGATGCGAAGGCGTCGGCCGTTAACCTGAAAGCATCAACGGCTGGCATAGGTGCTGGTAGGTGATCGTAAGGAGGTCGCGGCATGCCTAGTTCATTCGTGTGGATCGGGCTCGTGGCCGTCTGGTTGTTCGTTCTGGTGCCGATGCTCGTGAACAAGCGCCCCAGGATTCGCCAGACCAGCGAAGCAGCGCTCGCGACTCGCGTACTACATCGCGGCGACAGTAATCCTGTCCGACGTGGACCAGCAGCCGGACATCGAAGCGATCCGACTTGGCAACCAGAACCAATGCGAAGCAGCTACGACGCGGAGGACCAGATGGACACTCACGCAGAAGACGACGACTACGCGGGCGCTCGTGCCCCGGTCAGGGATTTTGTGCCTGTCAGACGCGGTCGCGGTGGATTTGACCCCGAGGCCGACGCGATCGCACGGGAAGCGCGCTACACGTTTCGGCAGCGCACACTCCTTGGTTTGGCTTTCCTCGCAATCATGGCCGGTGCTCTCGCGCTGATCGTCTCGCCAATCGTGTGGTGGTTGTGTGCACTCTCGTTCGCGGGTCTCGGCGGCTATCTCGCATACCTGCGCAGGCAAGTGCGGATCGAGCAGGAAATCCGTCGTCGACGGACCGAACGGCTCAACCGCTCCCGCCTGGGCGTCGAGTCCCACACCGACGAAGAGCTTCGACTGATCCCGGCCCGACTGAAGCGTCCGGGTGCAGTTGTCCTCGAAGTCGACGATGGTGACCCGGCGTTCGACCACCTCGATCACTACGAGGAAATGCCCAGGCAGGCGGAGATGCGTCGAGCATCCGGGCAGTAAGTCGTCCACCATCTCGGAGCCGGCAATTCGAGGGACCGAATTCGGTCCTGCTAGAGTTGCCGAGCAACCGCTGAGGCGGTGGCACGGGGCTGTGGCGCAGTTGGTAGCGCGCTTCGTTCGCATCGAAGAGGTCAGGGGTTCGATTCCCCTCAGCTCCACCAAATATCAGTATCAGCTCAAACAAGTATCAGGTCCTCCGACAAGCGTCGGGGGACCTTTCTAATTCGGACAGTTGTTCGACAAAGCGGACTGTCTCGCGAAGAATGTGGTGAACGTGTGCTGTGCCATACCCCGATTAAGGTTAAATTCGATCCACTCTCCAACTGACTGAGGCATGATTCTTTGGTTCAGCTATTTTCTAGGCATGTAACGATGGTTGTGTGACAGCGATAAGTACAGTGGTTCGAAGCACGGTTGCATGCAGCTAGAACGTATTTTTCGGGGAGGAAACCGATGAGCCAGCCACGACGGCTAGCCATGACGCTTGTAGCTGGGTTGTGTCTGACGGGGATGGGGTTCCTTGCTGTTTCCGTGTATCCAGCCATGGTTTCTGCCCAACCAGGTGTAACCGAAACCATCAGCGGAGATGACGTTGTTCCCCTTGGAGAAGTTGTCCCCCTTGCAGGCGGCAACAACACTGGTGGCGGCAACAACACTGGTGGCGGCAACAACACTGGTGGCGGCAACAACACTGGTGGCGGTAACAACGGCGGTGGCGGTAACAACGGCGGCGGCGGTAACAACGGCGGCGGTAACGGTAATGATCATTGCCACCACCACTGCCCGACTACGACCACGCCGGTAGTGACGACGACGACCACCGCGGTAGTTACGACGACGACGACTGAGCCGGAAGTTACGACGACGACGACCGAGCCGGAAGTTACGACGACGACGACCGAGCCGGAAGTTACGACGACACCAGAGGATCCGATCGTGCCTCCGGTGACGAATGGCCCGGGCGACACGTCTTCGATCAGTTCAACTGTCTCTTCGGAATCCGAGGCGTCGACAAGTTCGGAACAATCCGATGAACCTTCTGCTGCGGTTGTGCCTGCTGGACCGGACAACCCGCAAGGTCCGTCCGCGAATGGTGGAGGACCTGCGCCGGCACCTGCCGGCGGAGCTGACTTAGCCTCGGGTGTGACTCTTGCAGCTCCTGCGGTTTTGGCTGCACCGGCACCGATCGTTGTTCCGCCGCAACCTGTTTCGCCGAATGTTGCGGTCTCGGCTGCCGGCTCTGATCCCCAAGCTCTGCCCGTGGTCTTCACACACGGATTGCCTCCGATTCAGAATGCTGCTGCGGTGGTAGGTGGTGTCGTCGGAATGACGTTGGTTGCCGCCGGCGCGGGAGCATTGACGTTCCGAGGTGCGTCCGTGCAGAAGGCGCGGTTGGTTGCTGCACGAGCTGAATTCTTGGCTCCCCGGTCCGGAAGAGGTGTGTGAGGCGTGCTGACAAAAAGACGGTCGCATCGCCGAGTTCTTGCTGCAGTGGACGCTGTATGTGATGCCGCCGCGTCCTCGGAAGCTGTGACGTTGTTGACTGTTGTGGAGGCTGTTGCTCTGGAACGTGAACGACCCATCGAAATCGATTTGGATACTCCGCTCGCAACGGGCGTCTGCGGTCAGCGACGGGCGTATGACGATCATGATGTGATTGTTCTCGCGCCAGGTCTACCCAACGTCGAACGGACTCTGGCACATGAGTTGGGGCACATAGTGTTTCGGCATGAAGGTGCGGAGATTGCCGAGGCGACGCTGGAAGCCAGTGACGATTTGATCGCCTACATGCTGAGTCAGCGATCCCTTCGCCGCAACGAGCCTGTTCCGATGGACGACATTGCTGAGTGGGAAGCGGAAACTTTCGCATCGATGCTGCTCATGCGACTGAAAACGATGAGTGGCAGGGGAACACCGTTGTCGGTTCTGCGGTATGACGAGGCGATCGGATGATCGCTTGGGCTATTGCCTTGGTGGTGTGGATTGCAGCTGGTGCAAGACTCGGTCGAGTGGTGGCGAGGGCGGCCACTCCGCTGCGCACGGCGATGGTGATCGTCGGCTTCTGTGTTGCCTTGATGGCTACCGTGTTGGTTCCCGGCGTGTGGGACATCGTCGAGCGCGTTGCCCCTGATCAGCATTTTTCGGCGATGGTTGTTGTCGTGCTGTGGGTTTTCTTGTCTGCGGCCAGTGCCGTCGGCGCAGTTTCTGCGTGGCCGGTGATGACACGTTCGGCGATGCGAGGCATTGCGATCGTGTTGTATACGGTCGGCCTGTTGGTCTCCATCGCGGTGGGATTCGGCTATCCGATCCCGGCTTTGGTGTTTGTGACCATCGCATTGTCGTTGGTGATCTCGACTGGGCTCAGGCATGTGGCGTGGGCACCGCTGGGGCGTGGAATCGCATTGATCGTGCTGGGCTCGACAACGCTCTTGATTGTTGTCGTGGTCATGTTGGTCGAAGCGATTCGTGGAACGAATTCACTCGAATCAGGCATCTGGACCGGCACCGGCGTGGGGTTTGTGTCAGCAGCCAGTGTGTTTATCGCATTGGGCATTACGTGGGTGTTGGCCGAGACGTGGGTGCGCGCAAGGTTGGATCTGATGCGGCTGCGTCGTATGCACGAACTGCTGGTGAAGCGTTTTCCCGAGGTTGTTGATGCCGACAGTGCTGCCACTACTTCCGTTCTGCGAGCGTCTGATGTGATTGCGCAGATCATGGATGCGATGTACATCCAGGCAGGTGCGGGCATGTTCGATGTCGGCGGGCGCGAGCCTCCGCGGTCGATTGCATCGCATTCAGGGATCTTGGCAGGGTGGATCGAGGATCCACTCGGTTCGGATGTTCTTGATACCCGGTGGATTGCACCCCCGGGCGGTATGTCTGCCCGGAGATGGGTTTTGGTTGTGGCTCGGGATCATGAGAAGTTTCGAAGTGATGTGAATACGACAAAAGCAGGTCGATAATTACTGATCGACCTGCTCAGTGTCGTCCCGGAAGTTCCGAGCCCTCAGTCAGCGTGATGCGTCTGGTGGAACTTCAGGCAGTCCTTCACTTGCGCGAAGCTTCTCGGCCATCGTCGTGAGAAGGTTCTGCGATTCTTCGGACAGGTCGAATGCTCGGCTCGACAGTCGACGCAGACCGTAGCCCTGGAGCTGCGCGAGCAGTTCGAGGTCGTGGTCGATCTTCGCAGCGTAGATGTCGTTGAAGAAGTAGTCCGGCTTCACCTTGAAGAAGCGTGCAAAAGCGGCGACAGTCTCGTCCGATGGGTTTGTGCGCTGTCCCGATCGGAGCTGTGAGATGTACGGCTTGGAAATCTGGTGGCCGTCCTCGATCAACGCGGAGGCGACCTCAGCGTTGGTGTGAGGCTTGCGCCCCGGAGGATGGACACTGTCGAACAGTTTGTTCAATCGTTCTGCAAAGTCAGCCATTGTGAACCGCCCCGTTATCCTCTCTAGCCAGCAATTGTTCTTCCAGCGAATCCAACGATAACACGCGGATAACCGATTGGTAGCTCGCTGTAGTCCGTTTAGTGGACGAATTCTTGAAGGAGGGCTGCTCGCTTTGTGATGGTTGGTGCCGGTTCCGTTAGTGGCCGAGGCAATTCTTGTCGCGACTGCTATCGAAATTGGCCCGAGTGCGAGGACATCCTCAACCTTCCCGCTGCGGGGTATTGTCACCGTAACGAACCGTTTGCCCGTTTTGGTCACAGTAGCTAAACATTAACCCGGTTTTGTAATTCGCCCGAGGCTGAGAAACTGCAGTTCAGGCCACTGTCGGCTCATGTTCATGTTGTGACGTGGGTTATATGGAGGGCTGGCTTGTCACTGGTCGTGATGTGCGCCACTTTGTGTGAGGTTCGCGCAGTGTCAACTGCGGCGCAGGTGCTGGCCAAGGCGCGCTGAGCGGTGCAGAATTGTGATATGAAACACACTGTGAGTGACGAGGAATTGCGCCGCGCCATCCGTGCTCTCCAGGACCGCGCACTCGATGCACGCAAACGAGGTGACGGAGCTGCGGCGGAAGCGATCGAGCGCACCATGCGTGACTATCAAGAGCAGATGGCGCAACGCCTGTAGTTGAACACTGCTGTAGTCGCAGCGGTTCTGCGCACTGAGTTTGGTGCTCTGCCTTTCCCTCTGGTGCGCAGTTGTGCGTGCGTAGACTTCCCCGCATGTCTACAGAGCTAGCGCGGGGGAGAGTAATGCCATGCCGATAAGGTCGCTCGAAGGAAAGAAGTGCCTGATCACAGGTGCAGGTAGCGGAATTGGGCGGGCAACCGCTATTACGGCGGGCGCGGCGGGCGCGGAATTGTTTCTGACCGATATCAATAGGTCCGGACTGGATGAGACCGTCGAAGCTATCAGCTCTGCCGGCGGCACAGTCAGCGTTGCGCAAGCGTTCGACATTTCCGATTACGAAGCAGTGAAGCAGTTCGGTGTGCAGGTGGCCGAGCAGTTCGGCTCGATGGATGTCGTGATGAATATTGCGGGCATCTCTGCCTGGGGAACTATCGAGAATCTCGAGCACCGGCATTGGCGATCCATGGTGGAAGTCAACCTGATGGGCCCTATCCACGTCATGGAGACGTTCATCCCACCCATGATCAGTGCAGGTAGGGGAGGGCACCTGGTCAATGTCTCGTCGGCCGCCGGCCTGCTGGCACTGCCCTGGCATGCGGCGTACAGCGCCAGCAAGTTCGGCCTGCGCGGTGTCTCGGAGGTCTTGCGGTTCGATCTGAAGCGTCATGGCATCGGGGTCAGTTTGGTTGTTCCGGGTGGGGTAAAGACGCCACTGGTCGATACCGTCGAGATTGCTGGAATCGACCGAGACGATCCGCGAGTGCAACGACTGGTGCACCGCTTCGAGAAGCGGGCCGTCACGCCGGAGAAAGTGGCGTCCTGCATCGTCGCGGGTGTTCAGAAGAATCGCTATCTGGTTTATACGTCGAATGACATTAGATTCGGCTATTGGTGGGCCCGTAAGTTTTCTCCGCCGTATGAATTTGTTATGCAGAAAGCGAACGATCAGTTTGGTAAATTGCTACGGCGCCCATGATTTGCTACTTCGATAGGACTTTCGCGGATTTCCGCGGGGACTAAGGTCATCGTTATGTCCAAGGGATTTCGATACGGCATCGAATTTCGCTATCCGATGGCGGAAGTTCACGCAACTTTGACAGATCCACGATATTGGAAGGTTCGGCTCGGTGAGCTGTACTCGAGTGCCGACATCGAGGTTGGCGACGGGTCGATCAGCGTGTCGGTTGCCGAAGACCTCGATTCGTCGGCACTTCCCGGTTTGGTGTCGAAACTGGCGCCCGATCGGCTCGGTGTCGAGCGAGCCGATCGGTGGGGGCCGTTGTCGGGAGGCCGAGCGGATGGTTCCGTGACGGGAACCGCTCACGGCCTACCGATTCGGATCGAAGCGAGCCTCGAACTGGCGGAATCGGCGCAGTCGCACGCAGTCCTCAACGTCGTGGGCAGTGCAGAGGTGAAGATTCCCGTCCTCGGTGGCCAGATCGAGAAGCTCGTGAAAAAGATGGTCGAGGACCTTCTCCATCGTGATCGCGACGCAGTGGAGGAATTTCTCGCTGATCAGCGTGACTTCGATGACTCGGAACAGGTCGACTGAGCAGGACGCTCGGAGCTATTCCTCCGTCACTCGCTGCAACTCGGCGTGCAGGTGATGCGTGAGCGGAGTCTGATTGTGAGCCATCCACACGTCGTACGTCAGTGTGTCGTTGTGTACTCGCAGGACCCGGCGTACGTCGTGTACAGGCTTGGCGTCCGGTGAGGCCGCCAACGTCAGCAACGTCAACGAGAGTGTGCCGTCGGCCTCGATCATGCCTCGGTGGATCTCGACGAAGCCGGTGGGCTGGGTGACCAGCAATTCGACGTCACCGCCGGCGACCGGACGCAGATATCCCGACTCCATGTGGAGCGGCCGACCGTCGGGAAGCCCACGAGTTCGCGAGGTGTAGGTGAGAAACGGTTTGGGTGTCGGGGCGAACTCGATTTCCTCGGAATACTCGAAATCGTCGATGGTGGGGAAATGTCCGCTGCCGGTTCCGGCCCAACGGCCACGCAGCATCTCCACTCCTCTTGGTTCACCTTCGGGTCGCTGCTGCTGTGTCGTCATCAATTGTTCCTCTCGCCGGTGTCGGCCATCAGATTACGCATCGGTGGGAATACTGTTTGTCCATGAACGGTTCTGGATCCGTCCCGCTCGGCGTCGACTCCGAGGTTGGCAGGCTGCGGTCGGTCATTCTTCATCGCCCCGGTGACGAATTGAAGCGGTTGACCCCACGGAACAACGATCAACTGCTTTTCGACGGTTTGCCGTGGGTGGATCGAGCGCAAGACGAACATGACCAGTTCGCGGCGGTATTGCGGGAACGTGGAGTCGAAGTGCTGCTGCTCGCAGACTTGCTCACCGAGGCATTGTCCGTCAGCGGTGCGGCCCGGATCCAAGGCATCGCTGCGGCAGTCGATACGCGCAGGATCGGGCACGCTCTGGGGCAGCATCTGTCGTCGTATCTACGTAGTGTGCCGCCGGTCGAGTTGTCATCGATCCTGACGGCAGGCATGACGTTCGACGAGTTGCCGGTCGATACGACGTCGACCTCGCTGGTGCGGCGGATGCACCATGGTGGGGATTTTGTGATCGACCCCTTGCCGAACCTCTTGTTCACCCGGGATTCGTCGTTCTGGATCGGTTCGCGAGTGGTCATTACGTCGCTCGCGCTCTCGGCCAGGGTGCGCGAGTCCTCGATTACGGACATTGTGTACGCGCATCACCCGAGGTTCCGTGGCGTGCGAAGGGCATACGAATCACATACGGCTCCGGTCGAGGGCGGTGACGTCCTGCTGCTTTCGCCCGGTGTGATTGCCGTCGGTGTCGGGGAGCGTACTTCGCCGGCCGGTGCGGAAGCATTGGCGCGCAGCGTGTTCGACGACGAACTGGCGCATACGGTGCTGGTGGTTCCGATCGAACAGCGCCGAGCGTCGATGCATCTCGACACGGTATGCACCATGGTGGAGGCCGATGCGGTGGTTATGTATCCGGCAATTCAGGACACGTTGTCGGCCTTCACTATTCGACGTGAAGACAATGGTGTCAGTATTCGTGGTGCGGACCCCTTCCTCGAGGCCGCCGCCCACGCCATGGGGATCGGGAAGCTGCGGGTCATCGATACCGGGCTCGACACGGTGACTGCGGAACGTGAGCAGTGGGACGACGGAAACAACACTCTGGCAATCGAACCTGGTGTGGTGATCGCATACGAGCGAAACGTGGAAACCAACGCGCGCTTGGAGGCGTCGGGGATCGAGGTGCTGCGGATCGCGGGGTCGGAGCTGGGATCAGGTCGGGGCGGCCCCCGGTGTATGTCCTGTCCGATCGCCCGCGATCCGTTGTGACGGGGTCACTCAGAGGATTGCTTCGACCTTGTCGGCAGGCCGGGCGAGGACGGTGCCCTTGTCAGTGACGACAAAGGGGCGTTCGATGAGAATCGGGTGTTCGATCATCGCGTCGAGGATCTCGGACTCGGATGCGTCGGCGAGTCCAAGTTCCTTGTACTCGGTTTCACGCTTGCGAACTGCGCCGCTGGGGGCGAGTCCGGCGTCGGAGAGGAGTTTTTCCAGCTCTTCGCGGGTAGGCGGGTTATCGAGGTACATGACGACGGTCGGTTCGATGCCGCGTTCGCGGAGGAGCGCAAGGACGGTTCGTGAGGTGTTGCACCGGTTGTTGTGAAAGATCGTTGCGGAGGACATGTTTGTCATTCTGCCTGGTGTGAATGCGCCTGAAGTATCGACATACCTGAAGTATCGAAGTGAGCGGAGTAGATGATGACGGAACATCGGAGTGTTGACGAACGACGAGTTGCGATTGCCGGGGGTCACGGCAAGATTGCGCAACACCTAACGTTTCTGCTGGCAGGGCATGGCGATCGGCCGATCGCGCTGATCCGCAACCCCGCGCACGAAGGGGCCGTGCGGACCTTGGGTGCGTTTCCTGTCGTCGTCGATTTGGAATCCGCGACGGTCGACGAGGTAGCGAAGGTGCTTGCCGGGTCCGACGTCGCAGTTTTTGCCGCGGGCGCCGGTCCGGGGAGCGGAATTTCGCGTAAGGACACCGTTGATCGTGCGGCTGCAATCCTCTTTGCCGACGCAGCGGAGAAGGCCGGCGTTCGTCGATTCATCCAGATCAGTGCGATGGGCGCTGGTGAACCGGCTCCGGCCGGGACCGACGACGTATTTGCGTCGTATCTCGAGGCGAAGACGGCTGCCGAGGAAGACTTGCGAGGCCGCACGAAACTGGATTGGACGATACTTCGGCCGGGGTTGCTCACCGACGACGATCCGAGCGGTGAGGTAACGCTGGCAGAGCCGCCGGTGTCACGCGGAGCGGTCACGCGGGCCGATGTGGCTGCGGTAATCGAGGCGTTGATCGACGCACCCGCGAGTATCGGCAAGACGTTGGTTCTGACGTCCGGTCCGGATCTGATTCGTGATGCGGTTGATGCGCTGTGATGACGAAGATCGCAATCGATCACAATTCGTCTGTTGCCCCGTACGACCAACTGCGGCAACAGATTATCGAGGAAGTTCAGTCCGGAGGGTTGATTGCCGGGGCCAAGATTCCGACGGTTCGGGCCCTGGCGTCGGACTTGGGTTTGGCGGCGAATACCGTCGCGAAGGCGTATCGAGTACTCGGCGAGCAAGGAGTGATCGAAACCCGGGGGAAGCAGGGCACGTTCATCGCGTCGGGGGCTGATCCCGTGCGGGCTCGGGCGGAGCAGGAGGCGACGTCTTTCGTGAAAAGTGTGAGGGCGCTCGGGTATTCGAACAACGAGGTCGTGGAAATGGTGGAGGCAGCATTGAGGGGTGCGTGAAATCGCTTAAGTTGACGCTTCAACTTAAAACTGTCAGGCTTGCATCATGAATTCGTCGATTGCTCGTGACCTCGGAACGCTGATCGCCCGTGTCGGCCTCGGCATCATCTTCATTGCCCACGGCTGGCAGAAGTACTTCACCTACAAGATCGCCGGAACCCAGGCGGCATTCGAAGGCATGGGTGCGCCGCTGCCCAAGGTGTCCGCTGTAGTTGCGGCCACGGTCGAACTCGGTGGGGGAATCCTGCTCATCGCCGGCGTGCTGACCCCACTCGTCGGCGCACTCCTGTTTCTCGACATGGTGGGTGCCCTCTTCATCGTCCATTCAGGCAACGGCATTTTTGTCGACCAGGGTGGCTACGAACTGGTGCTTGCATTGGGCGTCGGATCGCTCTTGATCGCGACGATCGGGGCCGGACGCATCAGCGTCGACGGACTGATCGGCAAAGGTGACGGCTGGCTGAAACCCGCAGCATAAGAGGTGTATGGAAGCGGGTTCGGCAGGCGCCGAGCCCGCTTCTCAGCTTGCTTTTGGCGATTGAAGTGAGCAACGTAGTCAGGTATGGTGACGAAATCTGATCGATCCGAACAGAATTCCGATGCCAACGAACAGCAACCCGAAATCGGGTTTGCTCGAGTAGGCGTACGGACCGACTACGTGGTGTTTTCCGTAGCGGCATTAGCGGTGTCGGCAATTGTCGTGTGGGGCCTCGTTGCTCCCGGCAATCTGAACTCGGTCACGGGAAGTGTCCTCGACTGGCTGGTGGTCAACATCGGTTGGCTGTTCGTTCTCGCAGCGTCGGCGTTTGTACTGTTCTCCATATATTTAGCGGCCAGTCGGTTCGGCGACATCCCGCTAGGCAAGGACGGCGAGAAGCCAGAATTCCGAACTGTCAGTTGGATTGCGATGATGTTCAGTGCCGGCATGGGAATCGGCCTGATGTTCTTCGGCGTCGCAGAACCGTTGGCGCACTACGTCAGTCCGCCGCCCGGCACCGACGGCGGAGTGGGAACGGCTATGGCCACCACCATGTTCCACTGGGGATTGCACCCCTGGGCGATGTATGCCGTTGTGGGCCTTGCGATCGCATACGGATCGTATCGGCGAGGCCGCAAGCAGTTGTTCAGTTCGGCATTCATTCCGCTGCTCGGACGCAAGGCGGAAGGCCCCATCGGCAAGATCATCGACATCCTGGCCATTTTTGCCACTCTCTTCGGTACCGCAGCATCTTTGGGCCTCGGGGCACTACAGATCGGCTCAGGTTTCGAGGTTGTCGGCTGGATGGAAGAGGCCAGTGTCTTCCTGCTCGTCGCGATTGTCGCTGTTCTGACGTTGGCATTTGTCGCATCGGCAGTATCGGGTGTTTCCAAGGGAATTCAGTGGTTGTCCAACATCAACATGGTGCTCGCGTTGATCCTGGCGCTCTTCGTGTTCGTTCTCGGACCCACAGTCCTCATCCTCAACCTTCTGCCCACCACCATCGGCGCTTATGTATCGGACCTTGCACAGATGTCAGCTCGGACGGGAGCGTCGTCGAATCCGGAGACCGGGGCGTGGCTGTCGTCGTGGACGATCTTCTACTGGGCGTGGTGGGTGTCCTGGACACCGTTTGTCGGAATGTTCTTGGCGCGCATCAGTCGTGGGCGGACCATTCGCCAGTTCATCATCGGAGTCATCGCAGTTCCCACCACTGTGAGCCTGTTGTGGTTCGCGATCTTCGGCGGCGCCGGAATTGGCGAAGAACGCGATGGAATCGACTTGGCGAATCGTGGTTCCTCGGAAGCTCAGCTCTTCGGAATGCTCGACAATCTGCCGCTGGCCGGGGTCACGACCGTCCTGGTCATGCTGTTAGTGGCTGTGTTCTTCGTTTCCGGAGCCGACGCCGCATCCATGGTGATGGGCACGCTGTCGCAGCGGGGGACTCTCGAGCCGAGTCGCTGGGTAGTCGTGTTCTGGGGCTTGCTGACCGGCGGTGTCGCGGCATTGCTGCTCTGGACCGGTGGCTCCGACGCTCTCGACGGTTTGCAGACGATGACGATCATCGCTGCCGCGCCGTTTGTACTGGTGATGATCGGCCTGTGCTTCTCGCTGTACAAGGATCTTTCGCACGATCCGATTATCGTTGCAGCGCGAGAACAGAAGCGGGCGCTGCTGAGGCCGAAGAAGGTCAGACGGGGGACACGGCACGAATCTTGAGCGCTATTTCCAACTCGGTAGCCACAGATGGCTCTGCCAGGATTCGGGCGTGATCGGCATGGCTGTGAGAATCGGCCATAGGTACACGAAGTTCGCGATTACAAGCCCGACGTACAGACTGACCGCCAGCAGCCCGGTGGTACGTCGCTCGACGGAGTCTGTCGCCTTGCCCAGTACATCGCCGAGTACCAGTGCAAATCCCATCACCATGAACGGGGCGAGTGCGACGGCGTAGAAGAAGTACATCTGGCGGTCCATGGTCGCGAACCAGGGGAGGTACGCGGCGCCGTAGGCGGTGAGGACGACGGCGTAGCGCCAGTCGCGTCGTACAAATGTCTTCCAGATCGCCCAGGCCAGCATGGGCAAGGCCAGCCACCACATGGCCGGCGTGCCGATCAGCATGATCGCCTTGACGCAACTGGCGGCGCCGCAGCCAGTCACTTGCTCGCCGTCGGCGTAGTAGTAGAGCATCGGACGCAGCCCCATGGGCCAAGTCCACGGCTTGGATTCCCAGGGGTGATGGTTTCCGGCGGAGTTGGTCAGGCTGGAGTGGAATGTGAGCACGTTTCCGCTGTAGTACCAGAGGGAGCGAAGGGCGGACGGAATGAAACTCCAGGTTCCACCTTCGCCGATCTCGTTGCCGACGGCATGGCGGTCGACGCCGGTCTCGCTGGCAAACCAGGCCCAATAGCTGGCCAGGTAGACACCGATCGGGATGATGACCAGCGCGTAGAGAGCGGGGCCGATATCGCGGATCGCAGTGCCGAACCACGGCCGCTCGACGCGGTACGCGCGGCGAGCAGTCAGGTCGAAAGCGACGCTGAGCAGTCCGAAGAAGAGAATGAAGTACATGCCGGACCATTTGGTGCCGCAGGCCAGTCCGAGCAGAATGCCGGCGCCGAAACGCCACCACCTGAATCCCAGACGGGGACCCCATTCGGAATCGCCGATCCGGCCCTCGTTGTAAGCCTTCGCCAGTCGCTCACGCACTTGGTCACGGTCCACGATGAGGCAACCGAGCGCCGCGAGAACGAAGAAGGCCAGGAAAATGTCGAGCATGCCCAGCCGCGACGAGACGAACGTGACTCCGTCGGCGATCAGCAGAATGCCCGCGAGGGCACCGATCAGCGTGGACCGCGTCATCCGACGGACGATCCGGACGATCAACAGCACCATCAGCGTGCCGACGAGTGCCGACGAGAAGCGCCATCCCCAGCCGTTGTAGCCGAAAAGCGCTTCACCGATCGCGATCATCTGCTTGCCGATCGGCGGGTGTACCACCAATCCGTATCCCGGGTTGTCTTCGATCCCGCCGCCGGTCAGGACCTGCCAGCCCTGCGGTGCGTAGTGCTTTTCGTCGAAGACGGGAGTGCCGGCATCCGTCGGATACGCGAGCATCGTGAAACGCGTGATGGCGGCGATGGCGGTAATGACGGCGGTGACTATCCAGCCACGAAATCTGTCGGTCGGACCGAAGTCAGGGTCCGGAACGAGCGGTGCGGGACTACGCACTACCCGATCGCCCGTGGCGGGCGTTGGCCGCTCGTCCGTCTGCACAGTCACTCGGCAATCGTAGGCTGTCAGGTATGACTGGTCGCTTGGTACTCGCCGCAACACCCATGGGAGATGTCGGTGACGCGTCTCCGCGCCTGCGCGCCGCACTCGCAACCGCCGACGTCGTGGCAGCGGAGGACACCCGACGAACCAAGTCGTTGGCCTCGTCGCTCGACGTGACGATCACCGGGAAAGTAGTCAGTTTCTACGACCAGGTGGAGGTCGCCCGTCTGCCAGGGTTGGTTGCAGCAGTCGCTGAAGGTAAAACCGTCCTGCTCGTGACCGATGCCGGCATGCCGTCGGTCAGCGATCCCGGATACCGACTGGTCGCGGCGTGCGTTGCCGAAAATCTGAAGGTCACCTGCCTTCCCGGGCCGTCTGCCGTCACCACTGCTCTTGCGCTGTCCGGACTGCATGTCGAGCGGTTCTGCTTCGACGGATTCCCTCCGCGCAAGGGTGGGCAACGCAAAACCTGGTTCGCTGGACTCGCCACCGAGCAACGCGCCTGCGTGTTCTTCGAAGCACCGCACCGCCTGGCCGATTGTCTGGCCGACGCTGCCCTGGTGCTCGGTTCGGAGCGTCGCGCAGCTGTCTGCCGCGAATTGACCAAGACCTACGAAGAAGTGAAACGCGGAACGCTCGGCGAATTGGCCGCGTGGGCAGCAGAAGGTGTGCGCGGCGAAATCACCGTGGTACTCGAAGGTGCTGTTCTGGTGGCGTCGGATCCTGTCGATCTGGTTGACGAAGTGGAACGCTTGGTCGAGGGCGGAGCAGGTCTGAAAGACGCATGCGCCCTCGTAGCCACAGCCGGGGTGTCCAAGCGAGAACTGTACGAAACGGTGCTCGCCGCTCGTAAGGTCTAACGACGCACTGCCGGCGCTGTTCTAACGACGCACTGCCGGCGCTGTTCTAACGACGCACTGCCGGCGCACCGGGCCGGAGATTGGCGTCGTCGGCTGCAGCCTGGCCGGCATGCCAGCCTTCGGCGTCGACGGAGCGTCCGCGCGCTTTTCGGGTTCGCGGAAACATACGCTCGAATTCCGTGTCGACTGCTGCTGACGTCGTCGCCAGAATCGGCAGGAGGTCGGCGACGTCCATCGATTCCGCGTCGGCGGCCTCAGCGGTGGCTTTGGTGCCGGCGTCGCGCAGACGTTGCCCGATTCGATTGGCGAAACCAGTCAGGAATCCCTTGCGGAATGACGTTGTTCGGGAGCCGCCGCGATTGCTGGTATCGGCGAATTGCATTGCGCGAGTGGCTTGTACCAGCAATGAGGTGAACAGCATGTCGACCTGTTGGAGGTCGACGGGGGTGCCGATGACGGTGGCGATGCAGATGTCGCTGAACCACACCGCGCGCACTCGGTTGGCGTCACCGATTGCCGTGAGGAGATGGACTTTTTCCTTGACGTACGGGTTGTCCAGGTGAATTCGACGGCCGTCGACCGTGGTGTCGGTGACGCCGGTACGTGAGTGCAGGAGTGCCGAATCGATGGCGTATCGCGTCATCAACTCCTGGGCCTTCTCGGTGAAGATTTCGGCTTCTTCGGCAAAGTTCGTGGCCTCGGCTTTGGCGAGGAGGCCACGAATTCTCTTGAGTACCTTGGCATCTACTTCGGTTGCCGCGCCGGAGTAGCTGTTCTCGGTGCGCTGCGCCGGCCACGTCGACGGCAGGGGGAGGAGTAGGTTCCAGGGCGCGAGGTGCGTCCAACCCATGGCCACTTCGGCGACCTGTGAGACGAGGAAATAAGGGTCCTCGAACAGCAATCCGGCAGCAAGGGATCTGAAGAGGCTGTCGTCCAGAGTGATTCGGGACGCAATGCGATGCGAATTGGGGTACTGCTCGCGAATGGACTGTAGTTGGCCGACCCACTCGAGCGGCGCGCGATCGTCTGCCTTGGTGGTTGCAGCCTCCATCAGGATGGCTGTAGCAGCGAGATCCGCGTTCGAGGAATCTTTGCTGCGGCGTGCCAGGTGGATGATGTCGGCGGGTTGCCACCCTCGCTCGTAGCTGCCGGTGAGCTCGACCATCAGGGCCCGGGCGGCTGCGACGGACTGGGGGCTGACTTCGTGGGAGGACACGTGGGCTCCGTTCCAGGGCAGTGTCTGCGCCGATGCGGTAGATCGAAAGTATGTTCTATTCGTTGTCATGGACGCAGTGTGCACGTGCGGTCCGACACACTTGATTTCAATCAGGCGTATCGGACCCCACGTGGTGCGTCACTCGTCTACGAAGCGGGGAAAAACAGGTGCCGGAGCAGGCAGAGCCTGGTTCGCCACGATGCGAACGGCAACGTCGGTGAACTGGCGGTGCTCTTCGTCCTGGCCCAGCAGGTCCAGGATCCGCGCCGCCGCGTCAGGCATGATCGGCTGCACCAGAATGCCCACGATGCGTACCACTTCGAGTGTCACGTAGAGAACCGTCGCCATCCGCGCCGGATCGGTCTTGCGCAGAACCCACGGCTCCTGCTTGGAGAAGTAGCGGTTGGTCTCGCCCAGGACGGCCCACATGGCTTCGAGAGCCAGATGCAGAGCCTGCACGTCGAACTCTTTACGGCACTTGGCCAGGAGTGCGTCGGCGGACGCCAGCATCGCCAGATCGTCCTCGGTGAACTCACCGGGAGTGGGGACCTGCGCGTCGCAGTTCTTCGCGACCATCGTCAGCGAACGCTGTGCGAGGTTGCCCAGTTCGTTGGACAGATCGGCATTCATGCGCGTCACGATCGCCTCGTGGCTGTAGCTGCCGTCCTGGCCGTACGAGATCTCACGGAGCAGGAAGAAGCGGACCGCGTCGAGGCCGTACTGATCGACCATCGCGATGGGGTCGACGACGTTGCCGACGGACTTCGACATCTTCTCGCCCTTGTTGTACAAGAAGCCGTGGACGAAGACCCGCTCGGGCAGTTCGATGCCGGCGGACATCAGGAATGCCGGCCAGTACACCGTATGGAACCGGGTGATGTCCTTGCCGATGATGTGCAGGCTGGCCGGCCAGAACTTCTTGAACTCGGCGGTGTCGACGTTCGGGTAGCCCACGCCCGTCAGGTAATTGGTGAGGGCGTCGACCCACACGTACATGACGTGATCGGGGTCGCCGGGAACCGGGACGCCCCAGTCGAAGGTGGTTCGTGAGATCGACAGATCCTTGAGCCCGCCCTTGACGAAGCTGACGATCTCGTTGCGACGCGTCACCGGGGCGATGAACTCGGGGTGCTCCTCGTAGAGCGCGAGCAGACGATCCTCGTATGCGGAGAGCTTGAAGGTGTAGTTGGACTCCTCGGTCCACTCCACCGGGGTGCCCGTCTCCGTGGACTGGCGGGAGCCGTCGGCGAGAAGCGTGGTCTCGGCTTCGGTGTAGAAGGCCTCGTCGCGAACCGAGTACCAGCCCGAGTACGTGTCGAGGTAGATGTCGCCCGATGCGGCCATCTTCTCCCAGATCGCCTTGCTGGCCAGCTGGTGATCGGCGTCCGTCGTGCGGATGAAGCGGTCGTACGAGATGTTCAAGACCTTGTCGAGGTTCTGGAACACGTCGGAGTTGCGGGCCGCGAGGTCGCGGACGTCGATGCCCTCTTTGATCGCTGTCTGCTGCATCTTCAGACCGTGCTCGTCGGTGCCGGTCATGAAGAACACTTCATATCCGTCCAACCGCTTGAAGCGGGCGAGCGCGTCCGAGGAGATGTACTCGTAGGCGTGGCCGATGTGCGGTGCACCGTTGGGATACGCGATCGCGGTAGTGATGTAGAACGGCGATCGATCCGCGCCTTCCTTGGCAGCGGAGTCCGGGCGCGTGGTCTGGGAGGGTGAGGCAGGCACAGTCATGGTGGGCTTACTCTATCGGGCGTGAGCAAAGACCGTCCCGCCCCCGATGCCCCTGAGCCCTTGTCGCCTCTGATCGACGCCCATACACACCTCGATGCGTGTGGTGCGCACGACGCGGCGACCGTTGCTGCGATCGTCGACAAAGCCGAGGCCGTCGGCGTCGGACGGGTGGTGACCGTGGCCGACGACCTTGATGCCGCGCGGTTTGCCGTCGACGCCGCGAACTGGGATTCCCGTGTATACGCTGCCGTCGCGATCCATCCGACCAGGGCCAATGTGCTCGACAGTGAGACGAAGGCGGAGATCGAGCGGTTGGCTTCGGATCCGCGCGTCGTCGCCGTGGGGGAGACGGGCCTCGACCTCTACTGGCCCGGCAAGCTGGAGGGCTGCGCCACTATCGAGGAGCAGGTCGACGGATTCCGGTGGCACATCGACCTCGCGAAGCGTCTCGGTAAGACGCTGATGATCCACAACCGCGAAGCAGACCAGGACTTGCTGCGGGTGCTGAATGAAGAAGGCGCTCCCGAGACCGTCGTGTTCCACTGCTTCTCCTCGGATTCGGAGATGGCGCGGGCGTGCATCGACGCCGGGTATGTGTTGAGTTTCTCCGGCACGGTCAGTTTCAAGAACGCGAAGGCTCTGCGTGAGGCCGCACTGTTGGTGCCGTCGGATCAGTTGATCGTCGAGACCGACGCGCCGTTTCTGACGCCGCATCCGTTCCGCGGAGCGCCCAACGAGTCGTACTGCCTGCCCTACACGGTGCGCGCGTTGGCGGACATCCGCGGCGAGGACCCGCAGGCATTGGCGGCGGCGTCGACGGCGACAGCGGAGCGCGTCTACAAGCTCTGAGAGTTGGGCGTCGGCCGATGCTCGTGATTGCACACAACTCCGCGCGCGGAGTCACATCCGGCCGTCCAGCGTCGAGTTGTGTGCAACGACGACCAATTAGTTTTTCAACTTGTCGGCGTGCGATATTCTGGCCGCACAGGTAACTCCGCGCCCGGAACCGTCGCGTTCCGGTTCGTCTACTGCGCGGAGTCTTGACGATGAATGGCTACGACGTCGTTACGGTCCGCATCGAAACGTGGGAATTCGAGTGCTGTGCGCCGCTTCCGATCGTCGGCGAGCAGTCAGCGTGGGTGTTGAGTCCGATTGCGGACTCGCGCTGGTGCTCAGGTACACGGCACGATTACGAAGATATCGAGGTCACTGTCGGCACGGTTCTGTCGATCCGACTCGAGCGCGGCGAATTCGTCGAACATGGGTTCGGAAAATGGGATCAGGTGCCGGGCAGTACGGACTACGTACGGGTTGACAAGTGTCCCCGATACTTTCGCGGTTTGCGATCACTGGTTGCCGGTCATCGCGGCTGGATGGAGACCGCTGTCGTCATCGAGTTATCTGTTCCTGCGGCGGCGTGAGGGCACACAGGTTCACCGAGGCGACGCCGGTCGACTCTTCGGTCGAGATCGTCACGGTCCATGTCGAGATCGGCGAAATCGAATGCTGCGGGCCGTTGCCGGTAGTCGGCGAGCAGTGTTCGTGGATGTTGACGTCGCGAGCCGAAAGCTACGAGGTCGACGGTTGGGTGCACGGAGGGATGCCGGCGCCGGGAGTTCTGACCACCGGAGTAGTTCTCGGGATTCTTGTGGTGACGACGACGTACGAGGAAGTCGGATCCCTTGGCGAGTGGTTGCCCGTCGCAGGTAGTGAGAACTATCGACGGGTTGGCGCGAGCCCTCGATGGTTCCGACGGTTCGGTGATTTCGACGTCGGCCCACAGAATCGGATCGAGACTGGTGTGGTCGTCGAGTTAGCTGTCGCTCGTTCGTGATTGCACACAACTCCGCGCGCGGAGTCACATCCGGCCGTCCGGCGTCGAGTTGTGTGCAATCACGAAGTCCTGTGCGCTTAGAGGACCTTCCCCAGGAAATCCTGGGTGCGCTTCTGCTGCGGATTGCCGAACAGGTCTTCCGGCTTTCCTTCTTCGACGATGTAGCCGTCGGCCATGAAGATGACCCGATCGGATACCTCGCGGGCGAAGCCCATCTCGTGGGTGACGACGACCATCGTCATGCCTTGCTTTGCGAGGTCACGCAGAACCTGCAGAACCTCGCCCACCATTTCGGGGTCGAGGGCGCTGGTGGCCTCGTCGAACAGCATGATGTCCGGGCTCATTGCGAGTGCGCGGGCGATGGCGACACGCTGCTTCTGGCCGCCGGACAAACTGGCAGGCTTTGCGTCGGCTTTTTCTGCGAGACCGACCTGCGCAAGCAGTTTCACGGCGATCTCCCGAGCCTGTTCCTTGGTGGAACGGCCCGTTTGGACCGGTGCGAGCATCACGTTCTCGACGACGCTCATGTGCGGGAACAGATTGAAGTGCTGGAACACCATGCCGATGTGCTGGCGCACCTTGTCGATGTCGACGTCTTTGTCGGTGAGGTCGAAATGGTCGACGCGAACCGTGCCGGCGGTGATGTCCTCGAGGCGGTTGAGGCAGCGCAGGAAGGTGGATTTACCGGAACCTGAAGGCCCGATGACACACACCACTTCGCCGTTCTTGATGTCGACGTCGAGGCCTTTGAGGACTTCGTTGTCGCCGAACGACTTCTTCAATCCCTTGACTTCGATTTTGATCTCGGTGTCGGGCTTGCTTGTGTTGACAGCTGTTTCGGTCACTTGTTGATCCTCTTTTCGAGGCGGTTCGAGAACTTGGTGAGCGCCATGATGATGATGAAGTACATGACGCCGATGATCAGCCACATGTTGAAGGACTGGAAGTTACGCGCGATGATGATGCGCCCGGTCTGAGTAAGCTCGGCGAGTCCGATGACAGACAGGATCGACGTGTCCTTGAGGGTGATGACGAACTGGTTGATGTACGACGGGATCATCGTTCGAATTGCCTGCGGCATGATGACCTTCTGCATGGTCTTCATGTAGCTGATGCCGAGGCTGCGTGATGCTTCCGTCTGGCCCTTGTCGACGGAAAGGATTCCGCCGCGGACGATTTCGGCCATGTACGCACCGGCGTTCAGTGAGAGCGTGATGACACCGGCGGTGAAGGCCGACATCTGGAAGTCGAGCGCCGCCGGGATACCGAAGTAGATGAAGAAGGCTTGGACCAATAGTGGTGTGCCACGAAATATGTCGACGTACGCCGTGCCGATACCGCGTACGAAGATATTGGTCGAGACCCGGCAGAGTCCGAAGATGCCGCCGAGGACCAAGGCGATGGCGATGGAGACGACCGATAGGACGATCGTCAGCCAAAGGCCTTTGAGCAGTTGGGGATACGTGCTCTTGATCAGTCCGATGATGGAGTTGTCGGATTCTGTTGCACCCTGTCCGAGGAACTGCGAGAGGATCTCGTCGTACTGGCCGCTGTCTCGCAGATTCTGCAGGCCTGCGTTGAACATCCCGAGGAGTTCCGCGTTCTGCCCTTTGTTGACGGCGAATCCGTAGCTCGCACCGACTTCTTTCTCGGTCACGGTCTTGAGGCCGTTGCCCTGGGTGATGCCGTAAGCCAGCACGGGATAGTCGTCGAAGACTGCGACGGAGTTTCCGGTCTTGACTTCGTCGTACATGCTGGAGGAGTCGGCGAAGTAGACCGTCGTGAATCCGTATTTGTCCTTGATAGATTCGGCGAAGGATGCTCCTTCGGTGCCGTTCTTGACGGCGACGCGTTTGCCCTTCAAATCCTCGTAGGACTTGACGTCGTTGTTCGATTCGAGCACAGCCATCTGCACGCCCGACGAGAAGTACGGGTCGGAGAAGTCGAAGACCTGTTTGCGCGCATCGGTGATCGACATGCCCGCGATGACACCGTCGGCTTGGCCGGACGTGACCGCTTGCAGCGCGGCGTCGAATCCGAGTGGTTTGATATCGACATTGAAGCCTTGGTCCTTCGCGATGGCTCGCAGGAGTTCCATGTCGATGCCGGTGAGATTGCCGTTCGCGTCCTGAAACTCGAATGGAGCGAATGTCGTATCGGTCGCGATGGTGTACGTGCGTCCCGGTTGCGCGGCGGCAATGCCGGGGGCGAACAGCGCTGCGATGAGCGCGAGCAGGACAGCCAGGATCGGCCACCTCGGGTTACGTAGTCTGTCGAATCTTTTTCGCACTCTCGCCCAGCTTTCGTCTGTCACGCCCGGGATCGCCGGACTACTTATGACCAGACGAGAACATACTGCGTGCCGGCCTGAATCGATACACGGGTAACTGTCCGAGATAGTTACGAATATGCGACACGCCGTTGCCAATCCGTGACAAAGGTCGCAGTTCGTTGCGTTTTGGTTGCCGATGCGGTGCCAGGCCGTTACCGTATTGTGACCGAACGTCCGACTGCCTTGGGATTTATTGTGTCGCCTTTTGCCAAGATCAACTCCGCGAAGTCACCGCTTCTCTATTCGATGGTGGCCGCGCTGCTCCTGACGCTCATCGTCGGCGGCACGCTCGCCGTGGTTCGGCACAAGAACATCACCCTCGACGTCGACGGCGAGATGATCTCGCTGTCTACGATGTCGAGCAGTGTCGGTGGCGCTTTGGACAAGGCCGGATACGCCGTCGACTCCAAGGACGCTCTTGCACCCAGCGCAGATGCCTCCCTTTCCGACGGTGACACCGTAGTTCTCCGCCGTGCACGTGAGTTGCAGTTGAACGTCGACGGAACGCCTCAGACGGTCTGGACGACGGCGCTGACAGTCGACGAGGCGTTGAAGCAGTTCGACGTGGCCGACGATTTTGCTGTTTCGGCGTCACGCTCGCATCGTCTCCCGCTCGAGCGAACCGAACTCGACGTCATCAGCCCCAAGGTCGTCAAAGTTGCCGACGGCGGCGCACCGGCCACCGAAATCAAGCTCGCAGCCGCAACCGTCGGAGAGTTTCTCGCAGCCCGCAATGCGCCGCTCGAGCAGGCCGACACCGTCGTACCTGCAGTGGATACTCCGGTCACCGAGGGTTTGACCATCGAAATCACCCGCGACCGCACCGATACCCGCGTCGAGACGCAGCCCATCGCGGCGCCGGAGAACAAGATCGAAGATCCTTCGCTGGAGAAGGACAAGACCGTCGTCGAGAATCCGGGTGTTCCCGGTGAGCGCACCGCAACACTCGAGGTCAAGACCGTCAACGGCGTCGAAGCCGGCCGTACCGAAGTTGCCGCCACGGTGGTCAAGGAACCCGTTGCGGCAGTGATCAAGGTCGGCACCAAAGAACCTGCAGTACCAGCCATTTCCAATGCGTCGACGTGGGATGCGATTGCGCACTGCGAGGCCACCGGTAACTGGGCTATCAACACCGGCAACGGTTTCTACGGTGGTTTGCAGTTCACGCAGAGCACGTGGCAAGCCTTCGGTGGTGGCGAGTATGCATCGCGCGCCGACCTCGCGACACGCGAACAGCAGATCGCGATCGGGGAGAAGGTTCGTGCCGGTCAGGGCTGGGGCGCTTGGCCTTCCTGCACAAGCAAACTGGGCCTTCGCTGATGTCGCCGCTGAGCAAGATCAACGCGACCCGATCGTCGTTTCTGTACTCGATGATCGCCGCGTTGCTCGTGACGCTGGTGGCCGGCGGACTACTGGCGGTGGTCAATCACAAGACGATCACCCTCGACGTCGACGGCGAGCAGATCCAGCTCAGCACTATGGCAAGCAAGGTCGACGGCATCCTTGCCGACGCGGGCTACCCGATCGGTGACAAAGACGCCGTCGCACCGGCATCCGATGCGTCGCTGTCCGACGGCGACACCGTTGTTCTACGACGCGCTCGTGAAATCACGTTGACGGTCGACGGCCAGCCTCAGCAATTGTGGACAACTGCTCTTACCGTCGACGACGCGTTGAAGCAGTTGGATGTCGCTGCCGACGTTCATGTTTCGGCTTCGCGCTCGCAGCGTCTTCCGCTCGACGGTGCGGCGTTGGACGTTCTGACACCTGTCGTCGCAAAGCTGGTCGACGGAGCGCAGCCTGTTGCCGACGTCCGGATTGCCGCGCCCACCGTAGGTGAGTTCTTGACCGCCAACGGAACTCCGATGGAACCGACCGACACGGTAGTTCCTGCGGCGGATGCGCCGCTGACCGAAGGCCTCGAAATCACGGTGACGCGCAATCGCACCGAGAGCAAGGTGGAGACGTTGCCGCTCGATCCGCCGGATCAGCGCATCGAGGATCCCACCATGAATCAGAGCCGCACGATTGTCGAGAATCCGGGCGTTCCCGGAGTTCGCGACGTGACTTTTGCTGTCGATCTGGTCAACGGTGTCGAAACCGACCGCACTCCGGTTGCCGAGACGATCACCACACCGGCACAGCCCAAGGTTGTCCGTGTCGGCACCAAGCCGGGCACCGAGGTTCCGCCGGTTGAGAACGGCAGCACCTGGGATGCTCTCGCGCAGTGTGAGGCTACCGGTAACTGGGCTATCAACACCGGCAACGGTTTTTACGGCGGCGTGCAGTTCGATCAGAACACCTGGGAGCGTCAGGGCGGCCTCAAGTATGCAGCCCGCGCAGACCTCGCCTCCCGCGAGGAGCAGATCGCGATCGCGACGCAAACCCAGCGCACCCAGGGCTGGGGCGCATGGCCGTCGTGCTCGGGCCGCCTCGGACTGGGTTAAGTTCTTACCTGTGTCAGACGTCGAATCGAACCAACCCATCGCCACCCCTCGCGGGCAGGCAGCGCTGCTCGGCCCGGCCGAGGTGCGCGCGCTCGCCGAGGAATTCGGTGTGCGCCCCACAAAGCAGTTGGGACAGAACTTCGTTCACGACGCCAACACCGTGCGACGCATCGTCAATGTCGCCGGCGTCACCCGCGATGACGTCGTTCTCGAAGTGGGGCCGGGACTCGGCTCGCTGACGATGGCTCTGATGGACGTCGTCGATCGTGTCATCGCGGTCGAGATCGATCCGAATCTCGCAGCTCGCCTGCCCAAGACTGTTGCCGAGCGTGCGCCTGAACTGGCCGACCGGCTGACTGTGGTGGAGGCCGACGCGATGCGCGTGCTGCCTTCTCAGATTCCGGGGGAGCCGACGGCCCTCGTCGCGAACCTTCCGTACAACGTGGCCGTGCCGGTGTTGTTGCACCTGTTCGCTTCGCTGCCGAGCCTGCGCACCGCAATGGTGATGGTGCAGGCTGAGGTCGCCGATCGTTTGGCGGCTGACCCGGGTAGCAAGATCTACGGTGTTCCCAGCGTCAAGGCCAACTTCTTCGGCGAGGTGCGCCGCGCGGGTGCTGTCGGGCGCAACGTGTTCTGGCCGGTACCCAAGGTGGAATCCGGATTGGTGCGCGTCGATCGCTACGCCGAGCCGCCGTGGCCGATGGACGAGCAGCATCGCAAACGAGTATTTGCTGTTGTCGATGCCGCGTTCGCACAGCGTCGAAAGACGTTGCGGGCAGCACTGAGTGGTTGGGCGGGCTCGCCCGCTGAAGCCGAGCGTCGACTCGTGGCCGCGGGTATCGAGCCGCAGTTGCGCGGCGAAATGCTCGACGCCGCAGCATTTGTTCGGCTGGCTGCGGTAGAGGCGTAGCCGCCTGTGCGCCGTTTTGGTAGTGCCTACTACCAAAACGGCGCACCGGGGCTTTGCCCCTACTTGAACCGGCGCAACCTCAGACTGTTGCTCACGACGAATACACTGCTGAATGCCATTGCGGCACCGGCCAGCATCGGGTTCAGCAGGCCGGCAGCGGCCAGGGGGATTGCCGCCGCGTTGTAGGCGAAGGCCCAGAACAAGTTGCCCTTGATGGTCTTCAAGGTCTTGCGTGAGAGCCGAATCGCGTCGGCTGCCGAGCGCAGGTCACCGCGTACCAGCGTGATGTCGCTGGCTTCGATTGCGACGTCGGTACCCGTGCCCATGGCCAACCCAAGATCGGCCTGAGCCAGTGCGGCTGCGTCGTTGACGCCGTCACCGACCATGGCGACGATGCGGCCCTCGGCTTGCAGCTTCTTGATCGCATCGACCTTGTCGGCGGGCATGACCTCGGCAAATACCGTCGTGATCCCGACCTGATCGGCCACCGTGCGGGCGACGGTCTTGTTGTCGCCGGTCAGCAGAACCGGTTCGAGGCCGAGTTCCTTGAGCTGGCGGATGGCCTCGGCGCTGGTGTCCTTGACGGCGTCGGCGATCACGAGAACACCGCGTGCCGCTCCGTCCCAGCCGACTGCGATGGCCGTACGTCCGGCTTCTTCTGCCGCGGCCTTGGCTACCCGCAGATTCTCGGGGAGCGTCATCGACCAGTCGGTGAGGAGTGCATCCCGGCCGGCGACGACGGCGTGGCCGTCGACGATGCCCTGCACTCCGAGACCCGCGATATTCGCGAAATCTTCGACGGGAGGAAGCTCTCCCACCTTTTCGGCGGCGCCCTTGGCAATTGCGGCGGCAATGGGGTGTTCGGAGCGATGTTCGAGTGCTCCGGCCAACCGCAGAACCTCGTCGGCGGTTGTCCCTTCTGCCACGACGGTGTCGAGCAGTGTCATCTGCCCGGTGGTGACGGTTCCGGTCTTGTCGAGGACGACGGTGTCGACTGCGCGAGTCGATTCCAGTACTTCAGGTCCCTTGATCAGGATTCCCATTTGAGCGCCCCGTCCGGTACCGACCAGCAATGCCGTGGGCGTTGCCAATCCGAGCGCACAGGGGCAGGCGATGATCAGGACAGCGACTGCGGCGGTGAAGGCCATCTCGATGGGGCTGCCCGTGCCGAGCCAATAGCCCAGGGTAGCAACGGCAATCGCGATGACGATCGGTACGAAGATCCCCGAGATCCGGTCGGCAAGGCGCTGAACTTCGGCCTTACCGTTCTGGGCATCCTCGACGAGTGCGGCCATGTGCGCGAGCTGTGTGTCACTGCCGATGCGGGTGGCTTCGACGGTGAGTGTGCCGCCTACGTTGACGGTGGCTCCGACGACACTGTCGCCGACGCCGACTTCTTCAGGTACCGATTCACCGGTCAGCATGCTCATATCGACGGCGGATCGGCCTTCGGTGATTACACCGTCGGTGGCGATCTTCTCGCCGGGACGGACCACGAAGATATCGCCGGCTACCAGGTCTTCAGCGGGAATACGTACTTCGGTGCCGTCCCGCAGCACGGCGACATCTTTTGCGCCGAGTTCCATCAGTGCGCGCAGTGCGGCGCCGGAGGTGCGCTTGGATTTGTGCTCGAAGTAGCGTCCGGCCAGCACGAAGGTGACGACGCCGGCGGCGACCTCGAGATAGATGTTGGCGCTGCCGTCCATCCTGTCGATGGTGAAGCTGAAGGCGTGCTTCATCCCGGCTTCGCCGGCAGTACCGAAGAACAGTGCATACAGAGACCACAGGAATGCCGAGATGGTGCCCAAGGAAATGAGCGTGTCCATCGTGGCGGCGCCGTGACGCAGGTTGACCCAGGCGGCCCGGTGGAAAGGCAGCGCCGCCCAGACGATGACCGGTGCGGCCAGTGTCAGGGAGAGCCACTGCCAGTTGGTGAACTGGATCGCGGGGATCATCGCCATGGCGATGACAGGCACCGAGAGGACTGTCGAGACGATCAGCCGGTTGCGCAGTTCGCGAAGGTCGCGGTCTTGAGTGGTTTCGGCGTCTTCGTCGACGGAAGCTGCTGATGTCCGCGGTTTGGGAAGCGCAGCGGAATAGCCGGCGTTTGCGACGGTGGCCAGCAACTCGTCAGTGGATACCGTATCGGGGTAACTGACCTTCGCCTTCTCGGTGGCGTAGTTGACTGTTGCCGTCACGCCGTCGATCTTGTTGAGCTTCTTCTCGATTCGGGCCGCGCAGGAGGCGCAGGTCATTCCCGTGATCGCGAGCTCAACGCTGTCTACAGCGGTAGGCGAAGTCATCAGTGACCTCCGGTGTGATTCTCGGGTGCTGCGGGTGCTGCGGGTGTTTCTGCGGGTATTCCTGTGGTGACCGTGAATTCGGCTGTGCGGACGATGCCCTCGTGTTGGAAGTCGAGGAAGAAGCGGTAGGTGCCTTCGCTCGGTGCTTGCGCGTGGAAAGAGATGTCGGGACCGGCGGCTGTGACGCCGTCGCCAGGCTCGCCTTCGGGATGAACGTGCAGGTACGCGAGGTCGCCGGTGCGCAGTGCGACGAGGTGGCCGTAGGCGCCGAGGTACGGGTCGAGATCGGTGACCGGGACGCCGTCGCGGGCGACGTTCAGAGTGATGGGGCCACCAGCGGTGGTGAGATCACCGCCCCGAGTGACGGTGTAGCCGTCGACCGACGCGGTTGTGGATACCGGGGGTAGGGGAGCCGGTGTGAATTCGCCTGCCACGTCGATGTTTCGGCCAAGCGTCAGCTGGGTGCCGTCGGTGGGATCGAAGTCCGCGAAGACTCGGTAGGTGCCGGCTGTGGGCCAGGTCCAGTCGATGGACCATGTGCCGTCGGCGGCGAGAACCGGGTGTACGTGCCGGAACTCGCTGGTGTCGCTGCGAACGACGATCAGGTGGAGTTTCTTCTCGTGCAGGGCGTCGAAGTCGACTACCGGCTGGTTGTGGCTGTCGAGGATGCGGAAGCTCAGAGTTCCTGCCGCGCCCGACCTTTCGGGGGCAATGACGTCGCCGAGTGTGTATCCGCCGGAAGAGACTTCGAGTCCGGCGGGTGTTGTGGCGTCCGTGCTGGGCACGGCGTCGTGGGTGCTGTGCGAGGTGGTGGACATGTCTATCGGGCTTCCGATTGCGGCCCCCACACCGAGGGCGGCGCCGAAAACGGCGACCAGCCCTACGGCGTAGGTGGCAAGTGTTGTGGAGGTGCGCACGGCTGACTCAGCTTGATACGACGGAATAGCCGGCTTCGTCGACTGCTGCGACGACATCGGCTGCGGGGACGGGTGCGTCACTGGTGACGGTGACTCGGCCGCTCGCCAGGTCGACGTCCACTGCGGTTACGCCCGCAATGGCGCCGACTTCTTCCTTGACGGATCCGACGCAGTGTCCACAGGTCATTCCGGAAACGGTGTATTCGGCGGTGGTCATGGCGAGCCCCTTCGGTTGATTAACTCGATTGTACGGATACCCGGTGTGGGTATCGACTCGAGATTTAAAGTACCCCCGGGGGGTATGCCTGTCAATGGAGCCGGTGGTGATCTGGGACTCAAACGAGACAAAGCTGCGGATCTGTGATCTACTTGTGTTGGTCGTAAGTGTTTGTGTTTGTGGTTCCACGCTCGCAAATGGTTAAGTTGCGGACGTTTGGACATCCTCCACGGATTTGTCTCAGAACGGTCGTAGTAAGTGGCCCGGGCGGTCGCAGTGACAGCCTGTAGACACTGTGTTAGAGGAGATTTACATGGCAGAGGGCATCGTGAAGTGGTTCAACTCCGAGAAGGGGTTCGGCTTCATCGCTCCCGAAGACGGCAGTGCTGACGTCTTCGTTCACTACTCCGAGATCCAGAGTGGCGGCTTCCGCACGCTCGAGGAGAACCAGCGCGTAGCGTTCGAGATCGGTCAGGGCAACAAGGGCCCGCAGGCCACCGGCGTTACCCTGATCTAAGACGCACATGAACTTCGGGTAAAACCGAAACATGACGTATAACAAGAAGGCCCCAACTCTTCGGAGTTGGGGCCTTCTTGCTGTGAGATATTGCCGCCTGTTCGAAAGATGTTCTCACGCTTCAAGATAACGCTGCACGACTACTCGTTGTTCGTCCGCGATTGCGCGGCACTCTGCGCGCAACTCGGGTGGGCTCACGATCGTGAAGTCGACATCGAAGGCTCGTAACCAGTGTGCGATCGAGCGCAGTGACGTGCCGGAAAGTGCTACTACACAACGACCTTCGTCGGAAGGCTCGACTGATCCCCACTGCTCACCGACCATCGGTGCGACCTCTTCGATCGGTGCATGAAGCAAAACTGTTGCGCGCGTAGATGTGTACGCGCGAGTGACGCCCGCGGATACGTATTCCGCAGCCCCGCCGGCCGGTAGTTCTCGCGGCGTAAAGCGCGGGCCCGTAGGAATTTTGGGCTCCAGGCGGTCGACGCGGAACGAACGCCAGTCGTCGCGGCCTAGATCCCAGGCAACCAGATACCATCGCAATCCCGAACGCACTAGTCGATAAGGTTCCACCTCGCGTCGGCTGGTGGCGCCGCCGTGCGCGGTGTAGTCGAATCTCAGACGTTCGTGGTTGTGACATACGGACGCGATCGCGGTCAGTACTCCGGCGTCCACAGCACTTGCTGCCGGCGGCGTGGAAACAACGTCGATCTGCAGGGATTCGAGTCGATGACGCAACCGTGACGGCATGATCTGGCGCAGTTTCGCCAGCGCCCGCATCGACGCCTCACCGATACCGACTACTGATCCGGTGGCACCGGACTGCAATGACAGCGCTACGGCCAGTACTTCCTCGTCGTCGAGTTGAAGCGGCGGCATCTCGGCACCGGCGCCGAGGCGGTAGCCGCCGCCCACTCCGACGGTGGCGTCGACGGGATACCCCAGGTCGCGGAGTCGATCGACATCGCGGCGAACTGTGCGCGGGGTGATGGTGAGCCGATCCGCCAGCTCGGCACCGGACCAGTCCCGTCGGGTTTGAAGCAGGGACAGCAACCGCAGTAGGCGAGCCGACGTCTCTTTCATAAATCCCAGTTTCGCAGAGATTGAGGACCGTAATGGTCCGCAATTGATTTTAAGTTGAACTCCCACCGGGCCAATCGAGAGAAAGCGGGGGCCTACATCGTGAGTTACAACGGGCCGATGATCGAGACGAAGGCGCTGACCAAGCACTTCGCGCAGGGTAAGAAGCTGGTCGAAGCCGTGAAAGGAGTCACTCTCGATGTTGCCGAGGGTGAGTTGGTGGCGTTGCTCGGGCCTAATGGTGCCGGCAAATCGACAACGCTGCGGATGTTGACGACGTTGCTCGAGCCCACTTCCGGCACGGCAAGGGTTGCTGGTTTCGACGTGTCCGATGAGCGTAGTGACGTGAGATCGAGGCTCGGCTACGTCGGGCAGGGAAACGGAGCAGGTCACAACCAGCGCGTTCGGGACGAGTTGGTGACGCAGGGACTCTGCTATGGAATGACGAAGCCGGCTTCACAGGTCCGCGCCGACGAATTGCTCGGCGACCTCGAACTCGAGGAATTGGCGACTCGTAAGGTCAGCACCCTTTCGGGCGGGCAGCGTCGACGGCTTGATATCGCTTTGGGTTTGGTGCATCGTCCACCGCTCCTTTTTCTCGACGAGCCGACATCAGGGATGGACCCGCAGAGCCGGGCAAACCTGTGGGAGCACATTCTGCGGTTGCGCCGCGAGATGGGCACGACGATTGTGCTGACGACGCACTACTTGGAGGAAGCGGATTCGATGGCCGAGCGAGTGATCGTGATCGACAAGGGAACGGTAATCGCGGACAACACAGCGGCTGCACTCAAGGCGGATTTGGCCGGAGATCATCTTGTCGTGACCTTCGAGACCGCGGAGGAGGCCAGGATTGCGGCGTCGTCAGCGCAGCAGCTCGTCACGGTTCGAGAGATCACAGTTGATGGATCGCGGGTGAGTGTCCTTGCAAGTCAGGGAGATTCGACACTTCCTGTACTTTTACGTGAATCCGAATCCCGCGGCGCGCAAGTACTGACCGCCGATATCACGCGTCCGACTCTTGACGACGTGTTCCTTACCCTCACCGGCCGCAGCTTGCGCGAGAGCGCCGCAGCGACTGCGTCCTGAACGCCGACGACAAAGGAAATGACGATGACTATTGCTCTTGACAATCCAGCTGTAGTGCGCGGAAACATTGTTCGAGATAGTGCGATTGTGATGGGTCGCGAACTGCGGCCGATGCTGCGCGACCCTGTCAGTATCATTTTCAGCCTGGTTCAACCGCTGATCCTGCTTGCACTGTTCGGGCCGCTGCTCAAGGGTGTTCCGGGAACCGGTGACGGCGTGTGGAATTGGTTCATCCCGGGTGTTCTGGTGATGATCGCGATCTTCGGAACGACGATGACCGGATCGAACCTGCTCATGGAAATGCAACAGGGATCTCACGAGCGAATGCTGGTGACGCCGCTGCGGCGTTCGTCGTTGTTGATCGGTCGGGCGTGCAAAGAGATGGTTCCGCTTGCAGCACAGGCGATTCTCATCATTCTGGTTGCGCTACCGCTGGGACTGGACGTGAATGCGGCCGGCGCGGCAGTCGGCATCGTCCTACTCGGAGTATTCGGTGTCGGCCTCGGAGCTTTGTCTTACGCTTTGGCTTTGGCTGTGCGTGAGCAGGATTGGATGTTCTGGGTGGTGCAGCAGACGCTGATGTTCCCGCTGCTGATTCTGTCGGGAACGATGCTTCCGCTCGACGATGCACCGGGTTGGATGAAGGTTCTCGTGAACATCAATCCACTGGGGTACGTCGTTGATGCAGAGCGTGCGTTGTTTGCCGGCGACTTCGCTTCGGGAAGTGTGCTTGCCGGAGTGGTTGCTGCAGTGAGCGTGGCGGTGGTCGGACTGGGAGTGGGAGTACGAGCAGTGAAGTGAGGTGCGATCTGGACGCACTTGTCGGGTGACGGGGGCATCCAGAGTTGTTGCTCTGGTCGCATGTTTTCGCCTGGGTGTTCGCAGCGCCTATTGTTGTTCCTTGTGCTCTCTGTCGTCCCTCGCCCAGTTATAGTCCGGGCCCCGTCCAAGGTGAATCTCCACCTGGCTGTCGGGGACCTGCGCGCCGACGGGTACCACGATCTGACTACCGTCTTCCAAGCCCTCTCGCTCGCTGACACCGTCACCGTGACGCCGTCCGACGGCCTGTCCGTGACCGTGACCGGAGACGATGCCGCGGCGGTTCCAGTCGACCGCACCAACCTCGTCTGGAAGGCAGCGGAGTTGCTGTCGGCCGAAGCCGGTGTGGACGCCGACGTCGAGATTCTCATCGACAAGGGAATTCCCGTCGCCGGCGGTATGGCCGGTGGCAGCGCCGATGCGGCGGCAACGCTGGTTGCGCTCAACGCGCTGTGGAAGTTGGAACTCTCACGTCGTGATTTGGACAGTTTTGCGGCCAGGCTCGGTAGCGATGTTCCTTTTTCACTGCACGGGGGTACCGCTCTGGGGACAGGCCGCGGCGAACACCTGGTTCCCGTACTGACTCGAAGCACCTTCCATTGGGTGTTGGCGCTGGCCAAGGGCGGATTGAGCACGCCGGTCGTGTTCCGTGAACTCGATAGACTGCGCAGTGAGGGTTCACCGAACCGGCTCGGCGACGCGGACGACCTGATTCAGGCCCTCACTACCGGTGATCCACGACAACTTGCACCACTGCTCGGAAATGATCTGCAAGCGGCAGCGTTATCGCTCAATCCGGCACTACGGCGGACGCTGCGCGCGGGTGTCGACGCCGGTGCTCTGGCCGGCATGGTGTCCGGATCCGGACCGACATGCGCTTTCCTCTGCAGCGACGCTCAGTCCGCCTTGGACGTGAGCGCAGAACTTGCGGGAGCGGGGGTGTGCCGCACCGTTCGCGTGGCGAGCGGACCCGTACCCGGAGCACGAATACTCGACAAAGCGGCAAAGGGACAGCACTGATGGCTAACTTGATCAATCTGGAAAACGTGTCGAAGTCATTCGGCGTCAAGCCGTTGCTCGACGGAGTGTCGATGGGCGTTGAGGAAGGCGAGCGCATCGGCGTCGTCGGCCTCAACGGTGGCGGCAAGACGACGATGCTCGAGGTCCTCGCGGGCGTCGAAGAGCCCGATTCCGGTCGGGTCAGCCGAGTCGGCGGATTGCGGATGGCGGTAGTCACGCAGCGCGGTGTGCTGCCTCCCGGATCCACTGTCGGCGACATCGTTCTCGGGCCGCTGGGCGTCGCTCAGCATGAATGGGCCGGCAACGCCCGCATCCGCTCGGTGCTCTCGGGAATCGGAATCGACAACCTCGGTGCCGGCGGCGAGCGGTCTGCGCTCGACGCCAAGGTAGACGGCCTCTCCGGTGGTGAGCGTCGACGCGTAGCTTTGGCTGCCGCTCTCGTTCAGGATCTGGACTTGCTCGTACTCGACGAGCCCACCAACCACCTCGACGTCGAAGGCGTCCAGTGGCTGGCCGAGCACCTCGTCTCGCGTCGTAGCGCGCTGGTGGTCGTGACGCACGATCGCTGGTTCCTCGACACTGTCGCAACCCGTACGTGGGAAGTTGTCGGCGGTGGCGTCGAAAGCTACGAGGGCGGCTACAACGACTGGGTGTTCGCCCGCGCCGAGCGCTCCCGTCAGGGTGACGTCGCCGAAGAGCGTCGTCGCAACCTGGCGCGCAAGGAATTGGCCTGGCTGCGCCGCGGTGCTCCGGCCCGTACGTCCAAGCCCAAGTACCGCATCGAAGCCGCCGAGGCGCTCATCGCCGACGTTCCGGCACCTCGTGACTCTGTTGCACTGGCGTCGTTCGCTCAGCGCCGGTTGGGCAAGGTTGTCATCGAACTCGAAGACGCTCGCCTCGAGACGCCAGACGGCCGGATGCTCGTCGACGATCTGACGTGGCGTCTGGCTCCCGGCGAGCGCGTCGGTTTGGTCGGCGTCAACGGCTCGGGCAAGACGACGCTTCTGCGTACTCTCGCCGGTGAACTGGAACCCGCTGCCGGACGGCGCATCCAGGGTCAGACCGTTCACATCGGTTGGCTCAAGCAGGAACTCGATGATCTGCCGACCAACATGCGGGTACTCGACGCGGTCAAGGACGTTGCAGAGCGAATCACCTTGGGTGACAAGGAAGTATCCGCCGGACAGCTCGCTGAGCGCTTGGGCTTCACACCTGCCCGTCAGCGGACGCCAGTGGGTGACCTGTCCGGTGGTGAGCGTCGACGCCTGCAATTGACGCGTGTTCTCATGGCAGAGCCCAACGTTCTGCTCCTCGATGAGCCCACCAACGATCTTGACATCGATACCCTTCAGCAGCTCGAGGATCTGCTCGACGGCTGGGCCGGAACGATGGTCGTGATCTCGCACGACAGGTACCTGATCGAACGTATCTGTGACACCACCTGGGCGCTCTTCGGTGACGGCAAGCTCACCAACCTGCCCGGCGGTATCGAGGACTACTTGAAACGACGCGCGGCAATGGGTGACGGAGACAATCCGTCCGTGGCCTCCACGGCCAGCGGTGCGTCCAAGAGCAAGCAGGTTCGCGACGGTGCTGCGGATCGTGCTGCCCGCAAGGAACTTTCGAAGCTCGAGCGTTCCATCGCCAAGTTCGACGACCGTGAGAAGCAGCTCCATGCAGCACTCGCTGATGCGGCTACCGATCCGGACAAGCTGCAGACACTCGGTGCCGAACTCAAGTCTGTCATCGCGAGTAAGGAAGCTGCCGAAGAGCAGTGGATGGAGTTGTTCGCCGACCTCGACGGCTAGACGTCAGTCGGTCGAGTCCTAGTTCAGTGTGAAGTCGGGTCGCCGCACATCGGAATGATGTGGGGCGACCCGACTTTGTCGTTGTGGTGCGGTTCCGGAGCGTACTGCCGCGACGAGGCGAGCAGTCTCGCTGCGTAGTTCGATCGCAGTCTCGCTGCGTAGTTCGATCGCAGTCACTTCGGGCTCCGGCGGCGCAGTGACCAACTCCTTCAATGCCCGATAACACGTCCCCTGTTGGTAAAGTTCAAGACTTCGAATGCTGATGTATATCAACAACTCTCGAGTAAAGATTCTCGAAAACCTGTCCGAAATGTCTCTAGGAATCAAAATCTTGTTCGATGAGAATTGGCGCATGGGGAAGCGTGGCAACTGGACGGTGAGGGCTTGAAATCGGAGGTTTTCGACCTGGCCCGCGCCCGCCACGACATGCAATCGCGCCTGGTGCACCTCGTTGTCGAGATGTTCACTCGTGACGCTCTCCCCGATACAGGGTTCCGTGCGATCGCCCAGTGGTTACATCGGTCCACCAATCTCGAGATCGGTGAATGCAGCCAACTGGTCTCGCTCGCGCGGTTGTTCATGCTCGAACCCGCAGTTGCGCAATCCTTTCATGATGGTGACATCGACGCTCTCAAGGCCCGTCAGGTGGCGCAGTTCTGCCAGCATCCACCCAAGAACATGCACATCGCGGACATCGAAAAGGCCCGGGAAATCCTTCTGGACCTGGCCTCAAAGAAGGTCTCCGACTGCGACGGAAGCCCGGGCAGCAATCCGGCGCATCGAAAAGAAGTACGGCAACCGCGACGACGGCATCCCCGTCGGCGAGGATTCTTCAGCGCAACGAGTTCTACGCTTCCGAAGGTTTTGTACGGTCGCGTCAGCGTCAAAGGTGATTTCGATGCGGTCAACGGCGCACGGTTGATTGCCCTGCTGTCCGGGCTGTCGAAGCCGAATCCTGAAGTCGGCGGAGTGAAAGATCTTCGCACCCCGGCGCTTCGACGCGCCGACGGCTTCTGTGAACTGCTGCGCCGCTTTGAGATGGCCGGCCTCGGGCCCGTCGAAGGTGGTGTCAAACCGCACCTGACGATCACCGCTACCGCAAAAGACTTGACGGACCTGCAAGCCCTCAAAGACCTGTTGCCGTCCACCGAAGAAACTCGGCTACGCGACCACCAATTGGGCCGGTCCCATCAGTCTCGACAGTGCCCGGATGCTGGCCTGCGATTGCGCGGTCACCCGAATACTGCTCGACCAGAACGGTGTTCCGCTCAATCATGGCCTCGACGAGCGAACCGCCACGATCCCGCAGCGGCGGACCTTGGCCGTCAGAGATGGCGGATGTGCGTTTCCGGGGTGCGGCACCCCGCCGGGATGGTGCGACGCGCACCACATAATCCATTGGATAGACAGTGGTCCAACGGATTTCGACAATCTCATACTTTTGTGCGGTCACCATCATCGGTTGTTGCACCATACTGAATGGCGTGTCGAGATCGGGGATGATCGGAAAACCCGGTTCTACCCGCCGATGTCGGTGGATCCGTATCAAGTTCCGGTACCGGGGAGCAGTCCACCGACAGCAGCTTGAACAAGCTGAAGACGCGACGTGTGCACCGGGGTAGAAACATGCCCCGGTGTAGACGGCTGTCGCTGTCAGAACGTGAGAGTGAGCTTTCCGTTCTCGTCGCTGATGTGAACTGTGCGACCAATGGCGGCAGGGTTGTTGCCACTGAACTGCGTTAGCTCGGCCGCATTCTCGGCTCCGGTGTGGCCGGCCACCCGCCCCCCGTCCGGTGTTGTAGCTATGACAAAACCGGTTTCCGGTTCACCACTGCGACCGTATTCCACGGTGGACGTGATGATTTCCGCATTGCCGCTGTATCCGGTGATCAGTTCGGGGGCGTCTGCGGAAAGCAAGTGAGCTTCATGATCGCCGACGTATCCGTCGGTGTGAGCGGACGCGGACAGCAGGACGCAATGCTGGTAGGTGAGGAATCCGCCATTGCCGTGGACCAGAGCGAGTTCGCCGTCTGCTCGCAGTCTTCGTGTCACTTCCGCGATGGAATGCAAGGTGTAACTGTTGAGCGGGCCGCCGAAGAAAGAGTGCCCGCCCGTCACGCTGGGGATCGTGGCATCGGAGAGGCCGAGTTCGCGGATCAGTAATTTCGGGACGATCGGGAAACAACTGTAGGCATCGACGATATCCAGGGCGTCGGCGCCGACTCCCGCGTTGTCGAGAGCGCGGTGAACTGCGTCATGCATCGCAGCAGAAGTGTGAAAATTGTTGCGGCTCAAAATGTCCAATGGATCGGTAGCGCCGGCCCCACCCCAGAGGTAGACCAGCTTGTCTTCCTCGACACCGAACTCACGAGCTGTCTCGAGCGAGCAGACCACAACGGCCGCAGCTTGATTGACAAACGGCATGGCGTTGAGCATCAGTGGATACGGCTCGGAGACCAGGCGGTTGCCCGGTCCGATTGTGCTGATCTCTTCTGCGGTACGAACTTCCGACGTCCACGACGCAGGGTTCTTTGCGGCAAGCTCGGAGAATGCGGCATACATTCGCGATGACCAGGCCAAGGACTGGGTAGCGTCGTGGCCGATGGTTGCGCTGAAACTGTTCTCGAACAACGGGTAGACCCGCGTCGGAACGATGAATCCGGCACGCTGCATCTCGGAGCTACCCAGGTCGCTTGGATCGAAGCTGGGAGGCCCACCCGGTGCGGCAGTCCACCCGATGGAGTCGGGAGTGACGTCGGACTTTCGCAGCAAGGTTGTGCTGGCGTGCGATTCGCCGCCGACGAGCAGTGCGACCGAGGATTCGCCGGCTGCGATGGTCGCGCCGATGCGATCGAGAAGTGCCGCCGGCCAGTGCCCACCGATGGGAGAGGTCGCGGTGGTCCTCGGCGTCGCACCCACACGGGCGGCCAGGAGCCCGGGGAGGTCGTCGTAGGACCAGCTGACTGTCTTGATTGCGTACACGGAGTCGACGTGTTCCCCGAGTGAGGGTTGTCCGCTGTCCGATAGTGCTGCAACAGTTGCTTCATGAATCAGATCGAGAGGTTCGCGGTGTCCGTCGGCGGGGTTCCAGCGCAGGTCGCCGACACCGACGATGACGGGGATGCGTGATGCGTCAACCATGGTGTTCCTCTTTTCGGTCACCCGGAGTTCTGATCAACCCGTGCCGGGAGTTCTGGCCACGATATCCGCGCAACGGTTATGTGTGACCACGGGGTCACAGTCACCGGTCGATCGTTGGTACTGCTGGGGTGACTTGTGCCTCAGGCGCCTGGCCGTCAGATTCCCGGCGTCATCGGTTACCGTGCAACGGCTTCCGACGGTTTGTGTCACGTATCGGCGGCCGCGTTCCGAAACGTGCGAGTACCCGGAGAGTCGGAAACAAGATCACGATCATGATCGGCGGCCGCGAATCGCGTGTTATCTGCCGAGATTTGCACTAACTTTGAGAGTAATGCCCGCTTCGGCGCACTGCAGGTTAAGGTCCAGGTAGACGCGGGTGGTGGCTCCACGAGAGGCAGGGATCATGGATCTCGAAGCGATACTTCTGATTCAACGACTCAAGTACCGGTATGCGCGTGCGCTCGACACCAAATCGTGGGTCGAACTCGCGGATACATTGACGGTCGACGCGACCGCGATTTACGGCGAGCAACTCAGCTTCGATTCCCGTGATTCATTTGTGTCCTTCCTCGAGAACACACTCGGCTCGCACATCATCACCGAGCATCAGTGTGGGCAACCGGAAATCGATGTCGATGGCGACACTGCTACCGGGGTGTGGTGCCTCGCGGATACCGTCGTGGTGCCGGAGGACGGAATGTTGCTGCGGGGGTCCGCTTTTTATCACGACCGGTATGCATTGTGCAGTGACGGGAAGTGGCGGATTTCTCACACCAGTTACGAGCGGACCTGGGAGTCGGTCGTGTCGTTGTCAGACATGCCGAGTTTCCGCTTGACCTCGAACAAGTGGGCAATGCTGCAGCCGTCGTCATTAGGTAATTCGGTAGTGCGCAACGTGTCTTGATCGCGACTATTACAGTCGTTGAATGGCCGAAGACGTTTCACCCGAGTTGGATACACGCGCGTGGATCAGAGGTATTCCGGCTCTGACCGGCACGCCGCCGAATGCCGGCGCCACGCAGAATGACCCCGCCGAATTTCCGTCCACACCGAGTGCGTTGTTTCTTACCTGGCTGCGCCAAGCCGTCGACGGCGGAGTTGCAGAACCGCACGTGTGCGCGTTGTCGACTGTTGACAATGAGGGCATACCGGATTCACGGTTCCTCATCTTGAAGGACGTCGGCGACCGCGGTTTTTGGTTCTCGGGATCGGCTCGATCGCCGAAAGGTGTTGAACTCAAAGCCAACCCGCGTGCTTCGTTGGCTTTCTACTGGCGCGAGAGTGGTCAGCAGATACGTGTGCGCGGTGTGGTCCGCGAAGGAGGCGAGCCGGTACGTGCACGAGACTTCGTCGAACGGTCTGTAACAGCACGCGCAGTGGCAACGGCGAGCCGGCAAAGTCAAGAGCTGGCAGACTCGCGTGACTACGAGCGTGCGGTGGCCGGTGCGGTCGACAGCATCGAGGCTGATCCGGCATTCGTTTCCGACGATTGGCGAGCCTGGTGTCTCGAGCCGGAGTCCGTCGAATTTTGGCAAGCAGACCCGGGCCGTCGACATCTTCGGTGGTTGTACCGGCGTAGTTCAGACGGGACATGGACGGTCACGACCTTGTGGCCGTGACCGACCACGGAAAATACCCCTGGTGCAGTCAGGTTGCGCTGATCTCCGGTGACACGAGATTGACGACGATGGACTGACCACCGAGTTTTGCATGGATCTCGGGATGCTCGAACCCCGAGGACAGCAAGTAACTTCCCAGCATTGTCAGCAGTTCGTCCAGATTTATCGTGGGATCGGATGAATAGGTGCCCGACGGTGAGGAATGGTTGGCAATGAGTTCGGTGTGGGTGAGGCGCCCCGCGACGCGAACCGCTGCTACACCCATCGCGTCGCGCCGGACGACGGTACGGCTGCGAGTCTCGAGGGTTCGTGACGATTCACGGGACGGTGTGGGGGTTGGGGCAGGCATGGAAGGGTCCTCTCCGCTGCTGTGTGCGGCCGTGCTTCGGTCGGGGAGCGGAAAAGTGAAGGCACCTGTCGGCCCGGTCGAGAGTGCGCCTTCGGCCGGCCTGGCAGACAGGGTTTCTGTGGTTGCCGTGGAACTGCTCGTTTGTGAGCCGTTGGAGCCGTTGGACCCATTGGTGAGGCCGTTCGTGGAGCCGCTTGCTCCATGCGAAGTCTTGTCTTCCATTGTTTCGCTCCTGATGCCCGTAAACAGACCGTCGGTTTGCATAATGTTGGCAAACATACCAGGAGTTGGTTTTGGGTCGCATGCCCTCGGTGGGCGGAGCTAGGTAAGCGCGAGTGTCCGTCGTTGGATTCGGAGCCACGACCAGAATCCCCAGAGAACAAAAAATGCGTAGACGAGATAGAGGATTGCGGACGGGTAGTAGCCGGCGCGGAAGAGTAGGGGAACGCCCACGGCGTCGACGCCGATCCAGATGAGCCAGAACTCGGTCCATCCGCGGGCCATGCCGTAAGTGGCGAGGATGGATCCGGTGAAGATCCAGGCTTCAGCCCAAGCGCCGTATGATCCCAGGACGTCGAATATCCAAGCGAAAATAACTGTGCCACTTATCATTACGGCAACCATTGTCAGGCGCTGGTGCGTGGATGCCCAATGTGGCAGGACCGCGTTTCCGGAGTTTTGCGCCCCGCGTCGCCACTGGGTCCAGCCGTAGATGCTGACGGTGATGAACAGTAGTTGGCGTCCGGCCTGTCCGTACAGGTTGAGTTCCTGCGGCGTGTGGAACAGTGCGCCCATGAACACGGTGAACAGCAGGGCATTTCCGGCGATACCGACCGGCCATGCCCACACTGAACGTCGTGCCCCGGCAATGGCAGACCCGATGCCGAAGGTGTTGCCGATGATCTCCCGCCAGAGAATCGTGGCGCCGTCGATGTGTAGTTCGGCGTCGAACAGCGCCTCGATCAGACTCATCAGTCAGCAGCAGCGACGAGTGGTTCGAGCGTCAGATCGGGAAGTTCCTTCTGGATGTACTGCAGGCGCCACTTGTCGCTGACCAACGCGAGCATGACACCGTCGGAACGGGTGAAGACCTCGACGCCGCGCTGACGGTTGAGCTCCACCTCGGACTCGGCATCGGTACGACGCGCGAGCGCGTAGCCGAGCGGCTCCATCTTCGCTTCGACGTTGAACTCCGACTTCATGCGGGCTGCGACAACCTCGAACTGCATGGGGCCGACGGCGGCCATGACCGGGGAAGCGTCGCCGCGAATGTCATTGCGGAGAATCTGAACGACACCTTCGGAGTCGAGTTGGTCGACGGCGCGTCGGAACTGCTTGTACTTGCCGGCGCTCTCGGCGCGCAGGATCGAGAAGTGTTCCGGTGCAAACGACGGAATGGGCGGGAACTCCACCTTCTTGTCCGTGTACAGCGTGTGACCGGGGGCGAGCGCGGTTGCGTTGACCAGACCTACAACGTCACCCGGGAAGGCGGATTCGACGGTGGAACGCTCACGGCCGAAGACGGTCTGGGCGTACTTGGTGGTGAACGGCTTGCCTGTCTGTGCGTGCGTGACAACCATGCCGCGCTCGAACACTCCGGACACGATGCGCATGAATGCCAGGCGGTCGCGGTGCGCGGTGTCCATGCCGGCCTGAACCTTGAAAATCACGGCGCTGAACGGATCGGTGACCTCGCGAGGCTTGCCGTTCACGTCGTCACGTTCGCGCGGCGGCGGCGCCAACTCCACGAGGGTGTCGAGGATCTGACGGACACCGAAGTTGAGCATCGCGGACGCGAAGATGACGGGCGACGTCTGACCGGCCAGGAACATTTCCTGGTCGTGATCCTGGCCGGTGGCCGAGAGCAGTTCACTCTCTTCGGCGGCGGTCTCCCACTCGGAGCCTTCCTTCGCCAATGCGGCGTCGGCGTCCATGATTTCTTCCGGGGCGATTTTTGCGCCACCGGCGGTACGGGTGAAGCGGACGTACTCACGAGCTGCGCCGTCTTCACCGCGTCGCAGCAGACCGCGGAAATCGCCGGCAATGCCGACGGGCCAGTACAGGGGAGTGGGGGTGAGGCCAATGCGTTCGCTGATCTCGTCGAGGAGTTCGAGCGGCGTCTGACCGGGACGGTCCCACTTGTTGATGACGGTGATGACCGGGATGCCGCGGTGACGGCAGACCTGGAAGAGCTTGAGCGTCTGCGGTTCGAGGCCCTTGGCCGCGTCGATAAGCATCACGGCCGCGTCGACGGCCGTGAGGACGCGATAGGTGTCCTCGGAGAAATCGGAGTGACCGGGGGTGTCGACGAGGTTGATGACGTTGATGGTGTCGTCAGGTGCCTCGGACGAGTGGTAGTTGAACTGCAGCGCCGTGGAGCTGACGGAGATGCCTCGGGCCTTCTCCATTTCCATCCAGTCGGAGACCGTGGACTTTCGCCCGGCCTTGCCGTGGACAGCGCCGGCCTCGGAAATCTTCTTGGCATGCAGCGCGAGTGCTTCGGTGAGCGTCGACTTACCGGCGTCGGGGTGCGAGATGACAGCAAAGGTGCGGCGACGGGTGGCTTCGGCAGTGAGGCCCTTCGTCGTCGTGGGGATCGACGTCGTCGCTAGGCCCGCTGTGTCCGGGCCTTCGGCGTCAGACTGGACAGTCGAGTCGGTTGGGACAGTCGAGTCGGACGGGGTAGTCAACGAAGAACCTCTCGCAAGTGGGTACAGCGCGCGGTGAAGCAAGGGCGCAGAGTGCGGACGCACAACAGAGAAAGGATACTCGCCGCCACATTGTCGGTAACACTCGGCGAACTTTGTCTGATTATCCACGTGGATGTGCGTTACATCACGTGGCGTTCGAACGGGTATATCAACTGCATCGAAGCGTTCTTAGGAGTTGCGTTGAGCAAATTCACCGACGAAATGTATGAGAGTGCCGCAGTCAGCAATCGCGGCTTGGTGACGGGTGAACCAGATAGCCCGTTTCGACAGACCTGGGGTGACATCCATCAGGATGCACGACGGATGGCGGGCGGGCTTGCCGACGCCGGAATCGCTCACGGGGCCGCGATCGCAGTCCTTGCCGGTCAGCCGGTGGACATCGCACCGGTGTGTCAGGCGAGTTGGATGCGTGGTGCTTCCGTGACGATGCTCCATCAGCCGACGCCACGTACCGATCTGGCGGTCTGGGCTCAGGACACTCAGACGGTGATTGACATGATTGCCGCAAAAGTGGTCGTCCTCGGAGTTCCGTTCGATGCGGCGAAACCGCTCCTCGAGGAGCGGGGAATCACCGTGGTGACGGTGGAGGAACTGCGGAAAGGCTCCTCGATCGATCCGGTGCCGACAGCAGAGTCGGATATCGTTTTTCAGCAGCTGACGTCCGGTTCGACGGGTTCCCCGAAGGCGGTGCAGATCACGCACGAGAACTTCTACGTCAACGCATACTCGATGATCAACCGCATCAAGTTCTCGATCGATGACGACGTGATGGTGAGTTGGCTTCCGCTCTTCCATGACATGGGAATGGTCGGGTTCCTCACAGTTCCCATGCAATTGGGGGCCGAAATTGTCTCCATTACTCCGTTGGACTTTCTCCGTAGCCCGCTGCTGTGGGCAGAGCTGATGAGTAAGTATCGCGGAACTGTCACGGCTGCACCGAATTTCGCGTACTCCCTGCTGGCTCGTCGGCTTGCTCAGGCGCCGGACGGTGCTGTTGATCTCTCGAGCGTCCGGTACATGTGGAACGGTGCCGAGCCGGTAGATCCGGACACCATGGTTGCTCTCGCCGAAGCCGGCGCCCGGTTCGGTCTCGATCCCACTGCTCTTGCACCCTCGTATGGAATGGCGGAAACAACGCTGGCAGCGTCGGTCCCCGATCCGAATCAGGGACAGGTTCTCGACTACGTCGATCCGGACTTTCTCGAAGCGATGTCCCGTGCCGTTCCTTCGACGAGGCCGAACGCCCGGGCGATGGCGACCCTGGGGCGGATGGTTCCGGGCTTGGAAGGGCGCGTTGTCGACGGCGAAGGGCAGGTTCTGCCGGCGCGCGGAGTCGGAATCATCGAAGTTCGCGGACGGGCGGTCACCGCCGGCTATCTCACCGTGGACGGACCCAAACCGGCGCAAGACGCCGACGGTTGGCTCGACACCGGTGATGTCGGCTACTTCACCGAAGAAGGCCTTGTCGTCGTCTGTGGCCGCGTCAAGGACGTCATCATCATGGGCGGCCGCAACGTGTATCCGACTGATATCGAGCGGGCCGCGGGAACGGTCGCCGGGGTGCGCCCGGGAAATGCGGTCGCGATTCGTCTGGACGCAGGTCAGAAGCGTGAGAGTTTTGCCGTCGCAGTCGAGACCAACGCATTCGAGGACCCCGAGGAGGTCAAACGCATCGAACGTGAAGTGGTCAAAGCCGTCGTTTCCGAGGTGGGAGTACGCCCGCGCGCCGTGGCAGTGCTGGGCCCCGGCACCATCCCCAAGACGTCGTCGGGCAAATTGCGTCGCGCGAACTCGGCTGCGTTGCTTGGAAGTTGACGTTGCTCGGAGCGTCGGGTCAGTGAAGGCGGTTCTGGGCCGCTTCGAGGCCTAGTTCGAGGAGGAGTTCGACGGCGTCTGCTGCTTCCTCGCACACGAGGTCGAGTTCCTTGCGTTCCGCCGCGGAGAAAGGCTTGAGGACGTAGTCCGCCGGATCCATGCGACCCGGCGGACGGCCGATGCCGACGCGAGTACGCAGATAGTCCTTGGTGGACAGGGAACTCGAAATGGAGCGCAGGCCGTTGTGGCCACCTTCGCCGCCACCGAGCTTGAGGCGAATGGTCCCGAAGTCCAGATCAAGTTCGTCGTGAACGACGATGATGTTTGCCGGATCAACGGAGAAGAACCGGGCTAGCCCAGCCACTGCGCCGCCCGAGAGGTTCATGTACGAGCGAGGTTTTCCCAGGATCACGCGTCGACCGGCCAGGCGGCCTTCGACGATCTCGGCCCCACTCTTCTTGTGCGCGTTGAACTTTCCACCCATGCGGCCCGCGAGTGTGCCGGCGACCATGAAGCCTACGTTGTGTCGGGTCTTCTCGTACTGGGGGCCGGGGTTACCGAGTCCGATCACCAGGGCGGTGTCTGTGCTCAACGGATGCTGTCCTTTACGGGCTCTGGGATACGACGCGCAAACGGCGCGTCACTTCCGAAACCTCGGAAATGACGCGCCGCTGACTGTAAAGATTTCGAGGATCAGGCCTCGGCTGCGGCTGCCTCGGCTGCTTCTTCGGAAGCCTCCGTAGCAGCTGCGGTGACGTTGATGATCAGCGTGTCTGCATCTGCCTGCAGGGTGGAGCCTTCCGGCAGAACGAGCTGGCTGGCGAGGATCTGCGTGCCGGCCTCGAGGCCTTCGATGGAAACCTCGATCGACTCGGGGATGTGCAGTGCGTCTGCCTCGATGGAGATGGAGGAAGCATCCTGAGCGACCATCGTGCCGGCAGCAGCGTCGCCGACGACAACGACGTGAACGTCGATGGTGACCTTCTCGCCCTTCTTGATGACGAGGAGGTCAGCGTGCTCGATGTAGTTGCGAATCGGGTGCACGACGAGGGACTTGACCAGTGCGACCTGCTCCGTGCCGTCGATGTCGAGGGTCAGGATGGCGTTGGTGCCGTGCGCGCGGAGGATGCGAGCGAAGTCACGAGCCGTGACGTTGAGGTGCTTCGGGTCTTCGCCGTGGCCGTACAGAACCGTGGGGACCAGGCCGTCGCGACGTGCACGGCGGGCTGCGCCCTTGCCGAATTCGGTGCGGGTAACGGCGACGAGGTTGTTCGCTACAGACATGATGAAAAGCTCCTACAACTCACGGAATGCGTGCTCGGTGTGTACTGGCGGTGTGGCTCTCTTGTCACAAACGAGTGGACAGGCGCGCACGGCCAGGAGCGAAACGCTCGAGCTGAACCGTATCCGCGTCGATCACGGTAAACCTGCAGTAAGTGGAGCAGCTGCGATTCACCCTCGCCGAGACAACTTTTCATACCCTACCGGAACTCGTGCGTCGGAGCGAATCACCGCACGAGCTCCGGTACAGGTGGCGACGCTATCGAGCGGCGCTGATGCCGGCGCGACGACCGAAGAAGCTGCCGTCACCGAGGCTTGTTCCGCTGGCATATCCGCCGGCGCAGACGCCGGAGGTGCAGCGGCCCGCCGCGAAGAGTCCGGGGATGGGCTCGCCGGAGACGTGCAGAACCTCGGAGTTGACGTTGGTCTTCAATCCGCCGAGTGTGAATCCGCCGGTATGTCCACGCAGGTCGATCGCCGCGAACGGGCCGACAATGGGCTTGACCCATTCGGGCTTCTTTCCCAATACCGGATCCGAGCCTGTTGCCGCATGACGGTTGTAGAGGTCGACGGTGGACTGCAGCGTCCCAGCAGACAGACCCATCTCGGCTTCGAGTTCTTCCACCGTTTCCGCCACCCATGTCGGCTGGGCGCGCAATTGCGCGCTGGACGATTCGGCGTTGATACCTTCTTCGTAGGCCGCTTCGTCGATGATCAGGAAGGCCTGGTTATCCTGCTGGAACAGTGTCGCCTGGCCGATCCGACCCGGGTACGTGTCCTCGGGGATGTACCGCTGACCACGGCCGTTGACGAGGATGCCGCGCACCATCAACTGCGGATCGCAGAAGAAGGCGACTTCGGTGGCGTCCATGTGCGCGGTGTCGGCGCCGAGTGCCTGCCCGATCTGAATTGCGCGACCGTCGTGCGCCTCGATGGAGGCTGCCGGATGCCCGAAAATTTTGGGAGCATTGGAGAGCACCATCTCGTCGTTGTACGCGAAGCTGCCCATGGCCAATACGACGCCCTTGCGTGCGCGGATGGTGACGTCCTTGCCGTAGCGCTTGGCGACGATACCGACGACGCGTCCGCTCTCGTCCACGGCAACGGTCTGCACGCGCAGATCGTATTCGGCTCGGACGCCGAGCTTTTCGGCTGTTTCGACGAGCGGCTTCATCAGCATGTAGCCGCCGCCCTTCTCGCCGGTCTTCTTGTCCGCCATCTGTGGGAGGTGTCCACGCGGGGCCGGTTCGACCAAGGTATTGAACGGTGCCGCGTTTTCGCCGCCCGAGTACATGAGACCGTCGTCGTACGGCGGTTCCCAACCGGGCTGACCCCAGAATGATTCTTTGAACGGGACGCCGGCGTCGACGAGCCAGTTGTAATGATCCACGCTGCCCTCGCAGTAGGCGTCGATCTTGGCGTCATCTGTTCCGGGGCCGAGAGCGGCCTTCATGAACGTCTTCATGTTGTCGACGGTGTCGTCGAATCCGCAGGCCTTCTGCAACGGAGTGCCACCGCCGAGGTAGATGAATCCGCCCGCAAGCGATGCCGCTCCGCCCCAACCGCCGGTCCGTTCCAACACCAGAACTTCAGCGCCGGCGCGTGCGGCTTCGATCGCAGCGGTGACGCCGGAGATGCCGTAACCAGCGACGACGACGTCGGCTTCGTAGTCCCAGGTGGTGATGTCGGCGGCAGAAATCGGATTAATTGTGGCATCGGCCATGTGCAGAGTCCTCTCCAAATGTGAGCTAGGGATCACTTACATTTGCAGTTCTGGTCGACTTTCAGGCTCTGTCGTCCCAATCATCGGGAGGTATGGAGATCTCGCACGGCACCGAGAAATTTGTCCAGGTCCGCGTCGTCGGCAAAGCAGTGTGGGGAGGCACGTACGACGGCGTCGAGCCCCCTCGCGGTCATATCGAGGAGAGTCGAACTGCGACTACTGACGGTGACCGTGATGTTCTGGGCGGCAAGGTGATCGCGCACCTCGGCGGCCGAGTATCGATCGAGCGTGAACGAGACGATCCCGCTCAGAGGGGAGCCGCGATCCTGGACGGAGGCACCCGGCACGGTTTCGAGACCGGCTCGGAGGTAGTCGGCCCGCGACTGGATCTGCTGCGCAACGGTTTCCGTTCCCAAGGAGATCAAGTAGTCCGCTGCGGCGCCGAGTCCGAGTCGGGCCGCGACACTGGTCTCCCACAACTCGAATCGAGTTGCATCCGGCGCGGGAACATAGGCGTCGGCATGGGTCCACGCGGCGCCGTGCAAGTCCATCGAGACCGGTTCGAGGGCGTCGGCCAAACCGGGACGCACGTACAGAAATCCGGTGCCGCGTGGACCGCGAAGCCACTTGCGACCCGTTGCGCTCAACGCGTCGACGCCCAGCGAAATCACGTCGATGGGTAATTGGCCGACGGATTGGCAGGCGTCGAGGAGGACCAACGCGCCGTGGGGCGCGGCAAGTTCGACCACTTCCCGGACCGGATTGATCAGTCCGCTGTTGGTCGGCACGTGAACGACCGAGATGACTCGAACTCGGTCGTCGAGCATCGCTTCGAGCGCGTCGAGGTCGATCCGGCCGTCGGCGTCGCTCGGAATCACCTCGACCTGTGCGCCGGTGACGCGGGCGCGGCCGAGTGCGGCAATTGCGTTGCTGGCGTACTCGACTCCGGAGATCAAGACGCGGTCACCGGACTTCAGGGGCACCGCGCTGAAAAAGTCGTTCCAGGCGCGGGTAGCGCTGTCCGTCAACGCGATATCCGACGCCTGGGCTCCGATCACGCGGGCGATCGAGTGCGGTACGGCGGCCAAGGCCTCCGCCCGCTGACTGGCTGCGATATAGCCACCCACATCAGCTTCGAGGCGCAGATGTTCGATCATCGTGGTGACTACGGATTCGGGCGGGAGCGAGGATCCGGCGCTGTCGAGGAACACCTTGTCTCTGCATCCGGGAGTATCGCGGCGGACCGTATCGAGATCGAACATGGCACCTTCCGTTCATGTCGGTGTGGTTCTAATACCTTGTGAACGAAGCTATACCGATGGAGCGAAGACTGGGCACGCTCGACGCGGTTGTCATCGGTTTGGGCGCGATGATCGGTGCCGGAGTCTTTGTGGTGTTCGCGCCGGCGGCAGCAGTCGCGGGTACCGGCCTGCTGTTCGGCTTGGTGATCGCAGCGTTTATTGCGTACTGCAATGCGACGTCGTCGGCTCAACTTGCGGCGCGCTATCCGACTTCGGGAGGAACGTACGTCTACGGCCGCGAACAACTGGGGCCGTGGTGGGGCTTTGTTGCCGGCTGGTCGTTTGTGATCGGTAAGACTGCGAGTTGTGCGGCGATGGCCCTGACGTTTGCGACTTACGTTGTGCCCGAACCGTATCGGAAGCTCACGGCGGTTCTGGTCGTTGTCGCTCTGGTCGGTGTGAACTATCGCGGGGTCACCAGAACTGCGCAGATGGCCCGGGTGATTGTTGCGGTGTCGTTGACGGCGCTGGGCGTGGGATTGGCGACGGCATTCTGGGGTCCGGAGGTGGATCTGGCACTTCCCGCTTGTGCGGTGGGGTCCTGGTACGGCGTTCTGCAATCGGCGGGATTGTTGTTTTTCGCCTTCGCCGGCTACGCCAGGATTGCGACATTGGGGGAGGAGGTCCGCGATCCCCGGCGCACTATTCCGCGGGCAATTCTGATCGCGCTGACGGTAGCGATCGTTGTGTATGCACTGGTAGCAATGGTTCTCCTGGTGACGTTGGGGCCGGAGAAGCTTGCTGCGTCAGCCCGGCCGCTCTCCGACGCCGTCGCCGCGGGAGGTTTGGCGTGGGCGGTGCCGATCGTAGTGATCGGCGCCGCCACTGCGTCCGCGGGTGCGCTGTTGGCGTTGATCGCCGGTGTCAGTCGAACGGCGATGGCAATGGGCCGAGAACGGGATCTGCCCACCACTTTTGCGGTTATTCATCCGCGATTTGCGGTGCCCCATCACGCTGAACTGACCGTAGGCGTGATCGTGATTCTCTTGGTGTCTGTGGTTGATCTCCGTGGGGTGATCGGCTTTTCGTCGTTCGGTGTGCTGTTGTACTACTTCGTGGCCAATGTCAGCGCATTCGCGCAAGGTGACGCGGATCGAATGTTCCCCCGGTGGCTCCAACTGGTGGGTGCCCTCGGTTGTGCGGTTCTGGCATTCACGTTGCCGGTATCGGCCGTGGTAGCCGGCGTAGGTGTGGTTCTGGTGGGTTGTGGGTATCGGTGGATACGACTGGAAAAAACCAGCGACACGTAAAGGGGCAAAGCGTGCATGTCGGGCTTGGGCGCTCTATGGTCGGTAGCGATCATCAGTAAGGCCCGCTAGACACCACCCGAAGGGGACCGTCGAATGGCAACCGCAGTACTGAATACTCAGGTGGACTCACGTCCGGCAGCCGAGGCGTACATCGGCGGTGTGTGCTTCAAGCAAGGCCCACCACGACTCATCGGTGCCGAGGTCGAATGGCTGACCAACGGTGTCGGCGGTGAGCGTCCGTCGTTGGAAGCACTTGCCGTTGCCTTGGGTAGACACGCTCCTACCAGCATCAACGCCCAATCGCCGGCGATGCCACTTCCCGGCGGCAGTATCGTCACCGTCGAACCCGGCGGCCAGATAGAACTGTCCTCCGCGCCGCGCACGTCAGCCCGGGAAGTTTGCGATTATCTCGAAGAAGACAGTCAGGCGCTGCGCGTTCTCCTTGCCACTCAATCCGTCGAGATGACAGCTGCTCCGGCGGATCGGGGGCGTCCGCCGCACCGAATACTGCAGATGCCGCGATACCGCGCGATGGAACAACAATTTGCCGACATCGGGCCCTACGGCACCCTCATGATGTGCAACACCGCCGCTGTACAAGTAAGCGTCGACGCCGGCGGTAGTCCCGAAGCAATAGCGAGACGATGGCGACTCCTCGGTGATATCGGGCCCGCATTGATCGCCGCATTCGCCTGTTCGCCACAGCTGGAAGGTATTCCGCGAGGGTCGTGGGCGTCGCAGCGTATGCGGACGTGGCTCGAGCTGGATGCTCGACGCACCATGGCCGTTACCGATGCGGCTGACTATCCGCGGTGGGTACTCGGCGTGCCCCTGATGTGCGTGCAGAACGGCACCGACGACTGGACGGCCCCTCGCGGTGCCACGTTTGGAGACTGGATCGACGGGGCACTCGACTCCGACATGGGGCGCGGCCCCACAGTCCAGGACTTGGATTATCACCTGTCCACGCTGTTTCCGCCGGTTCGCGCTGTCGGACACATGGAGGTGAGGTACATCGACGCTCAACCCGGAGACCTGTGGCGAGTACCGATAGCCGCGGTCGACGCCTTGCTTTCCGGGCCGGCCGTCATGCAGGAAGCGCGCGATGCGGCAGCATCGACAGCAGGTCGGTGGCGGGACGCGGCGGAGTATGGATTGTCGGACGTCGAGTTGCGTTCGGCAGCAACCTCTCTGATGTCACTGGCAGCCTCGTATGCGCCAGATCCGGAGTTCGTGCGTCTCCTCGATCGTGCGGCTGAACGGTGCTGTCGAGGTCTCACGTCGATCCAGGACTTGGCGCGAGTCGAGGGACACTGATGTCGATGGATGTCACCAAGATCGAGGTCGCTGAAACCTCCGTCGTCACCAAAGAATTCACGGAAGCCGTACTTGTGCGATCGCGAAACCGTTCACTTCTGCTCACCGATTGCCTCGACGACAACGAACTGATTGCTGCGCACTCACCACTCATGAGCCCCCTGGTCTGGGATCTTGCGCATATCGGTAATCAGGAGGAGCTCTGGCTGGTGCGTGATGTCGGCGGCCGTGAACCGGTGAGGCGCGACATCGACGAGTTGTACGACGCCTTCAAACATTCGCGGTCTTCGCGACCCGAGCTTCCGTTGTTGGATCCGCGGCAGGCGCGCCAATACATACGTACGGTCCGCGGCAAGGTGTGGGACGTCCTCGCCGCCAGCACTTTCAGTGGATCGCCGCTCGAGTTGAACGGATTTGCGTTCGGGATGATCGCTCAGCATGAACAGCAACATGCTGAGACCATGCTTGCTACGCATCAATTACGTTCCGGCTCAGCCGTACTCGTAGCAGAACCGCCGCCGGCTGTCCGCCACAAGCCAATGCTGGACGAGGTGATTATTCCCTCCGGCGCATTCGTCATGGGTACGGACGACGAACCGTGGGCGCTCGACAACGAGAGAACCGCGCATCAGGTGTACCTCACCGAGTATGCAATCGACAGATTTCCCGTCACCAACGGGCAGTACATCGAATTCATCGACGACGGTGGGTACTCCCGTCCGGAACTCTGGTCGAGGGAAGGGTGGCGCCATCGCATCGACGCCAAACTCCAGGCACCCCTGTTCTGGGAACGTGATGGATCACGCTGGTGGCAAAGAGTATTCGGCATCGACAAGCCGGTAGCTCTCCGCCGTCCGGTTGTTCATGTCAGCTACTACGAGGCGCAGGCGTATGCAACGTGGGCCGGGAAACGGCTACCCACCGAGGCTGAATGGGAAAAGGCTGCGCGGTGGGATCCGGAATCCGGTCGTTCCCGCACGTTTCCGTGGGGCGACGCGTTGCCGGACGAGACCCACGCCAATCTCGGCCAACGGCACCTCGGTCCCGCCGATATCGGGGCCTACCCCGATGGGGCGTCGGCGCACGGCGTGCAGCAGTTGATCGGGGATGTCTGGGAATGGACCTCCTCCGGCTTCCATCCCTATCCCGGTTTCCATGCCTTTCCGTATCGTGAGTACTCCGAAGTCTTCTACGGTGGCGACTACAAGGTATTGCGGGGAGGCTCGTTCGGGACCGACAGTGTTGCCGTTCGGGGGACCTTCCGAAACTGGGATCATCCGATTCGTCGGCAGATATTCTCCGGATTCCGCTGCGCCAGAACGCTGTCCGGTCGCCCCTGACATGTGCCGACACCTCGGGTACGTCGGGCCGGTCACTTCTGTCCGCGACCTCCTGCACTTCGGATCACAGTCGCTGGTGCGGCAGTCGTGGGCACCCAAGGAGATGCGAGGAGGCGGAACCATCAACGCCGACGGCTTCGGTGCCGCGTGGTGGCGCGGTGGCACACTCGGTCGCTACCGCAGTGTTTCGCCGATCTGGTCGGATCCCACTGTCGAGGAAACGCTTTCGCATATCCACTCCGGGTCCGTCCTTGCAGCAGTGCGTTCCGCGACGGAGGGGATGGCAGTAGAGATCGGCGCCTGCGCTCCGTTCGCGGATGATCGCTACGCCTTCAGTCACAACGGAGCTGTGTTCGGTTGGCCGGAGTCGGTTTCCACTCTGGCCGAGGACATTCCGGCGGTTCAGTTGTTGAGCATGTCGGCACCGACAGATGCGGCGATGTTGTGGACATTGGTGCGGCGCCGTCTGCAGGTGGCATCAGCGGAGTCTGCACTGACCGCCGTCGTCCATGATGTCGAGGCAGCGGCGCCCGGCTCGAAACTGAACCTGCTGCTCGGCGACGGGAACGAATTGTGGGCCACAGCTTGGGGACACACGTTGTACGCGCTCGTCGATGAATCGACTGCCCTGATCGCATCGGAACCATTCGACGATTCGCCCGGGTGGGAGCAAATCCCCGACAGAGCATTGGCCTGTGCGCGCCCCGGCCACCTGATCATCACCCCGATCCCGATGGGAGAACGATGAGCACCCCTACGTTCGAGGTCTACCTGACCCCAGAAGAACTTGTCGAAGCACTACGCGTCGACGCCCGTGCCGGGCTGACAGCATCTCCGAAGTGGCTCTCGCCCAAGTGGTTCTACGATGCACGCGGAAGCGAATTGTTCGAACAAATCACACAATTGCCCGAGTACTACCCGACTCGCACCGAGCGAGCCTTGCTGGCTGAGTGTGCACCGGCGATCGCTGAGTTGACCAGCCCGGAGATGCTGATCGAACTGGGATCCGGTTCGTCGGAGAAGACGCGCTTGTTGCTGGACGCGATGAAAGGTTCACTGCACACGTATGTACCGCAGGATGTTTCCGTAACCGCGCTGGAGAGTGCCGCTTGTCAGATCGATGCCGAGTTCCCCGGTCTAGGTGTTGTCGGAGTGATCAGTGACTTCACCGGATCGCTGCATCACCTCCCCAGCGGAGGTAAGCGGGCAGTCGCTTTTCTGGGCGGTACTCTCGGAAACCTGATTCCGGTTGAGCGCGGCGAGTTTCTGTCCGGTGTTTCTGCGGTGCTGGATTCGGGGGAGAGCTTGATCCTCGGAGTGGGACTGGTGACCGATCCCGCTGTTCTCGTTCCGGCCTACGACGACAGTGCCGGAGTGACAGCACAATTCAACCTCAACGTTCTCAGTGTTCTGAACAAGCAGCTGGGAGCTGACTTTCCGATCGAAGCCTTCCGTCACGTAGCCCTCTGGGACAGCGAGAACCAGTGGATCGAGATGCGACTTGAAGCGTCGCGCGATCTTTCGGTGCGTATCGAGGACTTGGATCTGGAGATCACCTTCGCGAAAGGTGAGCAGTTGCGTACCGAGATTTCCGCGAAGTTCACCGTCGACAGTATTTCCGCAGAACTCGAGGCTGCGGGATTTGCTGTGCAGAAAGTGTGGACCGATGACGATCAGAGGTTCGCGCTGTTGTGCGCAGACCGGGTGTGATCGGTCCGGCTCCTGTTGCAAAGATGCCCGTGCATAACTGTCCACAAATCGTCCCGAGATGCGGGTTTCCGCATAAAACTGCATCTTGTGGACGGTTATGCACACGCATGCAGGAAATATTTGCCCCGAATATCCCTAATGACTGTTTATAGTGAGGCTTTGCAGAACGGTTGCCAAGCTGAGGAGCACGTGTGCGTCACCCGAAATATGCTGTCCTGACAGTAGCCACTATCGCGATTCTGACGATCCCGGTGACCCAGTGCTCGGCTCAGTCACTTCAGTCGTCGGGGAGCCTGGGCTCGCTGGGCAGCAGTTCGCTAGGTAGTGGTTCCCTGGGCAGTTCGGAAACCCCCACCGAGGACACACTTCCGGACCTTTCGGTAACCACCGTCATGGAGGGACTGGATCACCCCTGGGACGTGGTAGCAGCTCCCGACGGCGCGGTGCTCACCGGGCAACGTTCGGGCGGGTTCTTTGTCCGACGTGGCAATGGCTCTACCGGGCCGGTGAGCGCAAACCTCTCGGATCTCTACGTCAAGTCGGAGACCGGGTTGATGGGCATGGCTCTTGCACGGGACTTCGGGCAGTCGCGAATTCTCTACACCTGCCAGGGATTTCAAGGCGGGGGAATCACTGACATCCGAATTGCGGCCTGGACGGTTGACGCAGGATGGACAGCACTCACCCGAACCGGGACTGTGTTGACGGGAATTCCGGTGGAAGCCGGTCGCCACGGCGGCTGCCGGATCCTCGCAGCGCAGGACGGCACCTTGTTCGTCGGAACGGGCGACACCGCGAGGCCCACTGTTCCGCAGGATCCGACCTCGCTGGGCGGCAAGGTATTGCACATCAACGCCGACGGCACGCCGGCAGCCGGGACCATCAACCCGTCCAGCCCGGTCTACACCCTCGGTCATCGGAACGTGCAAGGTCTGGCGGTTCAACCGGGCACCGATCGGGTGTATGCGGTGGAGCAGGGCACCGGTGCCAACGACGAAGTGAACCTCCTGAGGCCCGGCGGAAACTACGGCTACAAACCGGACCGAGGCCTGGGAATCTACGACGAGTCCGTGCCGATGACCGATCCGATCAGGGTGCCCGGTGCCGTCGAAGCGGTGTGGAGTTCGGGCAACTCGACACTTGCCACCGCGAGCGGTGCCTTTGTGACCGGACCGCAGTGGGGAGCGTGGAACGGAGCGCTGGTGATGGGCGCATTGAAGACCAAGAAACTGGTCTTCGTGCGCCTGAGCGACGACGGTCGATCCGTCGACGCACTGACCTACGGATTGGAGAACCAGTTCGGACGCCTGCGTTCGGTCACTCCGACTGCCGACGGTTCACTTCTGGTCACCACGGACAACGGCACCAACGACAAAGTGCTTCTAGTGACTCCAGTCTCCTAGAAACTTTCAGTGCCAGGCGATAACCCGGCACGGTCCACCGGAACCGCCGGCATGGGTGGGTGCACCGATCATCACGGTGGCGCCCACCGCTGGAAGCGTCGACAAATTAGCCAGGGCCTCCACCGCGTATTTGCCTGAGCCCAGCGCGTTTCGGTGAGCGCCGTAGGTTGTGCTGCGGCCGGCGTCGATGCTGAGGGTGTCCGAGCCCAGGGCAAGGATGTCTCGTTCGCGCACCAGAAAGTCGACGGCGTCGGGATCGAATCCCGGGGTGTGCTGCCGGCCGAGTGCGTCTTGGTTGGTGAATGCACCGTCGACTCTCAGACGGGCATCCCAGCCCGAGTTCATCGCGACGAGGCTGCGGGAAGGCAGCATCCCGTGAACTGTTTCCCAATCGAGGATGTCCGCCCGCGTGAGAACCGTGTTGTTGTCAGCTTCGGCCCGAACGCTGATATCGATGATCGCAATGGGCACAACGAGGTCTGCGACGGGGATTTTCTCCACGGTGATTCCGTCCGCACTGGCATGCGCGGGGGCGTCGATGTGGGTGCCGGTGTGTTCTCCCATCCGAAGTTCGTTCAGATAGAAAGAGCTCCCACCACCCAGCGATCCCAATGACCCGAGCGACCCCAGCGATCCGCCGGTCGACGCGGTCCTTGCCAGGTTCTTCATCTCGAACGACGGCGCACCAGGCCAGACGGGAAAATTCGTCGTCAACACGTGAGTGAGATCGACCAGTGTGGAACCGTTGAGAGGCAGTGCCGCTGGGGCCGCCGACGCGGTGTTCTGGGCTCCGACGGCGAGAGCTGTCGCACCCAGAGCCGCGAAGATCGATCGCCGGCTGACCTTTCGGTCCTCGCGTTCGATGGATTCGTACACCTGGGACAAGAGTCGCGGTGAGCACATCAGAAGCTCCAGATCACGGGAATCAGTACCGTCGCAACTACCAGGAACCACAGGAGCATCGGTAATCCGAGCTTCCAGTAGTCGCCGAACTTGTAGCCGCCCGGACCCATCACCATCATGTTCGCGGGAGTCGCAACCGGTGTCAGGAACGACGCGGCGGCGGCAACGGTCACAGTCATCAGAAGCGGTAGCACCGAGATGTTCAATTCTGACGCCACAGAGATCGCGATCGGCGTGATGATCAACGCTGTCGCGGTGTTGCTGATGAGCTGACCCAGCGTTGCCGTCACGAGGAAGAGGCCGGCGACCACGATGTAAGGGCTGGAGTCACCGACGATGTCGACAAACCCGTTGGCCAGCTTCTCGGCCGCACCGGTTTGCTGAATGGCCGTGGACAGCGGGATCATTCCGCCGACGAGGATGAGTGTGGTCCAGGAGATCGAGCGGTGTGCCTGCTCGACGCTGATGACGCGCAGCAGAACCATCGCGCAGGCGGCCAGTAGACCCGCGATGGCAGACGGGACGATGCCGAAGGTCAGCATGATCACCATGGCTGCGACGACGGCCAGGGACAGGATGGCACGGGTGCCGAGCGGTGCGGCCTGCTTGCGAATCAATGCGGGCGGATCGACGACGAGGACGTTCGGGTCGACCGAGGTGCGGGCGTCCAGATCGTCCCAGCTGCCCTGCAGCAACAAGGTGTCGCCGGCTGCCAGGCGGACGCCGTTTGGTCCGCAGTTCTCTCCGGCGCGCTGGACTGCGAGGACTACCAGATCGCCGCTGTCGGTCACCATGCCGGGAAAAACCTTGTCGCCGATGATCTCCGAACGCGGCGGCACGATCACCTCGACGACGCCGTCTTCCTTGGTGATGAGCGGGGCTTCGGATTGATCGCAACCGCCCGCGATGCTGTATTGCTGCGCGAGCGTTTTCGCGTGGCGGCTCAGGTCCGGGGACATAGAAACGCCGGCGCGGTGGGGGAGCACACGAGGGCCGAGAAATACCGCGATCGCGATGGTTCCGAGTACCAGCGGTGCACCGATCAGCGTGAAGTCGAAGAACCCGAACGCGCCGGCCCCGGCGTCGTCGGCGGCGTCCGAGACGATGATGTTTACCGGTGTACCGGTCAACGTGAGCATCGAACCGGCGTGCGCAGCGAAGGCGAGGGGGAGCAGCAACTGAGAGGTGGATCGGCCGAGGCGAACGGCCAGGACGACAACCATCGGGATCAAGGCAGCTACTGCTCCGTTGACACTGATCAGCGCGGTCAGGGCGGCAACCAGCAACATGATCGCGCTCACCAACCGAACCCGCGAATCACCGACCTTGGCGAGCAGTTTCTCGCCGGCCCAGGTAGTGACGCCGGTGGCATCGAGCGCCTCACTCACGACAAACAGCGCGGCGATGAATACGACTGTCGGATCGCCGAATCCGGCCAGCGCCTGCTCCATCGAGATCACCCCGGTCGCGTACAGCGCCAGCGCTGTTCCGATTGCGATAATTCCGACGGGGATCCGGCCGATGACGAAGAGCGCCACGACTACGGCAAGCACGACAAAGGTGATGGTGATGTCATTCACGATTCGTAAAGCTACCTGCGACCGGGCAACCTTCCCGCATCGCCGTGTCGGGGAGTTGGGTGGAGCCGTGCCGGGGAATACAGAACGGCCCCGTCTCGACAAACGAGACAGGGCCGTGGGACGGACGCGAGGGATTTAGTTGGAGGCGGCGATGCGAGCCTTCTCGAGGGCAGCCAGCGTGCGCAGCACAGTTGCTTTCTGCTTGTTGAGATCGCTCAGACGGGCGCGAGCGGGAAGGCCCTGAGCGAGTTCGGCGACCTTGATCTGCTCTTCGATGGTGCCGAGCTGATCGAGAAGTCCCAGAACGCGCGTCTGCAGCGTGTTGATGTCGACGGTGTCCGTCTTCACCGGAGCGGCTACGCGTGTCGCGGTGCCGGTGCTGGAGGGGCGAGCAGCGCGCGCGGGTGACGTGTCGGCGACGACGGATGCGGCGCGGGGGCGAATTGCCTTGCGCACGGCGGTTGCGTCGGGCAGGACGTCCATCCGGATTTCGTTGAGGACGCGGCGAGCTTCGCGGGCGGTGACGCGGTACTCACGCTCTTCGTCGTCGTCGGACTGCAGCGTTCCGCCGAGCGGGCGCAGGCCGTACATCCCGAGGAAGCGCTTGGCGTCGTCGATGATGCCTTCGTTTTCGCGGCACTTTTCGCAGCGCGGTTCATTGCGGAACATTTCGACGGAGGCGTCGTCGCCACACCAGACACAAGATCCTGGGCGCCACCGCCGGACCGTCGGAACTGATGAATTCAGTGAATGAGATTCTGGCCGGGATTCCAAGGTTTGCGCGTCGATCACGACGAGCCACATTAGGCGAAGTTTGCGGGGCGGTGAACACCGGCCCAACATCGACCTGGGATTCTCCCAGAGGGCGTGATCAAGATCATGCCGATTGTCGGATTTGGCGGTATCTGTGTGTCGCACAAATGGTTTCGTGAAGACTGATCGGTCTGGTTCCGAGGCGGAGGCTCGGCGCCTGCCGGGGCTGGATCGACTCGTCCGGATGAAATGCACAAGGCGCGTACCGGTGACCGTCAATGGTTACCGATACGCGCCCGTGGCACGGTGAAACTACGCGATGCCGTCGAACAGTGAAGTCACAGAACCATTCTCGAAAACTTCCTTGATGGTCCGAGCGAGGAGAGGTGCGATGGACAGCACGGTCAGCGTCGGGAACTGCTTCGACTCGGGGATCGGGAGCGTGTTGGTCGTGATGACCTCCTTGGCGCCGCAGGACGCCAATCGCTCGGCGGCCGGATCCGAGAAGATACCGTGGGTGGTGGCGATGATGACGTCACCGGCACCGGCATCCTTGAGAACCTTGACGGCGCCGGCGATGGTACCGCCGGTGTCGATCATGTCGTCGATCAGCACGCAGGTGAGGCCGTTGACGTCGCCGACCACGCGGTTGGACTTCACCTGGTT
>NZ_JASHKR010000179.1 GCF_030056815.1 Rhodococcus sp. IEGM 1379
GTGGCGGTGTCTGCGGTTTGGCCGGCGTGGACCTGTTTGGTTTCGAAAGACCAGTTTTCGCTCATGATTATTTGCTCCGTAGTGAAGGGGTTTGTTGTGGCCTAGGCAGTTTCGATGACTGTATGCACGGGAACGGGATTGCGGGTCAGATCGAGCACAGGGCAATGCGCGTCGACTGCTTCCTGAAGTTCGAGGTAGCGCTCGCGGCCTTCCGGGCCGGTGAGGGTGACGACGACCCGGACCTGGGAAAAGCCCGGACGGACCGCGTCGTCGAAGCCGAAGAAGCCGCGGACGTCGAGGTCGCCTTCCGCGCGAGCGGAGATGTCGTCGAGCTTGATGCCGAGCTTGTCGGCCCACACGCGGTAGGTCACCACCTGGCAGGAGAGCAGCGATGCAAGGTAGTACTCAACGGGATTGGCTGCTGTGTTCTCGCCGCCGAGGGCAGGCGGCTCGTCGACCTCGACGCTGTACTTACCGAGTGTGACTGTGCTGGCGACGGCGTCGTGCGCCTGCGCGGCCGCTGTGAATACGACGTGAGCTTTACTCTCGTCCTTGCCGATGGCATCGGCATTGGCAGCGACGACGGAACTCAAGTGCGAGATGGAAGCGGTGGTCATGACAGAAGTGGCCCCTGATCTGGGTATACATACGAATATCTCCCGTGAGCGGCGCTTACGGAAGTAGGTCCGATCAGAAGGTCGGACACCCGGATGTACAGACGTGCGCAAAATCGACATGGCGACGCCGCGTCAGCAGCGTGCCTGTCTCAAATGCGTCGGTTCCCGTCACAGAAGTGACTGTAGCTGGAGAGAACCCTTTCCCACCAGACTTATAGGGAACCTGTCTCGAATCGTGGTCGACTACTGCGGAGACAAGCCGCTCCAGTTGGGTGTTCGGCGATTGGCGAAGGCGTCGAGCCCTTCGGCGATGTCGGGTGACCGCAGGATCGCAGCCCTGGCGGTGTCGGTGACAGTCCAACCCAGGGTGTCGCCTTCGGTGTACAGAGCATTGACGGACTTCAAGCTCAGACTCACTGAGGTGGGGGAGGATTCGCAGATTTCCGATGCCATAACCAGTGCTTCGTCGAGCGCCTTGCCTGGTTCGGTGACGGCATTGACGACGCCGAGATTCAAGGCGCGCTCGGGATCGAGTGTGCGGCCGGTGATCAGGAGTTCACGCGCAACGTTGACGGGCAGTGCCCGTGGTGCGCGGAAGAGTGCGCCGGAGGTGGCAACCAATCCGCGACGAGTTTCTGGGAGGCCGAATTGTGCTGTGCGAGAAGCGACAATGAGATCGCACGCCAACGCGATCTCGAATCCGCCACCGAGCGCGTACCCCTCGACAGCAGCGATCAGGGGCTTGTTGCGTTGCCGGCGG
>NZ_JASHKR010000026.1 GCF_030056815.1 Rhodococcus sp. IEGM 1379
TCGTCCGCCGACCGAGTTAGCTGACGGGTTCGGGCTGGGAAGATCAGCCCTACCCGCGTGGTCTGCAGCGATCGAGCGTGCTGCACCCCAGGCGGGATTCACCCCAGTGGAAACTTGGGTTCCCGGTTCGGGCTCCTCGCAGAGATCCCGATTAGGCGGTTCCTGACGATGCCGGTCCGTCTTTGGTCCGGCAAGACTTCGTTAGGTCTCAGGAAGGTTACGAAATGATCGCGGCGATGTCGACCGCACCGCGACTTTCATGCGCGATTCGTCCGATTCTGCGTCTTCTCGCGCTCGTTACGCCAATACGATCACAGCGAGATAACGATTAGTTTGGTTTACCGACCATCGACGACGCGTTTCTGTCGAACGCGATCCACGGTCCGAGCCCCCTGCTGGCACCCCGCCCCAGATCAGAAGTGCTTACGTACCAGTAGGACCTTTCCGGCGATTCAAGATCACGAACCGACATGGAGTCGCCTACTTCGACCCCGCAGAGCGTGCCGAACCGGATCAGCACCTGCGATGTCCAATCCAAAATTCAGGAAAACTGTGACGCTCGTCTCTCTTGCGTCATTCAGCGCGAAATGACTGGTGTCTCAACACGAGATACCCAGCCTCCGAACGTCCCGAAATCCACGCCGAAGGTCCTTCTCCTGCCCGACAAAACTTGTCGGACTCTCCCTCTACTGTCTGCTCTGTGAGTCCTGCCTCCACCGAAGCTTTTCCCGCCGCCTCTGAACTCAGCCCACACAACGGGCGCCAGTTGTCGTTCGACGAACTGGACACACCTCTCAGTGAGACCACGTTCGTCGTCGTCGACCTCGAAACAACAGGTGGCAGTGCGGATCAAGATTCGATCACCGAAATCGGCGCCGTCAAGATTCGTGGCGGCCAAGTGCTCGGCGAGATGGCAACGCTGGTAGATCCCGGACGATCGATCCCGCCATACATCGTCGAGCTGACCGGAATCACCGACGCAATGCTGATCGATGCTCCCCGCATCGATCGAGTACTGCCCGCATTTCTCGAATTCGCCGAAGGTGCCGTCCTCGTGGCTCACAACGCCCCGTTCGACATCGGATTCCTCAAGGCCGCAGCGTCACGCACCAGCCGCCCCTGGCCGGCCTTCCGGGTCCTCTGCACGGTCAAACTCGCCCGGCGGGTCCTCACCCGCGACGAAGCACCCTCGGTGAAGCTCTCCGCGCTCGCGCATCTCTTCCACGTCAGCACCCAGCCGACGCACCGAGCCCTCGACGACGCCCGGGCAACCGTCGACGTCCTCCACGGATTGATCGACCGCGTCGGCAACCAAGGCATCCACAGTTACAGCGAACTGATCGACTATCTGCCCAATATCTCGTCACATCAGCGGGCAAAACGATCCTTCGCGACCGACCTCCCCCGCAGTCCCGGTGTGTATCTCTTTCGCGGCCCGTCCGACGAAGCTCTGTACATCGGGACGGCGGTAGATCTGCGCCGTCGGGTCCGCACCTACTTCACCGGCTCCGAAACCCGCGGCCGCATGAAGGAGATGGTGGCCCTGGCCACCCGCGTCGACCACGTCGAGTGTTCCCACGCTCTCGAGGCCGGCGTACGCGAGCTACGACTCCTCGCTGCACATGCTCCCCCGTACAACCGGCGCTCGAAATTCCCCAAACGCGGTTGGTGGATCACCCTCACAGATGAGGCCTTTCCGAGGCTATCCGTCGCCCGCACCCCGACACCCCATTGCGTGGGGCCGTTCAGCTCGCGTGCCACCGCGCTCGACGTGGCCGAGACCGTCGCCGAGTTCACCGGCTTGCGCACCTGCACCAAACGGTTACCCCGAGGTGCTGTCCACGGCCCTGCCTGCCCCGCACGCGAGGTAGGTTCCTGTCCGGCAACTTCCCCAGCCGGAAGCACTGTCTCTACCGACATCACAGAAGAGCAGTACGCGTTCACCGCAACCGAGGTTCGCACATTTCTGCTGGGCCACCACGACCGTCCCTTGCAACGGATGAAGGAACGAATCGAAGGATTGTCTGCCGACGCCCACTTCGAGACTGCGGCACGACTTCGAGATCGAACAGCCGCAGTTGCCGGCGCCTTGCACCGCACCCAGCGACTCGCCGCAGTCGCTGCAATAGATCAGTTGGTTCTGGCCCACCCCGCTGCCGAGGGAGGCTGGGAACTGGCAGTGATACGAGCGGGCCGACTGGCCTCGGCGGGGCTCGCTCGACGAGGCACCCATCCCATGCCGGTAGTCGACGCCCTCGTCGCTGCAGCAGAAACAGTGCTTCCCGACGACGCTCCCCTCCGCGGCGCTTCCCCGGAAGAACTCGCATTGATCGTCCGTTGGCTCGGCTCCGAAGGCATCCGAATCGTCTCGGCCACTTCGGGATACGCGGAGCCTGCAATGGGTGCCGGTCGCTGGGCTGACTGGTGCCAACTCGCCAAGGCCGGAGCCCAATCCGAGCCACGCCGAGACCCACCGTGATCCACCGGTCCGGCGACTGATCGTCAGGACATAAGCTCGATCCAGCTTTACCGGAGTTCAAGATTCACCGGAGTTCACCAGAGGAGAGACATGATCAACGCCATCGTCATGATTCACGCCGAATCCGCACGGATCCCGGAGACAGCGCAGGCCGTCGCGGATATCCCCGGAGTCAGCGAGGTGTACTCATGTGCAGGTGATATCGACCTGATTGCGGTGGTCAAAGTGCGGGACCACGCTCAGATCGCAGACGTAGTCACGGGTGGCATCAACAAGGTTCACGGAGTGACGAAGACCGCCACCCACATTGCGTTCCAGTCCTTCTCCAGCGCTGACGTCGAGGCCGGTTTCTCCCTCGGCGAATGACAGCCAAGCCCGGCTGAACGTCAGGCGCCGTCGGTCAACGCCACCGTGAGCGACGCCCACCGGCGCAACAACTCCGCGGCCGCGCCGCTGTCGATTGCAGTGGCGGCCGATGTCATGCCGGCCGCAATCGCACCTTCCAGGTCGTCACCGACCCCGTTGAAGGCTGCGATGGCGGCGCCGGCATTGAGCAGCACTGCGTCTCTGACCGGTCCCGCCTGACCCGACAGCAGGGTTCTCGCTGCAGCCGCATTCACGTCCGCGTCACCGCCCCGCAATTGGTCCAACGGGACGCGCGCGATGCCGAGGTCGCGCGGGTCCAACGTCGCCGTTCTGACCTTGCCGTCACCGACGACGTAGACCGTCGACGTGGTCGACGTGGTCAACTCGTCCAATCCGTCGTCGCCGCGCACAACCAACGCCGAATTACCGCGTTGCGCAAGCACTCCCGCAACAACTGAAATCAGCTTCGGAAACGCACACCCGATCAATCCCGCGCGTGGACGTGCCGGGTTGGTCAGCGGACCCAGCACATTGAATGCCGTCGGGATTCCGATTTCCTTGCGCGGAACCGCCGCAAACCGCAGTGCCGGGTGAAATACGGGCGCGAAGCAGAATCCGATGCCTACCTCGTCGACGCAACGCGCCACTTGCTCCGGTCCCAAGTTAATTCGCACGCCCAACGCCTCGAGCACATCGGCACCACCACTCTTGGACGACGCCGCACGGTTACCGTGCTTGACGACGCGAATCCCCGATGCTGCCACCACAATTGAGGCCATTGTCGAGATGTTGACCGTGTTGGAGCGGTCGCCTCCCGTCCCCACGATGTCGACGACGTCGGAATCCACAGGCACGGCTTTGGAATGTTCCAGCATGGCGTCGGCGAGGCCCTGCAACTCGGCAGGCGTCTCGCCCTTCATCTTCAGACCCACACCGAACGCAGCGATCTGCGCGGAACTCGCGTTGTCGGACATGATCTCGCGCATCGCCCAACGAGAGTCGTCCAACGAAAGATCGTGCCCGTCGGTGAGTAACCCGAGAATCATCGGCCAGGACCGCACCACGGCGCTCGAATCGGCGTTCACAGCGTTGGATGCGTCGGTGCCGGCCATCTACTTCGGTCCCCTTGTGAGTCGTGCTGGATCGGACCATCGCAGCCTAGTCAGTGCTGTGCCGGGTCCTTGAAGTTGGCCCGGTCACAGAAACACGACACCTGCCCCGGAACTTGGTCACTTGACGGCGGCGGGCTGAAGCGCATCCCAACCCGCGACGAAGCCGCCGAGTCGCTGAGCCAATGCAGCCATCCTCGACCGCTCTTGGGAACAGTGAAGTGCATCGAGCATCTGAGTTCGCTCGAAGAGAACCCGCACCAGTCCGACTCCGTGGGGTTGAACGTCGAACTCCCTCGGAACGCCGCGCCGATAGCCGTCCCGGATGACGAACGCTTCGGCCTCCGCCACTGCAGCCTCCGGCAGATCCAGATGGTGCCGAAGTACGGCTTCCCGCTCCGACTGCCATCGCGGCTCCTCAGCGCTCGCCCGCGCCAAAACAGTCGAGCATGCTTCGACGTCGTCGAAACCCGCGGCGACGATCTCGAGATCGAGCCTTAACGGATCGAGTGGTGCCGAAACTTTTCTGCTGAAAATTCTCAGGAACCAAGGTCTAGTCTGGTCTGTAGCTGCCATTGCGCCAGCATATTCACAGACGCTCCACCAGCACCTACGCAGCCCGAATCCGCGATCTCGGTGCTAGCGACGCGCCGATGGTGGACCCGAGTGGCCGTCTCTTACGACGAAGCGTCATACTTCTGTCTGTGACGAGCGCAGTAGGGACTTCAGGATCGGCAATCACCCAACGCGTGCACTCGCTGAACCGGCCAAATATGGTCAGCGTTGGCACCATCGTGTGGTTGTCCAGTGAGCTCATGTTTTTCGCAGGGCTCTTCGCCATGTACTTCGTGGCACGTGCACAGGCGCCGGTAGGAAAATGGCCGCCGGAGCCGACCGAATTGAACCTGTATTTGGCTGTACCAGTGACGTTGGTGCTTATTGCATCTTCGTTCACGTGCCAAATGGGTGTCTTCGCGGCTGAGCGTGGCGATGTCTTCGGACTTCGCCGTTGGTACACCATCACCTTGATCATGGGGGCGTTCTTCGTCGCCGGTCAGGGTTACGAGTACTACCACCTCGTGCATTCCGGCACCACGATCTCGAGCAGCGTGTACGGCTCGGTGTTCTACATGACCACCGGCTTCCACGGTATGCACGTCATCGGCGGTCTTATCGCCTTCGTTTTCTTGATCGCACGTACCCGGGTCAGCAAATTTACGCCGGCTCAGGCAACAGCAGCGATCGTTGTTTCGTATTACTGGCATTTCGTGGACATCGTGTGGATCGCGCTGTTCGCCACGATTTATTTCATCCGTTAATCAGCTGAACGCCACAGGCAGCCCCTGACGTCCAGTCCGTCCCGACATACCAAAGGGATACAGATGAGTTCATCCCCCCCTCCCACATCCGATACCACAGCGAATGCCGCGAAGACGCGTCGCCAGCGGAAAATCCGCCGGCGCGTCACCGGAGCGCTCGTACTGATGATGGGATTGATCAGCGCCGGCTTCCTTGCCTCCGCCCTGACACCCGCTCCGCAGGTTGCTACCGCCAGCGACGACACTGCCGCTCTCATTCGAGAGGGCAAGCAGTTGTACGACACGTCGTGCATCACTTGCCACGGCGCCAACCTTCAGGGTGTCGAGGACCGCGGTCCCAGCCTGATCGGCGTCGGCGAGGCAGCCGTGTACTTCCAGGTTTCGACCGGTCGTATGCCTGCGGCCCGCAACGAAGCCCAGGCTTCGCGTAAGGACCCCAAGTTCGACGCTGCGCAGACCGACGCTCTGGGTGCATTCATCCAGGCAAACGGTGGCGGCCCGACGCTCATTCGTGACGAGAACGGCGAAATCGCTCAGTCCTCGCTGCGTGGTGGCGACATCGGCCGAGGCAGCGAGCTCTTCCGGCTCAACTGCGCGTCCTGCCATAACTTCACCGGCCGCGGTGGCGCACTGTCCTCGGGCAAGTACGCACCGGTCCTGGATCCGGCGAACGAGCAGCAGATTTATGCCGCTATGGTCACCGGCCCCCAGAACATGCCGAAGTTCTCCGATCGTCAGCTGACGCTCGAAGAAAAGAAAGACATCATCGCGTACGTGAAGTCCTCCGGTGAGGCCAAGAACCCCGGCGGTTACGGTCTCGGCGGCGTCGGTCCGGCCTCTGAAGGTCTCTTCATGTGGGCTGCCGGAATCATCGCTGTCGTTGGTGCAGCATTGTGGATCGGAGCAAGGTCATGAGCGACGCTGGCCAGCAGGGCGGCGATACGCCAAAGAAGTACACGGATGAGGAGCTCGACGCGATGTCTCGCGACGAGTTGGTCACCCTGGGTACCAATCTCGACGGCGTAGACATCGCCTTCCGCCGTAACCGTTGGTCGGTCGAAGGCACCAAGGCTGAGAAGCGCGCCGAGCGGAATGTTGCGTTCTGGTTCGGCCTCGCCGGTGTTTCGGCTATCGCGTTCATCGGAATTTACCTGTTCTGGCCCTGGCAGTACGCCGGTGCCGGTGAGGCGGATTACGGCAAGTACAGCCTGTACACCCCGTTGATCGGCCTCACCATGGGTCTCGCGATCCTCGGTGTCGGTATCGGCGCGGTGCAGTTCACCAAGAAGTTCATCCCCGAAGAGGTGTCCATTCAGGACCGCCACGACGGCGGATCCGCCGAGGTGGATCGACGCACTCTTGTCGCTCAGCTCGGCGAGTCCTTGGAATCGTCAACCATTCCCCGCCGCAAGGCAATCAAGCGCAGCTTGATGTTCGGCGGCGGCGCACTCGGTGTCATGATGGTCATGCCGCTCGGCGGACTCATCAAGAACCCGTGGGCCAAGGGCGACGACTCGCCACTGTGGGTGTCCGGATGGACCCCCAACTACAAGGGCGAGACCATCTACCTCCGTCGTGACACCGGCCGCCCCGAGGACATCGTTCTCGTGCGTCCGGAGGATCTCGACGCCGGATCCATGGAAACGGTCTTCCCGTTCCGTGAATCCGATCGTGGTGACGACCATGCGCTGCTCGCAGCACTGCGCGGCATCCGCAACGCGGTCATGCTCATCCGTCTGCGCACGGAAGACGCCGCGAACGTCACCAAGCGCAAGGGCCAGGAAAGCTTCAACTATGGCGATTACTTCGCCTACTCGAAGATTTGCACCCACCTGGGTTGCCCCACTTCGCTCTACGAACAGCAGAGCAACCGTATTCTGTGCCCCTGCCACCAGTCGCAGTTCGATGCACTGCAGTACGGCAAGCCGATCTTCGGTCCCGCTGCTCGCGCACTTCCGCAGTTGCCTATTACAGTGAACGAAGAGGGCTTCCTGGTCGCCGATGGTGACTTCATCGAAGCACTCGGCCCGGCATTTTGGGAGCGTCGACCGTGACCACAACCACCACACAACCATCCAAGATTGCGGCAGCCGCAGCTGGTCAAGCAGAGGCAGTGGATTCCCGCTACCACCTCGCAGCAGGCATGCGCCGGCAGATCAACAAGGTCTTCCCGACGCACTGGTCCTTCATGCTCGGCGAGATTGCGCTCTACAGCTTCTTGATCCTGCTGATCTCCGGTGTGTTCCTGACGCTGTTCTTCGATCCGTCGATGGCACACGTCGTTTACCAGGGCGCATACCAGCCGCTTCGCGGTGTGACCATGTCACGCGCTTACGAGACCACTCTGAACATCTCGTTCGAGGTTCGCGGCGGTCTCTTCGTTCGCCAGATTCACCACTGGGCAGCATTGATGTTCGCTGCCTCGATCATCGTTCACCTCGCTCGCATCTTCTTCACCGGCGCATTCCGTCGTCCGCGTGAAGCGAACTGGGTCATCGGCTGCTTGCTGCTGGTCCTGGCGATGTTCGAAGGCTTCTTCGGCTACACCATCCCCGATGACCTTCTTTCCGGTACCGGCCTCCGCGCCGCATTCGGTGGCATCACGATGAGTATTCCGGTCGTGGGCACTTGGATGCACTGGATGATCTTCGATGGCGATTTCCCCGGCGACCTCATCATCCCGCGCCTCTACGTTGCACACGTGCTGCTGTTCCCGGGCATCATCTTGGCTTTGATCGCCGGCCACCTCGCGTTGGTCTGGTACCAGAAGCACACGCAGTTCCCCGGCCCCGGACGCACCGAAGAGAACGTCGTCGGCGTTCGCATTCTCCCGGTCTTCGCAATGAAGGGTGGCGCTTTCTTCGCCATCACCTTCGGTATTCTCGCGCTGCTAGGTGGTCTGTTCCAGATCAACCCGGTGTGGAATATCGGTCCGTACAACCCATCTCAGGTCTCGGCTGGTTCCCAGCCCGATATCTACATGATGTGGACGGACGGCCTCGCTCGACTGTGGCCTGCGTGGGAGATCTACCTGTTCGACCGCTACACGATCCCCGCAGTGTTTGCCGTTGCCCTCATCATGGGTCTCGTCTTCGGCCTGCTGTTCGCGTACCCGTGGATCGAGAAGCGCCTTACCGGCGACGATGCGCACCACAACATCCTGCAGCGTCCCCGCGACGTACCGGTGCGTACCGCTATCGGCGCAATGGCCATCTCGTTCTACGTCGTACTGACAATCTCGTGCATCAACGACATCATCGCGTACCACCTGCACATCTCGTTGAACGCAATGACGTGGATCGGCCGTATCGGCATGGTCATCCTTCCGCCCATCGCGTACTTCGTGACGTACCGGTTCTGCATCGGCTTGCAGCGCAGTGACCGTGCAGTCCTCGAGCACGGCATCGAGACCGGCATCATCAAGCGGATGCCCAACGGCCAGTACATCGAAATCCACCAGCCGCTCGGACCCGTCGACGATCACGGACACCCGATCCCCCTCGAGTACCAGGGTGCAGCTGTTCCGAAGAAGATGAACAAGCTCGGCCTGGCCGGCAAGCCCGGCTCCGGTAGCTTGACCAAGGCTGACCCGGTGGAAGAGAGCGAAGCTCTCGAAGCCGCAGACCATGCAGCCGAGCACGAGCAGCTTCAGATTCTGCTCGACTACCAGAACCGCACGCACGGCAAGACAGACGGTTCCAGTGGAGAGCTCCACTAGAACTTGAGCAACAAGTAATGAGGCCCCGCACCGATTTCGGTGCGGGGCCTCATTGCTTTGTCCTCATCCATCACATCTGGATTGCCCAAATGTAGACACGTCTCCCCTGGTCCTGCGCTGGGTTCCACACACCTCGCAGGAATCCCTGACTGGACACCGGAGACTCGCAGGACGTCAGACCGCGTCGGCGCGGGGTTCCTCGGCTCGGGCACGTGAACTCGACTCGATGACCCGGTACGCGCTCGAGTCGAGGAACGAACTGTGGTACTTGGTGTACAAGATCGCGTCTGCGTCTGTCAGATATAGGCCGAGGTTGGTTGCCAGCGACTCCGCGGCTTTCTCAGCTGATCGCGCGTTCACCCAACGGTAGAGTGGCGGGCCGCCGAGAGCCCGAGGGCCAGCGCTCCGACAAGAACGGCAGCGCAGGTCCACAGTCGCTGTGACCGTTTCGGGAACCGAGTCACCGTTTCGGGAACCGAGTCACCGTTTTAGGAACCGAGTCATTGCCCTTACCGACCTGAATTTCCATCGAGTAGTGGATCGGGCGAGTCGACCTCGTCAGACCTCGAACACCGTCGCATAGTGCTCTACGGTCGGGAATGGGCTGTAGAACTTGTGGAGGAGCTCGCGCCAACGTTCGTAGCCCTCAGACTGCCTGAACCCCTCGGTGTGCGCCTCGAGGCTCTCCCACTCCACGAGCAACAGGTACTGCTCCGGCGACTCCAGGCAATGTGAGAGACGCAGTCGAATGAACCCTGGTACCGCCGCAATGATCCCCTTGGCCGTGCCGAAGGCGGCCTCGAACTCCCCGGATAGCTTCGGATCAACTTGCAGGAGTGCATGTTCAAGGATCATTCCTGAAGTGTGACATACGCCGAACTCACGCTCCCCCATTCGGCGACAAACAAAAGAGGCGCCGAGCCCTTGCGGGTTCGGCGCCTCTGAAGAGTGCGGGTGAAGCTAGTGCTTTTCTGGTCCCACGTGGTACTCGAACACGAGGCCTGCACACGCTGCGATGATGCAGATGACTCCAACAGCGATCATCCAGGGCTGGAAGAATGCCAACGAGACGGCTGCGATGGCGGCAGCAGCAGCCAGCAGGATCGGCCAGAAGCTACCGGGGCTGAAGAAGCCCAGCTCTCCCGAACCATCCGAGATTTCAGCGTCGTCGTAGTCTTCCGGACGCGTGTCCAGTCGACGAGCGACAAAGCGGAAATAGGTTCCCACGATGAGTGTCAGTCCTGCGGACAGGACGATAGCCGTGAGTCCGGCCCATTCGATTCCCGTACGCGAGAGCGCGGTGAACACTCCATAGATGATCGCGACGAGAATGAAGAAAACCGTCAGGATCTCGAAGAGCTTGGCTTCGATCTTCATATCAGCACTTGTCCTTGTTCAGTGAAGAGGCTGGCCGGCTCAGTTGCCTGCAGTAGCGACGGTTGCCTGACGGTACTCGCGGTCGGTGTTGAACGGCGTGGTCGACGTTGCCACCGGCGACTGACCGATTGCCGACAATGCCTCAGCTGTGGTCAGACCGCCGTTGCCCTCGGCGTCACCCTTACGCAGTTCGATGTACTTGGCGAAGTCTGCCGGCGATACCGCACGGACCTCGAAGTTCATCATTGCGTGGAAGGTGCCACACATTTCGGCACAGCGCCCGACAAATGCGCCTTCCTTCTCGATCTCACTGATCTGGAAGATGTTGTCGGAGTGGTTCTGCTTCGGGTTCGGCATAACGTCACGCTTGAACAGGAACTCGGGAACCCAGAACGCGTGAATCACGTCGGAGGATGCAAGTTCGAACTGAATACGCTTGCCGGTCGGCAGAACCAGGATCGGGATTTCGGAACTGGATCCGACGGTCTCGATCTTGTCGTAATGCAGGTAACTCAGATCCTGCACGCTGTTGCCGTGGATGGGTCCGGGAACCTCTTCGCCGTGAGCGTTCACGGTCGAGCCCTCAGCCTTGGATGCTTCCTCGGCCTCGGCATCGATGCCGTTGTACTTGGCAGTTCCGTCGCCCAGCTCGATTGAGCGGTAGCCGAACTTCCAGTTCCACTGGAATGCCGTGACGTCGACAACGACGTCAGGGTTTTCCGTCCTCTCCAGAACCTTGTTCTGGACGATGACGGTGAAGTAGAAGAGAACCGCGATGATCACGAAGGGAACTGCCGTGTAACCGAGTTCGAGGGGCACGTTGTATGCCGTCTGACGCGGGAACTCAGGCGAGTCCTTCTTCTTACGGTGGAAGATGACGGCCCAGAAGACCAATCCCCACACCAGAACACCCATGACGAGGGCGGCAACTACCGACCACGTCCACAGCTCTCGCATGCTCTTCGCCTCAGGAGTAATGCCCGAGGGCCACCCGAAACGGAGCACTTCATTGTCGATGGAGCAACCCGACAGCAGCAAGGCAGCAATGCCCAAAGTTACTGCCAGCCCCGCTCGCCGAAGGATCCGACCTTGCGCCACGTTCACGCCTTCCTGATCGCCACAAAATTCAACTAGGGCACCTCGAAGGGAAGGCCCAATTACTACGCAGCGTAGACCAAAGGTGGGCGGTATCCATCCCCGGGTCCTCGGCCGTGTCGCGTCGGACGTCACACAAATCTCTCAGGCGCAGCTCAGGAACTGGTCAGCCGCCGCAAGCGACCTACATCACTGCAATTCGATCGGTCACGATCGGCACAGCCTCGGATCTGCGGCATACTTTCGGGAAGAGTTCGTTGACCTCTCCCTGACGCGTGTTGTCCGGGAGCCTTCTGCATTAAAAAATTCTGAATCGAGGAACCGGACACTGTGTGTGGACTGCTCGGGCTACTGACATCTGGCGGAACCAGCGACGACGCCGTCGCTCAGGTCGACCAGGCGATGCACTGCCTGCGTCACCGTGGACCCGACGAACATGGGACATGGCATGACGACCACCTCGTCTTCGGTTTCAATCGCCTGTCGATCATCGACATCGAACACTCTCATCAGCCGTTGCGGTGGGGCCCGCCGGAGAACCCCGAGCGTTATGCGCTGACATTCAACGGCGAGATCTACAACTACCTGGAGATCCGGGCCGAGCTGGCGAAGGAACATGACGCGAAGTTCTTCACCGAGGGCGACTCCGAGGCCATCGTCGCGGCGTTCCACTACTGGGGCGAAGACGCGGTACGACGCCTACGCGGAATGTTCGCGTTCGCAGTCTGGGATACCGACACCCGTGAGTTGTTCATTGCTCGTGACCCCTTCGGCATCAAGCCGTTGTTCATCGCGACAGGCGCCGGCGGCACTGCTTTCGGCAGCGAGAAGAAGAGCCTCCTCGAGCTGACGGACTTGATCGGAATCGGCACCGAACTGGATCCGCGTGCGATCGAGCACTACACGGTCCTGCAGTACGTTCCGGAACCGGAGACGCTCCACAAGGAGATCCGCCGTCTCGAATCCGGCTGTTTCGCGCGGGTCCGTCCCGGCGAGAAGCCGCAGATCACGCGGTACTTCACGCCCAAGTTCCCGGCCACGCCGTTCGCTCCGGGTACGGAGAAGGCGCGATACAAAGAGATTGCCGACGCCCTCGAAGACTCCGTCGCCAAGCACATGCGCGCCGACGTCACCGTCGGTTCGTTCCTGTCCGGCGGTATCGACTCCACGGCTATTGCCGCGCTGGCAATCCGCCACAATCCCAACCTCATCACCTTCACGACGGGTTTCGAGCGCGACGGTTACTCCGAGGTCGACGTTGCAGCCGAGTCGGCCGAGGCCATCGGCGCCCGGCATGTGGTCAAGGTGGTCTCCCCCGCCGAGTTTGCCGCCGCCATCCCCGAGATCGTCTGGTACCTCGACGATCCGGTCGCAGATCCGGCATTGATCCCGCTGTGGTTCATCGCGAAGGAAGCACGCAAGCACGTCAAGGTCGTGTTGTCCGGCGAGGGTGCCGACGAACTGTTCGGCGGTTACACGATCTATCGTGAACCGTTGTCCCTCAAGCCTTTCGAGTACCTGCCGCAGGGATTACGTCGAGCCGCCGGGAAGCTGTCCGAGCGCATCCCCGACGGCACTCGCGGCAAGAGCCTGCTCAACCGCGGATCCTTGACGCTGGAAGAGCGGTACTACGGCAACGCTCGCAGCTTCAACGACGCCCAACTGCGTGCCGTTCTACGCGATTTCCGCCCCGAGTGGACACATCAGGACGTGACAGCACCGATCTACGCTCAGTCACGCGATTGGGATCCGGTAGCGCGTATGCAGCACCTGGACCTGTTCACGTGGCTGCGCGGAGACATCCTCGTCAAGGCTGACAAGGTCACGATGGCCAACTCACTGGAACTTCGAGTGCCCTTCCTGGACAAGGAAGTCTTCGACGTTGCGTCCCGCGTGCCCCTGGATCAGAAGATCACGAAAGACACGACCAAGTACGCGCTACGTCAGGCGCTCGAAGGCATTGTCCCGCATCATGTTCTGCATCGGGCCAAGCTCGGTTTCCCGGTTCCGCTTCGCCACTGGCTGCGCGGAACGGAACTCTTCGACTGGGCGCACCTGCAGATCGAAGAATCGGGCACCGACCACATCTTCGACAAGGCCGCTGTCGCGAAGATGCTCAATGACCACCGCGCCGGCGTCTCCGATCACAGTCGCCGGTTGTGGACGGTGCTGACCTTCATGGTCTGGCACGGAATTTTCGTGGAGAAGCGCATTGTTCCGCAGATCCAGGAACCGGTGTATCCGGTCAACATCTAGAGACCTGATGTAATGAACAAGCCCGGCTCACCTGTGTGAGCCGGGCTTGTTCGTACCGATGAGTGCTGATCAGGGCAAGATTTTCGCGATCTCTTCCGCAGCCGTGCCGCCGTAGGCCTCGGTGAGACGCCCCCGTGCCTCGTCCCGGTTGAACGTCCACTCCTGCGTGCCGACCGTCTCGAGAACCAGGACTGCGACAAACGAACCCAACTGTGCCGAACGCTCGAGGCTCAACCCCGCCCGGTGTGCGAGGAGGAAGCCAGCGCGGAAAGCGTCGCCGACACCCGTCGGATCGACCTTGCCGGTCTCGGGAACCACATCGACGTGCACCCGATTACCTTCGGCGTCAACGATTTCGACGCCCTTGGCGCCGAGAGTGGTGACACGGATTCCGACCTGCGCGCGGATCTCTTCTTCACTCAGGCCCGACTTCTGCTGGAGCAGGCCCCACTCGTACTCGTTGGTGAACAGGTACTTGGCACCATGGATGAGCGCCTTGGCTTCTTCTCCGGACAGGCGCGCGAGCTGCTGCGACGGATCGGCTGCGAACGGAATTCCGAGTTCGCGGCACTCGTCGGTGTGACGGACCATGGCTTCGGGGTCGTTGGCACCGACGAGAACCAATTCGACCGAACCGGCTGCCTTCGCCACCGCGGCGAGTTCGATGTCACGCGCTTCGCTCATCGCGCCGGGGTAGAACGACGCGATCTGTGCCATGTCCTCGTCCGTCGTGCAGACAAAACGAGCGGTGTGGGCCTTGTCGGAAATCAGGACTGCACTGCAGTCGACGCCGTTGTCCTCGAGCCAGGTGCGATATTCCGCGAAGTCCGCTCCCACTGCACCGACGAGCAGCGGAGATCCTCCGAGGACGCCCATTGCGTAAGCGATGTTTCCGCCGACGCCACCGCGACGGATCACGAGGTCGTCGACCAGGAAGCTGAGCGAGATGTTCGCGAGCTGATCGGCGAGGAGCTGATCGGCAAAGCGCCCGGGGAAGCGCATCAGATGGTCGGTGGCGATGGAACCGGTTACCGCAATAGTCACGGATCGAGGCCTTTCAGCGAAATGTGAGTGGGAAAGAATTCACGGTACCGCGCTCGGTACGCGTTTCGGCACATACGGATTCCGTACGTACGGTTCGCCGCAGACGACTGACGCGGAACCGATTATCGGTTCCGCGTCAGTGATGTACGTCTTAAGTTGTGATCGACTTAACTCAGTTGAACGAGTCGCCGCAGGCGCACGAGCCTGTTGCGTTGGGGTTGTCGATCGAGAAGCCCTGCTGCTCGATGGTGTCGAGGAAGTCGATGGATGCACCTTCGACGTACGGTGCGCTCATCCGGTCGACAACCAGGTTGACGCCGTCGAAGTTGACGGTGAGGTCACCGTCAAGAGTGCGGTCGTCGAAGAACAGCTGATACTTCAGTCCGGCACAGCCGCCCGGCTGCACTGCGATACGCAGCGCGAGGTCGTCGCGACCTTCCTGATCGAAGAGTGCCTTCGCCTTGGCGGATGCGGTCTCGGTCATCTTGACGCCGTGGGTGGCGGTCTCGTTCTGCACAGTCATGGGCTCTCCCTAATATTCGTACCAACCCGTGAACGCTTCAACGGTACGCCGCTGCCGTCTTATTCCCGCCAGTTCTTACCGTGTGCGATTCGCCTTCATCCTAGCTGTTCCCGCTCAGTCGGCAACGACACGTCGACCGTGCTCACGTGAGGCGCCAGATGTGCCAGTCGCGCGCAGTCCGTTCCGCCAGTCCACGCAGGTTCGCCCCGGCCTCTGTCATGGCTTCCTCGACTGATCCGGCGAACTCGGCCACCGATTCGGCGTGAACTATCCCGAACACCGTGTAGTCGGCGTCCGTCAGTTCCACTTGGCCGGCAAGCACCAGCGTGGGGACGCCGTACGACGCACCCGCAGCGGCCACGGAGGTGACCAGCTTTCCGTGCAACGATTGGTGGTCGAATTTGCCTTCACCAGTGATGACGAGATCGGCGGACTTCAGGAGTTCCGCTTGGCCCGTACGTTCCGCAACTACGTCGGCACCCGATCGTCGGACTGCGCCCAGGGCAAAGAGAGCAGCACCGATTCCACCCGCTGCACCCGCGCCCGGCAAAGTCGAGACTTTCATCCCGCCGGCTTTCTCCAACTCGGACGACCATTGCGCGTTCCGTTGTTCGAGTATCTCGACGGCACCGCTGTCAGCGCCCTTCTGTGGCCCGAAAACGGCCGCAGCACCATCCGGCCCGAGCAGTACGTGCTCCACGTCGGTGGCGGCCACCAGATCGACGCCGCGAAGTGCGTCGCGCGCAGTTGCCAATCCACCCAATGCGTCGACGAGGCCACGACCACCGTCGGTGCAACAACTCCCACCGAGGCCGACGGCGATGGTGGTTGCGCCCGCTTCGAGTGCTGCGGCAATGAGTTCACCGACCCCGCGACTGTGCGCGAGAAGTGAACTCTCTCGCGTCGGCGATCCGTCGAGCAGATTCAGTCCACACGCCTGCGCGGATTCGATGTACGCGGCCTCAGTCTCGAGGAGCCACCGTGCGTCGACGCTACGTGTGAGCGGGCCGGAGACTCGTGCGTTTCGGACCTCCCCACCGGTCGCGGAGAGCACATCGACAAACCCGGGTCCACCATCCGATTGCGGCGCCCCGATTACCTCGTCATCCGGTCGCGCTCGTCGCCAACCGTCGACAATGGCCTGCGTGGCCTGAACTGCAGTCAGGGTGTCACCGAAAGAGTCAGGAGCAACGATTACCCGCATATCTGGAGTCTAGGAGCCCAGAATGAAAGTCGATGTTTCACGATCTGCGGAAATACCGAGGTCGGTTTCCCAGAGCAGGCACTTATCCAATAGCCTGGAGGTGTGAAATTGCTACGCCGCGGTGACTCAGACAACTCCGACAAACGTGACGTCGAGGTCACTGAGGCATCCTCCGCCTCCGAAGAGACATCCATCGAGCAGGTGGGCAAGGGTCGCCCCACACCTAAGCGTCGCGACGCCGAAGCCAAGAAGCGTGGACCTGTCGCGCCCGCGCCTCTGACGGCCAAGGAAGCCCGCGCACGCCGAAAAGCAACGCGCGGTTCCAAGGCTGATCGCAAAATCGAAGCTGCCGAGCGTCGTGCGTCCTCAGCGGATCGCCGCGCCCGCATGCTCGCCGGTGAGGACAAGTACCTTCTCCCCCGCGACAAGGGACCCGTTCGCGCCTATGTCCGCGATTTCATCGATGCCCGCCGTAACCTGCTCGGCCTCTTCATGCCGATGGCGTTGATACTGATCATGGTCACGTTCGCCCTTCCCGGGCTCAGTGCCGTCGTCACACTCGCGATGTTCGTCATGATGCTGTTCATGGTCGGTGAAGGTGTCTGGCTCGGACGCATGATCAACAATCGCGTCGCAGAGCGATTCCCCGACAGCACCGACGGCGGATTCAAGCTCGGTTGGTACGCGTTTGTCCGCGCAACTCAGATTCGCAAGCTTCGCGCCCCGAAGCCCCGTGTGGGACCCGGCGACGCAATCTGAGCGTGTCGAAACCTCACAGAACACTCGTCCTCGGCGGCGCGCGGTCAGGCAAATCCGCGCACGCCGAGGCTTTGTTTTCTCCCGGAGCGCCGGTTCGCTACGTCGCCACAGCTCGGCACGACAGCACAGACGTCGACTGGGAAAGCCGTATCGATCAGCACCGAGTCCGTCGGCCGGCGCATTGGTCGACCGTCGAGACCGCTGCGTCCGGAGACCTCTCGATTCAACTCGAACGCGAGAATTCGACAGCAACGCTGGTTGACGATCTCGGCACCTGGCTCACCGGCGAGTTCGATCGACACAACGCCTGGGAATCGCCGCGTGGCACCATCACCCCAGCTGTGGACGCACTGATCGGTAGCGTCCGGAACTACTGCGGATCCCTGGTTCTGGTCAGCCCGGAAGTCGGCCTGGCCGTCATTCCGGAAACCCGCTCCGGACGGTTGTTCCGCGACGAGATCGGCACACTCAATGCGCGCCTCGCAGCAATCTGCGATCGCGTCGTACTGGTTGTCGCCGGCCTAGCGCTTGTCTTGAAAGATACTGCTGCACAACCGGAAGGCACGAAGTGAGCACCGAAGCCAACCCCGCCGAAAACACCGAGGCCGGCCCGGCAGAAAACACCGAGGCCAGCCCGGCCGGTAACACCGACGCCGATGCGGCCGTGTTCGAACCGGTGACTCCCCCGGACCGCGACGTACTCGCGCAAGCCGACGCTCGCCAACTCGACCTCACCAAGCCGGCCGGTTCGCTCGGACGCTTGGAAACCTTGGCCGGTTGGGCGGCCGCATGCCAGGGCGCCTGTCCCCCACATGCTTTCGCTCGTCCGCGCGTCGTTGTCTTTGCCGGTGACCACGGGATCGCCCGCAACGGTGTGTCCGCCTACCCGCCTGAGGTCACGGCACAGATGGTCGCCAACTTCCTCGGCGGCGGCGCGGCGGTCAACGTCCTCGCCGAGGTCGCGGGAGCCACCGTTCGCGTCGTCGACATCGCCGTGGAAGTCGATACCGACCCGGCCGTCTCCAACCACAAGGTGCGCCGCTCTTCCGGTTCCATCGACCGCGAAGACGCCATGACTCACGAGGAAACTCTGCAGGCAATCGCTGCCGGCCGCGCAATCGCCGATGAGGAAATCGACGGCGGCGCTGATCTTCTCATCGCCGGCGACATGGGCATCGGCAACACGACGCCGGCTACCGTCCTGATCGCAGCATTGACCGACAGCGAACCTGTCGCAGTCGTCGGACGAGGCACGGGCATCGATGATGCCGCTTGGATCCGAAAGACGGCGGCGATCCGTGACGCACTGCGCCGCGCCCGCCCCCATGTTCGCGATACCGTCGCACTGCTTCGCACTGTGTCCGGTGCAGACCTCGCGGCGATGGCGGGCTTCCTGGCTCAGGCTGCTTCTCGTCGCACTCCGGTCATCCTCGACGGTGTTGTTGTCACCGCGGCCGCAATGGTGGCCGACGAGTTGGCATTCGGCGCCCGCGAATGGTGGGTTGCCGGACATCGTTCCACCGAACCCGCGCATACGATCGCTCTGACCCGCATGGGAATGACGCCGATCGTCGAATTCGACATGCGTCTCGGCGAAGGCTCGGGCGCAGTCACTGCGCTTCCGATCCTCCAGGGCGCAGTGGCAATTCTCGCGAAGATGGCAACGTTCAGCGAAGCCGGCGTCAGCACCGAAGGCGCCGTACCTGCCGAGACAGACACGGCGGACTGACCGTGGCCGGCGCGCTTTCCGGTGTGCCGCTGGCATTTTCGTGGCTGACGGTACTTCCGGTACGTGGTCCGTCGGATATCGACCGCGCCGCCGGCCGACGCGCCATCGCAGCGGCACCGCTCACGGGCATCGCGCTCGGCGTACTTGCCGTCGCCGTTCTGTGGGGCACTACGAGCGTCGGCCTGAACCCGTATCTAGCCGGCTTGCTGACGGTGGGCGCACTGGCACTGGGAACCCGCGGCATGCACATCGACGGCCTCTGCGACACCGTCGATGGACTCGGCTGCTACGGTCCGCCTGAGCGCGCACGCGAGGTCATGCACAGTGGCGGCGCCGGGCCCTTCGGAGTGGCGGCGTTGTTCATAGTGCTCGGCCTACAAGCACTTTCGTTCGGAACCCTTGCCTCCGCAGACTCCCCCACCCACTGGGCTGCGGTGGCCGTTGCCGTCGCGGCAGGACGTGTGGCCGTCGTCTTTGCTTGTCGCCGAGGGATTCCCGCGTCGAGTCCCACCGGATTCGGTGCGCTGGTTGCCGATTCACAGCCGCTGTGGGTTGGCATCGTCTGGTCGGCCCCGCTGATTGCGGCGTCGGTTTTCGCAGCGGATCGCTGGTGGCTCGGTCCCCTAGTCACGACACTGACACTGCTGATCAGTGTTGTCTGCATACGTCATTGCATTCGCCGATTCGGTGGACTCAACGGCGATGTACTCGGTTTTGCCCTGGAACTGAGCGTGACGATCAGTGCCGTCGGCCTAACCCTCGGAATCTGAACGAAGAAGGCCCCACCAGACGGCGAGGCCTTCTTCGGCTAGAAGAGTGTCAGTGAAGCTTGGTCATCCAGCCATGCGTATCGGCGAACGTGCCACGCTGAATACCTGTGAGCGTGTCGCGCAATGCCATGGTGACCTCACCGGGTTCGCCGTCGGCGATAGTGAATTCGCCTTCGGCAGACTTGACCCGGCCGACCGGCGTGATGACTGCCGCAGTGCCACAAGCGAACACCTCGGTGATCTCACCGCTCTTGCACTTGGTACGCCACTCGTCGGTGCTGATTTTGCGCTCTTCGACCGCGAAGCCGGAATCGGCAGCAAGTGTCAGCAGCGAGTTGCGGGTGATGCCAGGCAACAACGAACCCGACAGCGAAGGCGTGACGAGGCGGGCGTCTGGGCCGGAACCGAAGACGAAGAACAGGTTCATGCCACCCATCTCCTCGACATAGGTGCGTTCGATGGCGTCGAGCCACACCACCTGGTCGCAGCCTTCGTCGGCAGCCTGGGCCTGAGCAAGGAGCGAGGCGGCGTAGTTGCCGGCGAACTTCGCAGCGCCCGTTCCACCCGGTGCAGCGCGCACGTACTCGGTGGACAGCCACACACTGACCGGCTTGACGCCGCGTGGGAAATACGCGCCGGCGGGCGAAGCGATCAGAAGGTAGCGGTACTCGTCGGCGGGACGAACCCCCAGCCCGGCCTCGGTGGAAAACATGAACGGACGCAGGTACAGAGCGTCTTCTCCGCCGGCAGCCGGAACCCAGTCGAGGTCGACGTCGACCAACTCGGTGATAGAGTCCACGAACATCTGCGTCGGCAACTCAGGCATCGCAAGTCGACGGGCCGAAGCTGCGAAGCGCTCGGCGTTGGCTTCTACGCGGAACGAGCTAATTTCGCCGCTCGGCTGGCGGTACGCCTTGAGTCCTTCGAAAATGGCCTGGCCGTAGTGCAAAACCATCGCAGCGGGATCAAGGGTGATGTTTCCATATGGCAACACCTGAGCGTTGTGCCATCCCTTTCCGGCCACATAGTCGATCGAGACCATGTGATCGGTGAAGTGCCGCCCGAAGCCGGGCGCCGCCAAAATGTCGCGGCGCTCGGCGTCGGACTTCGGGGACGAGCTCTGGACACGAACGAAATCGGCGGCACCTGTCATGGCCGCAATCCTATCGAACGCACCCGATGCAGTTACTTGGTGCTGGTCTCGACGAACGGAGGCGACACGACAATGCAACGCAATGCGCGCCCGCGGACGTCGACCGCGACCTCAGCACCCGCAGCGATGCCGACGCCGGAATCGAGGAGCGCCAACGCAATTCCGACCTTCAGCGTCGGCGAGAACGTGCCCGATGTGGTCTCACCGATGGATTCGCCGTCACGCAGAACGCTCAGCCCCGCGCGGAGCACACCGCGGTCGAGAGCCTTCAGGCCCCACAATTTGCGAGCCGGACCGGCAGCCTTCTCGTCGGTCAACGATTCCTTGCCCCAGAAAGTGGGCTTCGTCCAGCCGATAGCCCAACCCGTCCTGGCTTCGAGCGGCGAGATTTCGAGCGACAGCTCGTGTCCGTGCAGCGGGTAACCCATCTCGGTACGCAGCGTGTCGCGAGCACCCAGGCCGGCAGCCTGGCCGCCCTGCGCTTCGACTACCTCGAGCAATGCACGGAAGAGCGGCTCACTGTCAGCCCAACGCGGCAGAAGTTCGTAGCCGACCTCACCGGTGTAGCCACTGCGGCACACGCGAACGGGTACGCCGTTCCACTCTGCGTCCTCGAATGCCATGTACTCGATCTCGGTGGGCAAGCCGAGCGCGGTGAGGACGTCGGCCGACTTGGGTCCCTGTACCGCCATGACGCCGTATTCGCGGTGCTGATCCTCGACAGTTATCCCCTCCGGCGCAACGGCAACCAACGCAGCGACGACGTCGGCTGTGTTTGCCGCGTTCGGCACGAGGAAGATCTCCTCATCGCTGACGTAATAGACGATCAGGTCATCGATGACACCACCGGACTCGTTGCAGCACAACGTGTATTGAGCCTTGCCCGGACCGATCTTGCCCAAATCATTGGTCAGCGCCGAGTTCACGAACTCCGCTGCACCAACCCCACGCACGACGGCCTTGCCGAGGTGACTGACGTCGAAGAGTCCGACATTCTCACGGACAGAAGTGTGTTCGGCAACGACGCCGGCATACGACACCGGCATCTGCCAACCGCCGAACGATGCGAATGTCGCACCCAGTTCGACATGAACGGCGTGGATCGGGCCCTGCAACAGTAGTTCGTCGGTCATGGTCCACAATCTATCGGACTTCGAGCTATCGGACTTCGAGGCCCGAAACATGCTCGCAACCGAGGTAGAGAACCGGCCGACAAACCCGACTGGGCCTAACATCAACTAAGGCATCCGCCCGTACCGGACGCATCGAACACTCACCCCTGCAGGAGATATCTTGAGCACTCGCACAGCCCGATCACTGGGACCTGACCTAGTTCTCGCCGCAAAACTCGGCAAGCGCGCCGACGTATTGGTGGTCGGTCTCACATCGGGTCCCGACGGTCCCGAACTCGCACTCAGCGAAGGCATCGTTGACGAGGAAGTTCTCGCCGAGGTCCTCGACAGCCTCATCGCCGTCGGCGCCACCGGTAAGTCCGAGCAGCTCACCCGCATCCCCGCACCGAGCGACCTGCCCGTCGTCAGCGTCCTCGCCGTCGGCTTGGGTTCGGCAGACAAGCTCAGTAGTGAGCAGATCCGCAAGTCGGCCGGCGCCGCGGCGCGTTCACTGTCCGGCATCGACACCGCAGCTACAACGCTGTCGGTTCTCGATCTCGGCGCTGCAGTCGAAGGGTTTGCCCTCGGCGCATACACCTTCACCGAATTCAAATCCTCGAAGACAGCACCCGGACCCGACGCTCAGCCCCTCGCCCGCGTCGAACTTCTCGTGCCGGCTCCGCGCGCCAAGGAAACCAAAGCAACGCTGGCACGTTCGGCCGCCATCGCCGAAGCCGTCGCCACTGCACGGGAATTCGTCAACACTCCCCCCAGCCACCTGTACCCCGCCGAGTTCGCGGACCGCGCCAAGGCCCTCGGCATCGACGCCGGCCTGACGGTTCAGATTCTCGACGAGAAGGCACTGGCCAAGGGCGGCTACGGCGGAATTCTCGGCGTCGGAAAGGGCTCGTCGCGTCAGCCCCGCCTGGTCCGGATGGAATACGCGTCGAAGAAGCGCGGCGCACGCAAGGTCGCCCTGGTCGGTAAGGGCATCACCTTCGACACCGGCGGAATTTCCATCAAGCCCGCGGCCGGCATGGAGAACATGACTTCCGACATGGGCGGCGCTGCAGCCGTCATCGCGACCGTCGTGCTCGCCGCCAAGCTCGGCCTGCCCGTCAACGTCGTGGCCTACATTCCGATGGCCGAGAACATGCCGTCCTCCACCGCTCAGCGCCCGGGCGACGTTCTCACCCAGTACGGCGGAATCACCATCGAGGTCATCAACACCGACGCCGAGGGTCGCCTGGTCCTCGCCGACGCCATGGTTCGCGCCGGTGAAGACAACCCCGATTACATGATCGACACCGCAACCCTGACCGGCGCGCAGATGGTTGCCCTGGGCAACCGCACACCAGGCGTCATGGGCACCGACGAGTTCCGTGATCGCGTCGCCACCATCTCGCAGAGCGTCGGCGAGAACGGGTGGGCTATGCCACTGCCCGAGGAACTGCGTGCCGATCTCGATTCCAAAGTCGCCGACATGGCCAACGTCACCCCGCACCGTTGGGGCGGCATGCTCGCGGCAGCGCACTACCTCAAGGAATTTGTTCCTGAGGGCGTGCAGTGGGCTCACATCGACGTCGCCGGCCCGGCGTACAACACCTCAGGCCCCTGGGGTTACACCGGCAAGGGCGGCACCGGCGTTCCGGTCCGCACCATGATCTCGGTGCTCGAGGACATTTCGGTCAACGGCTGACCCCTGTGCTGTGCGCCCTTATCGACCCTCCGCGGGTGATAAAGGCGCACAGCACATCAACTTCCGTCCCTCAGTTCCTGCTCGCGAGCGCGCTTGCGCTGAATACGCATGCGCTCGTCGTAATCGCGCATACGCTGCGGATATCCCGTCTTGCGGACGTCGTAAACGGGGATTCTCAAATCCTCACCGAGTTTGCGGGCACCACGTTCGCCGCCCACGCGTCGACGCGTCCATTCGCCGTACTTGTCGACAAGAACAACGGTCACCTCGGTCACGGTAGTTTCCGGTTCCACGAAGGCTTCGACGCCTTCATGCGAGTGTGCCCAGTTGGCCAGATGTTCTGCGTCACCCCTCGCAGCCACTTGCCCCGCACTCGGCTGACGTTTGAATCGATCGAACAATCCCACGCGCGGGTCCTCCTCGGTACCGAGACCGCGGAGTGACCCCGGCCATATGTCAAGTTTGCCAGGACAGAGCAACCATTCCGACAAACGACATACCGTTTGGTCCCATTCGAGCGTTACATTCAGCCGTTGCACGCATACCTACTCGCCGGTAGCGACACACCGAAAACGAACGGCATCCCCCTCAGCGGACGCGCCCGGCGTATCAATGGAAAGATGAACGACGGTGACGCCGCGCCTGCGCGTCGACATCGGCAAAATAGCGACAAGTAGCCGCATGGTGCGCGCAACTCGAGCACAATGCATTACGACCACAAGTCGACAAATTAAACAACCCGAACACAACTGTCGAGGAGTCAAAAGACATGGCCTTCTCCGTCCAGATGCCAGCCCTAGGTGAGAGCGTCACCGAGGGAACTGTCACACGGTGGCTCAAGCAGGAAGGAGACACAGTCGCAGTTGACGAACCCTTGCTCGAAGTCTCCACGGACAAGGTCGACACCGAGATTCCGTCTCCCGTCGCCGGTGTCCTGACCAAGATCGTCGCGCAGGAAGACGACACCGTGGACATCGGTGGCGAACTCGCCGTAATCGGTGAAGCGGGCGATGCTCCCGCAGCTTCGGCACCCGCTGCAGAAGAAGCTCCGGCCGCGGCAGCACCGGTGGAAACGGCAGCGCCCGTAGAAGCAGCTCCCGCACCGGCAGCACCCGCAGCACCCAGCGGCTCCGCCGAAGGTACCTCGGTGACGATGCCCGCCCTCGGCGAATCCGTCACCGAAGGAACCGTCACACGTTGGCTCAAGGCCGTCGGCGACGAAGTTGCTGTCGACGAACCGCTGCTCGAGGTCTCGACCGACAAGGTCGACACCGAGATCCCGTCGCCTGTCGCCGGTGTTCTCCTCGAGATCAGCGCTGCCGAAGACGACACCGTCGAGATCGGTGGCCAGTTGGCTGTCATCGGATCCGGCGCTCCCGCAGCAGCAGCTCCCACACCCGCTCCGGCCGCTCCGGCCGCTCCGGCCGCTCCGGCCGCTCCGGCTCCCGCGGCACCCGTAGCAGCTCCGGCGCCTGCAGCCGCTCCGAAGCCCGCACCGGCAGCGCCGGCAGCACCGGCTCCCAAGCCTGCTGCTCCCGCCGCCGCACCGGCAGCGCCCGCAGCTACCGGTGACAACAGCCCGTACGTCACTCCGCTTGTCCGCAAGCTCGCCAAGGACAATGGTGTCGATCTGGCTACCGTGACCGGTACCGGCGTCGGTGGACGCATCCGCAAGCAGGATGTTCTCGCTGCAGCAGAGGCCAAGAAGGCTCCGGTTGCTGCAGCAGCTCCCGCAGCAGCAGCGTCTGCACCCGCGGCTGCCGCATCGGCCGGTGTCCGTCCCGAATTGGCTCACCTGCGTGGAACCACGCAGAAGGCCAACCGGATCCGCCAGATCACGGCCACCAAGACCCGTGAATCTCTGCAGACCACGGCGCAGCTCACGCAGACCTTCGAGGTGGATGTCACCAAGATCGTCGCTTTGCGTGCCCGCGCCAAGGCAGGCTTCATCGAGCGTGAAGGCGTCAACCTGACGTTCCTCCCGTTCTTTGCCAAGGCAGTTGTCGAGGCACTGAAGTCACACCCCAACATCAACGCCAGCTACGACGAGGCCGCGAAGCAGATCACGTACTACGACGCCGAGCACCTGGGCATCGCAGTCGACACCGATCAGGGCTTGCTGTCCCCGGTCATCCACAATGCGGGTGACCTCGGTCTTGCCGGTATCGCGCGCGCAATCGCGGACATCGCCAAGCGCGCACGTTCAGGTGGGCTGAAGCCTGACGAGTTGTCGGGTGGAACGTTCACGATCACCAACATCGGCAGCCAGGGCGCACTCTTCGACACTCCGATCCTCGTACCGCCGCAGGCGGCTATGCTCGGAACCGGAGCGATCGTCAAGCGACCGATGGTCGTCACCGACGAGAACGGCAACGAGTCGATCGGCGTGCGGTCCATGATCTACTTGCCGCTCACCTACGATCATCGTTTGGTTGACGGCGCGGACGCCGGTCGCTTCCTCACCACGGTGAAGCAGCGGCTGGAAGAGGCTTCGTTCGAAGCCGATCTGGGCCTGTAACCACGAGTTTCCCAGCAGGGGCGCCATCTCCACCAGGAGGCGGCGCCCCTGCTGTTTTCTCGAGTTGTTGTCCGAAGTTATTGTCGTGAGACAACCTCATCGAAGGAGGCACTACGGTATGCGAGTAGTCATCGCCGGTTCGTCCGGTCTGATCGGAACGGCATTGGTGTCGTCTTTGCGCTCCGACAATCACGACGTCGTGCGTCTGGTGCGTCGGCCGACTACAGGCCCCGACGAGTCCCGCTGGGATCCGAATCGAGACCGCCTGGATACGTCCGTGCTACGTGGCGCTGATGCCGTCGTAAATCTGTGTGGAGTCGGGATCGGCGACAAGCGGTGGTCCGGTTCGTACAAGCAGGAAATCCGTGACAGTCGCATCAGCACGACGGACTTCCTGGCTGAGGCCGTCGCGAGTGCGCGCATTCCGGTGCTCGCCAACGCGAGCGCGGTCGGTTATTACGGCGACACCGGCGACCGCATTGTCGACGAGGAATCCCCCGCGGGTACCGATTTTCTGGCTACGACGTGCCGCGATTGGGAACTTGCCACGGAACCTGCCCTCAAGAGCGGAACGCGAGTGGTCAATCTACGCTCGGGCGTCGTGATGTCGCCGCACGGCGGGATGCTCAGCCGCCTGCGCCGAATCTACTCACTGGGCCTCGGCGGCAGGCTGGGTAACGGTCGTCAGTACATGCCGTGGATCTCCCTCGAAGACGAATGCGACGCAATCAAGTTCGCCCTCACTCATCCGACCCTCTCGGGTCCGGTCAATCTGACCGGGCCGGCACCGGTGACGAATGCACAGTTCAACGGCGCGATGTCGCGGATCATGCACCGTCCAGCGCCGTGGATCGTGCCAGGATTCGCGCTCGAGGCATTGATCGGCGAATTCGCGAAAAATGGCATTCTCGGCGGCCAGCGAGCAATACCGTCGGCGCTCGAAAATGCGGGATTCACCTTCCACCACAACACAATCGATGAAGCGCTAGCGGCCGCGATCCATTGAGATAACGTTCGGGCGTAATCTCTAGTGCCATGAGCAGCGCTGCCGTCTCCGCCCGATTGTCGCAACTCCCGATCACCGTCGAACGTCTCGGATTGATCGACTACACGGTCGCGTGGGACCGCCAACGTGAGCTGGCCACAGCACGTGCCGGCAACATCGGCCAGGACACCCTGCTGCTGCTCGAACACCCGCCGGTGTACACGGCCGGGCGGCGCACCGAACCCGAAGACCGCCCCGTCGACGGCACCCCGGTCATCGACGTCGACCGCGGCGGAAAAATCACGTGGCACGGCCCCGGCCAGCTGGTCGGCTACCCAATCGTGAAACTGGCTGAACCCATCGACGTCGTGCGCTACGTCCGCCGCCTCGAGGAAGCCTTGATCGTGGTCTGCACTGACCTGGGACTGACCTGTGGACGAATCGACGGCCGCTCGGGCGTCTGGCTGCCAGCAGAGTTGTCGGGCGGGCAGTGGAAGCCGGAACGCAAGGTCTCCGCAATCGGTGTCCGCGTCCAACAGGGCGTCGCTCTGCACGGATTCGCCTTGAACTGCAATTCGGTCCTGACCGGCTTCGACAACATCATTCCGTGCGGTATCCGAGACGCCGGCGTGACGACACTGTCCCAGGAACTCGGGCGTGACGTTACCGTCGACGAGGTCACTCCGGCCGTCACCGAGGCGGTCATCGCCGCACTGGACGGCAGCCTGCCCGTCAGCCAGCGGGACATCGAGCGCGTCACGTTCGACACTGCCCCGGTTACCCCGACTTTTACTACCGTTCAGTACAGCTGAGGGCCTTCCCCGGAACGGCCGACAAGAGCACGCGGGCGTACCATCAGTCCCGTGACTATCGCCCCGGGTAATCCCCCCGTCGCTTCGCTCGCCCCTGACGGACGTAAGCTGCTCCGCCTCGAGATCCGAAACGCGGAAACGCCCATCGAACGCAAACCGAACTGGATCAAGACCCGAGCAAAAATGGGCCCCGAGTACTCGGAGCTCAAGGGCCTGGTCAAGCGTGAAGGTTTGCACACCGTCTGTGAGGAGGCGGGCTGCCCCAACATCTACGAATGCTGGGAAGACCGCGAAGCCACCTTCTTGATCGGTGGCGAACAGTGCACCCGCCGCTGCGACTTCTGCCAGATCGACACCGGCAAGCCCGATGCCCTCGATCGTGACGAACCTCGTCGCGTCGCGGAAAGCGTTCAGGCGATGGGACTTCGGTACTCCACCATCACCGGTGTCGCGCGCGACGATCTACCCGACGGCGGTGCCTGGCTCTACGCCGAGACGGTCCGCAAGATCCACGAACTCAACCCCGGCACCGGCGTCGAGAACCTGATCCCGGACTTCAACGGAAAGCCTGAACTTCTCGACGAGGTCTTCGCCTCCCGGCCCGAGGTTCTCGCCCACAATGTCGAGACGGTCCCCCGCATCTTCAAGCGCATCCGTCCGGCATTCCGGTACCAGCGCAGCCTCGATGTCATCACCGCTGCCCGCGAATACGGCTTGGTTACCAAGTCCAACCTGATCCTCGGTATGGGTGAGACTCCCGAAGAGGTCACCGAGGCGATGACTGATCTGCACGCCGCCGGTTGCGACATCCTCACCATCACCCAGTACCTGCGTCCGTCGCCGCGGCACCATCCCGTCGAGCGTTGGGTCAAGCCGGAAGAATTTGTCGAGCACTCCAAGGCCGCTGAGGAAATGGGCTTCGCCGGCGTCATGGCCGGTCCGTTGGTCCGTTCGTCGTACCGGGCTGGTCGTCTGTACGCGCAGGCCATGGCTCATCACGGGCGCGAATTGCCCGAGGCCCAGCGTCACCTCACCGAGGGCGGCGAGGCTTCGCAGGAAGCCAGCTCACTGATGGCACGCCTGAATCGCTGATCGCCATTTTGCTGTGCACCTTTACTAACCGCGGGCGGTTAGTAAAGGTGCACAGTGATGGACGTATCCTGGTTACATGGCGAACGGCAGCAAATCCGGCAGCAGTAAATCAGGCAAGGGCAAACCCACCAAAGAAGCAAAGGCTGCAGCGAAGGCTGCTCGCAGGCAGGCTTCCAAGGAACGCAGGACCCAGCTCTGGCAGGCATTCCAGATGCAGCGCAAGGACGACAAGCTCCTTCTGCCGCTGATGATCGGTGCCCTCGTGGGCGCTGGTCTGGTGTTCTTCCTGGTCGGCCTCATCTGGGGTCTTCAGTGGTTCTTGCTGCCGATCGGCATCGTGCTCGGAATTCTCGGCGCTTTCATCATCTTCGGTCGACGCGTCCAGAAGTCCGTGTACAAGAAGGCCGAAGGTCAGGCCGGTGCTGCTGCGTGGGCTCTGGACAACATGCAGGGCGCGTGGCGCGTGACCAACGCTGTCGCCGGAACCACCCAGTTGGATGCTGTTCACCGCGTCGTCGGACGTCCGGGCGTCATTCTGGTCGCCGAAGGTTCCCCCCAGCGCGTCAAGGCTCTCCTCGCGCAGGAAAAGAAGAAAACGGCGCGCCTCATCGGCGACACCCCGATCTACGACATCATCGTCGGCAACGACGAAGGTCAGGTTCCGCTGTCCCAGCTGCAGCGCTACATGACCAAGCTTCCGCGCAACATCGACACCAAGCGCATGGACAACATCGAAGGCCGCCTCGCAGCTTTGAGCGCCCGCGGCGGCGGTGCAGCGATGCCGAAGGGGCCGATGCCCGGCGGCGCGAAGATGAAGGGCATGCAGCGCACGATCCGTCGACGCTGACATTGCAAACAAGAAGACCCGGGTCCGCATCGGACCCGGGTCTTTTTGATAGTTGTGGAGGTCAGCGAGAGCGGACCAGCAAAGTACCCGTCGCACGATCCTGCATTCCGCGTCCGTCGATGTCCGTGATGGTCGCCGGAATCACGAAGACGAGCAGAGCCTGGCGAGCGAGGGCGCGCACAAGTCCGACTCGGATGGGACCTTCGATTCGCGCCACCTGAAGGCCCATGACGAACTGGCCGGGCGTGAAGTTGAAAAGGCCGACGGTGACGACGCCTACCGCGAACCACACCATCAGCGTGATGGTGGACGTCTTGCCGTCGAAGAAGTCGCCGGTAATCAGGGTGGCAACGCCGACGGCCATCAGCCAATCGATCATGAGTGCAGCCAAGCGTCGCCCCGAGCCGACCAGCGATCCCGGCCCCTCTTGCGGAAAGCCGAGCAACTCGCCGCGGTAGACCTGCTCGCGACCGTCAGAGTTCTTCGGCAAAGCTGCTTCGGGCCCAGAGAGCCAAGATCCGGTGATACGTGCCATGCTGTCCAGGATAGGCGTCGTAGCACCGTAGTCCAGATTGCCGGGTTTTTGCTGTGTAGCTGGTCACACCACTTTCGGAAAACCCCAGGACATTACGACGCGTAACACTGGCGAAACAAAGGGTTGACGAGCGGGCAACACCAGCTCCCTACCGTCTAGCTCGACGGATTCACACTTTCATACACTTGGTTGAAGCGACTTAAGGAGCACGAGCGTGGCATTTACCACGGCCGAAGAGGTCATCAAGTACATCGCGGACGAGAACATCGAGTACGTCGACATTCGCTTCAGCGATTTGCCGGGCGTGCAGCAGCACTTCTCCATCCCTGCGTTTGCTTTCAACCAGGACGTATTCGAGGACGGCCTTGCGTTCGACGGTTCCTCCGTCCGCGGCTTCCAGTCGATCCACGAGTCCGACATGATGTTGCTTCCCGACATCAGCACAGCCCAGATCGACCCCTTCCGGAAGGCGAAGACCCTCAACATCAACTTCTTCGTCCACGATCCGTTCACCCGTGAGTCCTACAGCCGCGACCCGCGAAACGTTGCCCGCAAGGCCGAGGAGTACTTGCTCAGCACCGGTATCGCGGACACCGCATTCTTCGGAGCCGAGGCCGAGTTCTACATCTTCGACTCGGTTCGTTACGACTCCGGCATGAACTCCGCTTTCTACGAGCTGGATTCTGTCTCCGGCTCCTGGAACACCGGCGCCGAGACCAATCCCGACGGCTCCCCCAACCTCGGCTACAAGGTTCGCTCCAAGGGCGGGTACTTCCCCGTCGCTCCGTACGACCACTACGTGGACCTGCGCGACGAAATCTCCACCAACCTGACCAACGCGGGCTTCGAGCTCGAGCGCGGCCACCACGAGGTCGGCACCGGCGGTCAGCAGGAGATCAACTACAAGTTCAACACCCTGCTCGCAGCCGCCGACGACCTGCAGCTGTTCAAGTACATCGTCAAGAACACCTGCTGGCAGCATGGCAAGTCCGCCACCTTCATGCCGAAGCCACTCTTCGGTGACAACGGCTCGGGTATGCACGTCCACCAGTCCCTGTGGAAGGACGGCAAACCCCTCTTCCACGACGAGTCCGGCTACGCAGGCCTCTCGGATATGGCTCGCCACTACATCGGCGGCATCCTGCACCACGCTCCGTCTCTGTTGGCCTTCACCAACCCGACGATCAACTCCTACCACCGTTTGGTGCCGGGCTACGAAGCTCCCATCAACCTCGTGTACAGCCAGCGCAACCGTTCGGCAGCTGTCCGTATCCCGATCACGGGCAACAACCCGAAGGCCAAGCGTCTCGAGTTCCGCGCACCCGATGCGTCCGGTAACCCGTACCTGAACTTCGCGGCGCAGATGATGGCCGGCCTGGACGGCATCAAGAACAAGATCGAGCCGATGGCTCCGGTCGACAAGGACCTCTACGAGCTTCCCCCGGAGGAGGCGCGCAACATCCCGCAGGCTCCGACCAACCTCGAGACCGTCATCAACAACCTCGAGCGCGATCACGAGTACCTGACCGAGGGTGGGGTCTTCACCTCCGACCTGATCGAGACCTGGATCTCCATCAAGCGTGAGCAGGAAATCGCTCCCGTGAACCTGCGTCCGCACCCGTACGAGTTCGAGCTCTACTACGACGTGTGATCCGCATCCTGACGTAAGTCAGACATCGCTGTTTCCAAGTCCACCCGTTCCGCATCTGCGGGGCGGGTGGACTTGTCTGTGCATCGCCACATGTGCTGGCTGAGACGGGTTCTTGGTACCGTCGTCGGTATGAATCCGCCGAAAGGCGCATGACGCGCCACCGCCCGCGCAGTCGTGCTGATCGACACCGCACGCGTCGTCGTGCTGATCGACACCGCACGCGTAGTCGTGCTGATCGACACCGCACGCGTAGTCGTGCTGATCGACATCGCACGCGTAGTCGTGCTGATCGAGGACGGCGAGATCACGCTGCACGTCGGGAGAGGTGATCGAATTTCCGCTTCTCTTCGTCGAAAGACCCGCATCCGAAGCCGACACGGTGACGATCCGCGCGCTCCTGGAAGCAAGTTCTCGCGATCCGAATCTTCAGTACACCGGCCACAATTCGCCTCGCCGGTGAGAATGGAACGGAGTACTGCGCGGTGACGGTGGGACAGCGTCATGGCGAGGCTTTCGGCCACTCAGCGGAAACGTCGAACTGGTAGGCCGGTTTTACGGAGTGTTGGGCGAGGTATCTTCGTATGTGCGTGGACGGGTCATCTGCGTGCAGCTGGTCACCGAACGCTACCGGCGGCGACGTCGCAGTGGTGGTACTTCCCGACCTGACCTACGGGGCGGTGGAGCAACTCGGAGGTGACGTCCGCCGTGGAAGTCAGGTCGGCGACATCGTGTGGATCATCGGTCACCCCCGGACGGGACGTCTCGAACGGGATGGTGGCCGCTACCCGGCCCTGTCGATTACGACCGCACTCGCCAGTTCTGGCTTTTGACCTTGCTGGATGCGAGCACTCTCGAACCGGTGAAGAGCACACCGATTTTTGCCACCAACCCCGCTGTCACGGTCGATCGCAACGGAACCGTCTGGGTGAGAGGTGCCGGTGTGCAGTCGATTCCGGCGCAGTCGATGCAGTGTCCGGAGAACTTGGACGTAGCTGCTCTACTCGATGAACCGTGCCGGCAGTAGCCGCGCACCGATAGGCCTGCATTCACATGCGCTACACATACGGGAAACCGTTTCAGACCAGCCGGTATTTCCTGTCCGACCAACCTGGTAGTACTTACGACATGAAACGGACAGCCGCCCCACGTCGGCGGATCCGTGACACGCCTACCCGTGATCGGTCGACACAAGAATTCACGGGCAATCACTCAAAGTAAGGAAAACCATGACAACACCGGCCGGATGGCACCCAGACCCCGAAGGCTCCGGACAACTGCGGTGGTGGGACGGACAACAGTGGACAGCGGCACTTCAGCCACCCCCGACGAGTCCGACACCATACGAACACGTGTCGACACCATACGAACACGTGTCGGACCCGCAGGCCGACCCGGAGTCCGGTAAACCCACACGCAAAAAGTGGCCGTGGATCGCCGGTGGCGTGGTGGTGCTCTTCGTCATTCTAGGTGTGGCTACTTCTATCAATAAGTCGTCCGATGTTGCATCGAGCAGCCAGTCGACCACAACACAGCCCACTGCGATAGAAAAGACTCCGGTCACAACGAAGGCGACAACTTCGACTCAGGCCCCGCCGCCCTCGAAGGCACCGGTGGCACCTATCGAAACAGTGACGCAAGCACCCACTACGACGACCAATCCTAAGACCACCGCACCGGCAAGGCCGGAGCCCGGAATGACGGGTGGGCAAAAGAACGCTGTACGCGCCGCGAAAGACTACCTCGCCTACACCGCCTTCTCCCGACAGGGCCTGATTGAGCAGCTGGAGTACGAGGACTACTCGACTGCGGACGCAACTTTCGCTGTGGACTACGTTGCGCCTGATTGGAATGAGCAGGCTGCAAAGGCTGCCGCGGACTACCTCGACTACTCCGCCTTCTCCCGACAGGGCCTGATTGAGCAGCTGGAGTACGAGGGCTACACCACCGCACAGGCACAGTACGGAGTCGAACAGACCGGCATCTAGCGTCCCGCGCCTGGTTTCGGACCCATTCGAAATGGCTATTCCCAGAGCGTTGGCCACCAATGTCGGTGTGGCACGTTCACTCTCGTTACTGCATTCGCAAGTGTTCAAGGTATAGCCAGCCACGGAAGGTCGGACATGACCACTGAGAATGCGCCGGACACCGATTCTGCAGATGAAGAGTGCGTGGACTGTGGCTACGAACCAGAACTGAAGCGAACTCTTGGTTCCTTCCAGGTGTTCGCAGTTTCTTTTGCATTCATCTCCGTGGCGGTCGGCATCTTCGCCACCTATGACAATGTGCTGACCAGTGCCGGCCCGGTGGGTATCTGGCTATGGATATTGGCGGCGATCGGTCAGGCACTGGTGGCACTGGTGGTCGCTCAGTTCGCAGCCCGCATCGCGCTCAGCGGGTCCTCGTACCAATGGGCGTCGCGGCTGGCGAGCCCGAAGATCGGCTGGCTGTTCGGCTGGCTGACCTTCTGGTATCTGGCGATCGCGGTAGTCGCGTTGGATAACGCGCTGGCCAGCCAGGCGTTCATGCCGCTGGTAGGGATGCGGGAAAATGAGAGCACCGCTCGGCTGATCACGGTGGTCATTCTCGTTGTTCAGGCCGTGCTGGTGATCGCCTCGACGCGACTGCTCGGCCTGATCACCTCCAGCGCAGTGGGGATCGAGTTGGCCATCGTGGTGGTGCTGGTCGTTGTATTGGCCGTTGTCATGGTGTTCACGGGCAGCGGCGATCTCGGCAACCTCACTTCGCGTGGGATCACCGTCGATTCCCCGAACTATTTTGCCATCGGCGGCGGGTTGATGGCCGGCATGATCATGGGGCTCACAACGCTGGTCGGCTTCGACTCAGCGGCGAATCTGGCTGAGGAAGCCAAGGATCCGTTTCGCAGCGTCCCCCGGGCGATCGTGGCCTCGGTCGTCGCGGCGGGAGTCTTAGGGCTGATTTTCCTGATCGCGCTTACTATCGCGATCAAGGATGTCCCGGCGGTGAGCAACAGCGGCTCGCCGGTGGCCGCGATCATCCGAAGTCAGCTCGGGCCGGTTGTAGAACGAATCCTGTTGGCGGGCCTGGCATTCGCAATGTTCGGCGCCGGGATGGTGGTGATTGCAGCGTGCTCGCGGCAAGTCTTCGCAATGGCGCGTGACGAGCGGTTTCCTGCGCACCGGTTGATGCGACGAGTCAATCCCAAGACGCAGACCCCGGTTCCGGCGACGATCCTGATCCTCGCCGTCGGGGTTGTCCTGATGGTCGCACTACCCGGTTCAGCGCTGCTGCAGCTGATCATCGGGTCGACGATCTTGCCGGCACTGATCTACGGGGCGATAGTGATCCTCTATTTGGCGGTGCGGAAACGACTGGAGCGCAAAGAAGGTGGCTTCAGCGTGGGCCGCTTCGAACTGCCGGTCGCCGTCGCTGCATTGATGTGGGTGGTGTTCGTAGTGTTTGTTCTCGTGACACCCGGGGATGCGGCCGTTCCTGTCTTGATCGTCGTCGGCCTGATCGTCGCCGGCGGAATCTATTTCGCGTACATGATGATCTTCAATCGCAAGGTGCTCGATACTGAACCCGGTGATGTCGATGAATTCGCGGCTGCACCCGCGATTCCCGAGACGACGGAATGAGTACCACCACAGACCGACCAGCCGAGTTGACCGGCCGTATCGTCCGTCCGGACAACTCCGACTACCCCGATGCACGCGCCTGCTGGAATCTGCTTTTCAACCACGCACCGAGGGTGATCGTGTTCGCGCGGGAAACCCAGGACGTTGTCAACGCGGTGGGCTGGGCGCGGCAGAATCAGATCCAGATTCGGGTACGCAGCGGTGGTCATTGCCTCGAGGGTTGGTCGTCTGTCGATGACGGGATCGTGATCGACGTCAGCGAAATGAAGTCGGCAACCATCGACACGGCATCGAACACCGCGACCGTCGGCGCGGGACTCAACCAGACGGAAGCCGTAGCCCTGCTCGGCAACGTTGGCTTCGCCGCGCCGACCGGCACCGAAGGAACCGTCAGTTTGGGCGGCGCGACCCTGGGCGGCGGCTTCGGACTCCTCACCCGCAACTTCGGCATGGCGTGCGACAATTTGGTTGCGGCCGAGGTCGTCGTCACGTCAAACGTCGACGGGGCCAAGACAATCGTCGTCGACGAGGAGACCCACTCGGACCTGCTGTGGGCGCTTCGCGGCGCTGGCAACGGCAACTTCGGAATCGTCACCTCGTTGACCTATACGATTCACCCCCTGGCGCGGACCGTCTACGTCACGGCGAGGTGGCCAGGTCTAGGCAATCTCCCGTGGGTCTTCGACGCTTGGCAGCACTGCGCGCCCTTCGCCGACAACCGCCTGACAAGCCAACTCGAGATACACCACGACGAGATCCTGCTGGTCGGTGTCCTCGCATCCGGGTCGGAAGCCGAGGCGATCCGGATGCTGAAGCCGATCCTGTCAATCGGAAATCCCGACGTCTCGACGACGAACGCGAGTTGGGCTGACACCTATGCCGGATTCCAGATACCGACCCCCGAGGAACCTGCGAACTGGAAGTTCTTCTCGCAGTTCGTCTCCCACCAATTCCCCATTGAAGCGATCAACCTGATCTGTGGGTTCATGTCGACGGCCCCTTCGCCGGACTGTAACTACTTCACCAATGCTCTCGGCGGAGCGGTCATCGACAGTGAACCTTCCGGCGGCTCAGCTTTTGCCCATCGCAACGCACTGTTCTACGCCGAGCCAGGTGCAGGCTGGGGCACCCGAGGTGGGACACCCGCACCGGAAGATCCGCTCACTGCGAAGTGCCAGGCCTGGATAGCCGAATTCAGCCAAGCGCTGGCGCCCTACATCAATGGCGCCTACACCAACGTGCCCAATGCCGACATGACTGACTGGCAGACCGCCTACTGGGGGTCCAACGTCGACCGACTGCGCACAATCAAGGCGAAGTACGACCACGACAACGTATTTCACTTCGAGCAGAGCATTCCACCGGCCCCGTCCCGGTGACTGGAAGGAATCTCGGAACTGACCCGCGCGCGCAGTTTGGTTCGTACTGTTACCGAGTCGAACAAATTCACCTGATACGCGCGGGGTCGAACGGGAGTGGCAATGGAGATGGATGTGATCGTCGTTGGCGGCGGTACAAGCGGCGCGGTATTGGCCGCACGACTCTCTGAAGACCCGGGTCGACGCGTACTGCTGCTCGAGCAGGGCCAGGACGACGCAGCGTACGACGACACCGTCCTACAACCGTCTGCAGCGGGAAACGTCTGGGCCGGAACCCCTTTCACTCAAGGGTTTCCCATGCGAGCGAAGGGCGAAGCTACAGTCCCCATGGTGCGCGGGCGCGTCTTGGGCGGGACTTCAGCCGTGAACTATCTGGCAACGATGCGCGGCCAGCCTGCCGACTACGACGCGTGGGCCGCCAGTGGACTCGACGGTTGGAGCTGGACGGACATCCTCGCGACATTCCGCGCGATGGAGAACGACCTGGACTGCGGTGCATCGGAGCTTCACGGCTCGGACGGTCCGCTCGTCGTACGACGCTCCACACCCGAGCAACAGACCGAATCCCAGCGGGCCTTCCTCGCCGGACTGCGCGAAATCGACGTGCCCTGGGTTGACGACGTCAATGACCCTGAGCAGCTCCCGGGCGTCGGAATCTTCCCGTTGACGGTGTCCGCGGACGGCGCCGAGCGGCTGACCGTGAGTCGGGCGTACCTGACCGAAGAGGTTCGGTCGCGACCGAACCTCACCGTCGAGACAGGTGTCACGGTGAACCGGGTGGTCGTCGAGAACGGACGGGCGACGCATGTCATCACCGCCGACGGCCGGAAACTCTCCGCCGGCGAGATCATCGTCAGCTGTGGAGCCACTGGTTCACCGGCGCTCCTGCAGCGGTCCGGAATCGGCCCGAAGGACCTGCTGGACAGCCTCGACATCCCGGTCGTCGCCGACATCCCCGGGGTGGGGGCGAACCTGCAGGACCACCTCGGTGTCCCCTTGGTTTATCACCATCCGGGCGGCAGTCCGCTGCGCGGTGGCCCGGTCCAACCGGTGTGGGTTGGCCGAACCCCTCAGTCGGACATCATCGACTTCCACGTCCTGAACCTGCCGATCGGCGAACCGACGGCCGACGGCGCGCATTTCTCGATCGTCCCGTTCCTCTTCGACGTCGGCGGGCGCGGACAGGTTCGAATCTCCTCGACCGAACCCAATGACGAACCCGATGTGTCGATGCCGGAGCTGACTGCGCGAGACGTCGAACGCCTCGACTGGGTGCTGGGGCGCATCGCCGCTTTCGAATCAACAGGCCCGTTCGCCCAACTCGGCGCCACCAGAATCCAACCGACAACGGACCTGACCTCCGAAGGTGCCGCTGCCGGATTGATCAACAGCGGCCAGATCAGCTACGCGCACCTGGGCGGCACCTGTGCGATGGGCGCAGACGGTGACCCGAACGCCGTCCTGGACGAGCGCTGCCGGGTACGCGGGGTCGAGGGCCTGCGGGTCGTGGACGCCTCCGCGATGCCGGTGTTGCCGGCGGGAAACACCTATCTCGGCTGCGTGATGATGGCAGAACGCGCCGCGCAACTGATCTGAGGCGGGTGGCTGTTACTGGCAGCCACTCACCTTCAGTAACTCCGCCGGCAGATCGTTCTGCATGACGACGTGTTCGCCGTCCCAGACGAAAGTCGCAGACGCCAGACCGGAAGGGTGTGCATTCGAGTCCATTCCGCGCGGCCACCTGTACTGAACCGTGGCGCTGTCACTGGTGGAATCGACCACCGACGTGAATCCGAACGCACAGGACGTCGCGGTTCCGAGGTACTTACCGCGGTGGAAGAACATCACGTGTTCCGGCGAACTGCCTGTGCCACCTTTGGCTTCCGCCATGGCATAGCTCAGATCAGCGCAGGGGTCAAAGTTGTTGTCCCCCAAGAATGTCCACTCGATCCCCGGAATCCTGGAATCCGCTGGAACCTGGCTGATCGCATCCGCAATTGCTGCACTCTGGGGCGTTGTGCCGCATTTGACGGTCGCCACGGTTGCCGGATCGATGGCATTGTCCCCACACAGCCAGGGCCATCCTGCCATGTGTCCGAGGTTCTGCGGTTCCGCATTGAAGGTCTCCTCTTGACCGAACATGGAACCGTCACCGAACTGACCACCGTTAGCACCGTCGTAGTTGTACGACGTCACCGTCATCGACGGGTGCGCAGTGGATCCCCCGTACGGCGCCGTGAATTCCCAGACCTCGATGGGCCGAGATGTGTCACCGGTGCATCGCACCGCCGTTTCGTTGCCTTCACCTCGATACAGCGTCCATTCGACCGGGCTTCCACCGAGAAGCAATACCGGTGGGGACATCACCGCGAGGTGCGAGTCCTCCCAGGACCAGACCTTGTACGACGCGGAAACCCCGGGATCGACGGTTGCGATAACAACTTCGGCCCCTGGCCTTCCGTCGATGTCCCAGGCTCCGACAAACCCGCCAGCCCGCTGAACAACCGGGTCCGTCAACGTCTTCGACGCGGTGCCGGCCACCTGAGTGTCGACGCCGCTGGCGGTCCGAACCACAATCTGGTCACCGACTCGGCCGATCGCGTCATCGATGCCATCTCCGTCGACGTCGGCGACAGCCAACTCGATGCAGTCCGACTTGCCCGCGCAGACGTCCGGCGTCGTGTCTGTCGGTGTCGAGATTGGTGTGCTCTCCCCCGCTTTCGCAGACCCTTCTACAGATTCCGACCCACAAGCCGTCAGAAGCAACGCAGCCGATGCGAATACAGAAATCGCCAATGTGGCTCTCACAGCGCCCCCTGATTCCGTACGCACTCCGTGATCGGAATGAGTACAACTTCCAGGCAGTATTGCAGACGCTCAGGCGATATCGAACCGATCGAGATTCATCACCTTCGTCCATGCTGCGGCAAAGTCCTCGACAAATTTCTGCTGTGCATCCTCACTGCCGTAAACCTCTGCAAGAGCGCGCAGTTGCGAGTTCGATCCGAAGACGAGGTCCACCGCCGTGGCGGTGTACTTGGCATCACCGGTGGCGCGATCGCGTCCCTCGTAAAGGTTTTCCGACGACGCCGACGGCTTCCACTCCGTACCCATGTCCAGGAGATTGACAAAGAAATCGTTGGTCAACGTTTCCGGCCGATCGGTGAAGACCCCGTAACCCGCGTGCTCGTAGTTGGCGTTCAGGGCGCGCAAACCACCCACCAGGACAGTCATTTCGGGAGCCGTCAACGTCAGCATGTAGGCCCGGTCGACCAGCAGATTTTCCGCCGGCACCTTCTCCCCCGGCCGCAGATAGTTGCGGAATCCGTCAGCCCGAGGTTCGAGCACGGCAAACGACTCCACGTCCGTCTGCTCCTGCGACGCGTCGGTACGCCCCGGCGTGAACGCGACAGAGACTTCCTGACCGGCCTGCTGTGCTGCCTGCTCGACAGCCGCAGTTCCGGCCAGGACGATCAGATCAGCCAGTGAAACCTTCGCTCCACCAGCGGAATTGAACTGCTCCTGAATCTCCTCGAGAGTCGCCAGCACTACCGACAGAACTGCAGGGTTGTTGACCTCCCAGTCCTTCTGAGGCTCGAGCCGGATCCGTGCCCCGTTGGCACCACCACGATTGTCGGTGCCACGGAAACTGGCCGCAGACGCCCACGCTGTGGACACCAATTGCGAGATGGACAGCCCGGATTCGAGAATCGTGCGTTTGAGGGCAGCGATCTCCTCGGCTCCGATCAACGGGAGTTCCACTTCCGGGACGGGGTCCTGCCACAGCTGCGGTTCCGGAACCCACGGGCCGAGGTATCGCGTCACAGGCCCCATGTCGCGGTGCAGCAATTTGTACCAGGCCTTGGTGAACGCCTCGGCGAGTTCATCCGGGTGATCGAGCCAGCGCCTCGTGATCGGTCCATAGATCGGGTCCAGCCGCAACGAGAGGTCCGTGGTCAGCATCGTCGGGGCACGATGCGCCGACGCGTCGAACGGGTCGGGAATCGTGCCCGCCCCACCGCCGTCTTTCGCCACCCATTGCCAGGCACCTGCGGGGCTCTTGGTCAGCTCCCAGTCGTAGCCGTAGAGGATTTCCAGGAAGCTGTTGTCCCACGACGTCGGAGTCGGCGTCCAGACAACCTCGATGCCGCTGGTGATCGCGTCCTTGCCCTTACCTGTGCCGAAAGAACTCTTCCAGCCCAGCCCTTGCTGTTCGATCGGAGCAGCTTCCGGCTCTGGCCCGACGAGGTCGGCGGGGCCGGCACCGTGGGTCTTGCCGAAGGTGTGGCCACCGGCGATCAGCGCGGCTGTCTCGACGTCGTCCATCGCCATCCGAGCAAATGTCTCGCGGATGTCGATAGCTGCGGCGACCGGATCCGGCTGACCGTTGGGCCCCTCGGGGTTCACGTAGATCAAACCCATTTGCACGGCGCCGAGTGGACCGGCCAGTTGACGGTCGCCGCGGTAACGTTCGTCACCGAGCCACGTGTCCTCCGGGCCCCAGAAAATCTCGTCCGGCTCCCAGATGTCCTCACGACCGAAACCGAAACCAAAGGTCTTGAACCCCATCGATTCCAACGCGCAGTTGCCCGCAAAGATGATGAGGTCTGCCCAGGAAATTTTCCTGCCGTACTTCTGCTTGACGGGCCACAACAGTCGACGAGCCTTGTCGAGGCTCGCGTTGTCGGGCCAACTGTTGATCGGAGCGAAACGCTGAGCGCCTTGGCCACCACCACCTCGGCCGTCCCCAATTCGGTAAGTCCCGGCAGCGTGCCAACTCATCCGGATGAACAGGCCACCGTAATGGCCGTAGTCGGCAGGCCACCACTCCTGAGATGTTGTCATCAACTCGAAGACATCACGCTTGAGCGCCTCGACATCAAGCTTCGCGAACTCTTCTGCGTAGTCGAAGTCCGCGCCCATCGGATTCGATTTGGCTGAATTGCCATGCAGGACCGATAGATCCGGCTGGTTCGGCCACCAGTCGCGGTTCGTCATCGGACGATGCGCCGTAGGCGTCGGAGACGAGATCGCGGGGTTTTCACTGTCGCCGCCGGCCCGGGACTCTTCCTCTGGCCCGGGCGGTCTGTTATCGGACACGGCATTCCTTCCAGCAGAAAGCGTCGCCGGCTCGGATTGCGGCTGAAAGCCGACGCACCTCGCGCAGCGCAAGGCAGGGTGCATCTCTACTATTACTCACTTTTCCGGACTGATCCAAGACCCTTGCAAAAGTAGCTCTTACCTGCTCTGCCGAAGGTACCGACAGCCCGCTCTATTCTGGCGGGTCGACCGGATTGTTCCGCGAGACGATGAGCGGATCGATCGGAGTCCAGGGAAATTGCGGCAATTGCTGTTCCCGAACGCCGAACGCTGCCGCCAGCACTCCCCGCGAAAACGCGGAAGCTGTTGCCCGGTAGCCGATATCGCCGGGAGTCGGCTGGTCGAAGAAGATCAGAAAGTTGATGTCGTCGTCACCGAGAACCTCGATGTGGTGCGGATACGCCCGGGGAACGAAGTACACCTGGCCCGGTTCGAGGAGGTAGGTATCGAGGGAGCCGTCGGGATCGAGAACAGTCATCCGCCCGCGGCCTCGGTGCACGTATCCCATCTCGGCGGTGACCGGATGCCAATGTGGCTCACGCATCCCGCTCTCACGGATGGTCAGCGAATACATCGAAAGATCCTCGAGCGCTGCCCAATACTGCTTGCGAGCGAGTTTCGCGTGGCCGAACGGATATGCGAGAGGTGCGATCTGACCTTCGAGGTCGAACAGGTGAGCATTGGGCAACCCTGCCGTTTCGGGGATGTGCGCGTCGCCCGCTCTCGGGACTATCTGACTCGCATCGCTGCGGCCGAAAACGTCGAATGCCGACGCGGCAAGATCGTAGGTATTGCCAAGTACCACGTTTGTCATTGCGCTGAAGCTGTTCTGAAGTGAAAAGTGCGTCGGACGCTCGGTTCGCAAGGCCGCGATGATCTCCGCGTCACCGTCCCCGACGTTTTCGATGTGATAGATGGCGCCCGACTCGACGTGATACATCTGGCCCGTTCTCACCACGAAGGCCGCGAACTCGTCTCCGGTCCCCAGCATCGAGACGAGCACTGTCCCAGCGGTGACATAGGCAATCTGGTTGGCGTCGACGTTCCATTGAGGTTCCCGGATCGCGCCGGGGCCGAGACTGATTCGTTTGATCGACAAGCCTGACAGAATCGGCAGTGATCCTTTGTCGACCTGCGAGATCGAGCCGTACTCGTTCTCGAAAATCCTCGAACCCTGGAGGAGAGAAGCTACGTGTGCGGACATGGCGCTGCTCGTTTCTCGTGTCGTTGAAGGAGATCCGGAAGCTCTGTACTCGCCGGCTTCCCGCCTCTGACGCTATGGATGCCCACATCGGCATGAGTAGAGACGAGCATCGGCAGATATTCCCGCAAATGCCGGGACCTACACCGGACGCAATTCCAGGAAGGTGTCGTCGACTCCTCAGTCGACCCGATAGGCGTCGGTGCACGCAGGGTCAACCAGATTGCGCATGATTCGGTACGCATGGTCCGGATCGGTGGTAGGCGGAATCATCTTCAAGGCGAGTCGGCAACCGAAGATGTCTTCGAAGAGCATCAAATCCGACGGCTGGCCAGGGTACGGCCCCCGCACTTCGAGTCCGTCGCCCTCATCGATACGCCGTTGCTCGCTGCTGATCATGTTCCAATCGAACGCAACTCGCGCAATCGGCCCAAGCCGCAACGAGAGCGCGGATATCAAATCGTGTAACTCCGACGTGACATTGGAAGTCCACGGAAACCATGCACCGTCAACCTGTGATTGCACGGCGCCCTGACCGCGAAGAAGGAATCGTGGTGTTCTGGTGGGAGATGGGAAGGGCTGTCCCACGGGACGTGGCGGCGTCTCCATCGCGAAGTCGAGTGTGATTGCGTGCGCCATGACAGACTTTCCTCAGTGAAGTGTTCGTGGGACCGTCAGGCACATACGCCGGATCGTGAGACCCATACGTCCACGCTACGCCGTTGCGGGCCGCCCGGATGCGATCCCTGCGGCTCACGATTCGACCGTGACGACCACTCCGGTATCGCCGTACGGAAATGACCCTTTGCCGATGTGCCCCAGAGTGTTGAAGAATCTCGAGATCGGGACCATCACGCCATATTTCGCTTTGACCTTGCTCTGAATCTCGTCGAATTCCGGGCCCGCGGCAACCAATTGCGCGGTACCGGCGACGGTCGGTGCGCCGGGAACGACTTTTCCGCGGTTATGGCACGGGACAATCGCCACTCGAGGATCGTTCCGTAACCGCTTGGCCTTGCCGGAACTCGAGGACGTCCAGAATCAGATGCGTCCGTCGGACAACGGCACGACCCAAGTGGGTGTCGCGACGCCGTCGCCGCTCTTCCGGAATGTGCTGACCGAGATGGTTTTCTCTTCGCCGAGTGACATGGACTGAGCGTATTCCTCGAGTGAACGTGAACCTAGGGTTCTGATTACCGGTACTGCCACGGAACAAGCCTGCTTGACCTCGGTTTACCGACCCTCCATGAGGGACAGTCAGTAATTGTGAATGCGGAACTGATCGTTCTACTCGTCGTCGTCGTCACCGCACTGGGATTCGACTTCACCAACGGTTTTCATGACACCGGCAATGCCATGGCCACATCGATTGCGACAGGCGCACTGCGCCCCAAGATTGCGGTAGCACTGTCCGCTTCTTTGAATCTGGTCGGAGCATTCCTCTCGGTCGAGGTTGCCGCCACTGTGGCCAAGGGCGTGGTAAATCTTGGAAACGTGGGCGGTCAAGCACTTCTCACCATCGTCTTTGCCGGCCTGATCGGCGGAATCATCTGGAATCTGGCAACGTGGTTGCTGGGCATCCCGTCAAGCTCCTCACATGCGTTGTTCGGTGGCCTGATCGGCGCCGCAATCGCATCTCTGGGCATGAGCGGCGTCGCTTGGAGCGGAGTCCTCAGCAAGGTCGTCATCCCCGCGCTACTCGCCCCCGTCGTCGCCGGTTTTGTTGCGACGGCCGGAACCTGGTTGATCTATCGCATCACTTCGAATATTCACGAAGAAACCAAAGAAAAAGGCTTCCGCCTCGGCCAAATCGGCTCGGCGTCACTGGTTTCCCTCGCACACGGCACCAACGACGCCCAGAAGACAATGGGCGTCATCTTCTTGGCTCTCGTCGCCCACGGCACCATCTCAGCGGATGCCGACATGCCGTTCTGGGTCAAGTTGGCCTGCGCTCTGGCCATCGCGGCCGGTACTTATCTGGGCGGTTGGCGCGTCATCCGCACACTTGGCAAGGGGCTCGTCGAAATTGCCGCACCGCAAGGAATGGCAGCCGAAGCATCCTCAGCCGCAATCATTCTCACCTCCAGCCACCTCGGACTCCCTCTCTCCACCACCCATGTGGCGACTGGTTCCATCCTGGGCACCGGCCTCGGACGTAAGGGCGCCGAAGTTCGTTGGGGCGTCGCCAGGCGCATGGCGCTCGCGTGGATGATCACCCTGCCGTCGGCAGCACTCGTCGGCGCCTTGTGCTGGGGTCTGGCGAACATCGTCGGCGGACTACCCGGTGTGCTGGTCGTCTTCGCTGTGCTGATCGCCCTGTCTATCTGGATGTACCTGCGCTCGCGCAGGGATCCCGTCGATTCCGGCAACGTCAACGCAGATTGGGACGGTGGACTGGTTCCCACCGAGGTTCCCGGGCCTGACGCTCACATCACCGTAGATAAGCGTGAAAGAGGAATCGACGTGAATGTCTTGAAGAACAGCGCCGACGGTACGACTGCCGCGACCCGCAGCCACATTCCCACGATGAAAGGAACCACACAACAGTGATGGCACCATCTTCGTCGTTGGCCCAGTCGATCCTCGAATGGCTGCAAGCCGGCTACCCCGAGGGAATCCCACCAAAAGACCGAATCCCGCTGGTCGCGCTACTTCGCAGAAAACTTACTGACGCACAGGTACGTGAAATCGCGATCGGTGCAGCACTGGCTGAACTGAGTGACGAGACCAGCGATCAGATCATCTCGGTGGAAGAAGTCAGTGCTCAGATCGCCGATGTGACAAGCGCGAGCGCCTCCGACAGTGACATCGCACGTGTGGCAGCTGTGCTGACTGAGGCTGGATGGCCGCTCACCGATTTCGACTCCCCCCGAGGTTCTGCTTCCTGACACTTCGCCCAACACCTCACTGCCTCAGTCACGAAGCAGTAACGGATCGGTCGACGAGGTTACCTACCACTTAGTGTTTTGAAGAATTCCGCGCCTCGGGGGGCACGGTCAGGAATTCTGCAATCGATCACCAAGGGGCGGAGTGACGAATATGCGATTTGTCCGACACGGAACTAAATCTGCCAGACGACGCTGGTTGGGAACAGCGGCGGCCGCCCTGGCGTTCCCACTGGCGATCGGTCTTGTCGGGCCGTCTGTCGCCACCGCAACACCAGCACGAACTGCTCAGTCAGGCGGATACGAAGAGGCCTTCGTCGACTCCACGATGGGTCCGATCAAGGTACAGATTCAATGGGCGTCACGCGGCGGCAATGCCGCACTGTACCTGCTCGACGGCCTACGCGCCCGAAACGATCGCAACGCCTGGAGTTTCGAAACCAACGCCTTCGATCTGTTCCGCGATGACAACATCACCCTGGTGATGCCGGTCGGTGGCCAATCAAGTTTCTACTCCGATTGGTACTCCACCAGTAGCCTCAACCGACAACCAACCACGTACAAATGGGAAACCTTCTTGACCGAAGAATTGCCCGCGTATCTCGAAACCCGCGGAGTCTCCCGGACCAACAACGGTGTCCTCGGCCTGTCGATGGGCGGCAGCGCAGCGTTGACGTTGGCTGCCTATCACCGAGACCAGTTCAAGTTCGCGGGATCGTATTCCGGCTACCTCAACATCTCCGCTCCGGGAATGCGTGAAGCAATCCGTGTCGCGATGATCAGCGCCGGGTCATTCAACGTGGACGCCATGTGGGGACCGCCATGGAGTCCGGCTTGGTTGCGCAACGATCCCTTCGTTTTTGCACCTGAACTGCGAGGGCTTTCGCTGTACGTCTCCGCGGCAAGTGGCTTGCCGGGAGAATTCGACAGACCGCGATCGCCCGTCGACTTCGTGAACACGGGCAGCGCCATCGGTCTCGAAGCACTAGCCCTGATGAATACGCGCGCATTCCAGTTTCGATTGGACTCCCTCGGAATCCCGGCAACCTACAGCTTCCCGTCAAATGGAACGCATTCGTGGCCGTACTGGGGATCGGAACTCGGGAAATCACGGGGACAAATCCTCGACGCGTTGAACGCCCGGTAAACCGCTTCCACATCTGCAGAATCCCATGCCGACGGCCGTGACAGATACTGTCGCGGCCGTCGGCAAAAGCATGTGTAGTTCAACAATATTCACCTTCGGACAAGTGAATCTCCGCCCAAACTTTCCCTTGACTCGAATGTATGTTCGAATACAATTCAGGGTAAGGATGGGGGGATCCGATGAGTATCGATACCGTAGTTGCCGATGTCGTGGCTGGTTCTGCTGTGAATGTGCGTGGCATGCTGTGGCGGTTACGTCCGTGCGATGTGCGGGACGTCGCGATCACCGCATCAGCGGAAATCCTTCGACTGGAAGCGATCCGCGTTGCCGCGGTCGACGAGTTGGCACTTCGTCCGGACGAGCAGGTGCTGTGTTACCGCGGTGTCGGTCGCTGGCTGGCGGCGAATACGATGCTGCAGAACGCGGCCGGAAACAAGATCGCCGCCCTCGGCGTCGCCTTACGAGCCTTCCCCGATATCGCGGCGCAGTTCGATGCCGGTGACCTCACCGTCGATCATGCCGCGCTGATCACCGCGTTCTGCGAATCCCCACCGAAAGGGATGCCGGAGCACGCTCTGCCGCACTGCACCACAACCCTGCTCGCGGCAGCTTCCGGCGTGGAAGCGACCACCACGAAACTGCGGTACGCCATCGCGGTGCTCGAGCGGATCTTCGAATCCGAGGACGTCCCGGCGGGGGAAGACGACGATCGCAACGAACTACGTATTTCTCCGACGTTGAACGGTCGGGTGGTGATCAAAGGTGAGTTCGATGCGTTGACCGGCGAAATGCTTCTCTCCGCGTTGTCGGGGTTGTCGATGCCGACGCCCGCGGCGGACGGGACACCGGATGCGCGGTCGGCTGCGAAGCGGACGGCGGATGCGTTGACGGAGTTGATTCGCCGGTATCTCGATAATGCGGCGACGGGGGTCGATGGTGGTCAGCGTCCGCATGTGAATGTGCATGTGTCTGTGAAAGATCTTGCGGAGCATCGAGAGTGCGCGAGCACGCGGACTGCTTCGTCGAGTTCGGCTTCTCCCGACGAAGAGACTGATGTCGAGGATGTACCGGTGTGGGGTTTCGACGACTTCGACGATCTTGATGTCGGGCACATGCCGTGGATGGGTCCGTTGAGTATCACCCGCACCCGGATGTTGGCGTGTGACTGCATGCTCTCGACGGTGCTCCTCGACGAGAATGGTGCCCCGCTCGATGTCAGTCCGCTGAAACGGGTGGTGTCGGCGGCGCAGCGGACGGCGTTGATCGCCCGAGACGAGGGGTGTGCGTTTCCGTCGTGTGATGCGGTGCCGGCGTGGTGCGATGCGCACCACATCAAGGGGTGGTCGAAGGGTGGGCTGACGGTGATGGACAACCTCACCTTGCTGTGCCGAGCGCATCACACTCTGATTCACCGTCAGGCCGGGTTCGCGGGGCGGTGGGAAATCAAGATGGGGTCGGATCGTAAGCCGTGGTTCATTCCTCCGGCGGGGGTTGATCCGGAGCGGTGGCCGCGGCGATCAACCCTGCCGCCCGGTCCGGTGCTGCGCACCTGAAAAGTGTTGCACCACAATTGCAGACGTATCAGGCTTCGCATCAAAATCTCGCCGATGCGAAGCCCACACGCATGTGCCTATGCACTGCCAGTTACTGCACTACCAGTTACTGCACTACCAGTTACGCGATCGTCCTACACAATCAGAGCGCAGCAAAAAGGTCGACAGTATTGCCGTCCGGATCGAGAAGTACCGCGTAACGCTGCCCCCACACAGCGTCGAATGGTTCCCTGTGGCCAGGAAACTCAGCCGTAATACGCGCGTAGGCCTCGTCGACGGCGTCGGGAGTACCGAAGTCGAACGCCAAAGCCACTGGATGACGGCCATCGGTGACAACGAAGTCCGGATCGAAACTGGCGATTGTGGAGGGTGCATCCCACGCCAGGCGTAAGCCGTTGTCGAAGGTGAATTCGACATGCGGCGCGTCGGACGGAGTCTCGGGAATGTCGAGTCCCAAACTCCGATAGAACGCGAGTGAACGATCGAGGTCGTTGGTGACGATTCCGACGAGGTCTAGTCGCGGTGACACAGACACGGTAATTTCTCCTGCTTCGGTTCGAGAAGTATTCGGCAGGTGTGTGACGATAAATCTATGACTGCCACGGGCACCTTCAACTCCGACGGTAGTCGTGCGGCCATGACGAGTCTTGAACAAACCGGCCATGGCTATGCCGAGCGACCCATCGAAGGCGGCACAGAATTGTTCAACTGCCTGTGGAAGAGCATGAGCTCACACAAATCCACCAATGCCCCCAAGCGAATCATCCCCGACCTGTGCGCCGACTTTATTGTCGACAACACCGGCAAGTCGTGGCTGGTCGGGCCGGCGACGACAGCAGATCTTGTGACGGTCACACCAGGTACAACGTTGTGGGGAATTCGGATCAATCCTCCGTCGCTGCGATCCATCCTCGGGACCGAGGCCGACGGCGTAAAGGACTCCAAAATCAGCTTTGCCGACGTGCTCTCTTCCAAGCAGTCCCGCTTGCTGGCGGAGGCCCTTCGAACCGAAAGAGTCGATGCTCGCATGCTCGAAGGCTTATTGCCGAGCGCACACCGAGATACGCACGCGATAACCGGCTACACGGCTCTTACTTCTGCGCCCAACACGTCGATCCGCGAGATCACTGCCGATCTCGGAATCTCCGAACGGCATTTTCGACGCACAATTACGGCTTCGGTTGGACTGTCCCCCAAAATGATTCAGAAGGTTCAGCGTCTGCAGAATGTGCTGACACTGGCCCGCCGCGAAAACACGTCGCTATCTGCCCTCGCAGCGCGCACCGGGTACGCCGACCAGGCCCATCTCTCCCGCGATGTCCAGGCACTGGCCGGCATTACCCCGACGCTGCTACTTCGCGATCACGGCTAGCCGAGCTCAGTCCAGCGCGTCGAACCGTGGAATCAGGTACTCGGACACCCATTTTGCCTCTTCGATGAGTGGCCAACCCGCGAGAATCAGTGCTGTGAGACCGGTGCGTGCACGAAGAGTGCGCACCGAATCGGTGATCGAGTCCGGATCGCCGACGTAGTAGACCGCTGACGAACCGGTTCCGAAGATGTCGAGAGGTGACCACGCCGTGATTCCGGCGTAGAGACCGTCACCGACGTACAGATCTTCGGGTTCCGGCAGCTTCCCGGCTGCGATGGAGTCGACCCAACCCTGACGCTGCGCGTCGCGAGCTGTGAACGTCTTCAGATCATGCTCCCCGTGAGTGCGTCGACGCACCGCATTGTCGAGAACATGTGTGATCTGGTCGATTCCGGTCTTCTCGAACAGCGACCGGAACCGCTCGAGCGCTTGCGCCTTCGTGGGCCGAACGATGACACCGGTGAGCGCACCGAAGTCCGTGAATTCTCGTCCCGCGTTTTCGGCAGCACCTCGCGCTGCAGTGAACTTGTCCTCGATGAAGGACGTCTCGCGGAGCATCGCAAGATATGTATCCAGCACCTTGCCTGAATTGGCCAGTCCGGCGGGCGAATCACCGGTTCCCCACAGCGGAACCTGGTGACCGGCCGGGGCATCGATCCGCAGCGGTGTGTTCGGGAAATTCGATTCGGTGCCCTCGGCGTAAATGCGGCGGAAGTCAGCCCAGTACTGCTCCCCCAATTCGTATCGCCGATCGTGCTCGACGTTCATGTCGTACTTCGTGAGGATGTTCTCGCGTCCGTTGACTGAGTTGATCATCAAGCGTCCGCCACTGAAAGCGTCGAAAGTGAGCGCCTTTTCAGCAAGCAAACGTGCCGGCGTCATGTTCGCGTAGACAGCGACCAGGAACTTCATTCGAGTTGTATGCGCAGCGGCCCAGGTCGCCGAGATGAAGGGGTCGTTCGGCCACGTGGCAACCAGGGCACCTTCGAATCCGCCGTCGTCGATCGTTTTCGCCAACTCGATTTGCCTCGCACCGTCCACCGGGTAGAGGCCATCCGGAGTCCACGGGTAGTCGCCGTCGGCTTGCGTGAGGTACCAAAAAGTCTTGACACTCATCAGTTTTGCGCTCCAGTCGGCAATTCGAAAGATTCGACGCGTGCAAGCGTCCGGATGGTATCGGCGTCGACGGTATAGAGAGCGTCGAGGTAGGCGACGGCAAACGAACCCGGACCGGTCGAGTTCTTCTCGGCGATTTCGGATGCGACCGCGACGTGGGCGTGCGCAGCAACGAGGCCTTCGAGTGCCGTTGGTGTCACTGCCAGATAAGCGGCGACGAGCCCACCCAATGAGCAACCCGTGCTCGTCACGCGAGGAAGAAGCGCGCTACCACCTGACACACGCACGCCACTCACTACACCTTCGCTGTCGCGACCCACGATGTAATCGACAGGCCCCGAAGCGGATACGGCGTCGGAATGGTTCAACAGGGAAATTGCCGCAGGAACAGCATCGATGGAATCCGATGCGCTGTCGACTCCACGCGTATCACCGCCGAGACCTGCGAGCGCGATGATCTCCGACGCATTGCCTCGAATTGCGGTTGGGCGGAATCGAAGCAGGTCCACGGCAATGTCACTGCGCCAAGGTAATCCGCCGACTCCGACCGGGTCGAGAACCCAGGGAGTGTCGGCCTTCTGCGCAGCCTCCGCAGCTACTCGGAATGCAGCGGCAGTCGCGTCGTCGGGGGTTCCGAGATTCACCAGCACTCCCCCAGCGATGGCTGCAAAACCTGCGGCTTCGTGCACGTTGTCGATATGCGCGTTGCTCGCGCCGGCGGCAAGCAGGACGTTGGTAAGGAAATTGGCCGAGACGATGTTGGTGAGCGATTGGACAAGCGGCACCTGCTCACGCAATGCGTCGAGAGAAGTGGCAACGGAATCAGCAGTAATAATGTGGGACATGAGTTTTCCTTCAGGCAATAAGTCTGTACAGGGCCGGTCAATCACGACCCGTGACATCGATCGCCTTCGCCGGGTGCATTTCCGGTAACCATCGGCAATGCCGGATCGGCAGTCCATTCCTCGAGGGAACCGTCGTAGATCTTGACGTCGCCGTACCCACTCATCACCAGACCGAGCGCGGTAAGGCACGCGGAAACACCTCCACCGCAGTAGATTACGACGGGTTTTGGGTGCCCACGCAGGACCGATCCGGCACGTGTGGAGACCTCCGTAATCGGGAGCATCAGCCCCTCGTCGTCAAGTAGGCTTTTCGCCGAGAGGTTCAAACTCGCCGGAATATGACCACGGCGTGAGTATCTCGTCTTTTCAGTGCCCGCATACTGCTCGGGCGACAGGGCGCATACGAGTGTTCCCGGCCGGGATCCGGTTGACACAGCCGCTACCAGATTTTGATCAACCCACAGGCCGAGGTCCGAAGCAGCCCAACGTGATTCGGCAAATCCAGACGCAGCTTCCGGACCGGTACCAACCGGCAAGCCGATCCGGGTCCACTCGGCGAGACCTCCGTCAAGAACTCGCGCATAGATGCCCGCGTTGCGGAGCACCCACCAGAATCGTGAGGCCCACGTCATCGATCCCTGGTCGTAGATCACTATCGACGCACCAGGTTCGACTCCGAGTGCCGCGAGGTCGTCCGACAACTGATCAGCGCAAGGTCGCGTGAAGTGCAACGATGCGGCGCGATCGGAGAACGTCGTCATCAGGTCGACGTGACGGGAACCCGGGATATGACCCTCGACCCAACCCGCGTATCCCGATTCCGGTCGATAGTCGCCGTCGAACCGCGCCGGCGGAAAATGCACGCTCACGTCGAGCACAACCACGTCATCCGCGGTCACAAGCGCTTCGAGCGCCACCGCGTCGATCAACGGCGTGTCGATCAACGGCGTGTCCAATTCCCTCGTCACGAAGCACCTTCCTTTCGAAATCGACACCGACGAACCTAAGTGAGTACTAGCGTATACGCAAGTACTCACGCGCCGTCAGTGGCATAATCGAACACGCTTCACTCACAAGAAGGAACGGGGACGCATGAGCGCCGAGGAAACTGCAAGCACCACACACCTGCTGGTGCCGGAGACAGCGCTGGGCCGCTCGGACCAAACCTCGCGGCAGTACCTCCGACTGCGTGCAGACATCTTGGACGGCAAATTCACGCAGGGCACCCCTCTACACGAAACACAGCTGTGCGAATCGTATGGAGCCTCGCGTACACCCATTCGCGAAGCACTGAATTGGCTTGCACACGACGGACTTCTCGAGCGGGCCGCGCGTGGATTCCGCGTCCGCTCCGGAACGCCCGAAGACGTCATCGAAATCTACGCGGCGCGAGTCGCCTTGGAATCAGAAGCCGCCGGCGCAGCTGCACTGCGGCACAGCGACCTGGATCTCGCACGGCTGGAACAGCTCCATACCTTCTGTTGCACGGCAATTGAAGGAACGGAAGTCAGATCAGGGAACTTCAAGTTCCACGAGGCCCTCTGGCAGGCCGCCCACAATTCCACGATCATGTCGCTGCTCATCCGCCTGACCACACAACTTCGGATCTACGACAGCGGACCACCTTCGAACTACGGCGAACCTGACCTGCTCAACGCCGAGCATCAACAAATCCTAGATGCCATTCGCGCCCGCAACGAACGGACCGCGCGCGAATGCATGCGCACGCACCTCGAACGCAGCCGCGACCAGAGGATCAAGATGTTCGCAAGCCACTAACTGCACCAGAACTCCAACACAACCGCACGCCCAGGAAGGACGTGCGGTTGTTCTATGTCACCCGCATCACAAAGCAGGGTATCCAACCCTAACTAAACCTATGCTAGCCTAAGAAAATTGAGAAATTCATTTCACTTTTCGGTAACCGTCACCGTGACAAGACTTTTCGGAGAACTCATGCGTCCGCTGCAGAACCCGTCCACTGTGGGAGGCGCCATGACGCGCCGCCAACTGATTCGATCGATGGGGGTAGCCGCCGCCGCACTCGGAGCTTTCGGGATCACGGCTTGCTCTAGTCGCACGCCCGTTGACGAAGCCTCGACAACCGAGAGCGCATCGGGTCCGTTCACCGTCGTGGACCAGTATCAGAACACTATTACGTTCGACACCCCCGTCGGGCGTATCGCCTCGGCGATCATTCCTGTCCCCTCCATGATCGCCGGTTCCGACCAGTCGATCTCACGCAATGTCGGCGTCAACTCCAGTGCTATTTCCCTCGCCAAAAACGGCATGCTTGCCACGATGTTCCCGGAATTCCTCAACACCCCAGTAGTTTCCGGCCCCGACTTCGTTCCGAACGTCGAACAAATCCTCTCCCTCAACCCGGATGTCGTGATCCAGTGGGGCGACAAGGGTGACGACATCGTTGCGCCACTCCGCAACGCCGGATTGAAGGTCATTCTCCTCAAGTACGGAACTCAGGAGGATCTCGAAGCATGGATCAACATCTTCGGCGATCTGCTCGACAAGAAGCCGGAAGCGCGGGAAATACTCAACCGCATGGCTGCCGATCGAAAGACTGTCGAGTCCATCGCCGTCGCAAATGCCGCCAAGGCCCCACGCGCGATGTACTTCTACAGCACACCCGAGACTAAAGTCTCCGCTGACAACACCTACATGGACTTCTGGATCACTCTCGCCGGCGGTAAGAACGTCGCCCGCGGTGCCGGAAAGGGCACCAGCGTCGCGGTCACCAAAGAGCAGATTCTGACCTGGGATCCCGAGGTCCTGGTTCTCGGAAACTTCGACGCTGCCACCCCGCAGGACATCTACGACAACCCCAACTGGGCATCACTGAGTGCGGTGAAGAACAAGCGCGTCTACAAAGCACCGATCGGCGGGTTCTCCTGGGATCCCCCCTGCAACGAATCCAACCTGATGTGGCTGTGGGTGGCCGAAATCTTTTACCCCGAAGCACAACTCGACCTCGATCTGCGCAACCGTATTCGCGAAACGTACCAGTCACTGTATGCCTACGATGTCACGGACGCCGAGATCGACCGCATCCTGCATCTCGAGTCCAACAAGGTAAGCACAGGCTATGACTCGTTCAGCGCTTGAGAGTGCAACCCTTGGTGGTGAAGCAACTGCCGCAGACGCCGGGAAACCCTCCCGGTACAAGGTTTTCACTGTTCCACTGATCCTGACCTTCGGCATCCTCGTGATCGGCTTGGCAGCCCTGGCCATCGGCCGATACACCATTCCGGTCAACGAAGTCGCCCGCATCCTCATCGATCGAGTGATTCCATTGGAACAGACCTGGACCGAGGTCGAGTCGCAAGTTGTTCTCGGCGTTCGCCTCCCACGACTGCTTCTAGGCATGCTGGTCGGCGGCGGACTGGCACTGGGCGGTTCGGCGTTGCAAGCAGTGTTCCGGAATCCGTTGGTAAGCCCACAGGTCCTCGGAGTCTCCTCCGGAGCGTCGTTCGGTGGCGTCCTCGTCCTCATGCTCGGCCTCGGATCGGCATTCCTCGTCGGCGGAGCGTTTATATTCGGTATCGCTGCGCTGGTGATGGTCACCGCCATCGGCAAAACCCGCACGGGCAGTTCCATTCTCATGATCGTGCTCGGCGGCGTGGTTACCAGTGCGTTCTTCTCCGCGCTCGTCTCGCTGATCACCTACCTCGCCGATCCGTACAGCACACTGCCGTCAATTGTCTTCTGGCTCATGGGTTCCCTGGCAACCGCCGATATGGGCAAAGTTGCGATCGCCGCAGTTCCGATCCTGCTCGGCAGCGCCGTGATTCTCGGACTCCGCTGGCGTGTGAACATTCTCTCGCTCGGCGACGACGATGCCGCATCGCTGGGCATCAAGCCTCACCGTCTACGCATGGTGCTTCTGGTCATGGTCGCATTCATGACGGCCGGCGCCGTTGCCGTATCCGGTGTCATCGGTTGGGTCGGTTTGGTCGTTCCACACCTAGCCAGGCTGTGGGTTGGTCCCGATCATCGGATCTCGATGCCGACGACGTTTGTTCTCGGCGCGGCGTACCTGACTGTAATCGACACTCTTTCGCGCACGATCAGCCCCGGCGAGATTCCCCTGGGAATCCTCACGGCAATCATCGGCGCTCCGGTATTCGTCGTTCTCCTTCGCAAGTCGAGCAGACAGGCGTTCATCAATGCTTGAGCTAGTGGATCTCGGCTTTCGGTATCCCGGGCGGGACTGGGTATTCCGACACACCAACCTCGCCATCGCGTCGGGCTCGATCACCTCGATTCTCGGCCCCAACGGCAAGGGCAAAACCACCCTGTTGCGGTGCATCGCGGGTCTCACCACCCCCGAAGAAGGTCGGGTCATCAGAGATCCGAACATCGGCTACGTCCCGCAGGCAACAACGTCGAATTTTGCGTACTCGGTGTTCGACATGGTGCTGATGGGCCGGGCAAAGAAAGTCTCGACATTCGGAACCCCCGGCAAAGCCGATGTCGCACGAACTCGGAGTGTTCTCGAACGAGTGGGTATCGACCATCTTGCGTCGTCGAATTTCACCGAACTATCCGGCGGACAAAGACAATTGGTCCTCGTCGCCCGCGCACTGAACACAGACTGCACGTTCATGATTCTCGACGAACCAGTCTCCGCACTCGACCTGCGAAACCAAGCGCACGTCCTCCAACTTCTGCGCGAACTCGCTGCAGAAGGCATGGGAATCCTGCTGACCACGCATCACCCCGATCACGCGCTGCACCTCGGCGGAGACGCAGTCGTCATGTACAGCCCCGAGGAGATTGTGGTCGGCGGCGTGGAAACCCTCGTGACGAGCGAAACCCTCTCCCGCCTCTACGGTATCGACGTCGCAACCGAAACCGTCCTCGATCGCGGTAGTCCGCGCACCGTGGTCTACACCCGCTATGACAATTTCGCGGTGGCCGACAACGACCTCCGTCTCAAAGAAAGCTCGCTCTTATGACCGCCGAAAGTGGTACAGCCACAAAAACAATCGCCCGAGTTCTGCACTTGGTAATGGGTTCCAACACCGGCATGTCCGGTAACACCTCCAATACCGCACTCGTGCGTAATGTCGATCTCTACGAACTCGATACGATCGATCTGAGCGCCGTTTCGGGACTCATCATCAACGGAAACTGCGATCAGATCTACCTGGAGCGCAACCGAGACGTTCTCACCGACTTCGTCACTGCCGGTGGTCGTATCGCCGTGATGGGCCATCCCCTCACAGACTTCCTTCCCAACCTTGGACAATGGCGCAAACTCCAGTACTCAGGCCCCAAGGATCTTGCCATCTCAGCCGGCAGCCCCCACCCCGTGTGGGCAGGCGTCGATCCCGCTGATCTCAGTTTCCGCAAGGAAGTGTCGGGATTCTACGGGCGCGGCTACAGCCAGAAGTTGCCGGACAACGCCATCGTTACCAATTACATTGGTCGTCATGGCCTTCCGGTCGACTACGTCTACCCGCTGGGTGCCGGCGAGATACTGGTTCACGGCGGAATCGATCTCGCGGTGTTCCAGGCTGATCCCAACACGTCCTCGCGTGTCTTTCCGCAACTCCTGAACTGGCTCGGCCAGCTCGACCGAACGGATATCTGATGTCTACCCTCGAAGCCTTCAACCGCACGGATCGCGCTCCCCTCTCCACGCGCAACCTTGCGATCGTGCACGGTGGATCGCACTTCCACTTGCAGACCGTCAAAGATCCGGCCGTCGTCGCACACCAGCCGGACTTCCACTATCTCGTTGACCTGCAGCCCGGTGACCTCGACGGCGTCACGACGCTTATTCTCGCGGATCGTCTACATCCGGAACTGCTCCGCAAGCATGCTGCCGAATTCCTCGCTGTCGCCGAACGCGGCGGAACCCTGGTGGTTCTGGGTGAGAATGCCGCACACACATGGCTTCCCGGTGTGACCTGGAGCCCGCGCCCGACCAACTTCTGGTGGTGGCGAACCGGCGAAGATCCGATGATTCGCACGCGCAGTCACGATCACGAATCGTGGAACTACCTGACCACGAAGTCTGTAATCTGGCACCACCACGGCCTGCTCCATACCGATGCAGACGTTGTCCCACTTCTGGTCTCGGAGGAACCCGACTCAGATGGAAACTCTCATGACGCCGGAATGATGCTCTTCGAGGACACCACGTCGACCGCGGGTCGCATCATCGCCACCACCTTGGATCCGACGTACCATCACGGCAACAACTTCATGCCGGGTTCGACCCGTTTCCTCTACGCTCTCCTACGTTGGGTCGACCACACATAGTCGCCCGGTCGTACAAAATACGGTGCCCGTATCGCTTTCGATACGGGCACCGTATTTCGTTCTCGACGTGTCAGCGCTGGGCAAGCCAGTCGAATAGCTGTGGCGACATACGTGAGGCCGAATTGTCATCACTGTGCCAACCGGTTAGATCGTTGCCCGAATGCACCAGAACATAGCCCTCTCCGAGAGGGTGGACGTAGTCGAGCGGCACTCGCGAACGACCGATGTGAGTGGTGACCACGTGACCCATCACCGCGATACGCCCACCCGCCCGAACAAATGCGGTGAGTTCTTCCCCCGTGCGCTCGAGGAAGATCTGATCACAATCGGAAGTGACAACAAGCCCGGCAACCGACGACAGATCAAGATCGTCGAACTCGTACAGGTTGAGATAGGACACACGGGAGTCGATCGGATGTGCAGAACCCTTGCGCATCAACAGATTCACGATGTCAGACGCGACCGCGATGTTAGATGTCAGACGCGACCGCGCTGGGCACAACATCGTAGATCTGATCTGCGGGGGCCGCCATGACCCGTTCAGTCATTTCGAGCTTGAGGACCTTCAAGCGCCCTAAGTCCGCGGCCGATTTCTCGGCCTTACCCACGAGCGCAATGAACTCGTCTACTACAAACCCAGCGTCACGGATAATCAGAGTGATGCTCTTGCCACGATAATCGATCTGAAAGACGTAAATTGCCAATGTGGTTCCGCGTTCAGGACGAGCCAGCGCCGGGTCGACGGTGTAGCGCCCCTCGGTGACACTGCGGGTGACCAACTCGAAAGTATCGCGCACCCCCGGACCACCGTGAGATGTGGTGACTACAAGCTCACGACGTTCGACGGGTCCGTCGGTCCCCAGGACCTCGAGCGCGCGCTCGATCACCTTGTACGCGTGGGCAACTCCGCCGGGGGCCTGTGGTCCGTGGTAACGGAGGCTGTCTTCGAAGGTGAAGTCGAGGGTTGTTCCCTGATCGATCACGGTGAGTGTGTTGGTCATGATGAGATCCTTATCGAATTACGTGGTGAACTGTTTTTCGTAAACTATGAAATCAATGGCATAGGCCATTGAGGAATCGTTCGGTTGCCGGCATGAAATATGCTCCGAAGTGCGACATCGGGTCCAATGTTGCCACTACCACTGTGCCCTGTGTGCTCACCTTGTCGACGTAGGCCAGTACGTCACCGTTCGGCAAACTGAATATTACCTTAGCTAAGTAAGGCTAGCTTAACTAGAACCAATTCTGCACCTACATCCCCCAGCGCCCGAGTTCTGCCACTGACACGAAACCGGCCCTCCGACACAGACGTCGGAGGGCCGGAATCAAATCCGTCATGCTGGACTGAAGGCGATCAGTAATCGTCCTCCGTGTAGACGATCATTCCGCGCAGGTTCTTCCCTGCCAGCATGTCCGCGTACCCCTCGTTGATGTCCTCCAACTTGTAGGTCTTGGTCACCAACTCGTCGAGCTTGAGTGCGCCGCTGCGGTAATGGTCGAGGAGCTTCGGAATCTGCGAACGCGGTCCCACTCCGCCAAAGATGGCTCCCTGCAAGCGCTTCTGCAGAAGTGTCAGCTCGAACAGACTCAGCGTCACCTGAGAATCTGCGTAGTGGCCCATGCCGACGACGACGACCTGCCCACCCTTACCGGTAGCACTGAGCGCGGGCTGGATCATGTCGCCGTGGATCTCACCGACCGTAATGACCGTGACATCAGCCATCTTCCCCCAGGTGATTTCGCCGATCACGGGGAGAGCCTCCTCGATGGAAGCAAAGGTGTGCGTGGCACCGAATTCCTTGGCCTTCTGTCGCTTGAACTCGACCGGATCGATGGCGACGACAAAGCGCGCCCCGGCCGACGCGGCACCCTGTACCGAGTTGATGCCGACGCCACCGATGCCGATAACGACCACCGTGTCACCGACTTTGGCGCCGCCGATTGCCGTCGCCGAGCCCCAACCCGTCGCAACGCCGCAGCCGAGCAGAGCGGCCTTGTCGAGAGGTATGTCCTTTTCGATCTTGATCACCGATGCCTCGTTGACCGTGACGTACGGCGAGAAGGTACCCAACAGACACATCTGAACGACAGGTTCTCCGTCGAGCGTTACGCGATAAGTCTTGTCCGAGATCGCCTGTCCGGTCAGCAGACCCGCACCCTCGTCACAGATGTTCTGGAGCCCCTTGGCGCATGACGGACACCGTCCACAGGCCGGGATGAACGCGAGCACCACATGATCGCCTTCTTCGACGTTGGTGACGCCAGGGCCAACTTTGGTCACCACTCCGGCGCCCTCGTGCCCACCGAGCGCCGGATAGAAGGGCAGCGGAGTTGCACCCGTCCGCAAATGCTCGTCCGAATGGCAGAGTCCCGACGCGGCGAGCCGAACCTGCACTTCGCCGGATACTGGATCGCCCAGTTCGACCTCTTCGATTTCCCACGCCTGACCCGGCGCCTTTACTACCGCTGCCTTAACCTTCACCTGCACTCCTCGAAAATCTTCGTGATGCACGGACGACGACGGACCGAACCGGAAATTTGTGTCTCCGATCACACTCCACCCATGAGTGTGCCTGAACCGGCGCGAAAATACTGCTGCTCCGTGCGCCTTTTTGGTAGTCGGCGCTACCAGAACGGCGCACCGGGGCGGAGCCCCTAGAATGGGTGCAGTGGCCAAAGGAACTCGTAAGACCAAGAATCGCAGCACCGCTCCTGAACAGGGCGATACCGGTCCAGTTCCCGGCACCTTCCCGATCGACACCGGGACCTGCGAACTTGTTCGCGATCAATACTCCGACACCGGCTGGATTGTGCACATCAACGGCGTCCCCAGCTCGCACATCGATCTGGCTGATCCGAAGATTCTGGATTTCGAGTACATGAGGTGGATTGCGCACCTCGTCGATTCCGAACGCTCTCGAACGGAACGACTGCGGGTGCTGCACCTCGGCGGCGGGGCGTGTTCGATGGCTCGGTACTTCGCAGCCACCTATCCCGATGCCCGGCAGGTCGTGGTCGAGATCGACGGTGCGCTGGCGGAATTAGTCCGGAACTGGTTCGATCTTCCACGGGCACCACTGCTCCGCATCCGCGTGGGTGAAGCACGCGCCGTCACCGAAACCCTCACCGAATCAACGCGCGACATCATCATCCGCGATGTCTTCGCCGGCAGCAAAACTCCGGTTCCGCTGACCACGGCGCAGTTCAACGCCCACGTACGACGCGTCCTCGCGCCCGGCGGCATCTACCTCGTCAACTGCGGCGACACCCCGGATCTGCAGGGAGCACGTGCCGAAGCTGCAACTATCGGTGCACAATTCGAGCACATGGCGATCATCGCCGATCCCGCGATGCTCAAGGGCCGACGCTACGGCAACATGATCATCGCGGGCAGCGACGTTCACATCGCCAATTCTCCGGCACTTGCACGCGAACTACTCGGCGGCGGTGTTCCAGCACACGTGTGGGGCGACGCGGAGGTCCGGAAGTTCGCGGCATCCGGCGCAGTCCTTCAGGACTGAATTGCCGGCGCGCTCACCCCTACTCGCCGCCGAATACCCTCTCTACCACTGCTTTTGCGCGGCGCGTAATGCGAAGGTAGTTGTCGAGGAACTCCCCCGCATCATCTCCGTATCCGGCGACCTGAGCCACGGCAGCCAGGACCCGTCCGGGTCCGGGCAACTGATCCGTCGGCTTACCTCGAACCAGCACAAGGCAATTCCGCGCTTTGGTCGCAGTGATCCAGGCGTCGCGTAGCAATTCCACGTCTTCTTCGCTGAGCAACTCGGCTGCGCCGATGGCGTCCAGAGTTTCCAACGTCGAGGTGTTATGCAGGGACTGAATTTTGTCGGCGTGGCGCAGTTGAATCAGCTGCACTGTCCACTCGATGTCGGCCAGTCCGCCGCGCCCCAGTTTGGTATGCGTTGCGGGATCAGCTCCGCGAGGGAGCCTTTCGGAGTCGATACGAGCCTTGATCCGCCGAATCTCACGAACCGCCGCGTCGTCGACGCCACCGGCGGGGTAGCGAGTCTTGTCGATCATGTGGAGGAACTGGAGTCCCAGCACCGGATCGCCGGCAACGGGATGAGCGCGCAGCAATGCCTGGATTTCCCACGCCTGCGCCCACTTCGAGTAATAAGCGTCGTACGACTCGAGGGTGCGGACCATCGGACCGTTTCGGCCTTCGGGACGTAACCCGGTGTCTACCTCGAGCGGCGGATCGGTACTGGGCGCTCCCAGAAGCTTGCGCACCTTGTCCGCAATGCTGTTGGCCCACTTGACGGCAACTGTCTCGTCGACACCTTCGAGGGGCTCGCACACGAACAGAACGTCGGCGTCGGACCCGTATCCGAGTTCACCGCCGCCGAGTCGGCCCATGCCGATGACGGAGAAAGCTGCCGGTGCCGGTGTGCCCAATTCCACAACACTGGCCTTGATGACGGCCGAGAGGGACGCGTTGAGTACCGCAGCCCACACTGAGGAGAGCGCCTTGCACACCTCCGGAACATCGAGCATGCCCAGGATGTCAGCCGAGGCGATCCGAGCCAATTCATGCCGACGCAACGAACGCGCCGCAGCAACAGCGCGATTCGGATCACTGTGCCGACCCGAGGCAGTGAGAATTCCGCGGGAGACGTCTTCGGGCTTCGGTTCGATGAGGCGTGGGCCGCTGGGCGAATCCGCGTACAGGCGAATCACATCGGGTGCCTTGATCAGCAGATCAGGAAGGTAAGCCGAGGAACCCAGCACCCGCATCAGCCGTTCGGCAACGGCAGCCTCGTCGCGGAGCAACCGGAGGAACCAGGTCTGATCGACCAAGGCGTCGGACAACCGTCGATACGCAAGGAGTCCGGCATCGGGATCCGGTGTGTCAGCGAGATATTCGAGCAGTGTCGGCAGCAGCAGTGCCTGAATCCGGCCCTTGCGGGACGCACCCCTGGTTAATGCGGTGAGGTGACCCAGCGCATTTTCGGGGGCGGTGTACCCCAACGCCGCCAACTGACGGACGGCAGCGTCCGGTCCGAGAACCATGGCTTCCTTGTCCATCCGAGCCACCGATTCGAGTAGTGGGCGGTAGAACAATTTGGCGTGGAGCCTGCGGATCCGATGCGAGTTCCGCTTGATCTCGGCACGCAACACACCGAGCGCATCCAGACGTCCGTCGGGACGCATGTGTGCGGCGCGGGCCAACCAGCGCAATGCCTCGTCGTCATCCGGTGGCGGCAACGTGTGCGTGCGCTTGAGTTTCTGCAACTGCAGACGATGCTCGAGAAGTCGCAAGAATTCGTACGACGCCGTGAGGTTCGCAGCGTCGTCGCGGCCCACGTACCCACCTGATGCGAGAGCCGTCAATGCATCGACAGTGCTCTGCACGTGCAGTGCATCGTCAGCCCGGCCGTGCACCAATTGCAGGAGTTGGACGGCAAATTCGACGTCTCGCAAACTTCCGCGGCCGAGTTTGAGCTCACGCTCGCGCATCTCGGGTGGAACGAGTTCCTCGACGCGTCGACGCATGGCCTGCACTTCGGGAACGAAGTCTTCGCGCTCGGACGCCGTCCATACCATCGGGCTCATGGCCTCGGCATACTGACGCCCGAGTTCCATATCGCCGGTCATCGGCCGCGCCTTCAGCAGCGCCTGGAACTCCCACGTCTTGGCCCACCGCTTGTAGTACGCGACGTGAGAATCGAGCGAGCGCACCAGTTCTCCGCGTTTACCCTCAGGGCGCAGTGCGGCATCAACTTCGAAGAAGGCGGAGGTGCCGATCCTCATCATTTCGCCGGCGACCCGACTGGCTGTGGCGTCGGCTGGTTCCGCAACGAAGACGACGTCGACGTCGGAGACGTAATTCAGTTCGCGAGCACCACATTTGCCCATCGCGATGACTGCAAGCCTGATCGGACAGTTGCCCTCGGGGCAGACTGTGGCGATGGCTACCGACAGCGCGGCGGTCAGTGCGGCATCTGCCAGGTCCGAAAGCTGATGGCCGATCGTCTGATACGGAACAACCGGCTCGTTCTCGACCGTGGCCGCCAAATCGCAGGCAGCCAGCAGCATCAGCTGATCTTTGTACGACTTACGCAGCGCAGCAACGGCTTCCGGACCCGTGACGGTGGCGCGGTACGTCTGCGATCCTGGTCCGGCACCCTCGTCGAGACTCGCCCCGACAGAATCGAGTAGCGCGGACGTGGCTTGATCCTTGCTCGGCAAGGAAGAACCGGCGAGGAGTGTCCACCCGATCGGATCAGCAACCAGATGATCGCCGAACGCCGCCGATGCCCCGATCAATGCCAGGAGACGACCACGAACACTCTTGTCCGCACGCAGAGCGGCGTCGAGCTCACGCCAGCCGTCGCCCAAGGACTCCTTGATGCGCACCAGGGTGCGCAACGCGAGGTCCGCATTGGCCGCGCGCGAAAGCGACCACAGAAGTTCGATGCTGTCGGTGTCGACCCAACCGAGCTGGCGGAGTTCGTCGGCAGCGGTGGACTCGACCAGCCCCAACCGACCTGGTCCCGGAACTACTGCTCGAGCAGATGGCGGCTTCACCGTCACAGACCGAGGTAGTTCTTGAGCTCGAACGGCGTCACGTGGCTCCGGTATTCCTCCCATTCACGACGCTTGTTGCGCAGGAAGAAATCGAAGACGTGCTCACCGAGTGCTTCAGCCACCAGCTCCGACTTCTCCATCTCACGCAACGCACTGTCGAGATTGCCCGGCAAAGCCTTGTAGCCCATCGCACGACGCTCCGCGGAGGTCAACGACCACACATCATCCTCAGCCTCGGGAGGCAGCGTGTAGCCCTTCTCGATTCCACGCAGACCGGCGGCGAGCAATACCGCGAACGCGAGGTACGGGTTGCAAGCCGAGTCTGGGCTGCGAATCTCGACGCGACGCGACGACGCCTTGTTCGGCGTGTACATCGGAACGCGGATCAGCGCGCTGCGGTTGGACGGGCCCCACGACGCGGCTGTGGGTGCCTCTCCGCCGTGAACGAGACGCTTGTAGGAGTTGACCCACTGGTTGGTGACGGCACTGATCTCGTTGGCATGCTCGAGGATGCCGGCGATGAATGCCTTGCCGGTTTCGGAGAGCTGCATCGGATCATCCGGATTGTGGAATGCGTTGGTGTCGCCTTCGAACAGGCTCATGTGGGTATGCATGGCCGAACCGGCCTGATCGCTGAACGGCTTGGGCATGAAGCTCGCCCGCACACCTTCACCGATCGCAACCTCCTTGACGACGTATCGGAACGTCATCACGTTGTCGGCCATCGACAGTGCGTCGGCGTAGCGGAGATCGATCTCCTGCTGGCCCGGCGCGGCCTCGTGGTGGCTGAACTCGACGGAGATGCCCATGGACTCGAGAGCGTCGATCGCATGGCGACGGAAGTTGGGGGCCGAATCGTGTACAGCCTGATCGAAGTAGCCACCGGAATCGGCCGGGATCGGCGGTGTGCCGTCTATCGGGCCGTTCTCGAGGAGGAAGAACTCGATCTCCGGATGTACGTAGCAACTGAAGCCCAGATCGCTGGCCTTGCTCAGTTGGCGACGCAGCACGTGGCGGGGATCCGCCCACGACGGCGAACCGTCGGGGTTCGTGATGTCGCAGAACATGCGCGCCGAATGCTGCGCACCGTCCTTGTGAGCCCAGGGCAGAACCTGGAATGTCGACGCATCCGGGCGGGCAACGGTGTCCGCTTCGGACACTCGGGCGAATCCCTCGATAGCGGAACCGTCGAAACCGATTCCCTCTTCGAAGGCGCCTTCGAGCTCGGCGGGGGCGATCGCCACCGATTTGAGGTAACCGAGAACATCGGTGAACCACAAGCGGACGAACCGAATGTCGCGCTCTTCCAGGG
>NZ_JASHKR010000180.1 GCF_030056815.1 Rhodococcus sp. IEGM 1379
CGGCGATGAATCCGCGGCGGGTCAGTCGGGTTGTTTCGTTTTGGGCAGTCATGTTTGAGCTACTCCATCGGGGTCGGAAACTCTGGGTACGGATTTACCGTGGTTACGGTTGTGTCGATCGCTGTGATTCCTCGACCGCGAAGGGTGCCAGGTAGAGGTTTACTGTTCGAGCGTTGAAAATGTGTGTCCACCAGCATGTTTGAAGTCTTGCTTAGGCTGGGGGTGCATCATGCGGTCAAATATAGAACACGTCTCACTTTTTGGGATGAAAACGCCGATCTAAATTGAGGATCAGTAGTAGTAATCCGTCTGCAGATTTCCTGGGAAGTTGCCGGATTTGAGAATGCCACTGTGTTGCGGCGCGCTTCAGGCGTCAGGCAAGTGTCGAGGCGATCAGCATTGACTCTGACGCCGCCAGCATGGTAGCTATTTAACGAGCGCTAAGTCAGTGATTTGGCTCTGTGCTCACGATCGCGGTCCAGTGGCTGATGCACGCATCTCCGGTGCCGGACCGTCTCACGTGCACGTCCTCGAAGGGAACGCTGATGACCAAGGCAGTAATCGTCGATGTAGTCCGGATTGCATCCGGCAAGGGCAAGCCCGGTGGGGCGCTGTCCGGAACCCATCCCGTGGAACTGATGGCGCATGTCCTGCGGTCCATCACCTCGCGCAATGGCCTCGACCCCGCTCTGGTGGACGACGTCATCGGTGGTTGCGTCGGCCAGGCCGGCGAGCAGGCCCTCAACATCACCCGCAGTGCCGTGCTCTCCGCAGGTTTCCCCGATTCGGTACCGGCCACCACCATCGACCGCCAGTGTGGATCAAGTCAGCAGGCAGCACACTTCGCAGCCCAGGGCATCATCGCCGGTGCCTACGACATCGTCATTGCGGCTGGTGTCGAGTCCATGAGTCGCGTCCCCATGGGCTTCACCTCGATGGGCAAAGACGCTTCCGGCCCCGGCATCGCCGCTCGCTACCCCGAAGGCCTGATCAACCAGGGCATCTCCGCAGAACTGATCACCGCCAAGTGGAAGTTCGACCGCGAGGCGCTCGACGCATTCGCCGCACAGTCCCATCAGCGCGCCGCCGCAGCGGGAGCGGCCGGGCTGTTCGACAAGGAGATCATTCCCATCTCGGTGACTAACGCTGCCGGAGAAACTGTTTCACATACCGTCGACGAGACGGTTCGCGCATCGACCACCGCTGAAGGCCTGGCCGGATTGAAGCCGTCGTTCTACTCCGAGAAGTACGCGGAGCGTTTCCCGCAGGCGCAGTGGGCCATCACTCCGGGAAACTCGTCGCCCCTCACCG
>NZ_JASHKR010000027.1 GCF_030056815.1 Rhodococcus sp. IEGM 1379
CGCCGTCCTTGAACTGCACCGTGCCGGCAGCGTTTGCGGGAGTGACCGTGGCCGTCAGATCGACGGCGGTGCCCGTCAACGTCGTCGGAGGAACCGACAACGTCGTCGTGGTGTCCACGGCCGGAGCCCCGACCTCGACAGCTGAGACCGCAGACTTCGAGTTGTCGAAGCCGGTACCGGATGTGTACACCGCAGTCACGTTGTGAGTGCCGAGGGTGACGAAGGTGTGCGAGAGAGTCGCCGTGCCGCCGGAGACTGAAACAGCACCGCCGATGTCGACGCCGCCGTCTTTGAACTGGACAGTGCCCCCGGCATTTGCGGGATCGACCGTCGCAGTCAGGTCAACGGCGGTACCGGCAGTGGCGTTCGCCGGAGCCTCCAATGTGGTGGTGGTGGGGGCGACGACGCGCACCCACGCGCCGCTGCCGCCCTGCTGACTGCCGAACGTGTAGACGTCGAACTTGAAGCCGGCGTTGTAGTCGCCGGTCGCCTGGGTCAGGGGGATTTTGTAGGTGACAGCGAAGTCGACGTTGTCGAGGTAGCCCTTGGTGCCGATGACTGGTACCGAGTTGCAGCCGCCGCCGGTGCAGGTCGCCTTGACGCCGGCAGCGCCCTCGGGGGTGACGTTCGACAGCTTGCTGATCGTGTGCGAAACGTACTCGAAGCCGGCGGGCTGGATCTGCCGGATCGCGGTCATGTACCGGCCGATACCGCTGTTCTTCCAGATCTTGGAAGTGAAGGTGACGGTGTCGCCCGGGTGGGCGATGTTGCTACCCGGGGCACCGTTCACCGCGGTCAGGCTCAGGTTCCACCTGAGGTTGTCGGTCGACTGGTCGCCCGTCGACGCGGGCGGCGTCGTTGCCGGATCGTATGCGACGGCGACGCCGGCGCCGGCGAGTATCAGTGTTATCGCGGCACCGGCCGCGATGATGGGTGTCGCCAGGCGACGACTTAGGGATGGATGCACGGGTGCTCCTTCAATTCCTTACCGCAAGTGCGGCATTGGGTTTGAGCAAGAATTCGTCTTAAAGAGAACGAAGCTATCCAGATTGGACACGTGACCAACACAATATGGGACTTTCATCCCGGAGGTCAATATTTCGAACGGGACAATCTGAAATATCGAATTTTGTCGAATAGTGTTGTAAACAAATAGATTTAATTTCAATTGTAGAACCTATTCAAACGAAAGGCGCGCCCCCGAACAATGTCGGTGACGCGCCTTTCGTTTACTGTCTTACGACTGCGATCTTAGGATCCGAAGATGCTTGACAAGCTGCCGAAGCCTCCCGGGCCCGGATCGGTACCGGCGGGAACCGTCAGTGCCTGCGGAGCAGACGCTGAGTCGATAAACCCTGCAGCGCCGATGAATTCAGCGGTGATGCTGAACTCGCCCGAAGCCGCAAACGTGGTAGGTAGTGTCGCAACACCGTTCACCACGGCGACGGGAGCGCCGAGAGTGACGTCACCCATCTTGAACTGGACCTTGCCGTTGGCGTTGGCCGGATCGACCGTGGCCTTCAGTGTGACCGGGGCGCCCTTGGTGATCGTTCCGACCGCGTCCAGGGTGGTGCTGGTCTGCACCGCTTCTGCCGGAGCGTTGGTGACGCTCACCGGGAATGCCGGTGCGACGGAGCCTGCGACGCCGGTGGTGCCGGAGTAGCGCGCGACAACCTTGTGGGTGCCGGTGGTGCCGAAGTTGTACTGCGCCACTGCGACACCGTCGGTGCCGACCGTGCCGGTCACCTTCTCGCCACCATCGATGGTGAACTCCACCGTGCCACCCTCCACTGCCGGGGTGACCTGCGCGTGCAGGCTGACGTCCTGGCCGACGTAAGCGAGGTTCGGGCTGGTCATCGCGAGGGTGGTGACGGTGTCGTCGGTGCTGACGTTGATGGTCTTGACCGCCGAGGTGGAGGCGATGAAGCCGGTGGAACCGGAGAACGCTGCCGTGATCGCGTAGTCACCGTCGGTGTCGAAGGTGTGGGTGATCGAAGCGCTGCCGGCAGTGACGTCGGCGGTGCCGAGAGAGGTTGCGCCGTCGAAGAACTCGACGGTACCACCCGGTGCGGCGGGGGCGACGTTCGCGGTCAGGGTGACCTCGGCGCCGTTCTTGACGGCGCCGGGAGCCACCACGGTGGTGGTGGTTTGCTTGTCGGCTTCGATGATGTTGGTCGTAACCAGTGCGCCCGCACCGGCGTTGAGCGGTGTGGCATCACCCTCGGCATCACGTGGGGTGCACTGGGTCGGTGCCCATGCGGTGATTAGCAGGGTCGCCTTCGGTAGGAACGTCAGGAAGTTCTTGTCGTTGGCCCACTTTCCGGCGTCGCCGCCGGTGCGCAACTTCATTTCGATCGTGCCCGAGGCACCGGCCTTGAGCCGTGCTTTGACTTGGGGCAGCTTGAAGGTTGTTTCCGCGCCGCTGGTGGCCAGGGCTACGATCCCGCCCTCGGAACTCTTGCTCGTGTTCGGACCGTTGCCGATCGTGGCGTTGTTGCCCGAGAGGCGGATGATCTTACCGGCGGGGTCGGGATTGCCGTTCTCGTTGATGCGCAGCACATTCGGTGTCACCCCGCTCAGGCCGATGCTGGTGCCGGGCACGATGTCCCCGCTTATAAACTCGGCGTTCGCCGGGATATCGACGTCGATCTTGATGCGCGAGATGCTCTTGACGCTTGCACCCGAGACCTCGTTGGGGACGGAGATCGGCGGTGGTGTGATGGTGACGTCGAACTCGTCGCCGGCGTTGACCGATTCCGGGGCGTCAACGGACACGGTGGCTGGCTGACTCAGCGCGGTCGGTCCTGCTACCGCGGACGGCGTTGCCAGGCAGGAAGCTATGAATGTGTTGTCGACGGTTTGGGCTTGGGCGGGTACTCCGGCGAACATGGTGACGCAGACGAGGGCTCCCACACCGACAGGTGTGACGAGCCGTTGAATCCTCTTCTTCTGCACGAATTCTCCTACGGATGAATGGAAAGTATCGAAGGTGCCCGTCCGAGATCCGGGGCGCGGCGTGCGCGCCCCGGATCGGGCTACGGGCGCGGACCTAGCTACCGAAAATGCCGGACAGCGAACCAAGGCTGCCGGTACCGGGACCGGGGGTGGTTGCGGTGGTGATACCCACGACGGTGGGGCCGGACACGGAGTCATTCCATCCGTCGCCGCCGACGAAGGCGGCGGTGACGGCGTAGGTGCCTTCGGCGTCGAAGATGTGCGTGATGGTGGCGACACCGTCGACGACGGCAACGGGTGCGCCGATCGCAGTGGTGCCGACCTTGAACTGGATGGTGCCGTTGGCACCGGCGGGGGCGACAGTGGCCGTGAACGTCATGGCGTTGCCCACGGTGGAGTTGCCGGCGATACCGAGGGTAGTGGTGGTGTCTTCGCGGTCGGGTTCGACTGCCTTGACGGTGACCGAGTACTCAGCGGAGGTCGAGGTGGCGAATCCGGGAGCTCCGACGAACGTCGCTACCACGTTGGAGGTTCCGACGGTGTCGAAGGTATGCGGGAGAACGGCGACGCCGTCGCCGGTGCCCACATCTGCTGTGCCGACGGGGACGCCGTCGACGGTGAATTCGACCTGACCTGCATTCGGGAATGGCAGGACGGTGGCGGAGAGGTTGGTTTCGACGCCTACGGTTGCGGTGACCGGCTCGAGAACTGTTGTGGTGGTGCCGAAGTCAGCATCGTTGACGGTCAGTGGGGATGCTGCCGAGTCGGAGTTGAGGTTGCCGCCGGTGCCGGTGAAGTGCGCGGTGAAGCTGTGTGAGCCAGCCTCGACGAAGGTGCGGGTGATCGCGGCGCTTCCGTCAATCACGTCGACCGGGCTGCCGACGTTGACGTCGCCGTCCTTGAACTGGACCTGGCCGGTTGCGGTGGCCGGGCTGATCGCGGCATCGAAGGTGACGGGTGCGCCGACGACGGCGGTGGCGGGAGCAGTCAGCGTGGTGGTGGTGTCAGTCGTCACGTCGACGGTCGAGATCTCGGAAGTGGCGTCGTGAAAGAGGGTATCGCCGGTGAACACGGCTGTGATGTCGTGCGCACCCGGGGTTTCGAAGGTGTGCTGTGTGGATGCAACGCCACCGACGACGGTGACGGGGCTGCCGATGTTGTTGTCGCCGTCCTTGAACTGGACGGTGCCGACAGCGTCAGCCGGACCGACGTTGGCACTCAGGTCGATCTGCTCACCGGTCTTGGCGGCTACCGGGGCCGTCAGTGTGGTGGTGGTGGCGACCTTCGGGTCCACAACACGCACCCACGCGCCGCTGCCGCCCTGTTGACTGCCGAACGTGTAGACGTCGAACTTGAAGCCGGCGTTGTAGTCGCCGAACGCCTGGGTCAGGGGGATTTTGTAGGTGACAGCGAAGTCGACGTTGTCGAGGTAGCCCTTGGTGCCGATGATCGGTACCGAGTTGCAGCCGCCGCCGGTGCAGGTCGCCTTGACGCCGGCCTCACCCTCGGGGGTGACGTTCGACAGCTTGCTGATCGTGTGCGAAACGTACTCGAAGCCGGCGGGCTGGATCTGCCGGATCGCGGTCATGTACCGGCCGATACCGCTGTTCTTCCAGATCTTGGAAGTGAAGGTGACGGTGTCGCCCGGGTGGACGATGTTGCTACCCGGGGCACCGTTCACCGCGGTCAGGCTCAGGTTCCACCTGAGGTTGTCGGACGACTGGTCGCCCGTCGACGAGGGGGGTGGCGGTGTCGGGTCGGCGACGGCGGTGCCGGCACCGCCGAGCATCAGGGTTATCGCGGCACCAGCCGCGATAATGGGTGTCGCCAGGCGACGGCTTAGGGACGGACGCACGGATCCTCCTTTATCGTGTGCCGCAGGCGGCACTCGTACCAAACATGACTTAGGTCACATGACTGCAAAGGGTACACATAACTGGACGTCCGTATAGGTGCTTTGGGGCTTTTACGCCAGTTGGTTTCTGCACACATCGGAGACTGGTCCAGGGAACAAGGTCCTGCGGGGGCTGCGACGGCAATCTTGGGCGCGGACTGTCGATCGATAGTGAACTATCGGCATAGGCAGGCGTATGTACCACGCGCTGATCGAACAGGAAACGACTGCCGCAGACGAGCGCCGCGCTACATCGATCCAGCCCAAGGTGGCGCAGTCGAAAAGGAATTACAGGCGAATTGGGGTAATCGGGGCCGCAGCGGCGAGTTTGGGCCGGGATGCCCTGAGTGGACTGGAGTCGTGTGTGCCACGGGAGTCCATCGGCAGTGGGGAGGACCGGGCCGAGCGAATTTTGGCGTGCGGGATTGAAACTTACAGAGATTGAATAGTTTTTCTCAGTAACGTCAACGGATCAGTGTCGTCACGTCGACCCCGGGGGCCGGCTCCCTCAGGATTGACGAAGCGGCCTTCGTCCGAGCGGGTCCATTCACGCACAGCCCAGCGCTCTTTGATCGCCCAATGCCCGCTACGACGCTCCATGTGGTCGACGAACCGTGCGCCGCTGGTGAAGTTGACCATCCCGACGCCTTCGGGGCCACCCCAATGTGTGGACATCGAGTACGCCTCGCTGATCGCGAAGTCGCCGTGCAGTTCGACGAGATGATTACCGATGTGGTGCATGGTGCCGCCGATGGCGGAGAGTTTCGGCGTCACCCACGCGATGTATTCGTCTACGTTGCCGTCGAATCCGGTGTGATGATCGATGGCATCGGGATGGTAGGCGCTACGTACGAGGTCGAAGTCGAGACGGTCGATGCCTCGGGCGTAGGTCAGGACTACTTCGCGAATTGCTTGCTTGTCCAGCAGATCTTGCACAGCCTGGTCCATCTCAGGCCTCCTTGATGTTGCTCATCCAGTTGAGTAGTTCCGGCAGTTCTTGCGCAGCACAGTCGAATACGGCGGGCCGAAATACGACGACGGATGCGCCGCGGTCGGACAAATCGTGGGCTCTTTCCGCGGTGGCTGCGAGATCGATAGTTCCGTTGTCGCGTCGAACGGGGGCGGCAGAGACCTGGATACGAACACTCTGGGGATCGCGTCCGTGTGCCTCGAATGTATTGCGCAGCAGCGCCACGCTGTCCGTGAATGTAGGTAGGTCGGTGGGGTTGACGGTCCAACCGTCGGCGACGCGTGCGATGCGGTCGAAGTTCCGTTGACTGGGAGCGAATCCGAAAAGAACAGGCACGCGGTCCTGCGTCGACAGCGGAAGGCTGTGGTAGTTCTCGAAGGAGAAATCGCGACCCTTGAAGTTGGCGGGTGCCTGCGTCCAGAGTTCGCGGCAGGCCTCGACGGTTTCTTCCATGCGACCGAACCTGGCGTCGAAAGGCATGTTGGTGGCGGTGTATTCGGCCTCTTGCCAGCCGACTCCGAAGCCCATCGTCACGCGTCCGTCGGACAAGGCGTCGAGGGTGGCGACCTGTTTTGCGAGCAGCGCCGGTGGCCGAACGGTTGCGATCAGGACCGATACTCCGAGGCGAGTGCGTTCGGTGACTGCCGCGATCGAGGAGAGCAGTGAAATCGGCTCGTACCAAGGATGATCCAAGGGAAATGCGAAGCCATGCTCGTCTACCCGTCCCGCATGAGCGTCGGCATTGAATCCGATGTGATCACCGGTGCAGATCAAGTCGATGCCGACTTGATCTGCGCGGGTGGCGAAGTCGAGAACCAGTCGGATCTTGCCGTCGAAGAGTGCTTCGAGGCCTAATACATTGACGCCAATCTCCACTGTGAAACTCTTTTCTGCCGAAGTTTGTTTCCGAATGTCAGATCCGAGGCAACTCGCACTCGTCGACGACGAACTGAATGATCTTGCTCTGATCCAGGAAATTGGATTCGTCGGCCCGGATCAGGTTGCCTATCTCCGGTCGGGCGTGGGTTGCCAGCATGTCGGCGTAGCCGGCTTTGTCGTGGAACCACATTTCGGTGATGACGTCGAAATGCGGGTCAGGAATGCCCTCGGCACGCAGAACCTGAGTCAGATCAGGGAAATTCCGTCGGTATTCGATGATCTGAGGAAAGGTTTTCGCAATCAGTGGAGCATGGTTGTTCTCGTAGTAGTCGATGAACTCTTCCCGTGTGAGTCCAGGCTTACGGGTGAGTAGCGCGATTGCTTTGAACATTGCCAGTCTCCTGTTTCAGGTGCAGTGAGATGTATTCAGAGTGTTCGTTTCGCGTGAGCGGACATGTCGCCGAGATGGTCCAGGCAGAAGAGTCGCTGCGTGAACTGCCACGATCCGTTGACGCAGCTGAATCGATCGAAGTATCGGCCAGACAGAATCGGTTGCAGCGCAAGGTCGTCAGTTCCCTGAATGACCATGACGTACGACAGCGCCGAGGCCTGATCGCCGTCAACGAAAACCCGAGTGTTGGTCAACATGTGCTTTGTACGAGGCATCGGGGGAGTGCCGTACATCCGGATGAAGCTGCTGCACGCGGCGAACACCGCATCGGCGTCGGAGGAAATGACGGTGGTGGCAATACCGTCCGGACCGCATTGACCGTAATCGGACTGCGCGAACAGCGCTGCGACTTCACGTAACCTGCCCTGATCGATCAGGTGTGTGTACTCGCAGAGCAGGTCACGGACCGCCATTTCGGCGACGATCCGTGACAGCTCTTCGGTCATACTGTGATCTCGCGCCGCACCATCTTGCCAGTTGCGTTGCGGGGCAGCAGATCACGAGTGATTCGCCACTTCGACGGCACCTTGAAGTAGGACAGGCGCTCGGCGGCGTACGCGCGGAGCTCTTCCTCGTCGGTGGTCGAACCGGGGCGCAGAACGACGACAGCCGAAACTTCCTGGCCGAGGTCCGGATGCGGCATGCCGATGACGGCGCATTCAACCACGTCGGGGTGCTCGTCGAGGGTCTGCTCGATCTCGGTGGGGTAGACGTTTTCGCCGCCGCGCAGGATGAGATCGGAACGACGGCCGGTCAAACGCAGGCGACCGTTCTCGACTACGCCGAAATCTCCGGTGCGGAGCCAGCGTCCGGGAGAGATTGCGGAGGCCGTGGCCTCCTCATTTTCCCAGTATCCGAGCATGACGAACGGGCTGCGTACGCAGACTTCACCTTCGATGCCGTCGGGCAGCCACTCGCCGAACGGGTCGCGTATTTCCATCGACACGGTGATGATCGGGCGTCCGAGAGTGCCCGGGAATTCTTCGAGTTCGGCTCCGATCGCAACAGCGATAGCTGTGCTGCATTCGGTGAGGCCATAGCTGTCGACCAGAGCATTGCGCGCGAAAGGCACCTGCTCCTTGAGCCGCTCCTTGAACGCGGGCGACGACGGAGCGGACGCCAGAGAGAAAGCAGTCAGCGAGGAGACGTCGTACTTGGCGATGTTGCCGTGCTCGATCAACCGCGACGCCATCGTGGGAACCGCACCCCAGCTGGTGACGCGTTCGCGCTCGACCAGTCCGAGAACCTTGTCGACGTCGAAGGCGCCTTCATACAGGATGACGGCGCTGCCGGTGGCTAGTCGCGGGACTACAAGGTTGTGCAGGCTGGCGATGTGGAACAGCGGGGACGTCAGTAGGTAGCGCAGTGGGCTGGGCTTGGATGCGTCGTACTCCCGGCCCATGAACGCAGCGCCGATAGCGTCGCTGTACTTGTGATAATCGACAACGGCCATCACGTTGCGGTGCGAGTGCAGGGCGCCCTTGGGCCGGCCACTGGTTCCGCTGGTGAACAGGATGACGGCTGGGTCGTCCTCGTCGATGTCGGTGTGCGGAACTTCGGCGCCTGCATACTCCGCGATGAGGGCCGGCAGGTCCTCTTCCATAGTCAGGACTGTTACGTCAGCAGGCAGTTCGGGCAGGGCTGCGCCGCGCTTGGCGTCGACTACGAGGACCTTCGGACGGGACAGCTCGATACCGTGTGTCACCTCACGCGGAACCCACCAGCCATTGAGACCGACCGCGATGGCACCGAGTGCCTGCGCCGCGAAGAAGGTCATGACCCACTCGGGGTTGTTGGCGGCGAGAATTCCCACACGATCGCCCTTGCGGATGCCGTACTTGTCCCGCAGCGCAGTCGCCAGGGCAGCTACGGAGTCGGCATGCTCGGTAAAGGAGATGCGACGGTCGCTTGTGACCAGATAATCGGCGTCTCCCCAGGCCCGGGACGCGGAGATGAGTTCACCGATGGCATGTCCACGATTCTTCATCACGGGCATGACGGTGCCGAGAACCTCTTCTTCGGCGATCTCGAACGGCCCACCGGGACCGGTGAGGCGTGAGACCACCTGGTCCAGGAGCAACTGCGGATCTGCGGGGGCAGTCATGGATTGGCCTTTCGTATTGTGGCGCTTTTCACGACACAAAATCTCACGTCCAATGATATCTGCGGGGATTGTTACCACTGAGCGAGACTGGTCGGGTTCCCTCCGCGGCACGCCGTTAGCGTTTCGAAACGAATCGCACTCTGCGCAACCACTCAAATGCGTACTGCGCACACAAGAGCTTCTTCCCATCTCGAGTAGGACACAGGACACGATGACGAACACCGCCACCGAAGCATCTACGAGCACGTCCGTTGCCACGCCGCAGCGCGAAGATGTCGCGCAGATGTTGATCGACCGCATCGGTGATCAACATCTGGGACTGAGGACCCGCACCCAGGACTGGACGTGGGATCAGGTCGTGCATGAAAGCGCTGCCCGCGGCTCTTACGCGAAGTCGCTTCGCGGCGCCGGCCCGTTCCATATCGGTGTTCTCCTCGAGAACGAGCCCGAGTTCCTGTTCTGGCTCGGTGGCGCGGCACTCACGGGCGCCACAATTGTAGGTATCAACCCGACGCGGCGTGGAGCTGAACTCGAAGCCGAGGTTCGGTACGTCGATTGCCAGATGATCGTCACCGACAAGGCCGGCCGCGAGAAGCTCGCCGGTCTGGATCTCGGACTGACGGACGACCGCTTCATTCTCGTCGACGACGCGTCCTACGTGGAAACCATTGCCGCGCATCAGGTGGAAGCGCCGCAGATCGACCTCGGTGTCGACGCGACGACTCTCTTCCTTCTTCTCTTCACCTCGGGCACCACCGGAATGTCGAAGGCTGTGCGCTGCAGCCAGGGCCGTCTGACCCGCTTGGCTTACGCGAACTGCGCTAAGTACGACATCGACCGCGACGACGTCTGCTACTGCTGCATGCCGCTCTTTCACGGTAATGCACTGATGGCACTGTGGGCGCCTGCACTCTCGCAGGGCGCCACCATCTGCCTCGTGCGCAAGTTCACCGCTTCCGGATTCATGCCGGACGTACGCTTCTACGGCGCAACGTATTTCACGTACGTCGGCAAGGCGCTCGGTTATCTGATGGCGACGCCGGAGAAGTCCGACGACATCGAGAACACACTGACTCACGGCTTCGGCACAGAGGCATCTCCGGGCGACAAGGCTGAGTTCATCCGCCGTTTCGACGCACAACTTTTCGAGGGCTACGGCTCGAGTGAGGGTGCCGGTTCGGTAGTTCTCGATCCGAACCAGCCGGCTGGAGCGCTGGGCCGTCCGGCCAGCGAAAACATCGTCATCGTCGACCCGGACACTCGCGAAGAGCGTCCGCGGGCGTTGCTCGACGAGCACGGCCGGGTCCTCAACCCGGACGAAGCCATCGGCGAAATGGTTGACAAGGCCGGCTCGCAGAAGTTCGAGGGCTACTACAAGAACGAAGACGCCATTGCGGAGAAGATTCGCCACGGTTGGTACTGGACAGGCGATCTCGGCTACGTCGACGAAGCAGGCTTCATCTACTTCGCCGGTCGCAAGGGTGATTGGATCCGCGTCGACGGAGAGAACACGTCGGCACTGATGATCGAGCACATTCTGCGTCGCCACCCCAAGGTTATTGCGACGGGCGTTTTCGCGGTACCCGATCCACGTTCGGGCGATCAGGTCATGGCAGGCATCGAGGTTGCCGACCTGGCCGATTTCGATCCGATCGAGTTCTCGAATTACCTTGTCGCACAGGCGGATCTTGGAACCAAGGCAGCTCCGCGATTCATTCGGGTGTCGACGCACCTGCCCACCACCGGTTCCAACAAGGTGCTCAAGCGCGAACTGCAGCTAGATCGCTGGCGCACCGAAGAGCCTGTGTACCACTGGGTCGGGCGCGGAAACCCGGAGTACAAGCTCATGTCCGACGCTGATTGTGATGCACTCGAGCAGGAGTTCCACACCCACGGGCGTTCGCGGTTCCTGTGAACCGTGTCGCGCTGGTAACCGGCGCCTCCCGCGGGATCGGCCGCGAATGCGCGCTGGCTTTTGCGCGCGCAGGGTTCGACGTTGCGATCACGGCCCGCACCATTCGTGAAGGTGAGGGCCGCGCGGCGCCGAGAACGCGTGCGGGAGAGCAGGTTATCCCGGTGCCGGGCAGTCTCGAGACGACGGTTGCTGAGATCGAAGCGTGTGGTGTGCGGGCGCTGGCCGTGCCGATGGATCTTCTCGATCGAGCATCGGTCATCGCGGCCGGTGAGCGCGTCCTGAACGAATGGGGCCGCGTCGACGTTCTGGTCAACAATGCCTACGCGCAGACGGTCGGAAACATGGATCGCATTCTCGACATCGAGATCGACGACGCCCAGGCGATGGTTGTCGGAAACTACCTGCATCAGCTTGCCCTTGTGCAGGTAGTTCTTCCGTCGATGGTCGAGCGCGGTAACGGCATTGTCATCGGACTTGCCTCGGGCTCGGCTACTTTGGACCCGCCAGCGCCTCCCGGTGAAGGTGGGTGGGGTTTGTCCTACGCGGCGTCCAAAGCCGCGTTCGGACGCATTGCCGGTGCGATCAACTCGGAGTACCGCGGCGCAGGCATCAAGGCGTTCAACCTCAGTCCGGGGTTTGTGATCACCGAGGCCGGTAAGGCTCGCGGCGGCGCAAACGCGATCGTGGATGCGGGATTTGCCGCTACACCGGCGTCGGTTCCTGCAGCGGCTGCAGTGTGGCTCGCAACAGATCCTGACGCCGAACGCTTCCTCGGCAGAGTTGTGGACGGTCCGAAATTGATGGCGACACTGGAGGAAACTGCATGAAGCTCGGCATTGTTGTCCCGGTAGAACTGGGACGTAGTGGTGATCCCGATTGGATTCTCCAGTTCGCCAAGGCAGCAGAGTCACTCGGCTTCGACGAAATCTCGGCAGTCGAGCATTCGGTTGTCATCGCCGATACCGAAAGTGAATACCCGTACTCACCGACCGGTAAATCTCATCTCCCCGACGACTGCGACATTCCTGATCCGCTCGAACTGTTGTCGTTTGTCGCCGGTGCGACAACCACTTTGGGGTTGTCGACCGGAGTGCTGGTGCTGCCCAACCATAATCCCGTAGTCCTCGCGAAGAGGCTTGCGACGCTGGATCGACTCTCCGGGGGGCGCCTGCGCATCTGCCTGGGATTGGGCTGGATGAAAGAGGAAATCGAAGCCTGCGGTGGCGATTTTGAGCGTCGAGGCAAGACTGCCGACGAGGCAATAGCCGTGATGCGCGCACTCTGGGCTGGTAAGGAAGCCGTCGATTTCGACGGCGAGTACTACTCGTTCAAGGGTGCGTACAGCTGGCCGAAGCCGCACAGCGAATCCGGTGTGCCGCTGTACATCGGTGGACACAGTCTGGCTGCAGCCCGCCGCGCCGGCCGACTGGGCAACGGCTTCCAGCCCCTGGGCTTGGTAGGCGAAGAACTCGACAAGGCAATTGCGGCGATGAAAGCTGCTGCGGTCAAGGCTGATCGCGATCCGGCTGAGGTTTCCGTGGTTCTCGGCGCAACGCTGCCGCGGTTGGACGAAGCGAAACTCGATTGGGCACGCGGGTTGGGAGCGGACCGCGTCGTGCTGTCTGCCAGCCGTCGCGGCACATCGTTGGAACTCGTCATCGACGAGATGACGGAATGCTCGAAGAGGTTGGGTCTGACCAACTGACATAACGGAAAAGCGGTCTGCAGCGTTAATGCTGCAGACCGCTTTTGTGTATTCCCGAGCGTCAGTTCTCGGAAGAGGTGACCGGAGGCGTTGCTTCGATATCGCGAATCATCTCGCCGTCGATGGACTCTTCCGGGAAGACGAATTTGCGCATCGCCCACCACCGGAAGACAGTCGCCAACAGGGTGCCGATGATCGATCCGCTGATGAAGTCGGAGAAGTTTTCCATCAACACGGAGACGTTGGGCTGGCGAAGATCGAACACGTAACTCGAGATCCAGAGCGGGACCTGGTTGATGGCCAAGCCGATGCCGGCGACGATGAAGAACAGTGCGGCCTCGTGGTGGCGTTGCCGTCCGCCTCGCTCGGCGAAGGACCATTCACGGTTCAGGACATACGACAGAACCGTCGCGACCAAGACCGCGATGATGTTGGCCGTGACTGGATGCTGAGGTAGAACCGTCCACTTGATGCCGAAGAACAAGATGGTCGTGACGACGAAGGCGATGCCTCCGACCACCAGGAACTTGAGCATCTCGGCGTGCGGGAGAACCCGCACGAGAACCTTCTCCGGAAGGCTGTTGACCAGTTTTCCTACAAACGCCATGTTTCGAGGCTAACCGGGTGGACGCCAGACAGCATAAATATTCGTTTCCCCGATGTTCATCGGAAGTTAAAACCCGTACCCCAGCACAGCCGGCCTCGCGGTGCCGAAGGCGACGTCGAAGCGGTGAATTTCTTCGGGGGAGGAGGCCTGGACACGGCCCGCGGCCGCGAAACCCTTGGCCTGGTGCGCGCCCAGGTACACACTGCTCAGAACGTCGGACGGCATGGTGATCCGGGCATCGGCGTCGGTGGGTGTGCAGGTGGCCTTGCCGCCGCGAATTGTCAGCGCGAAGGTGCCGCCGGCATCGAGGAATGGATCTTCGATCGTGATGACGGTATCGAGGTCAGCGACATATTCGCGGGCTTCGAGGGCTGCCGGAACATCCATGATCCGCAGCCACAGCCGGTCGGATCGGCGGGTGGTCCGCACCAACCGGTAGTCCGTCAGCATCAGCCGCAACGGATCTTCCGGATGCTGCCGAGTGTCGATACGGGTCACGAGATCGAGCCCGCACAACGTCCGCCACAAGGCTGCGTACACATCCGTCGTGAGTGCGACGAACTCGTCGACCTCGACGATGCTGTCGTGTCCTTCATTGCGGTGGCGGTAGGAAACGTAGCCGTCGGCATGTGTCAGAAAGAACAGTCCGGAAGCTCCGGCTCGATGCTCGGACGGGTCCGCGAGTGTGTGGTCCCAGTGAGCTTGCGGACGCTTTTGCACGCCAGGAGTCGCGAGGCGCCAGCGATCGTAGATGTCAGGAAGTAGCGTCGCCGCGGTCGGGGCGTCGGTGATGGACACACCACTCGCGTCGGGAGCCTCGGCGCGAAATTCGGCGAACCGGCGGTCCAGTGAGATCCCCTCGCTGACGGTTGCCGGTCCGTAGCCGAAGCGGTTGTAGATGCGGGCGTCACTGGCGGTCAGCGCGACCAGGGGAGCGCCGGTCGACGTTATGTGCTGATGCAGCCGAGTGAACATCGAGCGCAAGATCCCACGACGACGGTGCGTCGGGGCGACGGACACCCACGTGATGCCTCGGGTGGGTACTTGGTGGCCGCCCGGCACCGTGAACTCCATGTCGAACTCGATGGCCAAACCGACAACCTGGTCGCCATCCGTCGCGACGACGATGTCTTCGGGTTTGTAGAGCGCACGGGTGAGCGTCTTGTCGGCTGCCGACGGGTGGAATCCGAATCCCGTGGAGTCGAGTAGCTGGATCGCCGGCCAATCGGCTTCGGTGGCTGTTCGGATGGCGATCGTGTTGTCAGTGCTCACACCCGTCGATGCTGGCACAGATCGGCGGTGAGCGCACGTGAGATAACGCCGCCGACGTTTTCTCCCCGAGCAGTAGGGGTACCGCACGGGAAACAGACTCGAGGAGAAGCCAGTGGCAATCACCGACATCAAGGAATATGCGCATCTGACCGATGAAGACGTCGAGGCACTCGGCGTCGAACTTGATGCGATCCGGTTCGACATCGAGGACAAGCGCGGAAGCCGTGATGCCAGATATATCCAGCGGACCATCGCGTTTCAGAGATCGCTGATGGTCGCCGGTCGAATCGTCTTGTTTGCCAGCAAGAAAAGGCCGGCCTGGATTCTCGGAACCGCATTGCTCGGGGTCGGGAAGATCATCGAGAACATGGAACTCGGCCACAACATCATCCATGGACAGTGGGATTGGATGAACGACCCCGAAATTCATTCGAGCAACTGGGAATGGGACAACACGTGCCCGTCGTCAGGATGGAAACATTCGCACAATTTCGTACATCACAAGTTCACGAATATCGTCGGCCTCGATAACGACGTCGGCTACGGCATTCTTCGTGTCACCCGCGACCAGAAGTGGCACGCAGAGTATCTATTCCAGCCGATCACCAACGCGGCGTTGGCAACACTCTTCGAATGGGGTGTAGCGCTTCATCACTTGGAGACAGACAAACTCCGTAAAGGTGAAGTGAAATGGTCGGAGAAATCCGAGATGGCCAAGGACGTGGGAAAGAAAATTGCCCGCCAGGTCGCGAAAGATTACATCCTGTTTCCTGCGTTGACAGGTCCCGCGTGGAGAACCACGCTCACGGCCAACGTAGTTGCGAATCTCATCCGCAACTACTGGACTTACGCCGTCATCTTCTGCGGTCATTTCCCCGACGGCGCCGAGAAGTTCACTCTCGAGGAGTTCGAGAACGAGACGAAGGCGCAGTGGTATCTACGGCAGATGTTGGGTTCGGCCAACTTCCACGCCGGACCGGTCATGGCGTTCATGAGCGGAAACCTCTGCTACCAGATCGAGCATCATTGCTTCCCGGATTTGCCGAGTAACAGGTACTCGGAAATTGCGGTGCCACTTCGTGAACTATGTGACAAATACGATCTGCCGTACACCACCGGTCCGTTGTGGAGGCAATACGCGCTGACGTTGCGGACCATCTGGAAGCTGTCACTGCCCAACAGATTTCTATCTGCATCAACGGACGACGCACCGGAAACTCACTCGGAACTGAAGTTCCGTATCAGGGGTGGGTTGAAGGAAGTTTTCGGTACGGATCCGAAGACCGGAAAGAGGCGCGGCCTTCGGACTGCGATCGCGATGGTCTCGAACTGATCGTCGGCTACCGACCGAGCAGAACCACCGGCACATCCTCAGCGAAATCGACAATCAATTCACGACGCGAGAACAGCCACGTGCCGTCGACCTTCTCGAAACTGTCCTGGTAGCGCAGTTCGATCAGGTTGTCCCGGAAGCCGTCGCCGCGCGGATAGATGTGGTGGGCGGAGCAGTAGGCCTCACCGTGGGCGGTGGTGTCACTGTCTAGATCGAGTACCTGCTGCTGGACGATGTGCCGCGTGGAATGCAGGTGAGCGACGGCGTCGACTATCGACGTGGACAGCGTCGTGTTGCCCGCGATCTCCGTCGGCGCGTCGGTTCCGTTCAAGGCCGGGGGCAAGACGAACTTCGCGTTTTCGGTGAAGAGAGTCGCGAGTGTGGTGGTGTTTCGGCGGTCGACGGCCTGTGCGTACCTGGCGGCCAAGTCGGTGAGTGCTATCCGATCCGAGGGGTCCATCGGCCTATTTCAGCCTATGTGACGGGCCTCATGCGGAGCTTTCCCATTCAACGAGACATTTTCAGCGCCGCAGTGGCCACGTCGTTAGCGTCCAGACCAAGAGTTGCTAGCCATGAATGCCATAGGAGAACCGCGATGGATCTGAGGGAATCGCCCGAGCAGCAGGAGCTCCGCAAGGAGTTGCGCGCGTACTTCGCAGCGCTGCTGCCGGAGGAGAAGCGCCGCACTGCCGGTGAACAAGGTGTGGGCGGCGAGTACTTCCGCGAGATCGTGAAGCTGCTCGGCAAGGACGGCTGGCTCGGTATCGGCTGGCCCGTGGAGTTCGGTGGCCAGGGTCGCTCCATCGAAGAGCAGTTCGTGTTCTTCGACGAGGTTCAGCGCGCGGGTCTGCCTTTCCCCTTCGTGACCGTCAATACCGTCGGCCCGACGTTGATGAAGTACGGCACCGAGGAGCAGAAGGAACGTTTCCTTCCGGGCATCCTCGCCGGCGACATCGTCTTCGCCATCGGTTACACCGAGCCCGAGGCCGGAACCGACTTGGCTTCGCTCAAGACTCGCGCAGTGCTCGACGGCGAAGAGTGGGTTGTCGACGGCAACAAGATCTTCACCAGTGGTGCCAATACTGCTGACTACGTCTGGCTCGCGGTTCGCACCGACGCCGACGCTCCCAAGCACAAGGGCATTTCGATCCTGATCGTGCCGACGGCTGACCCCGGCTTCGAGTGGTCGCCGATCAACACTGTCGGCGGTCTGATGGTGACGTCGACGTACTACGCCGGCATCCGCGTCCCCGCGAAGGACGTTGTCGGTGAGGTCAACGGCGGCTGGAAGCTGATCACCGCGCAGCTCAACCACGAGCGAGTTGGCTTGGCCGCCATCGGTGGTCGTACGTACGGCCTGTGGAACCTGGTCCTGGACTGGGCCAAGGAAAACGGCACCATCGACATCCCTTGGGTCCAGCAGGATTTCGCTCGCACGCATGCGAAACTCGAAGCGATGCGTCTGCTGAACTGGAAGATGACGGCTGCCGTCGCCCAGGACACGCTCTCGGGAGCCGACGCCGGTGCCACCAAGACGTACGGCACCGAAACTCACGTCGACGTGTACCGCACGCTGCTCGGCATCCTCGGCTCTGCCGGCCGTATCCGCCCCGAGTCTCCGGGCGCGATCCTCGCCGGTCAGATCGAGCAGATCTCCCGTCAGGGCGTCGTGAACACCTTCGGTGGCGGCGTCAACGAGGTTCTGCGTGACATGGTCGGCACCATCGGCCTCGGCTTGGTCCGCGAAAAGAGGGTCAAGTGAGCGACTTTCAGACGCAACTCGAAGCCTTCGTAGGCCAGACGCTCGTTCCCACCACGTGGGGACCTGACGAGGTCAACGTTCCCATGATCCGGCATTGGGCCGAGACCATGGGCGATACCAACCCCGTCTACCTCGACGACGAAGCTGCCCGCGCCACCGGCCGCGACGGTGTCGTTGCTCCCGCGCAGATGCTTCAGGTCTGGATCATGCGCACCTTCACCGACAAGATGGCCGGCAACGACCCGTCGCAGGTGTGGACCGATCTGATCGCCACCCTCGACGCCGCCGGATTCAGTTCCGTCGTAGCCACCGATTCCGATCAGGAGTTCCACGCCGAACTTCGCCCCGGCGATCGGATCAACTACACCGAGGTCATCGAGTCGATTTCCCCGGAGAAGAAGACGGGCCTCGGCACCGGACACTTCGTGACGACGCTCAAGACCTACCGCAACGGTGACGATGAGGTTGTCGGTACGCAGAAGTGGCGGACGTTGCGGTTCAAGCCGCAGGAAGCCAAGGCTCCGGAAGCTCCGCGGGCATTGCGTCCGCGTCCGGCGCTCAACGCGGACAACGCTTTCTGGTTCGAAGCTGCCAAGGAGCACCGTCTGGTGATCCAGCGCTGCACCGACTGCAAGACGCTGCGTCATCCCACCGGACCGATGTGCGGCGAGTGCCAGTCACTCGCGTGGGACACGATCGACTCGACCGGTCGCGGCACGGTGTACAGCTTCGTGGTCAATCATCACCCCAAGATCGACGCGTTCGACTACCCGCTCATCGTTGCGGTCATCGAACTCGAAGAGGGAACCCGATTGATCGCCAACATGGTGGGTATTGCGCCCGAAGATGTCGTGGTCGACATGCCCGTGGAACTTGACTGGATCGACGCCGACCCGGATCTGACGCTTCCCGCGTTCCGGCCGGCCGCACGCGAGGAGCACTGATGGACTTCAATTTCAGCGAAGAGCAGGAAGCTATTCGCGAACTGGCCGACGAGGTTTTCACCAGCAAGGCCACCATCGACCGCACCAAGGAGATCGAACTCTCCGCCGAGCGCGTCGACCGCGAACTGTGGCGTGAACTCGCTACCACCGGTCTGCTCGGCATTGCATTGCCGGAGGAGTTCGGCGGCGGTGGCCTCGGTCTGGGCGAGCTGTACGCACTGCTCGAGCAGCAGGGGCGCCACGTTGCGGCTGTCCCCATCTGGGAGACCACGCTCGCAGCCTTCGCGATCAACGAGTTCGGATCGGATTCGCTTCGCGCAGAGTTCCTTCCGGGTGTTGCCGACGGTAGCCGTTTCCTCACTATCGGCCTCGAAGAGTTCGGCCCGTACTCCGGCGGCGACCCGCTGACGACGGCATCGCAGGGTGCCGACGGCAACTGGACGCTCACAGGCGAAAAGGCCGTTGTGCCGATCACGCATATCGCTGACCGCGCACTGGTATCTGCGACGGCGGCCACGGGTGCGGCGCTCTTCCTGGTTGATCTGGCTGCCGACGGCGTCACGGTCGAGCAGACGCAGTCCACCAACCACGAGATCTGCGCCAACGTCACCTTCGCCGGTGCACCCGCGCAGCTGATCGGCTCCGCCGACGGCACCACCGTTTCGTGGCTGATCGATCGAGTTGAGCTTGCATTGGCCGCAATTCAGTGGGGCGTCGGCTCGGGCGCAGTCGCTCAGGCCGTCACGTACCTGAACGGCCGCATGCAGTTCGGCCGTCCGCTCGCGACCTTCCAGGCCGTGAATCACCAACTCGCAGATTGCTACATCGATCTCGAAGCGATGCGCGTGACACTGTGGCAGGCCGCCTGGCGCATTACCGAGGGCCTGGACCTCGGCACCTCGGTGCTCGTCGCCAAGTGGTGGGCCACCGACGGCGGACAGCGTGTTGTCCACCGCACCACGCACGTTCACGGCGGCATGGGCGTCGACACCGACTACCCGGTCCACCGTCACCTCCTGTGGGGCAAGCAGATTGCCGCCACGCTCGGCGGTGCCAGCTCGGACCTTGCGCGTCTGGGTGCTCAGCTCGCGTCCGGCGTCGAGGTGGTCGCATGACAGTCTTGACCGGTCGCAACTATGCCGATATCACGGTCGGAGAGGTATTGCCCGAGTTGGCAATTCCGCTCACCCGCACGCTGATCATTGCTACGGCAATCGCCACCCGCGATTTCCAGGACGTCCACCACGACCCGAGCCTGGCTCAGGAACGTGGTTCCAAGGATGTCTTCATGAACATCCTGACCAGCAACGGTCTGGTCGGCCGTTACGTCACCGATTGGGCAGGGTCGGCATCGACGTTGCGTCGCATCGCCATTCGTCTGGGCACACCCAACTACCCGGGTGACACCATGACGATGTCCGGTGAGGTTGTGTCCAAGGAAGACGGCGTCGTCGTGGTCAAGGTTCAGGGCGCCAACAGCCTTGGCAATCACGCAGCCGGAACCGTCACAGTCGCTTTCAAGGAAGAGGGGAATGCCTGATGGCGATCAGCCCACTCTCGGGTGCCGCTGCCATCGTCGGCATCGGGGCCACCGAGTTCTCCAAGAAATCCGGACGTAGCGAACTACAGTTGGCCTGCGAGGCCGTCGTCGCTGCGCTCGCGGACGCCGGCATCGAACCGTCCGAGGTCGACGGTCTGACCACCTTCACGATGGAGACCAACGGCGAGATACTCGTCGCTCGCAATTGCGGGCTCGGGGAGCTGAAGTTCTTCTCCCGCATCGGCTACGGCGGCGGCGCGGCATGTGCGTCGGTGCAGCAGGCAGCGATGGCAGTGGCAACCGGCATCGCCGACGTCGTGGTGGTCTACCGTGCGTTCAACGAACGTTCCGGGATGCGCTTCGGTGCGGGCCAGCATGATCGACCCATGGACAGCACCGCCGACCGCGCCGCGTACGCGTGGCTGACCCCGCAGGGCCTGTCGACACCCGCTCAGTGGGTTGCGATGTTCGCGAGGCGGTACATGCACCAGTATGGAGCAACCAGCGAGGACTTCGGTCGTGTTGCCGTGGTGGCGCGCAAGCATGCTGCTAACAACCCGGCGGCTTGGTTTCACGGCAAGCCGATCACGCTCGAGGATCACCAGAACTCCCGCTGGATCGCCGAGCCGCTGCACTTGCTCGACTGCTGCCAGGAGACCGACGGCGGTCAGGCCCTCGTTATCGTCTCGGCCGAGCGCGCAAAGACTCTGGCCAACAAGCCCGTCATCATCAAGGGCGCGGCACAGGGCAGTGCCAAGGATCAGCACATGATGGCCAGCTACTACCGCCCCGACATCTCCGGTATCCCGGAGATGGGGTTGGTCGGCCGTCAGCTGTACGGCCAGAGCGGCCTAACACCGGACGACATCAACGCCGCGATCCTCTACGACCACTTCACCCCGCTGGTGCTTCCACAGCTCGAAGAACTGGGCTTCTGCAGGCCCGGCGAGGCCAAGGACTTCATCCGCGAAGGCAACCTCGAGATCGGTGGACGCTTGCCGTCCAACACTCACGGTGGCCAGGTCGGCGAGGCATACCTGCACGGCGTCAACGGAATTGCCGAAGGTGTCCGACTCGTTCGTGGCACATCGACCAATCAGCCCGAGGGCGTCGAGAACGTATTGGTCACTGCCGGAACAGCAGTACCCACCAGCGGTCTCATCCTCGGCGCGGTCTGAGAGAGGAATTGAACATGACTGCTTCCGAAACTGTGAAGACCGCCGGCGATTGGCGCGGAGCCGATCTCGGTACCCGCACCGTCTCCTATACCGAGCGCGACGCGATCCTGTACGCACTTGCCGTGGGCGCCAAGGCAACCGAGCTGGACCTCGTCTTCGAGGATCGGCTTCGGGTACTGCCGACCTTCGCTCTGACGCTCGCACAGTGGGCTCCGGATGCGTTGGGCTCGCAGGGTGCGTTCGACACGTCGACCGCACTTCACGGCTCCCAGGAACTGAAAGTGCTTGCCCCGCTGCCCCGCAGCGGTGAGCTGGCACTGAAGGCTTCCGTCGGCGAGGTGTGGGACAAGGGCGCTGCTGCAGTGTTCGAGGTGAAGGTGGAGTGCGAGTACTTCGTCGCAACCTGGTCGCTGTTCGCTCCCGGTGCCGGCGGATTCGGTGGGGAACGCGGACCGTCGCGTCCGGCCGAGCCCACGGGTGACCCTTCGCTGACAGGTGTCCTGACCACCGCCGAGAACCAGACGGCGATGTACCGACTCCTCGGCGACATGCACCACATCCACATCGATCCCGAGGCCGCAGCGCGTATCAACCAGCCGCGTCCGATCATGCACGGCCTGTGCACCTTGGCGGCCAGCACGCTCGAACTCGCTCGTGTCACCGGAGTTCACCCGGCTGATCTCGTGAGCCTCGAGGGTCGTTTCGCGGCTGCCATCCATCCGGGTGAGACTCCGTCCATCGCGGCGTGGGGAACTTCGGAGGATCTGGCATTCCAGGTATACAAGGACGGACAGCTGGCAATTTCCGGTGCGCGAGTGAGCTTCTCCGCCTCGTAGCACCCACAGTCGCAACTGCGGGGCGCTTGATCCCCGTCGCGCCCCGCAGTTGTTCATACAAATAAGGAAGCCCCGGAGCATTCGCTCAGGGGCTTCCTTGTGGGCTGTTTCAGTTCTCGCGCATCGCCATGTAGCGGGCCGGGTACTCGCCGCCGCCGTGAACGGCAATGTCGGCACCGTTGACGTACGAGGAAAGCGGGCTGGCCAGGAACAGGCAGGAATTCGCGATGTCCGACGGTACAGCCATGCGCTCCATCGGAAGTGTGGCGGTGACAGCAGAGCCGTCGCCGTACACCGATGCTGCAGCCTCGGTGCGGATCAGCCCGGTGGTGATGTGATTGATGCGAACCTTGGGGGCCCACTCGAGCGCCAAAGCCTTTGTCAGGACCAGTAGTCCGGCCTTCGCAGCACTGTAGGCGGCGGTACCGGGCTGCGGATCGATGGCCGAGACGCTGCCGATGTTGATGATGGCGCCGCCGTCGTCCTGCGTCTGCATCACAGCGTTGGCTGCCTGCGCAACGTTGAAGGGAGCCAGCAGGTTCAATGCCACGATCTTCTCCACGAAACGCGGGGAGACGGTGGCTGCATCGGCGTCGGGGGAGCCGCCGGCGTTGTTGATCAGGACGTCGACGCGGCCGTAAAGGTCGACGGCTTCCTGAACGAGGGCTGCGGCGTCTGCGGGATCACGGACGTCCGTAGCTTTGAAAGCTGCAGTGCGGCCGTCGGCCGAGGGGAGCGTTTCCGGCTCGTTTCGGCCACAGACAAGTACGTTTGCGCCGGCGGCCAGGAAGGTTTCGGCGATGACGAAGCCGATGCCCTTGGTGCCGCCGGTGACGACCACCGAACGTCCGCTGAAATCGACAGGGTTGGGGAGTGACACGGTGGAGCCTTCCTGATGCGGGGCCGAGCTGAATTGCCGCCCAATATGATTGACGCGGCATGGTCGCACACTTTAGGGTCAAGCAAGTGCTTGGTTGTTTAGTAAGTCGAGTGTAGACGACAAACACCGGCAGTCACCAGAATCGACCAGTCCCCGCGTCAAGGACATTGGAGTAATCACATGGGCAAGCTCGACGGCAAAGTTGCACTGATCACCGGTGCCGGCCAGGGAATCGGACAAGGAATCGCACTTGCATTGGCCAAGGAAGGTGCCGTCATCGCGGTTGCCGGGCGCACCGAATCCAAGCTCCACACCACCTGCGGACTGCTCGCCGACATCGGCGGCCGCGGCGAGGCTGTTGTCTGCAACGTCAGCAACAAGGACGACATCACCGCAGCTGTGGACCGTACGGTCGAACTGTTCGGCGGAATCGATATCTTGGTCAACAATGCCAACGACTGCAAGCCCGGCCCGCTGCTCAGCGTGCTCGACGAGGATTTCGAGCGCTCTTTCGCAACCGGTCCGCTTGCGACTCTGCGCATGATGCGGGCAGCGCATCCGCACATGGACGCTCGCGGCGGCGGCGTCATCATCAACATGGTTACCTCGGCGGCCGTCCGTTGGGATGCCAGCAACTACGGTGCTTACGGCTCCATCAAAGAAGGCATGCGCTCACTTACCCGTGCTGCGGCCTGCGAATGGGGCAAGGACAACATCCGCGTCCTCAATGTCGCGCCGCACGCCCAGACGCCCGCTCTGCAGTGGTGGATGGACAAGAACCCCGAAGAGGCTGCTGCCTTCGTTGCCGGCATTCCCCTCGGCCGCGTCGGCGATCCCGAAGCGGATATCGGACGCGCGATCGTCTTCCTCGTTGGCGAAGATGCCGGCTACCTGACAGGTGCGACGATTCCCCTCGACGGTGGCCAGTCGCGTTGGGGCTGACCTCCTGCCGTGTGGGCGCAGGCAAGCCATTGCTTGGCATCTGCCGGGAAGTCGGTGGTGGTGCCGTCCACTCCGAGTTCTAGGGCGCGGACCGCATCGTCGGAAGTCTTCAGCGGCCAAGCATGAACCTGCAGTCCGGCTTCGTGGAGCTCGCGGACCAGATCTGCGGTCAGCCCGTTCCAACCGCAGTAGAAGGCACCCGAGCCGGTAGACGCCAGGACAGATCTGATGCCCGCCGGGTGGTTGTCGGCATCGGGGTAGGCCGCCACGATCAATCCGCGCGGAACGAAGGGCGCGACCTCGGCGACTGCATGCAGTGCGTCGGCTGAAAAGCTCGTGAACTGTATGCGTTGAGCGTCGTCCGGGCGTGCCTGCGCGATCCGTCCCAGTTCCGGAACCACCTCGATAGCTTTGATCTCTACCTGCAGGGTGACGGTGGTGTTGTCGAGCGCTTCCTCGAAGGTGAGGACGCCGCGTCCTGAATCCAATTCGATGTCTTTGATCTGGTCGAAGTTCAATTCCGCGACAGGGCCGAGTCCACGGCCGGAACCGTCGGCGGCAGTGCGATCGAGTGTTGCATCGTGGAGCACGATGGCAACGCCATCCGCGGTTAATCGCACGTCCAACTCGATCTCGTCCACGCCCATCTGCTCGGCGAGGCGAAATGACGCGATGCTGTTTTCCGGCGCGTGGCCCATGGCGCCGCGATGGCCGACCAGGGTGAATGATTCGGATCGCATTGTCAGGCGACCTTGCTTTCGTAGACCTTGCGCACGGACTCGGTATCGGCGCGCAGTTTGGTTGCCGTCGCTTTCAGAGTTGCGGCGGGATCGGCATTTTCGGTGTACAGCTTTTGGATCGCGGTGCGCATCTCGATGATGGTGCTTTGCACGTACCGGCGAACCGGGTCGGGTTGCCGTGCCAATTCGAGTTGGTCGACGGCCAACTTGTAACTCGGATTGTCGGCCATGACCTGGCGGACTTTTGTAGAGTTTGCAGCGGCTATCGTCGAGGGCAGGTATCCCGTTCCGACGGTCCAGGTGGACGACGCTTCCTCGCCGGACAAGTACGCAAGTACCTGGGCCGCAGCGTCCTTGCGTTCTGGGCTGGCGTTTTTCATGATGCCGAGACCAGCGCCGCCGGTCGGCACCCCGTGAGTTTTCTGCTGAGGTAAGAAGCCTGCCCCCACCTCGAAGGGAGAGCCTTTGATGAGCCCGGTCAGAGATCCGGTCGAGTTCGTAATCGTTGCCACCTGACCGTTCATGAAATCGTTGTTGACGTCCTGTGCGAGATAGCCGCTCTTGTCGTCATTGACCACTGCGCGGTCGAACTCCGCTGCAGCAATTGCGGCGGCCGAGTCGACAGTGACATCGAGGCCTTCGGAGATCGCCCCACCGAAATTCCAGACGAGACCCTGCATGTACCAATCGTCGGCGCCGGTATATGCGCGCATCTTCAGAGAGTTGCCATTGTAATTCTGACCCGTGATCTGCTTTCCCCACGAACGGAATTCGTCCCAGGTCGCGGGAGCGCGGTCCGGTAGACCGGCGGCGGCAAAGATCTCCTTGTTGTAGTAGAAGAGGGGTGTCGATCGACCGAACGGGAGCCAGAAGGATTCACCGCGAACCACGCCCTCGTCGAAGAGGCGTTCGTTAAACGCACCCCGACCGAAGTTCTTGTCGAAGTAGCCATCCAGTGGTTCGAGGGTGTCGTTGAGAAAGAACTTGTTCCACGAGACGTCGGAGAAGACACCGATGTCAGGTATCTGCCTGGCCTGCAGTCCGGCCGCGATCTTCTCGGTTACTCCGTCGTATCCGTTGAACTGCTGTACCTCGGCGTAGATGTCGGTCTGCGACCGATTGAATCCGTCGAGGACACCGGTGAAGACTTCGTGGTTATTTCCCGACCACGGGCTCCAGATGACGACATTGGTTCGTCCGGCAAACTCAGTGGGGGGCTTGACATCCGGTGCGGAGAAAGATGATGTCCCGCCCGCAGGGCTGCCACATGCAGCGAGAATGGGAAGGGCGATTGCCGTCATGCCAGCAGCAGTGAGGAAGCTGCGGCGACTGATGTTCACAGGCTGTGATGCGGAGCCTGATCGGGTAAAGAATGACACGGTGGTATCTCCTGGAGGGTGCTGAAATGGCAAGGGAAGTGCGGAGAATCGAGACAGGTCAGCGCTTCAGTGACGCTCCGGCGAGACCGGCAACGATGAATCGTTGGGCAAAGAGGAAGACCAGCAACATGGGGAGGACGACCATCGTGGTACCAGCCATGATCGAGCCCCAGTTGCTGACCCCCTCGCTCTCTTTGAGGGCCATCAGACCGACGGGAAGAGTGCGCATTTGAACGGAGTTGGTGACGAGGAGGGGCCAGATGAAGTCATTCCATTCATCGATAACAGCGATCAATCCGACGGTGACAACAGCGGGTACGGACATCGGCAGTGCAATGTAGAAGAGCTTTCGGAGGTGTCCAGCTCCATCGAGTTCGGCGGCTTCCATTACTTCCTTCGGAAGTCCCAGAAAGTGTTGCCGCAAAAGGAAGGTGCCGAATGCGCTGGCGAGGCCAGGCAGAATGATTCCGGCGTAACTGTTGATCATTCCGAGATTACCGATGGTGATGTAATTCATCAGCAGGGTGACGTGTCCGGGTACCATCAACGCGCCCAGGACTGCGAGGAAGAGCCACTTCTTGCCGGGGAACGGTAGGAAGGCGAAAGCGTAGGCACTAAATATCGCCAACGTGACCTTGGCGGTGGCACCGACGACCGTGACTATCAGCGAGTTGACGAAGAAATTGCCGAACGGCACGGCGTTCCACGCATGGCTGAAGTTCTCCCACGCCAAGTGGCTGGGGATGATGCGTAGCGGCCATTGATAGATCTCGCTCTGCGGCTTGAGGGCCGACGAAATCATCCAGTAGAACGGTATTGCGAAGGCAAGTCCCACGGCGGCCAGTCCGACCCAGGACCAGTGAAACCGGCGGCGGGAATGAGTGGTTCGTGGCCGTTTCATAGTTTCAGGTGTGGTGGTTCTCGAGATTACGGACATCAGTAGTGCACTTTCTTCTCGATGAATCGCATCTGGAACACGGTGACGCCCATCAAGACGACGAACATCACCATCGACGACGCAGCAGCCGTGCCGGCACTGAATGTCTTGAATCCTTCTTGATAGATGAACCAGCTGAGCGTGGTTGTGGAACCTGCAGGTCCGCCGCTGGTCATCATCGCGATTACATCGAAGGACTGAAATGCACTGATGACTTGGGTGATGAGGAGGAAGAACGTGGTCGGCGACAGGAGCGGCAGGGTGATGTGGCGGAATGTCTGCCACGCGCCGGCTCCGTCGAGACGCGCAGCCTCGAGCACATCGGTCGGCATCGACTGAAGCGCCGCCAGATAGACGATGGCAACAAAGCCGATACCCTTCCACACCGCGACGATGATCAGAGCAGGCATCGCCCACGAACTTGACGTCGTCCAGTGCGGTGAATCAGCACCGAACAGCCCGAACACCGCACGAGACAACCCGTAATTCGGATCGAATATGAAGAGCCAGATTGCGGCGACTGCGGCACCAGACAGAATGTGCGGTGAGAAAGCCAGTGCCGAAACTGCCGTACTCCCATGGGATTTGCGGTTGAACAGACATGCCAGGGAGAGTCCGGCCGTCAAGCTGACGCCGACGATCACGACAACCCAAACCACGGTCAACCGCAAAACACCGAGAAATTCCGGATCGCTGAACAGTTTTGTGTAGTTGTCGATGCCGACGAACAGAGGTGTCGGCGCAATCATGTCCCATTCGGTGAGGCTGAGGCAGATGTTGCCGATGACCGGCCAGTAGGCGAATACGGCAATCAACAGGAGATTCGGGAAGGTGAAGAGGACAAAAAGCTTGTAGCCCTTGCGTCTAGGCCTTCGTGCTTTGCGCCCCGACTCTGATACGCGACTCGGGGGAGCGGAAAGCTCCGTCAGTGCCGGGCGCTGCGTTGTCAACGACATGTCGAGACCATTCTTCCGGGATATCGCTTTCTTGATGCGAGACAATGCAAATCACATGTGCGTTGTTATCTCTTCGTGGATCGACGTGATCGTTTCACTCGCTCGGATCTCCGTCAAATGGGCATTTGGGCTGCGGCAGCAATGTCGCAATGGCCGTTTGTTTTCTTAATTATCCTGTCTAGCAGCGTAATTAAGAAATTGTGCGGCGAAGAGTCAGGTGTGAGATGGTCGGATGTTTCGGTTCTGATGCCCAAGATTCTTAACTAGTTCATCGAGCATTCATATCAAGAAGAGTGATATAAATGGTTCGTAATCGCACCGGCAACAGCAAGGTCTTGGATGACTCGACGATTGATCACCCACACCAGACAAGAACGGCTGGACGGTATCCTTGAATGCTTGATGGCGGATGAATCGGCGTCAGCGCAGTCACTGGCCGCGCACTTCGATATCTCCTTGATGACGGTTCACCGTGATCTCGACGAACTTCAACGGCGTGGCATCGTCCGAAAGTTCAGGGGTGGAGTGAGTATCGAACGGACCAGCAGCTACGAGATTGCTGCGGCGCTGAGGCGTCGAATCGCGCTACCTCAGAAGCTCGCGATCGGCGCAGTCGCCGCGTCCGGAGTTTCCCCCGGACAGGTGGTGATGCTCGACGATTCCACCACTGCCTCGCAGATGATTCAGTATCTGATCGACATCGAAGAGTTGCGGGTCGTCACGAACTATCTGCCTTCGCTCCATGAACTATCCAGTGTGACAGGTATTTCCGTGACTGCGATCGGCGGCGATTTCGATTCCGGTCACGAGTCATTTGTTGGTGAGGGTGCAGCCAAAGCGGTACGCGAGCTGCGAGTGGACGCTCTGTACTTCTCGACGTCGAGTGCCGATCACGATGGCATCTACCACCAAGAAGAGAAGGTCGTTCGGCTCAAATCCGAGATGATTCGGTGCGCCGGCCGCCGGATTCTCCTGATGGACAGTTCGAAGTTGGGGCAGACCTCACTACACAGAGTGGGCGGATGGGATGTGATCAACGAGTTGATCACCGATGACGGCGCAGCGGTGGAGGTTCTCGAGAGTATTCGCGCGCAGGGTGTTGTGGTGCGCACCGTTCCATCGATTGACTATGTGGATACACACGAAGAAAGGAAGTCCTGATGTTGCAAGCGGTCTTCTGGGATATGGACGGCACTCTGGTTGATACCGAGCCGAGTTGGCATGCGGCAGAACGAGCCTTGCTGTCGCGGTACAACGTGGAGTGGAGTGACGAGCAAGCTCTTGCGCTGGTAGGGAATGCCTTACCGGATTCTGCAGAGGTGCTCCAATCGGCGGGTGCGGATCTGTCGATCCGCGAGATCGTCGACGAATTGGTCGCAGCGGTTGTAGCGGGAGTGCGTGAGTCGATTGAATGGCGTCCAGGCGCCCGTGAGTTGTTGGCGCAGCTTCGTGAGGCCGGCATCCCGTGTGTGCTGGTGACGATGAGTGAAGCGCCGCTGGCGGAGGCTGTAGTGAGCGCGCTACCGCCAGAGACATTTTCGCTCATGATCACGGGCGACATGGTCGAGCGAGGCAAGCCTCATCCAGAGCCGTATCTGCGTGCGATGAAGGAACTTTCCATTCTGGAAGGTCCGATTTCGATGGATCGCATTGTGGCGATCGAGGATTCGATTCCGGGGTTGGCTTCGGCGAGCGCAGCGGGTGCAGTCGTGTTGGGTGTCCCCAACATGGTGAGTCTCGGTGATAATCCGGCCGTGATCGTATGGGAGACGTTGGCGGGAAAATCGGTCTCGGACCTGGAGGATCTTGTGGCGGCGAGGGCCGAAATGCTTGAGCCTCAGTCCATATAACCGCAATGGAACAACAAGGTCCCGCCGCAGTTGGACATTGCGGCGGGACCTGGTGCGTCAATCAGTTGACGTCAAACGTGCACGGTGCTGTCCTCCGTGGACAGTCGGGTTCCGGTTGTCGGGTCGAACAGGTGCATACTTGCGGCGACGGGGAGCACGTCGATCCGTGAGCCGATCGGTGGCGGCGTATTCGCCTTCGATCGAATTACGAGTTCGTGACGATTTCCGTCGATCATCGTATGGCCGTACACATATGCGTCGGCTCCAAGTTCTTCGACGACGTCGACCGTTACCGGGATTCCGCGGTCGACCATTTCGAATGACTCCGGTCGGACTCCCACGGTGATCTTGGGAGTCAGAGCAGCGTCGGCTACAGAACGTGGGACTCGGTAGACCGTCCCACCGAGCGACATCTCACCCTCGTTGATGTCAAGATCGATGAAACTCATTGCGGGTGAGCCGATGAATCCGGCGACAAAAATGTTGGCGGGACTGGTATAGAGCCGGCGCGGTGTGTCGACCTGTTGTAGGACACCGTCTTTGAGTACTGCAACACGGTCCCCCATGGTCATGGCCTCGACCTGATCGTGGGTGACATACACCGTCGTGACACCCAGTCGGCGCGTCAGCGACGCGATCTGAGTGCGCGTCTGTACCCGCAGTTTTGCGTCGAGATTGGACAGTGGTTCGTCCATGAGAAAGACCTGAGGATTGCGAACGATGGCTCTTCCCATGGCAACTCGTTGTCGCTGCCCACCGGATAGCGCTTTGGGTTTGCGATCGAGATATGGTTCGAGATCGAGAATCCGCGAGGCTTCGAGAACCCGCGATTCACGCTCCTGTTTCGGCACTCCAGCGATCTTGAGGGCAAAGCCCATATTCGCTCCGACTGTCATGTGCGGGTAGAGCGCGTAGTTCTGGAAGACCATTGCGATGTCACGATTCTGAGGTTCTACGTCAGTGATATCGCGATTACCGATCAGGATTCGACCCGAATCGATAGGCTCGAGTCCCGCAAGCATGCGCAGGGAAGTCGACTTTCCGCAGCCGGACGGCCCGACGAGAACGAGGAACTCCCCATTTGCGATTTCCAAGTCGAGTTGGTCTAGTGCAGGTCGATCCGAACCCCCGTATGAGCGGGTTGCGCAGTCGAAAGTGACGCTGGCCATGTGAATTCCCTTCACGGGCAGGAACGTGCCCGACGATCCGAGTGAGTGGGCGAGAGCGTCGCCTCCACAACACAACACGAGTCGAGTGAACAGAATACGGTCACCAGGCAAAAATGGGGTGCGGCGCAACTGTCCACTGCTGGCGGGCCGCATCGCACGATGGTTGGCTACCGATGCCGGGCGCCGTGCGTACAAGCGGAGTGGCGTGTCGGTGGAGTCGGTCAAGGGTCATCTCAAGGATCGACGGGGCTGAGGCAGGTTTCTTGTCGGCGAAGTCGCCGGCTACCTGACGGGTTCGACCATTCCCCTCGATGGCCAGTCGCGTTGGCGCTGATCCCTGTTGTGCGCCTTCATGAACCGCGGGCGGTTATGTGAAGTGTCATGACATTGCGTCCACTTTCATGTGTCATGACACTTCATATGCCGTCGCACGGTCAATAAGGGTGCACAGCGGTGTAGATCAGTGAGCAAACGCGGCCTTTGCCGGTCTGCCTCCGTTGGTCTCGCGTAACTGTTCGACGACTGACGCGAGGGTCGTTACCAGTTTATGCGCGAGATCTCGACTGAATCCCTCTCGCAAGACGATTCGCAGAACTGCCACGTCCTCGGCGTCAGCCGGCATTGTGTATGCCGGTACCTGGAATCCGGCCGCTCGCAGCTCGTGCGAGATGTCGAACACCGTGAAGCCGGGATCCCCGACAACTTCGAATGACAGGACCGGGATGGCGGTGCCGTCGGTGATGATCCGCAAGGAATCGATCTTCGAGATCGCCGACGACAACATTATTGCCGTGTCACGGAGCGATTCCATGATCTGGGTGTACCCGGCAACACCGAGGCGGATGAAGTTGTAGTACTGCCCGACGACCTGATTGCCTGATCGCGAGAAGTTGAGCGTGAAGGTCGGCATATCGCCACCGAGGTAGTTGACCCGGAACACCAAGTCCTCGGGGAGATGTTCTTTCGAGCGCCAGACGACGAAACCGATGCCCGGGTAGGTCATGCCGTACTTGTGGCCGCTGACGTTGATCGAGACGACCCGCGGAACCCTGAAGTCCCACTCCAATTCCGGGTGCAGGAAGGGGACTACGAATCCACCACTTGCAGCGTCGACATGGATCGGCACGTCGGGGCCACCGCCTGCGGCGATCGCGTCGAGCGCGGCGGCGATCTCGGCGACCGGTTCGAGTTCGCCGGTGAAGGTGGTGCCGAGAATTGCGACGACACCGATGGTGTTCTCGTCCACGGCGTCACGTACCTGTTCGGGGGTGATGACGTAGCGACCCTTTTCCATCGGCAGGTACTTCGGCTCGACGTCGAAGTAACGGCAGAACTTCTCCCAGACGACCTGCACGTTGCTGCCGAGGATGAGATTCGGCCGTGTGGCATCCTTGCCTTCGCTCTCACGACGCTGCCGCCAGCGCCATTTGAGCGCGAGGCCACCGAGCATGACTGCTTCGGAGGATCCGACGGTAGAAACACCTGTTGCAGATGCGGGATCCAATGTCAGATCGTCGGCGTGGAACAGGTCGGCAACCATGTTTACGCAACGTGTTTCGATTTCTGCGGTTGCAGGATATTCGTCCTTGTCGATCATGTTCTTGTCGAAGGTTTCGGCCATCAAACGATCTGCTTGAGGGTCCATCCAGGTGGTGACGAAGGTCGCCAGGTTCAGTCGTGAGCTTCCGTCGAGCATCAATTCGTCGTGGATGAAGCGGTAGACAGCTTCGGGGTCCGTTTCGGCCTTGGGCAACTTGAGGGCGGGGATCGCATCGGTACCGAGTCGACCCGTGTACGCCGGTGCGAGGGTCTCGGTGGGGGCTGCAAAGCTATCTGACATCTTATCCTCCAATATGTTTCGGGTGCGATTAGTGGTTGGGTCCGGTCATGGCGGGTTGGCTTCGGGATGGTTGCCGCCCAGTTCGCATCACACCTCGATCGGTGGGTACAGACGTTCCATCGTGTATCGACGGTTGCGCCTGACCGAGAGTGCACTGACAGTCATCGAGCCGAGCAGAATGCAGACAAGTACAGCGATGGCTATCCACAGTCGCGAATCGACGTGTTCAGCGGTGATGAGCTGTCGGAGGCCGTTGACTGTGTAGGTCATCGGATCGAACGGATGGATGTACTGGAAAGGCTTGGCCGTTGTGGGCACAGGATAGATGCCGCCGGCGGACACCAGTTGCAGCATGAGGAATGCCAACGTCACGACCCGGCCGACAGCGACTCCGAAGAGGGCGTTGAACATCTGGATCATCGCCAGGTAGGTCGCCGAGACCAGCATCAGGAACAGGATCGTTCCAGCGACGTGTTTGACATCCAGGCCGACGCCGATGTGCACCACCGTGTACATCGTTACCACCTGGAGGATGCCGATCAGCAGTGCCGGCCAGTAGGAAGCGAGCACCGTCCGATACAAGCCGAGACCGCTGACTGTTGCGCGGGCTTGCAACGGGGTCAACAGCATCCAAGTGATGATGCATCCGACGAACAGCGCCAAAGAGAGGAAGAACGGCGCGAATCCGGTACCGAACGTGGGCGCCTCATTCGTGTACTTCTGATTGAGTGCGACCGGAGTCGACAGGGTTTCTGCAGTAGCAGTGCGCTGTTCGTCCGTCCAGCTGGGTACTTGTCCGGCGCCCTTCTTGAGTGCGTCGGCGAGTTCAGTGGAACCCGATTGCAACTCGGTCATTCCGGAGCTGAGTTGGTCGGCGCCACTCGCGAGTTGGACGCTACCGTCGGTCAACTGGATCAGGCCGGAGTTCAGGGTCTTGGCTCCGGAGCTGAGCTCGTCGGCTCCATTGCGTAGTTGCCGGACATCGGATGCCAACCCGCCGTCACTGAGCAGCGCGAGGGAGGATTGCAGCGGACTGGACGGGTCGGTCAGCTGGTACTCGAGTGCACGGGCGTCGTTGCTGAGTTGAGCGATCTCCTCTCGCAGTGCGGCAGTGTCGCTTTGACCTTCGGTGACGGTGAGGGCCGCAACTGCCTGCTTGACAAGAGGATCGGCATTAGGTCCGAGAAGATCGACAAGTTGCTGAATCGCAGGAGCCATTGTCACTCGAGGTGATTGCGGTAACCGATCGCCCAGAGCGGTGAGCGATCGACTCAGTTGTGATGCCTGGGAACCGATATCAGGGACCGCGCCGGATCCCAGTGCGGTGAGCAACGGGTTGGTGACACCATCGATTGCTGTCGCGAGTTGGTCGGCACCTGTGGCCAGCTGCGCAGAACCGTCTCGCGCCGTGACCATGTTGGTGGAGAGTTCGTTGGCGCCGGAGCTGAGTTGGTCGGCTCCGCTCTTCGCGGTGTCGATACCGGATGCGAGGGTGTTCGCTCCGTCGGCGGCCTGACCCAGACCTGACCCGGCGGTCTGTAGACCCGAGAGGACCTGGCCGACGCCTTGTGCTCCGACCGAAGAGTTGACCTGGTTGATTACTTGCTCGGAGGCGTCCTGTCCGATTATGGTGGCCAGGTAATTGTTGGCGTCGTTGAAGGTGAAGTTCAGATTCGCCTTCTCGGGGTTGGTCCCGTTCGGCGACTCGACCGCTTCGCTGAAGTTTTCCGGCAAGGTGATCGTGTAATAGTACTTGCCGCTTGCCAGTCCGGCTTCGGCCTCCTGTTCCGAAACCTCGTTCAAATCCAATTGTCCGGAGGCGATGAGTGACTTGACGACCTGATCGCCGGCATCGACCCGTTGGCCTGTCGATGTTCGCCCGCTGTCGTTGTTGACGATCGCTGCGGGGATCTTGTTCACCGCCCCGAACGGATTCCAGAAGGCCCACAAGTACATTGCGCCGTAGAGCAACGGCAATAAGATGATGGTGACGATCGCGATCCGCGGCATGGCGCCGCGGAGGTAGCGTTTGGAGTCACTGCCCAGAGAAATACCTGCCAGCATCGCTCACCTCACCTCGGTCATGACGCCGACATCGCCGGCGCCCAGAAGGCCCTGCATGTTCACAACTGCGTGGACTCCGGTGTCCGACGGAAGTGCGTTGACGTCCGCGGTGATTACGGATTGGTATTCACCTAGTGCGACAAGACGTTCCAGTAAGGCGGCACGTTCATTGTCGTCGGCGATCTTGTCGATGCGTCCGACTACCAGCAGCGGTGGGCGTTTGGTGTTGGCGACCGCTATTCGCAGCAGCAACTGTTGGATTTCGGGGAGATCGTCGACGAAGGCATTGAGGTGTGGCAGGTCGATGTCACCGAACGTTTCTGCGCACATCTCCTTGACACCCGAATCGTCTACCCGGGGTACGAACTGGTACCACGGTGAGTTCCACCGCAATTGTTCGGTCACAAGATCTCTTACGGTGACCGACGGACGAACCTCGTCGAGTTCGTTCATGCACGCAATGGCGGAGTTGGCCAACATCTTTGACGGTTTATCCGAGCCCAGCACAGTCAGTGAACCGCCGGACAAGCGCATTCGGCCGCACAGTGCCATCAGCAGCGCAGTGCGTGCGGCACCGGCCTGTGCGGCCAGGATCGTCACGCCACCCTGATCGATGTCGACATCGAGTGGGCCGAACACATGCCCCCAAGGGCCGTGAAGTTCGATCTCGCGGGCAGACACCAATGTTCCTGTGGTGCTGCGTTCCTCGGGCAATTGCCAACTTTCGGAACGTACTTCGACCACCGTGGCCTCCCATATGTTCGGTGTCAGGTCAGAAACGCGCACGAAGAAACGTCACATGTGAGTGGAACTCTCACGTGAGGTGCCTTCGTTGAATGTTTACGCCATGAATTGATGAATTACAGGATGTTCTTGACGATCTGACCGTTCTTGACGATGACCGACAGTCGCTTGGACGGGTCGGCCAGGAGGCTGAGATCCTCGAGAGGGTTTCCGTCGACGAGGAGCGCATCGGCCCAGGCGCCCTTGGTTATTACTCCGAACGGTGCCTGCCGGTACGGATCACGCTCGCCGGCAAGGCGGAATAGTTCGGCATTCCCGGAGGTGAGGACGCGGAGTGCGTCGATGTTGCTGTAGTGGTCGCCGAGGCGGGCTGCCATTTCGCTCTGCCTCGGTGCGAGTTGTGGTTCCAGGAGAAGGTCTGTGCCCCAAGCAGTTTTGACGCCGTACTTACGCGCCCACTCGTAGACTTTGTCGGTGCCGCTGCAGATCTCGCGATCCTTGCCGGCGCGATCAGGATCCGGATAGTGGTGATCGCCGAGCGCGAAAGGTTGCAGTGAGAGCCAGATTTCTTTCTCTGCCAGCAAAGCAATAGTCGGTTCGTCGGCAAGGTGCCCATGCTCGATGGATTTCACACCGGCATCGATCGCCCGGCGGATACCGGTGACGTTGTAGACGTGTGTAGCGACGTAGGTTCCGTAGTCGGTGGCCGCATGCACTGCAGCACGTAGTTCCGGATCGGTGAACTGGACTGTGTACAGCGGGTCGTACATCGATGCTGCGCCGCCGCCGACCATCACCTTGATTTGCGATGCACCCTTTTTCAACTGTTCACGTACGGCAGCGAGTACTCGGTCGGGTCCGTCGGCCACCCTCATGAAACCGATTTCTTCGGCGCGACTTTGGTTGCCGCCGAGCGCAGTTGGACACTCGTAGACGAATCCGAAGTCGCCGTGTCCGCTGGTTTGCGAAATGGCAGCCTGGGAAGGATAGATACGAGGACCTTCGAACAGTCCTCGATCGATCACGGATTTGATGCTGCTGGTGTCACCGGCCATGTCGCGCACCGTGGTGAACCCACGGTGCAGCATGTTTTTCGCCTCGGCGAGGCCGTTGAGGGCGATGTGGGCTTCGGTGCCGCTGACCATATCGAGGTAGGAGTTGGCATTGCCGACCAAATGCACATGGGCGTCACTCATGCCGGGCATCAGGACTCGGTTGCCGCCATCGATGACAGTTGTTTCTCGGCTCGGATCATTACCCACGGGGGATTCCGAGACTCCCGCAATCGTGTCGCCGTCGATCAGAACATCGCCTGTAATGAGTGAGGGCGATACTCCGTCGAAGATGCGAACATTGCGGAACAGTAAACGGTGTCCAGCTTTTGAGGTGGCTGTCATAAGCAGCACATTAACATCAAGATTCGGACATTACGGGCGAATTGAGAAAAGATCTGAGGTTCTGGCTCGGCACCGACTCTCTCCACCGAAGTGGGCTGAGACGTAAGTCCTGCCGGCAATCTGCAGGTGATGTTACAGATCTTGCAAAAATTCTTGTCAGTTGAACTATGCTGCCGCACATGTTAATTCACCCGACACTGCGAATGCAGTCCTGGGGCTTCGTGATCGGATCCACTCTGTTTGCGCTCGGTTCAGCCCCCTACCTATCGGTGCTCTTCGGTGCGACACTCGCGAATATTTTCTTCTTCGCCGGTTCGTGGTTCTTCACCGGAGCAGCATTTATCCAATTGGTGCTCAGCGGGCCGGCAACCACCACGGACTCCGGTAAACTCGCAGTCCGTGCTGAGTGGTTGTCGGCAGCAGTGCAGTTTCTCGGCACGATTTTGTTCAACATCAGCACCGGATCGGCGCTGCACGATCTCAATGTGCGCGGGGAGATGCACCTCGTCTGGAACCCCAACGCGGAAGGCTCGATTGCATTTTTGGTATCGAGTGGTCTTGCGGTGCTTATTCTGTTGCGATCGAACACGTACTGGGCGCCACGATCGACGGAATGGCAAAGCGTGTGGCTCAATACACTCGGATCCATTGCCTTCGGTGTGTCCGCCATCGGGTCCTTCATACTTCGTGACGGGAATACGCTGGACCCCAACATGGCCAATATCGGGACCTTCGTCGGTGCTGTTTTCTTCCTGCTTGCCTCCGCGGTATTTCTCGGCAAGAGCAGTCGGCCCTTGCCGGCAATGGCAGAAGCAGGCTGAATTCACTACCGTTTGCGAGACCGTCATGCCTGTGATTCATCGGGGCTCATCACGCCCTACGGCATCATGGCGCACGGTGACGTCGAATCGCAGCCGCTCACAGCGTAGCTCACGGAAAATTACATTAACAAGGTCAAACTCGGCATTGCATCGGGTGAGGGATTCTGCCGTTACAACTCTGAATAGAATGGGGCACAATGTATTACAGTAGTGGAAACTACGAAGCATTCGCCCGTTTACGCAAGCCTGCGGGGGTGGATGACAAGACTGCATGGTTCGTCGGTTCCGGACTTGCATCGCTTGCAGGTGCGGCATTCATGATCCGTGACGGCCGAATGGCCGGAAACAAGATCACCGTTCTCGAACGGTTGACGTTGCCCGGCGGTGCACTCGACGGAATCAAGGAACCGGAGAAGGGCTTCGTCATCCGCGGCGGCCGCGGTTGATTCTTCTCGTCATCGTGCCCTACTTGACCGCATTCCTTTACATTCTCGTCCGCGGCCGCGGAATAGGCGAACGCCAACTCGCAGCACGCACGGCAACGGATCAGTACCTCGAGAATGTGGCTGGGACGGGCCCGGCAGCGCAGATTACCGATGCGCGTGCGCTGCTCGACGCCGCACTATAACCACCAAGAAGTTCGACCAGCTCAAAGCGAAAGCCTTGAACTGACAGTAGAATCCGGCAAGAGTTGCGTTCGAAGAGCCGGCCTCAGGCTGAATACTCACTGACTGCGATGACGAAAGGTACCTTCCATGAGCCCGGACACCCAGAAAACTTCCGTACAATTGCTGCTCACCCCGCGTAACATCCTCGCCGCGGTGTTGGTGGTGCTGGCGGTGATCTTCATTCTCCAGAACCGAAGCACGACCACGATCCAACTGTTCTGGGTATCCGTGCAGTCACCACTCTGGCTCACCCTCGTGGTGATCCTTCTTCTCGGTTGGATCGCTGGCCTGCTTACCACCCGCCGCAATAAGTCCACTAATTGAACCCGCAGTGACGATGGGTGCCCGGCGTGTTCCACGCTGGCGCCAATCCAGGCGAACGATCTCCCGGTTTCCGGGATTATTCTCTCGGACAGTACTTCCCAAATCTGATGTGGCGCTGAAAAGGTCGACGCCTACCGATTTTCTCGAATCTATGGAAGGTGAAATGATGTGTACCAGAGTAATGTGGCCTGATGCCGCCGGGGCCGTTCTCGTCGGCCGCAACATGGATTATCACCGCGACACCGGAACAAATTTGTGGTTGCTTCCCCGGGGGATCAAACGTAACGACGGCGTCGGCGGCTCTCTCGGTTGGACCGCCGAATACGGCAGTGTCGTGGCCGGAGCCTACGACATGATGACAGTGGACGGCATGAACGAGGCCGGCCTGTCCGGCCACATCCTGTGGCTCGCGGAATCGGATTACGGTACTCATGACACGTCGAAGCCGGCTTTGAGCATGGCGATCTGGTTGCAGTATTTCCTGGACAATTTCTCCACCGTTGCGGATGCTGCCGCGTGGATCATCGAGTCCGATATTCAGGTTGTACCGCTCGGCGATCCGGCGACCGGTGAGGTGCCCGCCGTTCATCTCGCGTTGGACGACGCGACAGGCGATTCGGCGATCATCGAATACCTCGACGGCAAGGCCACTGTCTGGCACGACCGCAAACACCTCGTGATGACCAATTCGCCGTCCTACGACAAGCAGATCGAAATGCTCAAAGAGGTCGACGGGTTCGGCGGCAGCAAGCCGCTGCCCGGGACCACGCTGGCAGCCGACAGGTTCGCCCGCGCCGCCTACTATGTAGGCCGATTGCCCGAGCCTAAGACCGAGGTCGAGGCAGTCGCCGGAATGTTCAGCGTCATCCGCAATGCTGCGCAACCTTTCCGCATTCCTGATCCCGACAAACCCTATGCATCACAGACGATTTGGCAAACGGTCGCAGACCTGACCAACAAGCGGTTCGTCTTCGACTCGACGACGCGACCCAACGTAGTGTGGGTGGATCTCGACAAGCTGGACTTCAGCGAGGGCGCGCCGGCAGGCAAGATCGACCTGATGGGCGACACATCGCTCGAGGGCGGACTCGCAGGCAACGTCTCCCGCCGCTTCGAGGAAACAGTCCCGATGCAGTTCCTGACTTTGCCGTCCTGATCGAAGGCAGCAGGTCCGTGACGAGGGTGGCCGCTCTACTCGGGCAGTCACTTTCGTCGGCACAAACGTTGCCGATATGCCACAGCCGAGTACACGACCGATCCCATCAGGGGTGGACAGATGGATACTGCAGATCAGCGACCCTCCGTTGTAATGGCAACAGAGTGCGCGGACGAAACTCACCACAGGGCGAGTTGGTTACCTCTAGTGCTCGTGTGTTTCACCGGGTTGGTATCGGTGTTCAACGCTACGGTGCTGCCGATGGCGATCAGCGGGATCGTCGACGGCCTGAACACCACGATCTCGAACGTGCAGTTGGCGATTGTCGCGTACGGCGTCTTCGTCGCTGCCTTCACTGTCACGGGCGGCAAGATCAGTGGGGTCCTGGGTGCCAGGAACACTCAGCTGATCGGCTTGGGCATCTACGCGGTCGGCATGCTGTCTTGTTTTCTGGCGCAGAGTGTCTCGGTGTTGATTGCCGGCGAAGCGATAGCCGGACTCGGCGGTGCTCTGCTCGTGCCCAACGCTCTGGCGATTCTCGGCCAGGCATATTCCGGTACGCAACGCACAATTGCAGTGTCGGTGCTGGCAGGTACGACAGGAATCGGTGCCGCGCTCGCTCTGTTGGTCGGTGGACTACTCGTGCAGGCCTGGGGTTGGAGGGCGCCCTTCGTCCTATTGCTCGTCATCATTGTCGGAACGATCGGCATCACGTCCCGCGTGGTCCTTCCCCGGGTTCCGTTCCGGGGGGCCATCGACAAGACGAGCATCGTGCTCTCCGCCGTAGGTGTGCTGTTGTTGGTTGCTGCGATCAATCAGATCGGAACGTGGGGATTAATCCTCGCATCCGATTCTGCACCCGTGAGTGTGCTCGGCCTCTCGCCCGTTCTTGCGTTGTCGGTGCTTGGCGGCCTGGTATTGCACATGTTCGTCGCCCGCCAACACTCGTTGCGCGATGGCGACCGGACGCCACTGCTCGATCCCCAGGTGTTCGGGTCGGGGCAAAACCGTGCGTGCCTGAGTGGCCTGCTCGCGGTGAACCTACTGATGGCCGGCGTGAGCTACCTGCTGCCGTTGTATTCGCTGATGGTGCTGGGCAAGAGCCCGCTGGGTACGGCAGTGATGCTGATACCGATCTCCCTCGCCGCACTCGTCGCGGCGGCTGCAACACCTACTCTGATGCGATTGCTTGCCTGCCGCTGGCTGTTGACAGGGGCACACGTGCTTGCTGCCGCGTCCGTGATCGTGCTGGCACTGACCATCTCGAACCAATGGTCCGGTGTGTGGACCTGGGCCAGCGAGGTCTGCTTGGGTCTCGGTATCGGAGTCGGGTTGAGTGCGGGCAGTGCACTGCTCATGGAGTCCAGTCCTACGTCTCTCTCGGGAGAGATCGGCAGCGCTCGGGGGATGGCGAACTTTCTGGGGCTGTGTACGGGTACCGCCGTCGCCGGGGCCGTGCTGATGTCAGTGCTCGCTCAATCCGCCTCGGTCAGTGTTGCCGACGACCCGGATCTGTGGTCCGACAGCAGAATCGAAGTTGCGACCAGTTCGGTCAGCTTCGTCGCAAACGGCGACCTCCGCGGTCTCCTTGCCGGAATGGAGTTGACCTCGGCGCAACTCGACCGGGCGGTAGAGATCAACGTCGAATCCAGATTGGTCGCGCTGCGCGCGAGCCTCTGTGTGCTCGGGTTGGCAGTGCTCCTACCGATCGTGACGTTCCGGCATCTGCCTGCCCGACGGAAGGAATTGGACTGATTTGTCGCACGGATAGCGCTCCTGGCTGCATACACGTTGTGCAACATATTTCGAACTGGCCGTCCCAACTCGCATTGGGGTGGCCAGTTTTTCGTGGAGAACAATTTTTTCGAAGATGAAGTGGGTCAACGAGGTTCGAGTAGACGTTCTTCGAGTGTGGCGACTGTGCTCTCTTCGACTTTTAGTCCGTCGGCGAAGTATCCTTCGATGTTGCTGTATCGCTTCTCCATCTCGTCGAAAGCTGTATCAAGAGACTCCTTCTCGACACCGAGAATGTATCGGAGTAATTCGGGATCACCTCCGGCGGCTTCGAACTTGATGAATACCGGATGCAGAGCTGGGATCAGTTGCTCATTGGTGAGGAGGTAATCGTGGTAGATATCGGATCGATCAACCCCCAAAATGCTCAGCAATGCTGCTGCCGCCCAACCTGTTCGGTCCTTTCCCGTTGTGCAGTGAAAGAGTGAGGGGCTCGGATATCTGCCGGCCAGACCCTCGAACAGTGACCGGTAAGGGTCAATACGCTGGGCAGGGAGATTATCTGCCGGTAGGTGTCGATCATCATCTCAGCTGCGCGACCATCGCCCAATTCTTTAGTGGCTTGTGCTACCGCAACCTTGTTGTCGATCACTGAGGCGAGATTTGCAGAGATGGCAGTGGTGGCATCGGCCAATACGTCCAGTGCGTAGGAACTGACTCCGTCGAATTGTGGGTCGGGTGCTGTGCTCCGCTCGACTTCTGTGTGCAAGTCGTAGATGGTCTTCACTCCGAGCAGTCCGAACTTGTAGTCGCCGGCGGGGAGTCGGTGTAATTCGTTTGAGCGGTAAACGATTGACGAACGGACTCGCCAGTCGTTCCTGCGTTTACTCCTCCGATGTCTCTCAGATTGGGGAATACGACTGGCTTGTCGGGATGTCCACTTTCAGCACTTGTCATGCGCTAATCGTCCCAGATGGCGGAGTTGTCGGGCAATGCCAAATGCCTAGTAATTTTCGGTGTTGATGCAGGGTAAGTGGATCGTGAATTTCTGTGCCGCAACAGGAATGGGCGTAATTGTGCGAGTTTCGCGGGATCGACTCGCGCGCGATGACACGGCGTCCGGGAAAGAGGGTTCTTGCACACCTAGTTTTAGTCAGCTAGACTAAAACCTATGAACATCAGGGAGGTACTCGAAACCGTCGAATCGGCATCTGTCGCGAGCGACTTGTTCGGCCCTGTCTCACACGATGTTGCGCCGCGCCGGGCCATGAAACGGCGGTATTACCGATTGGTTTCGGTGATCCATCCGGATCGTGTGTGCCTCGGCGACGTTGCGCGATCCGCTGCCGCGACAGCGCGACTCAACGAACTGTATGGAATTTGGGTAGCTCAAGCCGACTCGATGAACATCGGACCGGTCTACATCGGCGAACGTGGTGAGTATCGATTGGGTGGCTCTGTTGCATCCGGTTCGGTCTCCGAGCTGTACGGGGCGCGGGATCAATCCGGAACCTCCGTCGTGCTGAAGATTCCGCGCGATTGTCGGGCGAATTCGATGATCGAAGCGGAACGGAATGCGCTGGGAGATATTGCGCATTCAGGCAATTCAGGGTGGTCCGTGTTCTATTTTCCGCGGTTAGTCGATCGAGTCTCTCATCATGACAATGTAAGTGGAGAGCGGCGAGAGATCAACGTTCTGAATGATCTGACGGGAGAATTCCTGACACTGTCGGATGTTCTTGCCGCGTACCCGAATGGCCTCGACCCGAGGGACTGGGCCTGGATGCACCGACGTTTGCTGCGCACGCTTGCAGTTGCACATGCGCAGGGTTGGGTGCATACCGCGATCACAGCCGACAATATTCTGATTCATCCTGATCTGCATGGAGTCGTGTTGGCGGGGTGGTCGTTTGCAACAAGACCCGGTGACCGCCCAGTGGCTACGATTGCCTCCGCTCATCCGTCGTATCCACCCGAACTGGGTGGGAGCGTCACGCCGGCCTGGGACGTCTACATGGCGCATCAACTGATGTCGACCATGCTGGGCGATCGAATTCCCAGTCGTATGAAAGCTTTTGCTCTCGGCTGTATGCAGTCGAATCCGAGGCTGCGTCCCGGCGCAGTCGATCTACTGGGCGAGTTCGACGAACTCCTCGATCTTCTCCACGGCGAACGCACGTTTCGGGTGTTTACCGTTCCTTCCACGAATTGGTATTGATCCATCATGGGATACGGATATTGGGACGACAATACTTACAAGGCGGGCAAGACATTTCGTGCCGCTCGCGGAGTCGACGATTTCGGCTACACCGATTCGCTTCGAGCACGTCCACGCGACACCTGGAAAGCCGATCCGACGCTCGATCCCTTCGGCGTAGACAAGCGTGAATGCCGAGATTCGGACGGGCACCCTGATTCTCTGCCGATAGCAGTACTTTTCGACGTAACAGGTTCGATGGGTGCTGTTCCGCGCATCATGCAGGACAAGCTCGGCAAGCTGCACGGACTGCTACAACGTAAGGGATATGCGGATGACCCGCAGATTCTGTTCGGCGGCATCGGCGACGCGGATTCGGATCGGGTTCCCCTGCAGGTAGGGCAATTCGAATCGGGAAATGCGATGGACGAGCAGCTTCGCACCATCTTCCTGGAAGGAAACGGTGGCGGTCAGAAATCGGAAAGTTACGAATTGGCAGCCTATTTCATGGCGCGCCACACCAGTACTGATGCGTGGGACAAGCGGGGCCGTAAGGGCTATCTTTTCATCATCGGTGACGAGTTGAACAAGCCCAGACTCTCGGCTCGCCACATTCGCGGCGTGATCGGCGACAAGGTTCGGCTGGATGTTTCCGTTCCCTCGGTCTACCGCGAACTGGAGGAGCGTTGGAACGTTTACTTCGTTCTGCCTGACCAGTCGTCGTACTACAACGATCCGGAGATTGCGGATCACTGGACGGAGTTACTGGGCGAGCGTTTCGTCAAACTCGACGACCCTGCTGCGGTGTGCGAACTGATCGCACTCACGGTCGGTATCGGCGAAGACCGCATCGATCTACGTGACGGACTGGCTGATCTACGCGACATCGGTTCGGTGGTCGAAGCCGCGACGGTCGGAAAGGCGCTTGCACTGGTCGGCGAACGTGCCCCCGCCACGGTGACGGGATTGCCTCGCGATCTCGGAACCGGCACGGACGACGTCGATTTCAGATAGAAGGGGACTCAATGAATGCTTTTGACAGTCGTGACATCGTGGTCGTGGATCTCGGTTTCGGCGACGCCGGCAAGGGTGCCACGGTTGACTGGTTGTGTTCGCCGCAGGCCTGTCTGAACGTGGCTGCGGTAGTTCGATTCAACGGCGGGGCACAAGCTGCCCACAATGTTGTGAACGGAGAACGGCACCACACGTTTTCGCAATTCGGATCCGGCACGTTGTCGGGCGTGCCGACCTTTCTCTCGAAGTTCATGTTGGTCGAACCGATTGCTCTCGCGACAGAAGCGCGGGAATTGGAAGCGATCGGAGTGCACAATCCGTTCGACCTGTTGACCATCGACGGGCGGGCCCTGCTGACGACGCCGATTCACGTCGCTGCCAACAGGGCTCGCGAAGATACCCGCGGCGGCAACCGGCACGGTTCGTGTGGCAAAGGGATCGGCGAGACTGCAGCGTATGCACTCGAGCATGCCGATGCCCTTACCGTCGGAGACTGCCTACGTCCGGAAGTTCTTCGTCGGAAGTTGGCGGGGATGGTGGCGTACTACGGCCGGTTGATCACCGAAAGTCGACATGGTTTCCCGTCGATCAACGACATGACCGAGATGTATTCGGAATTTGCTGCGGCAGTGAACATAGTCGGCCCCGGTGCGTTGCAAGCGATCGGTGCCGGTGGACGACTGATTTTCGAAGGCGCCCAAGGAGTTCTTCTCGACGAGTGGCGCGGATTTCACCCGCACACCACATGGTCGACAGTCGAACCGTCCAACGTGCGAGCGATGATCGGCCAGATGGGTAGGGAGAGTTACGTACTCGGCGTCACCCGGACGTACATGACACGCCACGGCGCCGGACCTTTCCCGATGGAAGACGGTGCTCTCGGGCAGGCTCTTCCGGAACCCCACAACGGCGTCGGCGAGTATCAGGGGTCGTTTCGGGTCGGACACCTCGACGAGATGCTGCTGCGGTACGCGATCGACGTCAGCGACGGCGTCGACGGGGTGGCACTGACGCACCTCGATGCTCTTGGCCGTGCTGCGGCAGCAAATACCCCGATCCATGGTGTGGAGAGGTACGAAGAGTGGGCTTCGATACCCGTCGGGGAGTGGAAGGACCTGGATCATCAACAAGCGTTGACGGACGCTCTTCGAACGGTAAAGGTTGCGGCGAAACAAGTTCCGTCTGAACCTGAGGAGTTTGTCGACTATCTGAGCGGCGCGCTCGGAGTGCCGGTGGTACTGACCGCGGACGGACCGGATCGGGCCGATCGTCGGCTAGCCGCCACCGTGCCTGCATGATGGAGAACGTGGAACAGTCACTTGTCTCGATCGACGTCATCGCTCTGCGATTCGGCAATCCGGAACCGGGGCACTTGCGGTTTGCCGTCGCGCAGCGGCAAGCAGAGCCGTACACCGGGCAGCGTGCGCTGCCCGGTGTACTCCTCGGCGCTGGTGAGCGGTTGCAGGACGCGGCCCGGCGCGCAGTGACCACCAAGCTCGGATTTCCCGACGAGGCGATTCTTGCGACCGGGCAGTTAGCCGTATTCGACGAACCCAATCGCGACCCGCGTGGTCCGACATTGTCGGTTGCCATGTGGGCCGTGATCTCTCCGGCTGAGATGCCCACCGGCGACATCAGGCCTGAGTGGGTGAGTTGGGAAAAGCCGGGTCATCTTGCCTTCGACCACAACCGGATTGTCGCTGACACGCGGCCGATCTTTGCGGACACCTTGTTGTGGCGGGACGAGTCCTTCACGCGGGCGCTGTCCGGGCCGTCGTTTCCGGCGTCGTACGCACTTGCCGTCGCCGCAGAACTGTCCGGCGAGCGGCCCGATGCCGGCAACCTCAATCGCACTCTCAAAGTTTTGCCGGGCCTCGAACGCACCGACGAACGAGTGCGGGTCAGCGCGACAGGACGTCCGTCGGTTGTGTGGCGGTGGACCGAAAATGACTGAGCTGCATCAGAAGTTTCCGCGCGCTTCTTGCTCCCGCTCGATTGCCTCGAACAGTGCCTTGAAATTGCCCAGTCCGAAACCGAGTGAGCCGTGGCGTTCGATGAGTTCGAAGAACACAGTAGGACGGTCACCGATCGGCTTGGTGAAGATCTGCAGAAGGTAACCGTCCTCGTCGCGGTCGACGAGGATTCCGCGCTTCTGCAATTCCTCGATCGGGACTCGCACGTTTCCGATCCGCGCGCGCAGTTCGTGATCTTCGTAGTACGACGCCGGGGTGGACAGAAACTCGATGCCCTCGGCGACCAAAGCGTCGACTGCACCCAAGATGTCGGCTGTAGCAAGTGCCAGATGCTGGGCACCGGGTCCCTGATAGAACTCCAGATACTCGTCGATCTGTGATCGCTTCTTCGCGATTGCCGGTTCGTTGAGCGGAAACTTGACGCGGTGGTCGCCGCTCGAGACCACTTTGCTCATCAGTGCGGAGTAGTCGGTGGCGATGTCGCCGCCGACAAATTCGGCCATGTTCGTGAACCCCATGACTCGGTGGTAGAAGTCGACCCACTGATCCATTTTTCCGAGTTCGACATTGCCGACCACATGGTCGAGGGCTTGGAAGATGGCAGTCTTGCTGCATGACGAAGTGCGAGTGACGTATCCAGGTAGATAGGGGCCCGTGTACCGGGACCTGTCGACCAGGGTGTGCCGAGTTTCTCCGTAGGTGGCGATGGTGGCGAGACGAACCGCGCCGTGCTCATCACTGATGTCATGTGGTTCCGCAATTACCTTCGCGCCCTGAGCGATTGCGTGCGCAATGCACTTGTCGACATCGGGGACGTTCAAGGTGATGTCGCGGATCCCGTCCCCGTGCGTGCCGTGGTGCTTGATCAGCAGGCTCGCCGGATCTACTGCACCTTTGACGATGAAACGCACTGCGCCGCTTTCGAGTACATACGCATGATGGTCGCGGTTACCGGTGGACGGTCCCGAATACGCAATCAGCGTCATGCCGAAGGCCGACTGGAAGAAATGGGCGCTCTGCGTGGCATTTCCGACGATCCATTCGAGTCCGTCCCAGCCGTGGACCGGGAACGGGTCGGCGCTGTCGTCGTACTCGATCAGTCCGACCAGTTGGCGCAACTGTTCGAGGTCGAGTCCGGCCAGTCGTTCTTCGTCGGTAAGAGTCTGTTCGATGGTCATGCTCGGCACCCTTCTGTGAGCGAGTGCGAAGAAGCGCACTGCGCGATACAAAGAGCTAAGTCCGCCGCGATACTGCTAGTCAATGAGCGTGCTTTCAGCTAGGCATTTCGACGGAATAGCGAAGGAATGAGGGGACTATTCCAGTCATTATGTATAGGTTGAAGGGCATGGCGGAATCGGTGCGGAATTCAGTGTCACTCGACGGTCTGGATTTGGCCTTGCTCGAAGCGATGCATGCGCATCCGCGTGCGGGGGCGTTGGAACTGTCGAGATTGACCAAGGTTGCGCGCGCGACAGTGCAGGCCAGACTGCGCAGGCTCGAAGACGGCGGGATCATCGCCGGGTATGCGCCGCATATAGACTTGGCGGCAGCAGGTTTCGGTGTCCAAGCGTTTGTAACCTTGGAGATCGCCCAGGGCGCCCTCGATACCGTCACGATCAAGCTCGAAGCCATCCCCGGTGTGATCGAAGCTTTCGCGACAACCGGCAGCGGCGACGTTTTGTGCCGAGTGGCGGCAGCGTCGCATCAAGGTTTGCAGCAGACGCTGCTCGATCTGAACCGCTCCGGCGTAGCCACTCGCTCCACGAGTGTGATGGTTCTGTCGGTAGTGGTGCCGTTCCGGGCGCTACCGTTGCTCGAGACGCTCGATACGCGCGGCACCGTCAAAGCGCCGGCCTACCGGGAGCATCGAAGCTGATTTATCCCTTGCGTCCGGGAGCCCAGAACCCGAGAACAACAGCGGACACCCACATGATTGCTGCCAATGTCCAGGCGCCTTGATCCATGCCGCGGATGAAGGCTTCTTTGGCGAAGTCTGCCAGTTGATCACCCTGCGGGCCGGCGACTTCGGCGACGTGGAGTGCGGCTGCCAGTGAACCGGATACGGCTTCTTTTGCTGATTCGGGAAGCATGTCGACGGCTGGTTGCACGTGCAGTCCGTAGCCCGCTGCCAGGATGCTTCCGGCCAAGGCGACACCGATCGCAGAACCGATTTCGCGGGTGGCGTCGTTAACGGCTGAAGCGACCCCCTGCTTGGCATCGGGTGCGTTTGAAACTATGGCGGCGGTGGCGGGGGTGGTCGAGAGGCCGAGTCCGACGGCAGCGACGATCAGTGGGATGGACACTTCCGCATAGGTTGAACCGGAGTCCAGTGTGGTCAACAGTGCGATACCAGTTCCCAGCAGTGCAACTCCGGAAGCGGTGAGAAGGCGTAGTCCGACAAGCGGAATCAGAAGTGGGGAAACTACAGAAAGCAGCATGACGGGCACCGCGATCGGGAGGAGTGCGAGAGCTGATTGCAGGGGTGAGTAGCCGAGGACTAGTTGCAGGTATTGCACGATCAGGAAGAACAGGCCGAACGTGGCCAGAAACTGCAGCGTGAGTGATGCTGCGCCGCTTCCGAATGCGCGATTGGCAAACAGTCTGACGTCGAGAAGTGGATGGGCAGTATGTAATTCCACGACACTGAATACGGCTGCCAGAGCGATTCCACTGATCAGAAGAGCGAGGACCACGGGGTCCAGCCAGCCCCGGGCCGGGGCCTCGATCATGCCGAGAACAAACAGTCCGATCGAAGCCGCAATCAGGGCAGTGCCAGTCAGATCGAGCGGAGCAGTCTCCGTGTCCTTCGAGGACGAGATCGTGAACGAGATCACGAGAATCAGGGTCGCGACCACTGCGAGAGAAATGAATATCGAATGCCAGGACCACTTTTCGAGTAGTAGGCCTGAAATGACGAGTCCGGCGATGGCTCCGGAACCTGCCACACCGGACCAGATGCCGACGGCGCGGCCGCGTTGCGCGGTGGGAAATCCTGCGGTCAGCAGCGACAGGGTTGCGGGCATGACAAACGCTGCACCTACGCCGGCAATTACCCGGGACGCGATGATCCAGGCGGGTTCGTCGGCAAAGGCTGGAATGGCGCAACCGGCGGCGAACACGAGCAGACCGAACATGAGCAATTCGCGTCTGCCGTAGCGGTCGCCGAGTGCTCCGGCCGGAAGCAGCAGGCACGCGAGGGTGAGGGTGTATCCGTCGACGATCCACGTGAGTTGGGTCTGGGTGGCACCGGTATCGCGGGCGAGATCGGGCAGGGCGGTGTTCAGAGCAGCCATCGCGGCAACCACCAAGGCGACAGCGCAACACGAGACCGTCAGCATCCAGATTTGCCGGGCGGTCCAGGTTGACTGTTCGATATCCGTATCGGTGCTCATCTGATCCCTCTCGACAGAAACGAGACCATCAGTATCGTTATAGGAACGCCAGTTCCACAAGCCCGGGGTGGGTATAACATCAACTACCCCGCCCTCAAGGACCAGGTTTGCTGCTCACCGACCTAGCTGGATGCTAGGGCGGTGGCTGCTATAGGCACGGTTGATTGAGCGGCCCAATACTTTTCATGTCCGAGTGCGGCGATATTGCGGGCAGCATTGCAGTCCGCGTGTGCGGACCACCCACACTCTCGGCACGCGAACCTAGCTTGACTTCTGCGATTCTTCACATCACAAAACCCACACTGCGAGCAGGTACGGGACGTGTTACGCGGGTTGACCACCACAACGGGCACCCCCGCCAACTCCGCCTTGTACTTGACGAAGTCCCGCAACTGGGCGTAAGCCCACGAATGCATCTGCGCTCGCTGCTTCTTGGCCAGCCGTACCCGATCACGAATCCCCGATAGATCCTCTATCGCGATACCCCGGTCGGTGCGTTGCGCCCCAGCGACAATTGTTTTCGACAACTGATGGTTGATGTCGGTGGCGAACCGTTGTTCCTTCCGTCGCCGAGTCTTCAACTTCCGCTTCGCGGACTTCGTGCCGACCTTCTGCAACGCCGTCCGCATCACCTGGTTCTTCTTCCGCCGCGCGGTAACTGCGCCGCCGGACCACCGGACATCAAGCTCGTCCGGGTTATCGTCGGTGGTGACCGCAAGGTTCACGATCCCCAAATCCACACCCACCCAACCCGCCACCGGATCCTTGACCGGTACGACAGGGGTCGGGGTGGGTTGATCGACGGTGGCATACAGGTAGAAATTGCCGTCACGGTAGACGAGATCGGACTCACCTTTGCGGTCCGCCAACAGCGTCCGCTGCCACGGCGCGCACACGAACCGCACACCCCGCATCCGCCCCGCCGTCGTCCAGATGGAGACGGTCGAGGAATCGATCTTCCAGGACAGGCACCGGTCGTCGAACGGTTGCGCAGCATTCGACCGGAAGCCGATCGCAGCATCAGCCACTGACACATACCGTTTCGACCCCGGACGGCCGTAGTTTCCGTTCGACAGGTTCGCCGCTCGGGTTACATACGCGTCGGCCACTTTCCGCAAAACATGCAACGACGGCTGCGCCGACAATCCCCGCGCCTTCACCATCGGATACATCGCGACCTGCAACGCCCGACGGGACCGCAGCTTCATCGCCTGCGCCAACCCGGCTACCTCATTGGCAACGTCGTTGCACAACACCAAGGTCGATTCCAGTGCCGCGAACTGTTCGGGCGTGGGTACGAGTTTGGCCATGACAATCCGTTTCACCTCGCACCCACCCCCTCGCGCCCATGTGGTCGTCGTCGCCAAAGTATCGTCGGGGAGCTTTCACAGACCCGACGCTTCCGCGGTGCGAAACGATCATGGCAGAGGTGTGCGACAAGTTCGGCGCTACGCTCACCGAGTTCAATGGCGAATCCGATCACGTGCACCTTCTGATTCACGATCCGCCGACCGTTCAGCTCTCCGCGGCGGTGAACAGCCTCAAAGGTGTGTCCGCCCGTTACCTGCGGCCTGAGTTTCCGGAACACATCCGCACATACTTGTGGGGCAACCATTTCTGGTCGCCCTCGTATTTTGTTGCGTCCGCCGGCGGGGCGCCGTTGTCGATCATCGCCGAGTACATCACCAATCAGAAGCGGCCGGACCCGACGGGGTCGCCCACGACCTGCAAAGACCGGAACACGGTTCAGCTTCCTCCCGGCCCTTCAGCGGCCAGGATTCCGCTGATAGCTAAGTTGAACGTGTGACGACGGTGAGAACGGATCAGCAGCCCATCGACGAGGATCCGCGCAAACAGCGATCCAGAACCAGACTGCTCGACGCAGCGACAACGCTCCTCTCCAAGGGCGGCGTCGACGCCGTGACGATCGACGCCGTCACCAAGCTTGCCAACGTGGCCCGCGCAACCCTGTATCGGCACTTCGACAGCGGTACCGAACTGTTGGCCGCAGCATTTGCACGGCTACTGCCGTCAGTTCCGGTGATTTCGGGAGGAGGTGACCTCCGGACCCAGCTTTTAGAACTGTTGACCAGTCAGGCCAAGGTGATCGAGAGTGCGCCGGTGCAGGTCACCGCGATGTGCTGGCTCGGCTTGGGCCCGGACCTGGCCGGTTATTCGAGCGCCGAAGCCCTCTCGGCCGACAAGCCGGAGATGCGCTCATTGCGGCAAACGATCATGGAGCAGTACCGAGAGGCGTTCGACCGCGTCCTGCGCACACCGGAGGCGATCGAGGAGTTGGGGGAGTACGACTACGACGTCGCCCTGGCGCAGTTGGTCGGTCCGTTGGTGCTCACCAGGCTGGCCACGCTCACCCCGCTCGGTGAATCGGCGTGTGAGCAGATCGTCGATGATTTCCTGGCAGCGCGCCGATCCTGACTTAAGGCTCGAGATTGCGTCGTAGGACGTACTGCTCGAGTCGGTCGATGCCGCGTACCCGTCGTGGCCTCAGGTGGCGGAGCTTGAAATTCGCGTCCGCACTCACGGCGCCGGCCAATTCCGAATCGATCAGTACGGTGCCCGGACGTGCCGAACTGGTCAACCGAGCAGCCTTGTTGACTACCGAACCGTAGAGATCGCCGAAACGGACCAGCGTCGGTCCCATAGCCAGGCCCACGCGCAATTGGGGGTCGTCGTGGTCGGAAAGGACCGATTCTTGGATCTGCATCGCGATTTCGGAGGCATGATGAGGACTCTCGGCGGCGAACATCACCTCGTCGCCGACGGTTTTGACGATCCAGCCGAAATTCCGGCCGATGATTTCTGCTGACGCGGATTCGAAACGTTCGAGCAGATCGCTCAATTCGGTCGGATCCAAGCCGCGGGTCAAGGATGTGTACCCGACGATGTCGGCGAACCCCACAATCAGAATGCGGCTGGCAACTTCTTCACCGGGGTTGCCGACATTGCGTCCTGTTGACGACGCGACGTGCCTTTTCCACACATAGGTCTGGAGTGATTCGACCGCCGGGATGATCTCGGATCCCAGGCGCAAGATCAGTTTCCGAACCGACTCCGGGTCCTGATCCCCGGACTCCGACAGTTGATCGACGATGTGTGTCCCGATGAGGGAAACCTGCCACTCGGCGAGTCTCGACATCGACTGCCCCAGCGAGCGTGCTGCAGCGACTTCACTACTGCGCGAGATGATTCCGCGGTCAACCATGCTGGTGAGGCTCTTGAGCGCGTCGGCATCTTGTTGGGTGAACATGATGGCATCCGGATCCCCGTCGACGGCAAAGCCCATCGCTACCCATAGTCGGTCGGCACGATCACGCGAGACTCCGGCGAACTCGGCGATCTGGGTTTGAGTGAAGCAACGGGGGCCGCCGAGAAGGGATTCTTCGATGTCGGACTGAATGCGGCTGAGCATGTGCGCATCGAACGGGTTTCGCGGTTGAGTAGCCCCTGGTTCGGTGCCCTCGTTCATACTCGCTGGCTCCGAACTGCTCACTGTGCTCCTTGAATTTCTTGCCTCGGTGTCGCCATTGACTGTCGCATGGTGCTCGCCGAACAGTACTTAATTCGACGAACATCAGGGCGGTGAGCGGAAACACGTCGGTGGCTTGTGCAAGAGTTGCCCCGAGAAAAGCACTACCGAAACTCTCGAAAGGATTTGCGAATGCCACCCCGTAGACGTTCTGGCGCGTTCCGCTCAACGCCGGATCACCTCACTGCGGAAAACTTGGCGACTCTCGCCTCGGCAGTCGCCGAAGGTAAACGCGCCACCGTATACCTGCGCGAGGCAACCCCCAGCCTCGGCATCGAGGCAGGCACTTCCGCCAAAGTGGTGTCGGTGGACGGAAATACCGTGCTGATCCGACCCAAGGGCGTCAATGACGAATTGCCTTTCGAGGCAGAGGAATTGCGCATCAACCGCGTGGCCTCGACGCCGCCGAAACCGGCGCCGCGCCCCAAACCAGTTGTGGAGTCCGAACCCCTCATGGAACCACTCGTCGAAACGCGACCCAAGCCGCGGCCCGCACCGGCAGCAGCCCCCGTCCCGGCAGTCATTGCGACGACGCCGACGCCGGCGCCTCGCCCAGCCGTCAAGCGTGCCAAGAAACTCCCGGCCGGAGTCAGCGTCACCATTCACGCCGGTGCCGACAACGACTGGAGTGTCACCGTCACTCTGGGCGCCAAGCGTCCGGGCAAAGCGGTTCCGGTAGCTCCCGACGCAGTCGAGCGCGCCATCCGCGAATTGGGGGAGCCGACGGCCATCGAGGCAGTCGAATCGATCATCGTGGAGGCCCGTGACGCGGCGGTTGCACGCGTAGACGAGCTGAGCCGCCAACTCGAAGAGGCACGCAAGATGCTGGAGGCCCTGGGTAGCACCGAATAAGGCCGTAGTACCGAGTAACGCCGCATCGCCGGGTAACTCTCCTGCGTAGCTGCAAACTTTCCGGGGTATGCGTTTTGTGCAGTGGGGGTCTACCAGCGGAGAGATAATGATGTTGCGAAAAATCGTATCTGTACTGGCAGCGTTGGTTTTTGCGTTGGGGCTCGGGTTCATCGCCAGTGGAACCGCAGTTGCTGCGGCCACTCCGATGGGCGGCGGCTCGGGCATTATCATCAACGACCAAGTCATTTGCACTCTGACAACGATCGGGCATGACAGCGGAGGCCGTTTGGTTGGTATCACCGCAGGTCACTGTGGTGAGCCTGGTGCGACGGTGGTGCCCGAGGACGATCAGGGGGCGGGCGTCGTCGGGACGTTCGTCAAGTCCAACCCTGACCTCGACTATGCAGTCATTGCGTTCGATCCCGGCAAAGTTACGCCCGTCCGGACCATCCGCGGTGCCACCATCACGGCAATCGGCACGCCGGCCAGTTTCCCGGCAGTTGCCTGCAAGGAAGGCCGGACCACGGGTAATACCTGTGGAATTGTGTGGGGAGATCTGACAGCCGACGCCCAGACTTGGACACAAGTGTGTGTCGATCACGGTGATTCCGGGGCACCTGTCACTGTCGGAACCACTCTGGTCGCGATGGTGAATGCGTACGTGTTCGTTCCCTGCTTGGGGCCGGAACTCGGCACCAACATGTCATCGATCCTGGCGAGTATCAACTCGCAGGGCGGTGTCGGTGCCGGGTACCAGCCTATCTAGCTCAATTCAGGTGGGTTCGGCCTCAGCCGCAGACTGCTCCGCCTGAGGCTGAACCCACAAGCTTGGTGTACTTGGCCAGCACACCGCGTGTGTAGCGCGGGGGCAACGGCTCCCAACCTTGTTTGCGCGCAGCCAGTTCCGAGTCGTCGACCAGCAATTCGAGCAATCCGGTACTGACGTCGAGTCGGATCTGATCACCGTCACGAACAAATGCGATGGGTCCGCCGTCCACAGCTTCCGGCGCCACGTGCCCGACGCAGAGGCCGGTGGTGCCCCCGGAGAACCGTCCGTCGGTCAAGAGCAGGACGTCCTTGCCTAGTCCGGCTCCCTTGATTGCGCCGGTGATGGCGAGCATCTCACGCATTCCGGGGCCGCCCTTGGGTCCTTCGTAGCGGATCACCACGACGTCGCCGCTGGTGATAGTTCCGTCTTCGAGAGCATCCATGGCAGCGCGTTCGCGTTCGAATACCCTTGCCGTGCCGGTGAATACGTCGGACTCGAAGCCGGCGGATTTCACAACTGCGCCGCCGGGTGCCAGTGAGCCCTTGAGAATCGTGATGCCGCCGGTGGGGTGGATCGGCTCGCTCATCGCACGCAGAACCTTGCCGTCCGGATCGGGAGGGGTGATGTCTGCGAGATTCTCGGCGATGGTTCGGCCGGTGACTGTCATGCAGTCACCGTGCAGGAGTCCGGCGTCGAGCAATGCCTTCATGATGACAGGAACGCCGCCGATCCGGTCGACGTCGGTCATGACGTGACGACCGAAAGGCTTGACGTCCGCGAGGTGCGGAACCTTGGCGCCGACGCGAGCAAAATCGTCGAGAGTCAGAGGTACGTACGCCTCATGGGCGATGGCGAGGAGGTGGAGCACCGCATTGGTGGAACCGCCGAAAGCCATGACGACGGCAATGGCATTCTCGAAGGCTTCCTTGGTGAGAATGTCGCGGGTGGTGATGCCTCGACGCAGGAGTTCGACGACGGCCTTGCCGCTCTCGCGAGCGAATCCGTCGCGTCGACGGTCCGGGGCCGGCGGGGACGCACTGCCGGGGAGCGACATACCCATTGCCTCGGCCGCGCTGGCCATGGTGTTTGCCGTGTACATGCCGCCGCAGGCACCTTCACCCGGGCAGATTGCGCGCTCGATGGTGTCGACATCCTCGCGGCTCATCAGCCCGCGTGAGCACGCGCCCACAGCCTCGAAGGCGTCGATGACGGTGACTTCGCGTTCACTGCCGTCGGACAGCTTTGCCACGCCCGGCAACGTGGAACCGGCGTAGAGGAACACGCTGGCGAGGTCGAGGCGAGCAGCAGCCATCAACATTCCGGGGAGCGACTTGTCGCAGCCGGCGAGAAGGACCGAACCGTCGAGGCGCTCGGCCTGCATGACGGTTTCGACGCTGTCCGCGATCACCTCACGGGAGACGAGGGAGAAATGCATGCCCTCGTGGCCCATCGAAATGCCATCGGAGACGGAGATGGTGCCGAATTCGAGGGGGAATCCGCCGCCTTCGCGGACGCCCTCCTTGACTGCCTTGGCGAGCCGATCCAGGGAGAGGTTGCAAGGGGTGATCTCGTTCCAGGACGAGGCGACGCCGATCTGCGACTTGACCCAGTCGTCGTCGCCCATTCCTACTGCGCGCAACATGCCTCGCGCTGCGGTCTTTTCGAGTCCGTCGGTGACGTCACGACTTCTAGGTTTGATGTCGGGTTCGGTCATTTCCTCAGCATAGGCTCCGACTGTGCGCTGTTCTTGTCAAACGGAACTGTGTATCCGGCAGCGGTTTCTGCGGCCCGCGTGGCGAGTTGGTCCCGGATCCGCTGTGGGGCGAGGGCAATGACGCCCGGTCCGACGGCCTATAGGGCGCGGATTGCGCTGGACTCTTCTGCGAATTCCAACTCCGATCTGGACCAACCGTCAGGCTCGATCTCGTGCTTCAGGATGCGAAGTGACTTGCCGGACAACGTTTCTCAGGCATCGCTCCACTGAACGGCTTGCCTGCTGGTCCGGGCGTTCGCCCCAGTGCTGGATCTAATTGTGTTGCGCTTGTGTACCTTTTGGTAATCAACTGGACTAGCAGAAGGCGCTCAGGCGAAGGCTCGGTCGGGACGTGTATCCGGCCACGGTTTCCATGGCGTGCGGTGCTGTAAATGCCGCGTTTCGTGGCCGGCGAAATAGCGGCCATTCCGTTCATCGCCTGGGATGTGTCCCGCCAGAAGCCCGATATGGGTGTTTCGTGCCGTGGACTCCGATATCTTTGCTGCGCGGTTGCCCCTGGCCGCGCCGCCCTCTCGGCGGAAACCCGCCCGGAAAGGCACACAACCATGGCACTGCTCGATCATCGCCGCAGACCTCACCGAAGTCGACGCCTTCGAGGGCTAGCCGCTCTCGTGACCGCCGGCGCACTGGCCCTCGCGGCCGCGACCGGCGCCGCCGCCGCGCCGGTCGGTGTGCCGGTCGCAGTCCCCGGCACCATCGCAGGTTGGGGGAGCGACAACTACGGGCAGGCCACCGCCCCGACCGGCAGCGATTTCACCGCCATCGCCGCCGGCAGTTCCCACTCGGTGGCGTTGACCGCCGACGGCACCATCAAAGCTTGGGGAAATAGCAACGACGGGCAGCTCGACAACATCCCGGCTGGCAGCGGCTACAAAGCTATCGCTGCCGGCACCTGGCATTCGTTGGCGTTGGCCGCCGACGGCACCATCAAAGCTTGGGGAAACAACAGCCACTTTCAGGCCACCGCCCCGGTCGGTTCCGGCTACAAAGCCGTCGCCGCCGGCTTCGTGCATTCGTTGGCGTTGACTGCCGACGGCACCATTAAAGCCTGGGGAAACCTCAGCCAAGGGCAGGCCAACGTCCCGACCGGCAGCGGCTACACCGCCATCGCTGCCGGCGCCCACCATTCGGTGGCGTTGACCGCCGACGGCACCATCAAAGCCTGGGGAAGCAACAACGACGGGCAGCTCGACAACATCCCGGCCGGTTCCGGCTTCACCGCCATCGCCGCCAGCACTAATCATGCGTTGGCGTTGGCCGCTGACGGCACCATCAAAGCCTGGGGAAACAACAGCCTAGGACAGACCAACGCCCCGGCCGGTTCCGGCTACACTGCCATCGCTGCCGGTGCCTACCATTCGTTGGCGTTGGCTGCCGACGGCACCATCAAAGCCTGGGGAGACAACGGCAACGGCAGCGGGCCGGCCGGTTCCGGCTACACGGCCATCGCCGCTGGCGACGATCATTCGTTGGCTCTGAAGAAACTTCCTGCTGCTCCGGCGTTCACCGATGTCGGACCCGTCACCGTGATCGCCCTCACCGGAACGGCTTTGAACCAGACCTTCGCGACCACCGGTAGCCCCACACCCACCCTCACCGCCACGGGATTGCCCACCGAACTCACACTCAGCCCGGCCGGTGTCTTGACCGGAACACCAACCACCGCAGGATCGTTCCCCGTCACTGTCACCGCTACGAACGGGGTCGGTGTTCCCGCCACCTTGAATGTCATCCTCACTGTGGCCGCAGCTCCCGCAGCCCCGATGCTCACCGTCACGCTCGATGCTGTTGCCGGAACATCACTGACCCATGAATTCACTGTTGCCGGAAACCCCACCCCGATCGTCACGGTGATCGACCCGGCGAAGTTGCCCACCGGTATGACCTTCACCGACGGTGTGCTGTCCGGAATGCCGACCACGGCAGGGGAATACACATTCATCCTCGAGGCGTCGAATGGTGTCGGCCCTGATCTGACCTTCACCGTCATTGTCAATGTCACCGACGCTCCAACCGCCCCGGAGAACAACTTGTTCGGATCGCTCGGTAGCTGATTTTCCGACACACTGATGGCTCCGCCTGTGCGTACTTCTGGTAGTTGGCGCCACCAAAGGGGCTCTACTGATTATTCCGTCGGCAGACCCCGACCCGGAAGTTGCGGCTTAGCACCCCCGAGACTGAGCATCGCCAACGCGATCACCGCCTCGGGGGTGTGAAACCCGAAACCCCGACGGGTGATAAGCCGAATCTTGGTGTTCATCGACTCGACACGACCATTGGACAACCCATGCTCGATCGCGGCAAGGATCGCCGACCTGTGAAATCCGATGCTCTTCTGCAACGCCACGAACTCGGGAATTCGGTACCGCCTCGCCCAACCGATCCAGACCAAGCACCTGACGCCATATCCTTGCTTCGCGCACGCCGTTCTCCTGCATGTAGCCGACTGACCCTAGACAAGCCAGAACGCTACTGGGACAACGGCGTGCGCACCTTTCAACCTGCGAATCTGCCCACGATCACGTCAGTAGAGCCCAAAAAGGCGCACAGGCGGAGCCGCTGTATCCGGCAGCGGTTTCTGCGGCCCGTGTGGCGAGTTGGTCCCGGATCCGCTGCGGCGCGATGACCACCGCTGCCGGTCCGACGGCCCACAGGGCGCGGATCGCGCTGGACTCTTCTGCGAATTCCAACTCCGATCTGGACCAACCGTCGGGCTCGACCTCGTGATTGAGGATGCGAAGTGACTTGCCGGACAACGTTTCCCAGGCGTCGTCGCGGATCGTGCAGGTAACGATCACCTTGGGCAGGGAACTCCGAAAGGAGTTCCAATGCACCAGGAATGCAGATTCCAGATCAACTTCCGAGGCGCGGGTGGCAGGTTCGGTGAGAACGGTCAACTCCTCGATGCGGGAGACTCGGTACGTTCTCTCCGTGCCGTCGCGCACGGCTAACAGATACCAGTGGGCACCTGCGTAGACGAGGCCGATGGGGTCGAGTGTTCGCTCGGCTGCGTTCGCATTTCGGCTGCTGTACAACACACGCACTCGTAGGCCTTCGATCACCGCTCGCTGCAGCTCGACGAGGTGTGGCTCGGGCGGACTCGGCCAGGCAAATCCGTCGGGGCGAACTAATATTCGTTGAGAAGCCCGACTGGCTTCGACGCGGTGCCGCTCCGGCAGAGCAGCGGCGACCTTACGCATAGCGCTCGCGAAATTCGGGGACGCTATGCGGCCGGTGCCAGAGGAGAGAAGAGCTTTGGTTTCTTCGAGGGTGAGGCCGGTGAGGTCGGTGCGATACCCGGGAATCAAGCTGATGCCGCCGCCGCGCCCACGATCGGTGTAGACGGGGACGCCGGAGGTGGACAGGGCTTCGATATCGCGGAGCACGGTTCGCTTGGACACTTCCAACTCCGTCGCGATCTCCGCGGCGGTCAGTCTGCCGCGATGTTGCAGCAGCATGAGGATGGAGAGAAGTCGGTCGGCGCGCATATTCTTCAATGTTGCCAGCAGAACATGACAGAAGGTGGCATCTTTGGCCGGTTTACTCGACTTCAGTGCTGCCGCATCCTGCGGTGCCGACGAGAGGATCTCGCCATGACTGCTCCCGAGCAGATCGACCCGCGCCCTATCTACCGTGGCGCCACGGACTGGGTGACAACCTTGCTCCGTGCTGTCCGCGAAGATCAGCACACCTTGTCCACCCCGTGCGACGAGTTCGACGTGCTCGAACTGTCGTCGCACCTGGTCGGTACCGGTGGTCGAATCATCGCCATTGCAGAGTTGGGAAGCCCCGATTCCGTATCGCCGATTTCGCCCGACCATGATGCCGACACGTATGCGCGACTCGCGGACCGTGCCCAGCAGGCATGGGCCGACGACGCGCTCCTCGACAAGTCGATCGCTGGGCCGTGGGGTGAGTCGACGGGCCGCTTCGCGCTCTGGGCCTATACAAATGAAGCCCTGGTGCACGGCTGGGATCTTGCCGTCGCGATCGGGCAGCCAT
>NZ_JASHKR010000002.1 GCF_030056815.1 Rhodococcus sp. IEGM 1379
GCTCATGCAGACCTGCATGGAATGCAAGTAGATCGAACGATGTGAGTACACAACACCTTTGGGATCTCCGGTGGTGCCGGAGGTGTAACACATCGCGGCAGCGCTGCGCTCGTCAACCTCGGGCCACGCAAACTCCGTCGGCTGCTCGGCGATCAGGCCCTCGTACGTGTGAACCTCGACGCCCGCGGGAGCCTCGAGGCCCGCAGTGGAGGAGCCCGTCACAATGATGTGCTTGACCGTCGTGAGCGAAGGCAGCTGCGGTGCGAGCAACGGGATGATGGACGGATCGACGATGATCACATGATCTTCGGCGTGATTGGCAACGTGGATCAGCTGCTCCGGGAACAACCGGATGTTGAGTGTGTGGAGCACGGCGCCCATCGAAGGGATGGCCAGGTACGCCTCGAGGTGCTCGGAGTTGTTCCACATGAACGTGGCAACGCGCTGGTCTCCGTCGACGCCCAATCCGCGCAGAGCGTGAGCGAGCTGAGCGCAGCGCTTCCCGACCTCGGCATAGGTCAGTCGGCGAGGGCCGGCTTCAGTCCAGGTCACAACCTCGGCATCGCCGTGCACCGCGGCGCCGTGGCGCAGAATTTGAGCAATGGAGAGTGGGGCGTCTTGCATCGTGCTCAGCATTGGCTGCTCCTGGTTGTCATGCGATCCTGTGCTTTCCAGACAGGTCACAAGCGACGTGCGTGTGATGCCAGATTAACCACACTTCTTTAACTGATGTTTAGTGACCCGCCCCACACTCGAAGAACCAGGCAATTACCAGCGCGCCCGGATCGATCACCCCGCGCGCGGCCTCACCCACGTAACTTGCGCGGCCTCGATTGGCGATCATCGCTTCAGTTGATTCGGCGCCGGCGTGGGCGGCGTCTGCAGCCTGGTGCAGTGCGGTGTCGTATTTGGTGCCGGACCGAACTGCTTCCTCGAGTGCCTCGACGGCGGGGACTATCGCATCCACCATCGTCTTGTCGCCGGGGCGTGCACCGCCGAGGGTGGTGATGTTGTCGAGGCCGGCTCGCGCAGCGGTGGTGACGGCCGCGAGATCGAACCTCCCGTTGCCCGCTGCGCGGTAGAAATGCCGGAACCAGATGCCGAACAATGCGCCGGACGTCCCGCCTGCGTGCCCGAGGTATGCCTGCGAAATAGCATCGAATGCGGTTGACGTGGAGTAGGAATCCCTCATCGCAGTGAGGTCCAACTGTTCAAGGGCCGCCACCATGTTGGTTCCGAAGTCGCCGTCGCCGGCTCGGCGGTCCAAGTCGGTGAGTGCTGGTTCCTGATCGAGCACCTTCTGAGCCCAATCGGCTACCCAAGGTCCTGCTGATTCGTCGCCCCTCGGGGTTGAGGGAGGGGTGTACGAGGGGCCGAAGGATCCGCTCGGACCAACTGCCGAGTACGTTCTTGCCGGCGAATTGGGCCATGCTGGAGCACTGCACGGAGCGTCCCAGAATTCGAGGACTTGGTCGTCGACCCGCACGAGGGTGATGGAGGCTCCGGCCATATTGAGCGCCGTGACAAAAGTTCCGACCATCGGACGCTCGATGCGAATTCCCTTCTGGTCCAGATATTCTCCGAGTTCTGCGAACAACAACTGCAATTCCAGCGGATGGGTGGCGCCCAAGCCGTTGACTACAGCGATCACACGATCGCCGCGGACAAGTTGGAGTGAGTCGATGATCGGATCGGTCAGTCGACGTACCAGTTCGGGTGCTGGCAGAGCGTCGACGCGTTCCCGACCGCGCTCGCCGTGGATTCCGATCCCCAGTTCCATGTGGCCTGCCGGCAGGTCGAACGACGACTCCGTTGCGCCCGGGAGCGTGCACGGTGCCAGTGCGACGGCCATGCTGCGTGCAGATTCGGCAACTCGTCGGCCTATCCGCACCACCTCCGGCAAACTGTGGCCGCGATCGGCCGCTGCGCCGCATACCTTTTCGACTACGACGGTGGCTGCAGTGCCTCGACGCCCGGGGCCGCTGCCGTCAGCTCGTTCCGAGGCCACATCGTCGTCGACCAGGACAACATCAGCGTCAATGGCGTCCTCACGCAGCAACTCTCGTGCGATACCGAAATTCATGACATCGCCGGTGTAGTTCTTCACGATGTGCAGGACACCCCCGCCGACGTCGACGGCTTTGGACGCCTCGTGAATCTGGAGCGCGTTGGGTGAGGTGAATACCAGGCCGGGGCAGACGGCAGTCAGTATGCCCGCGCCGATGAATCCGGCATGCAGCGGTTCATGTCCCGATCCGCCGCCAGAGACGATGGCGACTTGCCCGCGCGGAAGAGGCTGTGCCCGCGTGAGGTATCCGGGGTCGGGATTCCAGGCAATATCGTCGGTGGACGCGATCAATCCACGAAGTGCATCGGGGACAAAGGTCTTCGCGCTGCGCATGAACATGGTTTGAGCGTAGGTGGACTTGATCGCCTAGGCGACGGTTATGTGCGCTCAGGTAACCACAATCACCTGGAACACCACAAACGCCGCGACCGCGAAGATCAAGTAGGCGAACCACTTCTGTAAACGAGCCCTGTCGATGCGTTGGCCGAACCGGCCGGCTACAAGTGACCCAGCGATTGCGGTGACGGTGAATGCCGCGACCACTCCCCAGTCCAGGGTGAGATCCCCGAGGTAAGCGACCAAGCCCGAACCGGAGTTGGCGGTCACAATTACCAACGACGTGCCAACCGCGACGGACATCTCGATACCCAGCAGCAATACCAGCGCCGGGACGATGAGAAAGCCACCACCAACGCCGAAGAGTCCTGTCAGGAACCCGACACCCAGGCCTGCGGGGATGGCGCGCGAGGTGCACCGACGCCAGTTGATGCCCGAGCCTTCGACGCGGCACGCGGTTCCGGTGCCGGAGGTTTCCGACAGCATCCGGATTCCCGCGACAACCATGACCGCGGCAAAGCCCGTCATCGTGACAGCGGGAGGAAGTATCCGGTTTACTGCACCGCCCGCGAAGGCGGCGAGAAACCCGGTGGCGGCAAAGACTGCGGCTACGCGCCATTGAACTTGTCGGGCGGCAACTTTGGGGATGGCACCGAACAGTGACGCGATGCCGACCACCAACAATGACATCGGTACGGCTTGCTCGAGGGGAATGCCCAAGGCATAGACCAGGACCGGAACTGCGAGTATTGATCCGCCGCCACCGAGAAGCCCCAGCAGGATCCCGATGACGGAACCCAGTGCCAGGGTCAGGGTGAGCGTCATTTACCTACCGCCGGAACAAGTTCTCGAAGAAGCCACTCGGGCGCTCGCACGTACAACGCTGGGCCGAGGGCACCGACCTCATGACGTCGTCGACATGCTGGCCGCAGCCGCTCCAGGTGGTTTTCGAGCAGGTAGAGCAGGTGGCGGGGGAACACATGGTCTTCTCCTTCAAATGGTGGATGGTTAAGCGTCGAGCCAGGCGTTGTAACCTCCGGCCAGGTCACTGACATGTTCGAGGCCCTGTGCGCGTATCAATGAAGCGGCGACGCTGGATCGCCACCCGCCGGCGCAGTGGACGATCACGGGACGATGTGTCGGTAATTCGTCTATCCGAGAGCGTAATTGAGCGAGAGGTATAGATACAGAGCCGGCGATGGTGCCGAACTCTCGCTCACCGGGGTTGCGAATGTCGACGAGGGTGACGGCGTCGTCGGCGAGTAATTGTGCCAACTCAGACACGGTGGTGCGCGGAGCGGTCTGCACGAGGTCGGTCAATTCCGCCGGAAAGGTGCCGTCGGCGAAGGAGTTGACAAAACCGATGACGTTGTCGGATCCGATGCGTGACAGGCGTTTAGCGGCTTCCTGCTCTTCTCCGGGGTAGGTGATGACGATTATCCGGTCGCCGATTTCGGCCACCATACCTCCGGTCTCTGCGAAGCGTCCGTCGAATCCGACGTTGACAGTTCCGGCAAGGTGGCCGGCCGCGAAGTCCTCGACGTTGCGAGCGTCGAGGATTACTGTGCCTGAAGATATTTCGGCTCGTAGATCCGCGTCGCTCAGCTCCGGAACAACCCGTGCGGGATCGAGTAGCGTGAGGGCACTTTTGTTCAGCGCGACGTCGGTGGCGAAGTACGACGGAACGGAAGGCTGTCCGTTGGTGATCATGTCGACAAAGCTGTCTTCGTTCATCGGAGCGACGGAGGGGTTGGTGCGTCGTTGCTCACCGATAGTGGAGGTCAATTGGTCCGACATGTTCTTGCCGCAGGATGAACCGGCGCCGTGTGCAGGCATGACGGTCACGGAATCCGGCAGTGCCAGAAGGACATTGTGGATGGTTCGGTACATCGCTCGCGCCAGATCAGTATTGGTCCCGTCTCCGAGATTGGCGAGGTCGGGGCGTCCGACGTCGCCGATGAACAGTGAATCGCCGGTCAGTACTGCAGTCGGTACGGCGTCGGTGTTTTCGCGGATCAACAGACTGATCGATTCCCAGGTATGACCGGGCGTCGAGAGGATCTCGATATCGACTTCGCCGAGTGAAATGTGCTCGCCGTGAGCGAGTCTTTTGATGGGGTACTCGGTTTCAGCAGGCTCGCCGAAAGCGATCCAGGCATCGGAGGCGTCGCGCAGTTCGAGGTGGCCGGAGACGAAGTCGGCATGGAAGTGAGTGTTGACGACTCCCACGATTTTCAGGCCGTAGCGCTTTGCGTCTTCGAGGTAGTCGTCGACGTCGCGGCGGGGGTCGACGACGATGGCCGTTCCACTGCTCTCGTCGCCGATCAGGTAAGAGGCGTGCGAGAGGCATTCGATGTAGTACTGCTCGAGAATCATCTGTGCGCTCCTGGTCTGCTGGGTTCGAACTCCATAGTGCCAGATACCCCCGGGGGTATGCATCTATCCGTGATGAACACCACCGAGGTGCAAAAATGTCAGATACCGGTTTCGGCGGCGATCCTGCCGCTGGCAACAGCTTTACGCAGTTCTGAGTGATCTCGTTCCGTCTGGTCGGCATACAGTCGCGCGAAGCGGGCGAGTGCGGTGTCGACCACGTCGGAGGAGCCCAGGTATCCCGAAATCAATGACGCGCCACTGGTCCGGGCATGACCCTTGGCCAACAGTCGACCGCAGATCGCAACGTAGTCGGTCAGCGCCGACGCGTCGATGTTGTTGAGATCCACCGAACCCTTCATGTTGCGGAACTGGCGGACGTAGTACTGGCGATCATCGACCGTGCACCAGCCGAGCAGGGGATCGCTGACGGTTTGAAGGGCTTGCTGATACTCGGCGACGCGTCGCCCCTGGTGGTCATGCCACGCGGACTTGCCGTGAACGAACGGGGCGACGACGGATCGGCGAGCCTGCTTGAGTTGCAGGAACAGAACGTCGTCCGGGATGCTGCCTTCGCAGAGCGCGACATAGGCGCGGAGTGCAACGCTACCGACGCCAACAACGCGATGAGCGACGTCGACGACGTTGTAGCCGGAAACCACTCGCCGCCAGTGTGGCGCAAGGGTTTCGAGGTACTCATCCAGCCCCTGCAGTAAGAAACCGGTGTCCCGATCGGTGAGATGAGTAGTCAGCGGCGGGTTTTCGAGGAGTTTTCGCTGTCTGTATTCTTGGACGGTGAAGCGAGACAGCGCATGATCGCTGGTGCGTTTGCGGGCGCGCCCGGCGGCACGCGCGATCTCTGCCTGCAGTCCGGGATCGGTGACGTGGGCGGTGAGGCCGTCGAGATTGACGCGGTCGAACGATCGGCCGAAGAGTGGGCGTTCTGCGAGTGTGGCCAGGTGGTTGCGATACGCCGAGGTGCACGAGACTGTTGCACTCTCACACTGGCTTTCAGTGAAGCCGTTCTGGCGGCCGGCCACCCAGATGCTCGCGACCAACCGTCGTAGATCCCATTCCCAGGGACCGGGATGAGCTTCGTCGAAATCGTTGAGGTCGATGACCAGTTCGCGTTCGGGGGAGCCGTAGAAACCGAAATTACCGACATGCGCGTCGCCGCAAATGACGGGATTGATGCCGGTAGACGGCAACGTCGAAAGGTCTTCGGCCATCAAACCTGCTGTGCCGCGAAGGAATCCGTACGGCGACGCAACCATGCGTCCGACCCGGATGGGAACCAGCCAATCGAGTCGACCCTCGTGGGCGGTATTCACCTGATCTACGGGATCGCGACGAGTGGTCGGGGGAGACCAATCTCCGAGCGCGGATCGCGGCACCTGCTTGCGAAGGTTCTTGCCGATCGCGCGACGCTCACTTCGAGGAGTTTGCCGAGTGCGCAGTGTCGCTTTGCCGTCCGGTTCGACCTCGATGTCGGCGATCTGGCCGACAGGCCTGGGGGACGGGTCCATGTCGGTCTCCTTCGTCGGGCGTACGAACTCGCGCTCGATAGTATGCCCGCGCGGTCAGGCGCCGATGAGGAGAGTCAGTCTGTGGCCTGCGCTATCAATTCGACTGTCCGGTCTGCACACACGAAGGGATCGGGCATGCGGCCGAGTCCGAGGCATTCGATGACCGAGAACGACGAGTTCGGTGTGTCTTCGACGCCGAGAGCCCAACCGAAATAGTGGTTCCAGGCCAAGACCGCTCGGTGGCCACTGTGAGGGGGAAGTTCGCCGGGCAATACGAGAACTGCGTCGAACGCGGGACAATCGCACCAGACAACAGATTCGGCAAATACCGAGGCTGCGACTGCGACGACATAACGTTGGCACGTCGACGCACTGGGTAACGCGATGTGAGCGGTCATGATTCGGTCCTCCGGTCAGGTGCCCACTCTGGGGTGCCCCTTCCGCTCGAAGAGAAAACCCGATTCAGTCCCGAACGTCGAGGCTGCGCGCGTAGTGCTCTTTGAAGACCTCGAGGTGCGCCCAGGACTCCAAGCCACTGACGCCGTCGATTCCCCGAATGCGTTCGGACAGTGCGTGGAGATCGTTGGACGAATTGGCGGCAACCGTCGCGATGACGTCGTAGCGACCAAGCGTCCGAGCCAGGAATTCGATTCCCGGCAGCGCCTCGATTTCGGACACGGCGGCGTCGTCGCGGGAGCCGAGATTTACTCCGATGCCCATTGCGAGAGTGCGCCCGCCGCCGCGACGCTTCACGACGGCTCCCACGCGAAGTGCGGTGCTCGCGATCAGATGGTTGACGCGATTGCGTACGGCACTCGGCGAGAGCCCGGCGTGTTCGGCCAGTTCGAGAAACGGCATACGTCCATTGCCTTCTAGCAGTTCGATCAATGCGATATCTACCGAGTCGAGTCGTATATCTGCTTGTAAAGCGCTGTCCGGCATAAAGATTCCCCGGACAACGTCGACATAGACCAAGGTGCTCACAGATCTCACTCCCGGCTGTGAGCGGAGTTCGGCAATTGCCCGGTACAACTCGTCGTGGTTGGGGACTCGAAGTTCCGCAATCACGTTGTACTGCCCGCTGACTGCCGAAATGTACACAGCCGATTCGGATTCGATCAATGTGTCGATGACTGGTGTGAGTGAGCCGGACACGGCAATGGATACGTGTGCCAGCGCTTTCAGTCCGAGGAGTTGGGGATGCGCGACGGCGACCACGGCGACGGTGCCCGACTCCACCAGCCACTGGACCCGGGTGGATACGGCTGATCTGGGTGCGTCGACGGCTGCGGACAGCTCACGGTAGGTGGCTCGGCCGTTCTTCTGAAGTGCCGCGATGAGCTTGGAATCCAGATCTACGGTCACTGTGCCTCAACTTTTTCAGAGATTTTTGTGTCGATACCAACCATAATAAGAATCGCACACGGCCTGTATTTATGCGAATAAGTGCAAAAGTGATCACAAATGTGAACATAAACGCTGTAGGCCGCACGGTATGAGACTTTGGTGCGTTGCAACCCTGCTGGTCAGGGCGTAGTTTTCGCTCATTGCACTAGTGACCTGCACCACGATCTTCACGAAGGACCCTCATGCGCAAGTTGCACACCCACGAAGCATCACCGCTCGACGCGACGGCCACGATCTTCACGGCCGACACCATCCACACCGTTGACGAGCAGGCGTCCGCTCCCGAAGCCTTCCTTGTCTTCGGCAATCGTTTCGCCGCTGTCGGAACTCTCGAGCAGTGCCGTGCCGAGGCGCGCCGGTTGAGTGCGCGGACTACTGCAGTGGTGGAACTGGGCAGTGCAACCGTGGTGCCCGGCTTCGTGGATCCGCACGCGCATCCGTTGATGTACGGCCAGATGCTCAGCTGGGTGGACTGTGGCCCCGGGAAGGCATCCTCGATCCCGGAAATCATTGCGCTGCTTCAAGAAGCTGCGCAGAGTGCGCCGGAAGGTGTGCCGGTTCGTGGATACGGTTACGAGCATCGCAACCTCGTCGAAGGTCGTCATCCGCTCAAGGAAGAACTCGATCTGGTCGGCACCGACCGCGAGGTTTACCTCATGAATGCCAGCGGTCACGGCGGAGTGGTCAACTCCTTCACGTTCGAGAAGCATGGAATCACCAGGGACACAGTTAATCCCGACGGTGGCGAATTCTTCCGTGATGCCGACGGTGAACTGACGGGTGAACTCTCCGACGCCGCGTGCAATATCTTGACCGGGGTCAACGGAGTGAAGGTCGGCCACCATGGCCCCAACTTCCACCTCGAGGACGAGCCTGAAGAGCACCTTCGTCAACTGTCGGTTGCGCAGGACAAGTTCCTCGCCGGCGGCGTCACCACCATCGGTGACTGCCAGGTGACGCGTCGTGAATTCGACATGTATCTGCGTCTGGCAGAACAGGATCAGTTGAAGACACGCGTCAGCATGTACATGCTCAGTCACCTTCTCGATCACGTCATCGACACGGGAATGCATGGCGCTTTCGGCAATTCGCGTCTGGCGTTCGGTGGCATCAAGTTCTATGCCGACGGCACACTCGGCGGCTGGACGGCCTATTTCCCCGACGGCTACGTGGGCGATCCGTGCCGTACCGGGCAGCTGTACCACGAGCCCGAGGACTACTCGGCTCTGATCGCGAAGGCGCACGCAGTAGGCCTACAGACCGCGACGCACGCTCAGTCGCCGACGGCCATCGACATGGTGCTCGACGCCATCGAGGCCGCGCAGAAGGCACATCCCGACGCCGACGCGCGTCACCGCATCGAGCATTGCGGACTCCCGACGGTGGAGCAGATTGCCCGGATGAACCTGGCCGGCGTCTACCCCGTCAACCAGCCGCAGCACTACTACAACTGGGGCGAAGGCGTCACCGCGGCGATCGGAACTCCGGGTGAGCGCTTCAACCCGCTCGGAGAGTTCATTGCCGCTGAGGTTCCCGTCACCATCAGCTCCGACGCACCCGTCGCCGAGCCGAAGCCTCTCGAGGCGATCCAGGCAGCTGTCACGCGTGTGACGCGTCAGGGCCACCAACTCGGTTCGCAGGCTCTTTGCATTACCGCTGACCAGGCGCTCCAGGCTCACACCCTCAACGGCGCGCGAGCGCTGGGCCGGGAAGCGGAGTTGGGCAGCATTTCCGTCGGCAAGCGTGCCGACTTCGTTGTTCTGGGTGCGGACCCTCTCGCAGTTCCCGCCGACACGATCGCTCAGATCGATGTCCGGGAGACCTGGATCGACGGCGAACTCGCACATTCAGGACATAACCACCTATCGTCGAACACTTCGACCACCGAGGAACAGCCATGAACCGAGAGCAACAACTAGTCAAAGCCCGCAAGGCGGGTTTTGCAGCATTCGTCGGCACAACCATCGAGTGGTACGACTTCTACGTCTATGCCACGGCGGCAGCCCTGGTGTTCGGCGACATCTTCTTCCCGCCCGGAACGGATCGACTGACAGGCGTCGCCGCAGCATTTGCGACGTATGCGGTCGGTTTCTTCGCACGTCCACTTGGCGGAATCGTGTTCGGTCACGTCGGCGACAAGATGGGTCGACGGACCGCCCTCGTCGTCACTCTGACACTGATGGGCGCCGGCACCTTCCTGATCGGCATGCTGCCCACCTACGCCTCCATCGGCTTCTGGGCACCGGTCTTGCTGGTTGTGCTCCGCTTCGTCCAGGGTTTTGCCGTGGGTGGCGAATGGGGAGGCGCGGTCCTGATGGCCGTCGAGCACGCCCCCGAGGACAAGAAGACGTTCTACGGAGGATTTGCACAGCTGGGTAACCCGGCCGGCGCTTTGCTGGCCACCGGCTTCTTCAGCATTCTCTCCACCTTCGGGGACGACGCTCTGCGCGACTGGGCTTGGCGCCTGCCTTTCCTGTGCTCCGCGTTGCTTATTCTCGTCGGCTTGGTGGTGCGCTTGAAGGTCGAGGAGTCACCGGTCTTCGAATCCGAGGTCAAGTCCGCGGATGTTCCCGAGATGTTGCCGCTCAAGTACGCGGTGGTGACCAACTGGCGTCCCATCCTGCTGGGTATCGGCATTCTGCCCGTCGCGGTCGGCGGGTACTACCTGGTGACGACATTCATCACGGCATACGCGACCGGTCCCGAAATCGGGTTGTCCGAGACTTTGATCCTCAACGCGCTGAGCGTGGCCGCGGTGGTCGAGTTGATCGCCACACTCGGAGTCGCCTGGCTCGGCGACAAGGTGGGCCGCATCCGCGTCGTCGTCTGGGGTCTGGCTGCTGTCGCCCTTCTGGCAGCTCCGCAGTTCCTGGTACTCGAGTCCGGATCGGTATTCCTGATCTTCCTGACCTTCGCGGCAATGCGACTGGTTCTGGCCGCCACCTACGGTCCGATCGCGGCTGTCCTTTCACAGATGTTCAAGCCGCAGGCCCGCTACACCAGCATTTCGCTGGCTTACCAGGGCGCCGGCGCGATCTTCGGTGGTCTGTCTCCGCTGGCGTCGACGCTCATGTACAAGGCGACTGGCAGCATCTGGCCCGTCATCGCCCTCCTGGTCGCGATGTGCCTGATGAGCATCGCGTGCCTGGTCAAGGCGCCGCAGCATGTGGACGAGGTAACGACCTCCGACGTCGACCACAACGCCTCGGAGTCTGACGCGGACAAGGCGTCCGAGTCTGTTTGATTTCCGAGAAAACAAAGCTGGGGCGGTACACGATTTCCGTGTACTGCCCCAGCTTTTGTTTTTCGGGAAAGATCAGGCGCTGACGAGGTGTCGATGAAAGTGATCGCTACGACGCTGGGTCTGGCTCAGGTTCCGGATCTCGCGAAGCCAGAAATGTGCAGCCAGAGTGGACGCGCTTTCGGACATCGAGTTCGACGACGAATCGTCGATGAGTGCAACCAGGGCCTTGGCCAGGTTGGAGACCTTGATGTGGTTGGTTTGTGAATGCTCGACCAACAGCGCAGCGGCTTCGTCGGTGGTGCATCGGTACAGCGTGCAGACGATTTCGAGTGCGCGCACACGGGTTCGATCCGTGGTCTTGTGCTGGTCGGTATGAATCATGGTGTTGTGCATGGATATTCCTCTTGAGCCGCGCGAGCTGAGAGCTCACGCGGTAGTTAGCGCTAGTTGATACTGGTGCAGTCGGTACGCGATTGGCGGCGGACCCGATGGATCTCAGCGGGGTCTTCGGCCTGGTCAACAATCTGCGGGACTGATGAAAATGCGTAGTGATCAGAGGTGCGGATATTACCGAACTGGATGCTTGCCCTGGTGGTTTGAACCTGGACGAGCGACCGGCTGCCAGACTGACGGCGACCCTCTGATAACCCCACCGTACGTCATTGTCGCGGTTTCAGCTAATTATTTGCGATCAGCGTGTTGGAAACCGGGTTCGTTTACCTGCTTACTTGCCCGCGACGTGATCAAGAATTGCTTGCTTGGTGATAGCCCAGGCGGGAGATTCGGCATTGCCGAATTCGCCGTGCCCGACGTTCGGAAGCTCGATCAGGTCGACATTGTCGCCAGCTGCGCGGGCGGCATCGAAGTATCGGCGACTCTGCTCGATGGAGACAACTCGGTCATTGCTTCCATGCAGTGCGGTGACAGGGATGTCGATCGGCAGATGCTTGATCGGTGAGGCGATGCGGTAGCGGTCCGGATAGTCAGTGGGCATGCCGCCCAATAGGTTTCGAACAAATCGATCCTGGCCGACTGTGGCCGCGAGTTCCATGTCGAACACCCCGGCCATAATGGTTGCCGAGCGGATCGGCACCTCTAGTTTCGGTTCGGGAGCGTCGGCCCCCTGGCTTGACCTCGACGCTGCCCAAGCCGCCAGCTGCCCGCCTGCGGAGTAGCCGGCGATATGAACGCGATTCAAATCCAGTCGGCCCCCGGCCTTTTCCTGCACGACGGTAGCCAAGGCGTTGGTGGCAGAGACCGCGTCGGACAAAGTGGTGGGCCAACCTCCGTGCCCGCCGACGCGTCGATACTCGATGTTCCACACTGCAATTCCGTACGGCGTCAACGTTCGTGCCCACGCGCCCGCGTATTCGAGGTTGCTTTTCTGTGCCCAACCGCCGCCGTGAACCAGGATTACGACGGGCAGTGAACCGGCGTCGCCGGGTGGAAGATACAGATCGCCGAATGTATCGGCGTCGGCTGCGTAGGAAATACGAACGGGGCTGACCGTTGCGTCGGTGCCCGCTGCGCTGGAGACGGAAATGACGAGCGTGAACATGCAGACCACCAAGACTGCGATGTACCGAATCGAGCGGTGCGCGATGGCCGGAATCCTCTCGTCACGCAGGGGCTTTTTGGTCGATTCGGAGTCTAATAGCGCAGCATGAATTTTTGGGGGCGACGTTTTACTGGGTGGTCAGTCGCACGATCAGATCCGCGCGAAAGCGAACTGCTTCGATGGCGTCCCCGTTCGGTTGGTCCACGTCGCGCACCCATCGCTCGGCTACATCGGGACTGCTTCCGAACCCGCAGTGGCGGCGCACGAGACGGTCGGTCCGCGTCCCCGCGGGGACGTCGAGGTACCAAACCTCGTCGACGGCCTGTCTCGCTACCGGCCACTGTCCTTCCATGAGCAGTAGGTAGTTGCCTTCGGTGATGATCAGCGTGGTTTCGGGTCCGATCGCGACCGCACTGCCGATCGACTCGTCGAGGGTGCGGTCGAAGGCGGGAGCGTAGATCTCGCGGTCGGATGTCCTCAGTCGATGAAGCAGTGCCGCATATCCATCGGCGTCGAAGGTGTCCGGTGCACCCTTTCTGTGGCGGCGGCCCAGTCTTTCCAGTTCGCGATTGGCGAGATGAAATCCGTCCATCTCGACCAGAGCGGAGCGAGGGCCGAGCGATCCAGCCAAGGCGCTCGCCACCGTGGACTTCCCGGCGCCGGGTGGACCGGTGATCCCGAGAATGAATCGGCGATTGTCAGCCATCAATGCGACTGCTCGCGCGGCAAGTGCGTCAAGCGTCAGCGCGACGGTGGGTGGTTCGGAATTCACAGGCACTCCGTTCAGGCCGGTGTGTGCGTATCATGTCTCGGTAATTCTGTCTCGACAATCCCGATAATTCTTCTCGACAAGCACTGTTTATCCTGTTGGCGTGACTTCCTCATTGGGTGAGCCCATCGCCTCGGGCCGCATTCGCAGCACTGCCTTCGCGTCGAAAGTAACGTCAGCTGCCGATGCCGTGAAGTTCATTCACCCCGGAGATACGGTCGCGATCAGCGGTTTTGCCAGCGCCGGCACACCCAAGGTCATCATTCCCGCCTTGGCGGAACGCATCCACCACACTCGCGGCGAGGGATCGAACTTCACTATCAATCTCCTGACCGGCGCGTCCGTGTCCACCGAGACGGAACGACTGCTCGCAGAGGTCGACGGCATCGCACTCCGGATGCCGTACCAGTCGGAGGCGACAGCCCGGAAGCGCATCAACGACGGCCGGATGGACTACGTCGACATCCACCTCTCTCACGTAGCTCAGCAGGTGTGGGAGGGGTACTACGGCAATGTCGACGTCGCCGTTGTCGAGGTAGCCGGCATTACCGAATCGGGTGAGCTGATCCCGTCCGCGTCGATCGGCAACAACAAGACGTGGCTCGACGTCGCAGACAAAGTCATCCTCGAGGTCAACTCGTGGGTGCCCGCAGCTATGGAGGGCATGCACGACGTCTACTACGGCACCGCTCTGCCGCCGAACCGTAAGCCCCTCGAGATCGTTCGCGTCGAGGATCGCATCGGGCAGACCACGTTCCGTGTCGACCCCGCCAAGGTCGTTGCCGTCGTCGAAACCAACTGCCGCGACAGCGCGAGTCCGTTGACCGCGCCCGACGCCGTCAGTGAAGCTATTGCCGATCACGTCCTGGACTTCTTCGCCCACGAAGTTCGCGCCGGTCGGATGCCGGCCGACACCCTCCTGCCCTTGCAAGCGGGCATCGGCAACGTCGCCAACGCTGTGCTCGGTGGCCTCGACCGCGGATCGTACAAAGGCTTGACCTGCTATTCCGAGGTCATTCAGGACGGCATGCTGAAGTTGATCAAGGACGGAACCGTCGCCCATGCCTCGTCGACGGCCTTAGCTCTCACCGAAGCGGGCATCGAGGAACTGACCGCGAATGTCGATTTCTACCGCAACCACATCACGCTGCGTCCGCAGGAAATCAGCAACCACCCCGAGGTAGTTCGTCGGCTCGGCATCATCGCGATGAACGGCATGCTCGAAGCTGATATCTACGGAAACGTGAACTCGACGCACGTCATGGGCACGAAGATCATGAACGGTATCGGTGGTTCGGGCGACTTCGCTCGCAACGGTTACGTTTCCATGTTCCTGAGCCCGTCGACGGCCCGCGGTGGCGCGATCTCGGCGATCGTCCCGATGGTTCCGCACGTCGACCACACCGAGCATGACACCCAGGTGATTGTCACCGAGCAGGGATTGGCCGATCTGCGTGGACTGTCACCCCGTCGTCGAGCTCGGTCGATCATCGACAAGTGCGCGCACCCCGAGTTCCGGGCGATGCTCAGCGACTACGTTGCCCGCGCCGACGCGCAGCCGGGTGCGGGGCAGACTCCCCACATTTTGGGCGAGGCTTTCTCGTTCCATCAGCGCTACATCGACACGGGTTCGATGCGTCTGTCCTGACGCTTCGCAGTGAGAGAATGCGGAGGTGAACGGAACCGGTGTGCCTACAGATGTACTTCGGCTGGTAGCCGTCGCAGGGGCAGACGACGCCGGTGGCCTGCCCGTCGAGCTGCTGGGGGACTTCCTCGAAGTACTCAGTGTCGCCGTCTGTGAGGGTAAGCCGCTACAGCGTCGGGCTCTCCATCGTTTCCGTGCTCGCGGCGAGGAAGCCGCGGGCCAGGGCGTCGCACTGCGGGCCTTGCTTGATCTGTACCTGTCCTCGGCTTGGCGTCTGTGGCGTGAGTTGCCCGCTGTCATTGCAGCGCAATCGGATCCGAATGCGGTTGTTGCTGCCGGCGAAGTGATGCTGCGTGCTGTGGACGACGCGGTGGCCGAATTGGCAGAGGGATACCAGCTTGCCCGACGAACACTCGTGCGTTCGCAGGTGTCTGCTCGACGCGAATTCGTGGACGACCTGTTGGCCGGTGGCGCAGATGTTGTCGGATTGCTGGGCCGCGCTTCAGGATTCGGCCTCCATCTCACCGGGCCCCACGCTGTGGCGGTAGTAACTGCCGCCCGTGATTTCACCGACGACAGCTCGTTGGTCAAAGCCGTCGAGCGCGCAGTCCTCGGCAGCAAGGGTGACTCGGATGCTCTGGTTGCCAGTAAGAGCGGCAATCTCGTGGTGGTCTTTGCCGCTCCCGATCGTGAGGCAATCGACCATGTGCTGCACGGCATTCGGTCGGCTCTCGGCCCCAGAACCAGTGGCGACGGGCGAGTGCAGTTGCAACGACGCGCAATGGACGGTGCCTGGCAGATCGCAGTCGGTCGGCCGCGCACCACAGCCGCCGGGGTGGTGGCGTCGTACCGCGAAGCGCTCGACGCCCATGATCTGGCTCAGCGGCTGTCCTTGGATTCCCCGGTGATCGACGCCCGCGATCTGCTGGTCTACCGCGTTCTGGTCAATGACCGACCGGCAGTCACCGACCTGATCTCGACACTGCTCACGCCGCTGCTCGAAGCGCGGGGAGGGGCGGCGCCGATGGTGGACACCTTGCTCGCCTACTTCGCGGCCGGAAGAAACACCGCGAAGACCGCCCGTGATCTACATCTATCGGTGCGCGCGGTGACGTATCGGCTGGACCGCATCCGCGAGCTCACCGGTCAGAACGTCAACGACCCCAACGACAGTTTTGCGCTGCACGCAGCAGTGCTCGGGGCAAAGCTGCTCGATTGGCCCGCTACGCCGCTCAGCTGATATCCGGCAGCCCCGGAAGTGAGTAGCCTGACTCGTCATCCCAGTCGACCGGGGTGTCGTCCAGCGAGACATCCCATTTCGCGTCAGGCAATGTTCGTCGCAGTTCGGTCAGCGCGTTGAACCAGTAGACGAGCGAAGGCACGATCTCGGTGGGGTCGTTCGAGATCTTGGTCGATCCGTTGACAACCGTGTTCGGGATGTCCGAGGAATACAGGTCCAGAACTTCGGCGTCGAAAGGAAACTCGTCGTTGTGTACTGCGATCAGACGGTCGATTTCGGTCCTCTCGTCTACGGACAACGGTCGCGGGCGGGTGGCTGAGTAGTACAGCGAGGTGCTCATAACTTCAGGCTAGAACAACTTGACGGGCCGTGATTCTTCAAAATTGCTCAAACTTGCCGGAATCCGGCAAGTTTGGCGTGAAAAGTCATCGCTATTTGGACCGTGATGGATTGAAGTCGGCAAGGAACACTGGTGAAGACGGCAAAACGGCCGTCCAGAATCAGTGAAGGAGACCCCGTGTCCGTTCCCATCTGGGCGTGGGCTGCGTTTGCCGCAGTCATCGTCGTCATGCTGCTCATCGACCTGCTTGCTCACCGCGGCGCGAACGTCATCGGGTTCAAGGAAGCGGCCTGGTGGAGCGCGCTCTGGGTCAGCCTGTCGCTGATCTTCGCGGTGGTAGTCACCCTGACCTTGGGGGTGGACTCGGGCGTCGACTTCACCACGGCCTGGCTACTGGAGAAGAGCCTCTCCGTTGACAACCTCTTCGTGTTCGCCCTGATCTTCGGTTACTTCAAGGTGCCGCGTGAGTACCAGCACCGAGTCCTGTTCTTCGGTGTCATCGGTGCCCTGATCTTCCGCGGTATCTTCCTTGCCGCCGGCGTTGCGATCGTCAGCAAGTTCACCGCAGTCCTCTTCGTGTTCGCAGCGATCCTGCTCTACAGCGCATACAAGCTGCTCAAGGACGAGGACGAGAGCTTTGATCCCGGTACATCCGTGGCAGTTCGCTTGCTGCGCAAGATCATGCCGGTTCGTGACGAGTACGCCGGCACCAAGTTCTTCGTAAAGGAAGCCGGAAAGCGCGTCGCAACACCGTTGTTCGCGGTTGTTGTCGCTATCGAAGCTGCCGACCTCGTATTCGCAGTCGACAGCGTTCCCGCTGTGCTGGCAGTGAGCGATGATCCGTTCATCATCTACTCCAGCAACGCATTTGCGATTCTGGGTCTGCGTGCGCTGTACTTCCTGCTTTCCGGTCTGCTCGAGAAGTTCCACTACCTCTCGAAGGGTCTCTCGATCATCCTCGCCTTCATCGGCGTCAAGCTGATCCTGCAGGCCAGCCACAAGGTGATCAACACGTCGATCCCCGAGATCCCGTCTCTGGTAAGCCTTGCCGTGATCATCGTGGTGTTGGCAGGTTCGATCATCCTGAGCCTCAAGAAGCCACTGCCGGCAGAACCTGACACGGAAGAAGTTGTTGCCGGTGACAAGCCGGTCGAGTTGGAGAAGACCGAATCCGAGTCGACATCCAGCGAGGTTGTTGTCGACAGCGCGGTGGATGTGACTAGCAAGACCTAGCCCGAAGGCGCGGTCCGGCCCGGTGATTGTGAAGGATTTCGTTCGCTGAGCGAGTGAAATCCTTCAGGATCAGGGCCGGATCGCGTCTTTTAGTGCGTCAATCAGATCATTGAACTCCGGCGGGTGTGCGGTACCGCTGCGCGTCACACCCGACACGGGGATTCGTAAGCGTCCGTGGGACTCTCGCATGAAAATGATGCCCGCCCGAGGCGATTCGCCGGCCGTGATGGAATACAGCAACGTCCACGCGTTCGGGTTGGTGATCACGTCCAGGGTGGCGGTGTGGTCACTCGGAATTGCCGGACCCAACTGCACCCGACGGTCGATCTCCCGGAACGCGTCCTCTACAACCTGGTGAATCAGCACCTGGCTTTGGCGCGGCGGCAGGAGCAGGGGATATGCGGCCAGATCGTTGAGGTCGACGCTCTGCTGGCCGGCCAGCGGGTGACGGCTCGACATGACGATCAGCAGATCCTCGACGCCGAGGTCGATGGGTTCCAGGCCCGGACGATCAACACTGCCGCGAATGAGCGCAATATCGGCGTCGCCCGACGCCACCGCGTCCATCCGGTGCGCAAAACTCTTGATCACGAACTCCACGTCCAAGTCCGGATGGCGTTCGCGAACGTGGGCGATGGCGTCCAACGTCTGACCCGCAAAACTCATGTTTCCGGTGATCCGGATACGCGCGCTCGGGTCGCGAGCCACGGAGTACGCCATGGTCTCCAGGCTGAGGACTTGCTGCGCGATGGGGACCAGACGCGACCCGGCCGGGGCCAGTCGCACGGAGCGGGTGGACCGTTCGAAGAGCGTCGCGCCGAGCTCCTTTTCGAGCCGTGCCACCTGATGGCTGATCGCGGACTGCGAGATGAAGCAGCGCTCGGCAGCCCGGCTGAAGCTGAGTTCCTCGCTCACGACGAGAAAGTACTTGAGTTGGCGAAAGTCCATAGCGACAGCTTACTTATGAGCAATCGAGATAACAGTCTTGCGAATACTGCAGCTAGCTAGACCTGACCCATGACAGTTCCATACGGTAATAGTCATACTTTCAATTTGCTTGAGGAGTTTGTTGTGGATAGAACTGCTGCGGGTCGCGCCGATATCGACGCGGCTGGACACGAGAAGACTCAGGTCGTGATCGTGGGCTCGGGATTCGGAGCCCTCGCTGCCGCGAAGACGCTCGCGAAGTCCAAGACGCCGTTTGTCCTCATCTCCGCGACCACCGAGCACCTGTTCCAGCCGCTGCTCTACCAGGTGGCGACGGGCGTTCTGTCGGCCGGCGAGGTCGCTCCCCCCATCCGCACGATCCTGCAGAAGTACCCCAACGCCGACGTGCGCCTCGGCCGCGTCGTCGAGGTCAATGCCGAAGACAACACCATCGTCTACGAGGCTTCGGGAACTCGGCATACGCTCGGATACCGCTCACTCATCGCAGCCACGGGCGCCACGCAGGCGTACTTCGGCCGTGACGAGTTCGAGAAGGTCACCTACAAGCTCAAGACCGTCGAAGATGCCGAGATCCTGCGCAAGCAGATCCTGCGTTGCTTCGAAGAAGCTCACACCACCAACGACGCGCTGATGCGCAAGAACCTGCTCAGCTTCGTCGTCGTGGGTGCCGGCGCCACTGGTGTCGAACTCGCTGGACAGATCAAGGAACTGGCGCGCCGCTACTTCGCGAAGGCCATCAACAACATCAGCGCCGACGAAGTCACCGTCACCATGGTCGAAGGCGCCGGCGTCGCGTTGCCGGCCTTCGGCGGCAAGCTCAGTGAGTACACCCAGAACTCGCTCGAGAAGTCGGGTGTCGAGGTAGTTCTCAACACCATGGTCACCGCCATCGACGAGCACGGTGTCACCGTCTCCTCGGCAAAGACCAAGGAAGAGAAGCGCATCGACGCCGAGACCGTTATCTGGTCGGCCGGCGTTCGGGCCAACGATTTTGCCGCAGTGCTCGGAGAGGCAACAGGTTGCGAGTCCGACCGCGCCGGTCGACTCCTCATCAACCCCGACCTCACGGTCGGCGGTTTCGCCAACGTCTACGCCATCGGCGACATGACCTCGCTCAACGGCCTTCCGGGTCAGTCGCCCGTCGCGATGCAGGGTGGCCGTCACGCAGCCAAGATCGTCAATGGAAAGCGTAAGGCGGGAACGCCTTTCAAGTACCGGGACAAGGGCAGTATGTCGATCATCAGCCGCTTCAGTGCTGTTGTTCGTGTCGGCAAGATCGAACTCAAGGGCACCATCGCTTGGTTCATGTGGTTGGCAGTGCACGTGATGTACCTGGTGGGCTTCCGTAACCGGTACGTCGCAGTCATGTCGTGGTTCGGATCCTTCCTCGGGCACCGACGCCCGCACTTCCACTACACACAGGAGCCGATGAAGATCGCGGCCGTGCCACCAGTGGTCGAACGCGAACCTGAATTGGCCCGCTCCGCATAAAGATCGAGACCACGTGACCGCCCCCGATATTCTCGGGGGCGGTCACTTTTGTGTGGCCAGCATCCGTTTGCGGAGAATGTCGTAAATCGGAGCCGATCCGGCTAACGTCGCGACGAGGACGGCGGCAGCCGTTGCCGCGAGCATTGGCACAAGCGCCGACGTTACTGTCGTCATCTCCACCACGATCACGATGCCCGTGAATGGTGCTCGCACCACGGCGCCGAAGAATGCGGCCATGCCGACGAGGGACAGCGCAATCGTGAGGCCGCCGTCTACTCCGGGAATGAAGCTCGACAGCCCGGCGAAAAGTGATCCCCACAGAGCCCCGACGGCGAGCAGGGGAGCAAACAGGCCACCGGGAGTTCCGGCGGAGTAGGACAACGGACCAGTGAAGAACCGAACAACCAAGTACAGCAGCATGATCGGCAGCACAAATGTGCGTCCTCCGACAATCAACTGCGAAAGTGGGTCGCCACCACCGCCGGCCAGTGGGTCGATGAAGAGTGTGAGACCGATGATGGCACCGATTGCAAGTCCGACTATGGTCGGAGGTATACGTCGCAGGCGCGCAACGGCATTGAGCATTCCCAGGATCATGTGGTTGTAACAAATCCCGAGCAGGCCGGTGAGGAGTCCGAAGACGACGAACAGCGGCAAGAGCGCGAGCTGGGGAGTTGGGACGGCGTCGACGGCAAAATCAGGCCGATCACCGCTGATAAGCCGTGAACATCCCACTGCCACCGCTACTCCGAACATGGTGGGAAGGACTGTGCGGAGTGTGAAGGAGTGTGTCACTTCCTCGCAGACGAACAGTGCGCCGCCGATCGGGGCGTTGAAGGCAACGGCGAGTCCGGCCCCGGACATCGACGTCTGCAACAGGCGCACATCGGATTCGGGGAGAGAGGCACGTCGACCGGTCTCGGCTCCGATCGCCGCACCCATGTGCACGGTGGGGCCTTCACGGCCGAGTACCAGCCCCGAACCGATTGCCAAAAGCCCGCCCACGAATCTGGCCGGGACCAGGATCAGTCCAGGTGGTTTCGCTTCACCTCGCGCAACGGCCTCGACATGCTGAATGCCGCTTCCCGCTGCAAGTGGCACCCGCCGCACTATCAGGACGGCAAGCACTGTGCACAACGCCACCAACGCGACCGGAACAAGCCATCCGACGTACGGAATCTGATGCGACCAATCCAGGATCGTCTGACGAAGGTTGTCAGCTCTGCGCAAACACCACCGGAATGCTCCGCCGATAAATCCGACGAAGACACCCGCAACAACTGCGAGCAGACAAAGTAACAGCAATCCGCGGTTCGGCTCGTCGTCGACTTTGTTCTCGGTCATCGTTATCAGTCCTGCCCGATGGTCACAACTGCCGAAAGGGAGAATCGTGCCTCGGGTTGACGGTAACTCATGCACTCACAATTCGGTGAGCAAGCTGATTCCCAGAACTGTCATCATCACTGCAATAAGCGCATCCAGGATTCGCCATGCATTGGGTTTGGCGAATAGTGGAGTCAACAGGCGCGCTCCGTATCCGAGGCCGCTGAACCATCCGACGCTCGCGGTGATTGCCCCGGCAGCAAACCACCAACGTCCGATCTCGCCGCGGCCGTTCGCAATTGAACCCATCAACACAACGGTATCGAGGTAGACGTGTGGGTTCAGCCATGTCAGCGCCAGGGCCATGGTGACGGCTGCAAGTCGTGATCCGTTGCCATGCTGATCGGGTGCCAGTGTTTGCGGGTGAAATGCGCGCTTGGCTGCGAATACCGCGTAGCTGAGGAGGAATACGGCGCCGACGATGCGAATGAAGGTAATCAGTGACGGCGCGTGTTCGAGGAGTGCTCCGATCCCGCTGATGCCCGCGAGGATCAGGATCGCGTCGGACACTGCGCACACCAGGATAATCGGAAGCACATGCGATCGAGTCAGGCCTTGGCGCAGTACAAACGCGTTTTGTGCGCCGATTGCGATGATTAAGGAGAGTCCGACACCAAATCCGACGACGGCTGACGTCGGGTCACTGTTGCTGAGCATGGCACTAGCTTGACAACGCAAGAGACGCGAGTCCAGCTAATGATTCTGATTGCGCATTAGCGTAGCTTCAGATCATGCTGGACATCGAACAACTGAAGGCCCTTCACGCCGCGGTGGACGAGGGAACTTTTGACGCCGCCGCACGAAAATTGCACGTCACGCCGTCGGCGATAAGTCAACGGATCAAAGCGCTCGAGGTCTCGGTGGGACGGGTTCTGGTGCAGCGCACCAAGCCCATTCGCGTTACTGATTCGGGCCGCGAGGTGTTGCGCCTCGCCCGTCAGATAGATGCCCTCACCCAGGACGTCGTCCGAGAGTTGGGTTTAGGCGATGCGGACGGTGCGATGGCCCGAATCTCGATTGCTGTGAATGCGGACTCGTTGTCCACGTGGGTACTTCGGGTGCTGGCTTCGTTCACGACCGAAGTGAGTTTCGATTTCCATCTCGACGATCAGGATCATACGACAGAGCTTCTACGAGACGGTTCTGTGATGGCTGCGATTACCTCGGTGGCGACGCCGATTCAGGGTTGCACCTCCAGCTTGCTCGGCATCATGCGATACCGTCCGATGGCGAGCGCCTCATTTTGTGAACGCTGGTTTTCCGACGGTGTTACGGCAGAAGCACTTTCGAAGGCTCCCGTGGTCGTCTTCAACCGCAAGGATCTGTTGCAGGACAGGTACTTGGGCCGGAAGGTCGGCCTACTCGTCGACCCTCCTCGTCATTTTGTGCCGGCGACCGCGGATTTTGCGGACGCGGTGCGCCTCGGTTACGGATGGGGTTTACTGCCAGATCTGCAGAGTCTCGAAACGCCGGGCACGTTGGTCGGATTCGATCCGGAGTATGTGGACGACGTCCCGTTGTACTGGCAGCAGTGGAAACTGTCGTCTCCGATTCTGGCACGGATATCGCTGGCTGTTGCTGCTCGCGCGAACGAGCTGCTTCATCAGTTGTCTCCCTGAGCTTGTGCTCGGAGCACAAAGAAATCGGGCAAGTTGAGCCCCGCGGACCGTTTCTTTGGTCCTGTAACGCCGATAGTGTTCTGAGTCACAGGCAAAGGAAAGGTGCTGACTCTCGTGACGGACATCGGATATCTGGCTTGGAATCTGGCGAAAGAGCATGGCAACACGCCGTGCCTTCGTGACGATCAGGTCGAACTCACGTACATCGAGTTTGCAGAACGTACGGAAGCCGTTGCAGCGCAACTGGTAAGCGAGGGTATTGGTGCGGGCGACGTTGTCGCGATCATGCTTCCCAATCGGATTGAATTGCTGATTGCGATCATGGCCGCCTGGCGCCTCGGTGCCGCAGCAACCCCCATCAATCCGATGTTCACTACCAACGAGGCGAACTACCAGATCTCGGATTCCGGTGCTCGACTGGTGATTACGGGTTGGCCGGATGCGCCGAACGGTGGTTGTCCGGCGCTCTGTGTCGACGACCTCGCACAGAGCTCACCCGATCTCGCCCTGCCCGGCATCGAACTGGCTGCCGATGATCTTGCGCTCCTGATCTACACCAGCGGATCCACTGGCAGGCCCAAGGGTGTCATGCTCACGCACGCCAACCTTCAATTCATGGCGTCGTCGATGGGGCAGAGTATCGGCGTCACCGGCGTCGATCACTGCCTCCTGATCCTTCCGCTCTTCCATGTCAATGCCATTTGTGTGAGCGTCCTGACACCATTGATCGTCGGTGGGCAGGTGAGTATTACCGGGAAGTTCTCGGTATCAAGGTTCTTCGACGATGTTGCGCGATTGCGTCCTACGTACTTTTCCGCTGTCCCGGCGATCTACGCCATGTTGACGTCGCAGTCCGAGGACGCGTCGATCGATACGTCCTCGCTGAGGTTTGCCGTGTGCGGCGCTGCCCCGATCAGTAAGGAACTTCTCGAACGAGCCGAGGCGCGATTCGGTTTCGAGATCGTCGAGGGGTACGGGCTTACCGAGGGAACATGTGCGTCGGCGTGTAACCCCGTTGGCGGAATACGGAAACTCGGAACCGTCGGCCCGGCGCTGCCAGGGCAACAGATCGAGATCCTCGCTGAGGATGGAACTTTCGCGCCCATCGGTATACGCGGCGAAGTAGTCATCAAGGGCGGAAACGTCATGCATGGCTACCTGAACAGGCCTGAGGAAACTGCGAATACTGTAGTCGACGGTTGGCTGCACACCGGCGACGTCGGAGTGCTGGACGCGGACGGCTATCTGACGCTGGTTGACCGCATCAAGGACATGATTATCCGCGGGGGAGAGAACATCTATCCCAAGGAGATCGAAAACTCGCTCGCCACACATCCTTCCGTGCTGGAGGCTGCCGTCATCGGCGCTCCACACGATGTTTACGGAGAGGTTCCTATCGCCTATGTCGTTACCTATCCAGATGCCCCCGTCACCGAAGACGAATTGCTCGACCATGTCACGGCCTTGCTTACCCGAGTGAAGGTGCCAGTGGCGATCTATGTTGTCGACGCGCTACCCCGAAACCCGGTGGGAAAGATCGACAAACTTGGAATGAGACGAGCCTTGAGCGCCACTCCCGCTCGCTAGCAGTCTTTTCCGTGCCAGCTGAATAACTCGATCGCATACGTCGAGTTGATCCGTCATGCCTACTTCTCGTATTTCAGGAGCACATCATGGGATTCAAAGAAGGAAACTTCCCTCCCGTCGACCCCGCCACATTTATGGACAAGCCTTTCCTCGAGCGATTGCGTGACATGTCCACACATTGGGTGGATCACGGGTTCGGCACGCCGAAGATGGTTCACACCGTCTACATCATGAAATTGCTGTTTCTCTACTTACTAGCTGGAACATTAATTGCCACTTTGACTTCCGGTCTTTCGTGGGTCGATCCGGCGTCATGGTGGAATCAGCCCATCGTTTACCAGAAGCTCATTCTGTGGACGATGATGCTCGAAATGCTCGGTCTGGCAGGCTCGTGGGGTCCGCTGGCCGGCCACTTCAAGCCGATGACAGGTGGCGTTCTCTACTGGATTCGCCCCGGAACAATTCGCTTGCCACCGTGGCCGGGCAAAGTGCCGCTCACGTCCGGCGATACCCGCACGGTCTTCGATGTGGTTATCTACGTCGCTGCGGTTGCTAATCTTCTTGTTGCGGCGGTACTTCCAGGTGTGCACACAACCGGAATCGACGCTGCCGTTGCGGATAACGCCGGCCTGGTACGTCCTGCCGTGCTGTACTCGTTCCTGGCGCTGATGCTGATTCTGGGTCTGCGCGACAAGGTTCCGTTTATCGCCGCTCGCAGCGAGCAGTACCTCCCCGCGATCATCTTCTTCACGTTCCTTCCGTTCGTGGACATGATCCTGGCACTCAAGTTGCTGATCGTCATGGTGTGGATCGGTGCCGGTATCTCGAAGTTCGGTCGCCACTTCTCGCTGGTGGTACCGCCGATGATCAGCAATACGCCGTGGATTCCGTCGAAGAAGATCAAGCGTGCGCACTACCGCAATTTCCCGGAGGATCTTCGTCCCTCTCGCCTGGGCGGCGGCGTCGCGCACGTGGCCGGAACAATGGTCGAGATCGTCACTCCGTTGATTTTGCTGTTCTCCACCAACAAAACGCTCACAATCCTTGCCGTCCTCCTCATGGTCGGATTCCACCTCTTTATCGCGTCGACTTTCCCGTTGGCAGTGCCGCTGGAATGGAATCTGTTGTTCGCCTATGCCGCGGTATTCCTCTTCCTCGGCTTCCCGGCATGGGACGGCTACGGAATCGGAGCAATGTCCTCGCCGTGGATCACCGTGGGAATTGTTGCAGCACTGGCGTTCTTCCCGATCCTGGGAAATTTGCGACCCGATTTGGTGTCATTCCTTCCGTCCATGCGCCAGTACGCGGGCAACTGGGCATCGGCTACATGGGCCTTTGCTCCGGGTGCTGAAGCCAAGATCGACGAGAACATCAAGCGGCCGTCGCAGGACACACGTAAGCAATTGATGACCATGTACCCCGAGGACGTCTCGGACGTCGTGCTCCATCAACTGCTGGGTTGGCGATCGATGCACAGCCAGGGGCGTGCGCTGTTCTCCCTGATGATTCGGCATCTCGGTGAGGACATCAATACGTACTCCCTGCGTGAGGCCGAATTCAGTTGCAACTCCATCGTCGCTTTCAACTTCGGCGACGGCCACCTTCACGACGAGAAACTGATTGCCGCGATCCAGCGTCGTTGCAACTTTGCCCCCGGAGAGTTCCTGGTGACCTGGATCGAATCGCAGCCCATTCACAAGGAGACGCAGGAGTACAAGGTGATCGACGCGGCCCTCGGAGTCATCGAACGAGGCACGTTCAAGGTGGCCGACGCAGTTGCCGAGCAGCCTTGGTTGCCGAATGGGCCCATTCCGTTCGATGTTCAGTGGACACTGGATGTACGCGCTGATCGCGCGGTGACGGATCCGAACGTTGTCACCGAGCCGAAGATGCGCACCAAAGAAGGTCGCAACCGAGAGGTGAGTCAGTGACCAAGGCCGTAGTTGTCGGCAGCGGGCCTAACGGGCTCGCTGCCGCGGTACACCTTGCACGGAGTGGTGTCGACGTGCAGGTGCTCGAGGCTGCCGAACAGATCGGTGGGGGTACCCGATCCGGTCCGATCGACGTTCCCGGACTCATTCACGATCACTGCTCGGCATTTCACCCGATGGGTATCGGTTCGCCGTACCTGTCCAAGCTGGACCTCGAGCGATACGGTTTGAACTGGCGCTGGGCCGAAGCCGATTGTGCGCATCCGCTCGACAACGGCGATGCGGGCGTTCTCTACCGTTCACTCGACCAGACGGCGGCGGAACTCGGCGCAGATGGTCAGAGATGGCATCGCATGTTCAACGACCTGTCGACGGGTTTCGACGCGTTGGCTTCGGACCTGATGCGTCCGATTGTCAACATTCCGCGGCATCCGGTAAGGCTGGCTGCTTTTGGCCCACGGGCACTGTTGCCCGCCACAGTCACTGCCAAGCTGTGGAAGACGGAGAAGGGCAAAGCGCTCTTCGGTGGGGTCGCGGCACACGCGTACTACCGACTGAAGCGGCCGGCGACGTCGGCCGTGGGTTTGATGATCATCGGCGCCGGCCATCGTTATGGCTGGCCTGTGGCGGAGGGCGGGTCACGCTCGATCACCGACGCGATGTCGGCGATGCTCCTCGATCACGGCGGAAAGATCGATACCGGGGTACGGGTACGTAGCGCCCGGGAACTGCCCGACGCGGATGTTGTTCTGCTGGATGTGAATCCGAGCGGTGCGCTCGAGATTCTGGGTGATCGACTCCCGTCGCGCGTGGCGAAGGCGTATCGAAAGTTCAAGCAAGCACCCGGCGCGTTCAAAGTCGACTTCGCGATCGAGGGCCATGTTCCGTGGACCAATCCCGATTGTGGACGCGCCGGAACAGTCCACTTGGCGGGCGGTTTCGAGGAGATCGTGGCGGGTGAGCGTGAGGTCAATTCGGGGAGGATGCCTGATCGGCCGTTTGTTCTGATCGGTCAGCAGTACCTAGCTGACCCCACCCGCTCGTCGGGAAATATCCACCCGCTGTATGCCTACGCCCATGTGCCGCATGGATATTCCGGGGATGCGACGGAGGCGATCACTCGCCAGATCGAACGTTTTGCTCCGGGATTTCGGGAACAGATCATCGCTACGTCAAGCCGCAGTACTGCCGACCTGGCGCGAGACAATCCGAATCAGGTGGGCGGCGATATTGTCGGCGGCGCGAATTCCGAACTGCAAGTGGTAATGCGCCCGCGCATCGCCGTCGATCCGTACAGTACGGGGATCGCGGGCACCTATCTGTGCTCGGCGTCGACGCCACCGGGCGCCGGCGCACACGGAATGTGTGGGTACAACGCGGCGGAGTCGGCGCTGAAGTACCTACGACGTCAGGGCGCGGAGGTTTTGTGAGCAGTCCCTCGAACAAGGATCGAGGTGCTGGCGCGAGACGGCGCCTCGCCCGGGTGCCTGCTGCCGCCGAACCGGAAGTGCTTGCCGTGGTTGCAGAATTGGCTCGACGTCTCGACGTGCGCAGTGCTGATATCGCACGTGAGATGGCTGTCATGATGGCTAACGAGATCGATCAACTAGACGACGACGCCAACCTCGTCGAGATGCTCGAAGCCAGCGTTCAGGGAAACGTCACGACCATCGTCCATGTTCTGGCTAACGACATTCCGATCGATCATCTACAACCGACCACCGCTGCGGTGGAATATGCTCTGCGACTGGCCCAGCGAGATGTTCCGTCCAATTCGTTGGTCCGTGCATACCATATGGGTCAGGGCGATCTGATGCGTATCTGTCACGATGAGGTCAGCGCCCTCGACATCTCGGCACGACTCACTCTTGCAGTGTTGAAACATGTTTCGGATGTTGTGTACAGCTATATCGACTGGATAACGCTCTATGTATTCGATGCCTACGAGCAGGAGCGGAGTCGGTGGATCAACGCGCAAGGTAACCTGCACTCGGCGGCGATCCATGCTCTCCTCGCCGGAAGTGGAGGGGAAACAGCAGCTTTCGAGGCCGAAACCGGATATCGACTCGATCAGAATCATCTGGCCGTAGTTGCCTGGTCGACGTCGGACGCGGATGTGTTGGGATTCAATGCCCTCGACCGCCTGGTGCGTGATCTCGGTGCCACTGCCGGTGCGGACAAACCCGTGATCGTGACCGCCATCGACCGTCGTACGGTGTGGGCGTGGCTGCCTTTCGGTCGACGAATCCCGGCGCCGGATCTCGATACGCTGGCCGCGTCCGTGCCCCTCGACGGTGGTACTCGGGTAGCCATCGGCCTCCCAGGTTCGGGAGTCGAAGGATTCAAACGCTCACACCAGCAGGCGCGCGCCGCATATTCCGTTGCTGCTGTGCCCGATACACCTCCGCGCCCGGTCGTAAGTTTCGGAGATCGCGGTGTCGCGGTGGTGTCACTTCTGTCGGAAAATCTCGAGTCGACAAAATCCTGGGTATGGGAAGTGCTGGGGCCGTTGGCCGACGACACGTCGTCGGCCGCAATCCTGCGCACGACGCTGAGTGTCTACTTCGCGCATGGCGAAAGCCATTTGCATACCGCCAATTACATGAATCTGCACCGCAATACGGTGAAGTACCGCATCAACAAAGCGTTGGCAGACCCGGTGACGACCGGTCGGGACAAGCTGGATCTGGCCTTAGCGTTGCAGGTGTGCGAGTTGTTGGGTAGATCGGTACTGCGTCCATCGGATTGATGTGGTGGTTCTGGCACGCCCTGTTGATGGAGTCCGGGAACTAGTTCGAATTGAGTCTGCGGTCGGTCCAACGCGGTCATGTCGGCAGCGTGTCATACGGTATTCACGTGACTTCTCCGTGGACTGCTGGGCAGGTGGCGTCGGTAGCTCCCGACGCCACCTTGCTGGCCGCTGCGCGGAAACTAGCTGGGTCGTGGACGCTTACCGGTCACCATGAGAACGCTCTCTGGGGCCTGTGTCAGGGCAGTGGGTCCAAGCCTTACCAGGCAATAGTCGACCTGAGTGGCCCCGCGTACAAGTGCTCGTGCCCTAGCCGTAAGTTCCCGTGCAAACACACCTTGGGACTTCTCGTCGAGTGGTCCGAAGGGCGCGTGCCGACGGCGTCGGAGCCTGCCGATTTTGCAGCCGAGTGGCTGGACCGCCGGGAAGAGAAGGCAGTAACCACCCGACCGGCCGCGACAAAAGTTGTGGACCCTTCCACCGCTCAGAAGCGCGCCGAGCGAGTGGCCGGTGGACTCGTCGAACTCGACCTGTGGATTACCGACCAGGTCCGGGGCGGCCTGGCAGCGATGGACAAATCGTGGGAGGCGTTGGACGCGGTAGCCGCCCGTATGGTCGACGCCCAAGCCCCGGGAGTAGCGGGAACGCTGCGTACTTTGGCGGGCATTGTGGCATCGAACGAGAACTGGCCTGAAAAAGTGCTCGACGAACTCGCACGCCTGCACCTCCTGGTCGCTGCGCATCAGAAGATTGCTGAACTTCCTGAAGCTCTTCAAGATTCGGTACGCGCTCATGTGGGCTATCCGGTCGGCACGGACAGCGTCATGGAGCGTCCATCCGTTCGCGATCACTGGATGGTGATGGGTACTCGGGTCACCGAGGAAAAACGGCTCTTCGCCCGTACTGTCTGGTTGCTTGGCCGAGTAACCGGCCAATGGTCTGTTCTGCTCGACTTTTCGCACGGTTCCCCCAACTTCTCCGGAGTTGTCCCGCCCGTTGTCGGATATCAGATTGACGCCGATCTCCATTTTTATCCCGGTGCGGCGGCACTGCGGGCGCGACTGGGAAACTTGCACAGTGAAGAGGAACCGTTCACGACGGCGCCACACGGCAGCATCGACGTCGCCTTGCATAGCTATACCGATGCGGTGAGCGCTGATCCGTGGTTGCGATCCTGGCCGGTGATGATCAGTGCGGTGACACCGTCGTATGTCGACGGCTCGTGGTTCCTGGTCGATGAAACTGGCACTGCGCTTCCCGCAGAAGGTGATTCGCTCTGGACCCTGCTCGGAATTTCCGGCGGCTATCCGGTGACGGTATGCGGTACCTGGAATGCCCATGCCATCAGCCCGATTTCGGTATTTACGAGCGGTCAGGTGATCGCGCTGTGAGTAGCTTGATATCGACGGCTTTGCTTGGAACCTTGCGCACGGCGGTAGCTTTCGAAGATCTTCCCGCCGATGTACGTGCAGCGGTGGCAACGCGCGACGGTGACCCTGCTGTAGTTCTCCTCGCCGCGGCAACTCTCGAGCGCGCTTACCGCGCCGGGGGAGCGGGTTCCACCACGGCAGAAGTGCCTCCGCCTGCCCCCGAGGATTCGAGATTGACGCTCCCCGAATCGTCGTCCGCGCACCTACTGTCCATGCTTGCGGCCAAGGCTACGCTGCTTGATGACTGGTTCTCGTTGGCAATCGAGCGCAACTTCCGGGCGCCGGATCACCTTGTGGCAGAGCTTCTTTCCTGCGCTCGGGCCAGTGAGCTTTATCGTGAGAACATTCTGCTCATTGTCGGTGAGCGTGGACAGTGGTTGGCTGCACGAAATCCCGAATGGTTCATGCTGATCCGCCACCGAGATGCCGACCCGGGGCTTTGGCGTCACGGCACTCCTGCAGAGCGACTCCAGTGGTTGGCCGATGCTCGTCGAAGTGATCCCGCGCTGGCCCTGGCCGAGTTGTCACAGACCTGGGAAACTGAACGGGGAGAACATAAAGCAGCATTTCTCGCAGCACTTTCCGCCGGTTCGTCTGCTGGCGATATTCCGCTCCTCGAGCATGCTCTTGATGACAAACGGAAAGATGTACGACGCGAAGCGGTCAGCATGCTGCGGCGACTGCTGGGGTCGCAGTTTGCGGAGCGAATGGCGCAGCGAGTGCAAGCGTGGGTCCGAGTCGAACAGGGCAGGATCGCCGTTGATGTTCCCGAGGAAATTGACGCCGCAGCCCGTCGTGACGGTATCGAGGACCGGCCGAACCCGCACACCGATTACCGGGCCGAGTATGTGCGGCAGGCAATCGCTGCGGCGCCGTTGACGCTGTGGAGCACCATGATCGGTGAACCTGCCGCGGTGTTGAGTTCGATCACCGAAGCCGTCTGGGAACCAATCCTGCACGACGCGTGGTCCACTGCAGCTGTGTTGCAGCATAACTCGGAGTGGGCCGAGGCGATCTTCACGGTCCGCGGGTTGTCGACCGACAGGCGCTTGCTCCCTTTGATTCCCGGACGCGTGTTGGCTGATCTCCTACTGTCCGGAACCGGCGACGCCAATGTGCTCCATCCGGACCGGGTGGCAATCTACGAAGCGCTTCCTCGCCCGTGGCCCGCGGACATCACCGCGTCCGTCATTGCACAGTGGGAACGAGTGGCGGCCCGACGCGCGGACGGCGGCGCCCGCGCCAACGAGTTCTCGCGCTACAAGTATGCAGCCTCGCTGCGTCTTGCGCAGGCAAACTTTCCTTACAGCGCAGTGCCTTTGCTGGACCGGGCGGTTGAGCGCGCACGAGATATCGACTGGCAACAAGCTTTTGTCAAGGCTGCCACCACAATTGTCCACCGCAAGACCCTGCTCGAGGAGCTCACATGACGGCTACACCTGGTCCAACCTCATTGATGCGTCCGCATGCCGAGCAGGAGTACGCGCAGGAACTTGCTGCACTGGCTGCCACCGACACGCGCTCACGCCCACCGTCGTGGAATCTCTCACCGTGGGCCGTGGTCACGTACTTGCTCGGCGGAACTTTGGACGACGGTACCGTCATTTCGCCCAAGTATCTCGGCCCCCGTCGGCTCATGGAGGTGGCTGTCGCAACTCTTGCGACAGACCGCGCGCTTCTTCTCCTCGGCGTTCCCGGAACAGCTAAAACCTGGGTATCCGAGCATCTTTCGGCCGCAATCTCCGGCGCCTCGACGCTCCTGGTTCAGGGCACGTCGGGCACGCCGGAAGAGGCGATCCGATACGGCTGGAACTACGCGCGACTCCTGTCCGAGGGGCCGACTGCCGGCGCACTGGTGCCCTCTCCGGTAATGACAGCAATGAAAACCGGAAAGATCGCTCGTATCGAGGAACTGACCCGCATCCCGGCCGACGTGCAGGATGCGCTCATCACCATTCTGTCCGAGAAGACGCTGCCGGTCCCCGAACTGGGCACCGAAGTGCAGGCATCCAAGGGATTCAATCTCATTGCCACAGCAAATGATCGAGATCGTGGAGTCAACGATCTCTCCTCCGCTCTGCGTCGACGGTTCAACACCGTCGTGCTGCCGTTGCCGGCCAGTGAGGAAGACGAGGTTGCCATCGTCGCTCGACGCGTCGAACAGTTGGGCGCCGCACTGGAGCTTCCTGCCGTGCCGGCTGCCGCCGACGAAATCAGGCGCGTGGTCACCGTGTTCCGTGAACTACGTTCCGGCACTACGTCTGACGGCCGCACCAAGCTCAAATCTCCTTCCGGCACACTGTCTACGGCTGAAGCGATTTCCGTGATCACGAATGGGCTCGCGTTGTCGGCACATTTCGGTGACGGCGTACTTCGTGCCTCCGACGTGGCAGCCGGCATCTTGGGCACGGTCGTCAAGGATCCGGTTGCCGACAAGGTCGTGTGGAACGAGTACCTCGAAGCCGTGGTTCGTGAACGAGGTGACTGGTCCGACTTCTACCGGGCGTGCCGCGAGGTCACCGGGTGAGCCTGCCTATCCATGATCGGGCCTTGCGTGACAGCAGGGTCCGAGTCTTCGGAATCCGACACCACGGGCCGGGTTCGGCCCGGGCGGTCCGCCGTGCGCTCGACGAGTTCTTGCCGGACGTCGTGCTCATCGAAGGGCCTTCGGACGCGGATCCGTTGGTGATGTTGGCTGCGTCAGATTCGATGGCGCCGCCGATTGCGTTGCTCGCGTATGTCACTGGTGAGCCGTCGAAGGCTGCGTTCTGGCCCTTTGCCGTGTTCTCCCCGGAATGGCAGGCTTTGCAGTGGGCTGCACGCAACGGTGCTGCAGCACGTTTCTGTGATCTACCCGCGTTCAATCTGCTGGCAGAGTCGGACGCGCGCACTACGCGCGAGGGTGATCCGTTGGCAGAGTTGGCTGCGGCAGCGGGGTACGACGATACCGAGCGTTGGTGGGATTCGGTCGTCGAATCAGATTCCGGCACAAATGCTTCCGGCACTGAGGTCTTTGATGCGATCACTGATGCCATGATTGCGCTGCGTGAAACCGTGCCGATCGACGAGGAAACTGCTCACCGCGAAGCGTACATGCGCCAGGTGCTCCGCAAGACGCTCAAGGACGGGGCACAACGCGTAGCAATCGTGTGCGGGGCGTGGCATGCACCGGCTCTGGTGGGTCCGCTCGGTCCGGCCACGGTGGATGCGCGAATCCTCAAGGGAATGGCTAGGATCAAGACCTCGTTGACGTGGGTTCCCTGGACGCATTCGCGACTTGCCTCGGTATCCGGTTACGGAGCCGGAATCACCTCTCCCGGTTGGTATCACCACCTCTATACTGCCACAGACAACGCCATTACGCGGTGGCTCACCAAAGTCGCCCGAGTGTTGCGTGCGGAGGATCTACCGATTTCGAGTGCGCACGTCATCGAAGCGGTGCGATTGGCAGATGCGCTGGCTGCGTTGCGGTCCCGCCCGTTGGCAGGCTTGTCGGAAGTGACCGAAGCGACGCGCTCGGTGATGTGCGAAGGCAACGACGTCCTGCTTGATCTGGTCACTCGAAAGTTAGTGGTGGGCGAAGCCTTGGGTGCTGTGCCGGAAGAAACGCCGACTGTTCCGTTGGAAGCGGATCTGCGGGCGCGGGCAAAGACACTGCGACTCAAACAGCAAGCGGGCGCAAAGAATCTGGATCTTGATCTTCGTCGCGATATCGACATCGAGCGTTCGCATTTCCTTCACCGATTGAGCATTCTCGACATCGGTTGGGGTCGACCGGCGGATAGCGACATTCAATCCACCGGAACCTTCCGTGAGACGTGGGAACTGCAATGGAAGCCGGAATTCTCGGTGTCGGTGATCGAGGCATCCCTGTGGGGTACGACGGTATCCGGCGGCGCCGTGGCCAGAGTGGTGTCACAGGTGAAAACGCCGGGAATCACGTTGGCAGAGTTGATCGGACTGTTGGAACACTCGCTCCTCGCGAATCTCCCCGAAGCGCTGGCCGAAGTGCTGATGAGCGTTAAAACTGTTGCAGCTCTTGACCATGATGTGTCACACCTGATGGCGGCGCTGCCACCGCTGACGCGAACCCTGCGGTACGGCGACGTACGGGGTACCGACATCTCGGCGCTCGTCGACGTCGGTGACGGACTGCTGATCCGAATCTGCACGGGACTGCCCGTGGCTGTGACCGGTATGGACGATGCCAGTGCTGCGGAGTTTCGTGCGCACGTCGACAATGTTCACGGCGCCGTGATGATGCGCAACGATCCTGAGTCGACCGCACGTTGGCTAGGTGCGATGCGCAGTGTGATCGACCGTGACGACATCAACGGGATGTTGGTGGGACGGATGGTGCGACTGCTTCGTGACGCTGCTTCGATCACGGAAACCGATGCGGCGGAGCGTTTGTCGCGAGCGCTGTCCATCGGCAGTGCCGCTACCGACAAGGCAGGGTGGGTGGACGGGTTTCTCGGAGGTGGAGGCCTGGTCCTCGTACATGATCGGGCGCTGCTGGACTTGATCGACAGTTGGGTGCGCGAACTCCGCGAGCAGGATTTCATCGACACCCTGCCCCTGTTACGGCGAACGTTCGGTGCATTCGAGGCAGTGGAGCGACGTGCGATCGGGCAGGCAGTGCGCGGTGGTCGGAAGGTGGAGTCCGCGGTGGAAACCGATGCACGAAGGGGTCGAGCGGCGATGGGTGTCGTTGCCACAATCCTGGGGGTGGGTGCATGAGCACAAGCGATGATGACCAGCGGCTACGTCGATGGCGATTGATGCTCGGAGAGTCCGCAGACGAGTCACTGGGCGGGCTGGGACAACCGGGCGACAACCAGATGGATGCGGCGCTCGCCGCTCTTTACGACAACTCCGGCCCGAAGAAGGGGAGTCGTCGCTCGGCCGGGTTGGGGGCGTCGGCGCCCAAAGTTGCACGTTGGCTGGGCGACATTCGTACCTACTTTCCCAGCACAGTTGTGCAGGTGATGCAGAAGGACGCTATCGATCGACTCGGATTGACGCATTTGCTGCTCGAGCCCGAACTGCTCGACGCCGTGGAACCCGACGTACATCTGGTGGGAACTCTTCTCAGTCTCAATCAGGTGATGCCGGATGCAAGTAAGGCCACGGCCCGCATGGTCGTCGGCAAGGTGGTCCGCGAAGTCGAGGAACGCATTGCCCAGAAGACCAAGGCGGCGGTGACCGGAGCTCTCAACAGGTCGGCCCGGACATCCAATCCTGCGCTGCGCGATATCGATTGGAATCGCACTATCGCGGCTAACTTGAAGCACTATCTGCCGGAGTACCGAACTGTGTTGCCGGAGAGGCTGATCGGATACGGGAGAAAATCTACATCGGTGCAGCGGGACGTAGTCCTGGCCATCGATCAGTCGGGTTCGATGGCGTCGAGTGTTGTCTATGCCTCGGTGTTCGGCGCCGTCCTGGCATCGATGCGAGCGTTGAAGACGTCGCTGGTGGTGTTCGATACCGCGGTCGTTGATCTGACCGCGAAGCTGTCGGATCCGGTTGACGTTCTGTTCGGAACGCAACTGGGCGGCGGCACCGACATCAACCGGGCAATTGCGTACAGCCAGTCGTTGATCACGCGGCCCTCAGAATCGATGTTCGTGCTCATTTCCGACCTGTACGAGGGTGGTATCCGCAACGAGATGCTCCGACGCATGGCCGCCATGAAAACGGCCGGCGTGCAGGTCGTGGTGTTGTTGGCGCTCTCCGACGACGGGGCGCCTTCGTTCGATCACGACAATGCGACTGCGCTGGGCGCTCTCGGCATCCCGGCATTCGCGTGCACCCCGGACAAGTTTCCGGAGTTGCTTGCGGTTGCGTTGGAACGAGGTGACGTCGGGGCGTGGGCGGAGCAGCGAGCGTTGATGCTTTGAGACACGTCGTGGTGGGTACCCCGCCACGATGACCCGTGAGGTTTCGACAACGCAGGTAGGTTCAGGCTTGGTCCTCGCGGTGTTGGCATGTAGCCAGTTCCTGATGACTCTCGACAGTTCGGTCATGAACGTTTCGATGGCCACTGTTGCCGCGGATGTCGGCACCACTATCACCGGTATCCAGACCGCCATCACGCTGTACACGCTGGTGATGGCGACGCTGATGATCACCGGCAGCAAAGTCGGGTCGATGATCGGGCGTCGAAGAGCATTTGCGCTCGGACTGATCATCTACGGGGTGGGTTCGTTCACGACGGCAATCGCACCCAACCTTGCGGTGCTGCTGATCGGTTGGTCCTTCCTCGAGGGGGTGGGGGCGGCGCTGATCATGCCCGCGATCGTAGCGTTGGTCGCAACCAATTTTTCTTCCGAAAAACGTTCCGCTGCATATGGATTGGTTGCAGCAGCGGGGGCGATGGCTGTAGCGGTCGGACCTCTGCTCGGCGGGGCCGTCACCACTTTTGCGTCGTGGCGCTATGTCTTTGTCGGAGAAGTTGTCCTGGTGGCCCTGATTCTCGCTGTTCTTCGCAAAGTCGCCGACGTGCCTCCGGTCAAGTCGCGGTTGGACGGTGTCGGTTCGGTTCTGTCAGTGGTGGGACTGGGCATGATCGTGTTCGGTGTGCTGCGTTCGAGTGAGTGGGGATGGATGCAGGCGAAGCCGGGAGGGCCGCAGATTCTCGGACTCTCGCCTGTTGTGTGGTTGCTGATCGGTGGGCTGCTGGTGGTCTACGGTTTCCTGCGGTGGGAGACGCGACTGGTAGACGCTGGACGGGAGCCGTTGATGGATCCGGCGATGTTGCGAAACCGGCAACTCAGCGGTGGTCTTTTCATGTTCTTCGTTCAGTTTCTCGTGCAAGCCGGGGTGTTCTTTGCCGTTCCGCTATTTTTGTCCGTAGTTCTCGAATTGAGTGCCCTCGAGACCGGGATCCGGATTCTGCCGCTGTCTGCAGCACTTGTGTTGGCGGCGATCGGAATTCCGAAGCTGTTGCCGAACGCAAACCCTCGTCGCATCGTTCGAGTGGGATTGCTGTCGATGATTATCGGAATTCTATTGCTCGTCGCCGGGATGGATCCGGGCGCAAATGCCGCAGTCGTGATGGTCCCGATGTTGTTCATGGGGTTCGGGCTGGGAAGTTTGTCGTCACAACTCGGTGCCGTCACTGTGTCGTCCGTTCCGGATGAGGAGAGCGCGGAAGTGGGAGGCCTGCAGAACACGGCCACCAATCTCGGAGCGTCCTTGGGGACTGCTCTGATTGGTTCGGTGTTGATCGCCACCCTCACTACATCGGTGATCGCGGGTATCGAGGGTAATCCGGCAGTACCGATGTCGGTGCAGCAGCAGGCCACGACGGCCCTGGCTTCGGGTGTTCCGTTCCTGTCCACTACGGAACTTCAGAATGCACTCGCCGCAGCGGGGGTCAGCGAACAGGCCACCGCGGCGATTGTCGACGTCAATTCCGAGGCCAGGCTCGAGGCATTGCGCGTGGCATTCGCAGTTGCGGCGCTCTTGGCGATTGCGGGATTGTTCGGGACGGGCAGGGTTCCTCGGGTTCCAGTTGGTACGGATTGAGTAGAACACAGCATCTTCGAGGCGAACGGTGGCTCGTGAACTCCCGTTTCGATATACAGTGAACCTCGCCAAAAGGATTCTTCGGGAATGGCAACAGGGGTTGCGAAACAGCCGCCGAGTCGGAAAAATCGCACGTAACAGGTAGTACGCTCGATAAGGGCAACATAGGGGGTTCGGATGTCTGAAAACTGGCGTTCGACCGCAGCTGCGTTGACCTGTGACGGAGTCAGGTCAACTGAATGTTGACGGGTGTTAGGCAACCCGGACGTCGATCCGCGTTGTCAGCATCCGAGCGCGCAGATTTCTTTCGCCGCCAACTCGACGAGACCTCCTCCGTCGCACCGCTCTCGAATATCGCGTTCATGCTCGCTCTCGGTTCGGTACTCGTGTTCGTCATTCCGCCGGAACAAACAATGGTTCGTTTGTTGGGTGGAATTACCATCCTGCTGGTTTTCCTCAACTCGACTCGCGTTGCAGTTTCTCTGAGAGTGCCGCGATGGAAACAGTCGACGAGCTTCGATTACACAGGGCTGATGCTCGAAGTCGTGGTGATCGCGATTCTCGACGTCGTACTGTTCTCGATGTTGTTCACCACGATCGACTCCAACTACGACGTGGTGATCATCGCGACGATGGCCGGGATCATGGGTGCCGGCACCATCAATTTCTACACAGTTCGCTCGGCCAGTCTCTCGTGGATATACATCCACGGACTGGGCTTGATGATTGTGTTCTCGATGCATTCCGAACCGTATTTGCGTGTGCTCTCGATCCAACTCGCGATCTATATGTTTGCTCTCACCGTCGGCGCGATGTACCTCTCGGCGTCATTTCAGCGACGCTGGATGGCAGAAATTCAAGCCGATTCGGAACGCCAGACGGTGTCGCTGCTGCTCGACGGTTTCGAAGGTGGATCGAGAGACTGGCTGTGGGAAGTCGACATCGACGGACGTTTTTCGCACATATCTCCGCGGTTGTCTCAGCTCACCGGACTGTCCGCGAGCGATTTGCAGGACATGACGTTCGGGCAATTGCTCAATCATCTCGAGATCACCTCCAGCGATGAGGGCAAGGTGGCTGCGGAACTGCTGGTCGACAAGTTCGAGCGGATAACAGCGTTCCGGGACATAGTGGTTCCTGTTCGGATAGACAGAGACCGGCGGTGGTGGTCGCTCTCGGCAAATCCCCGAGCACTCGGCAATGGCGAGATCTGTGGTTGGCGAGGTGTCGGATCCGATATCACCGAGCGCTATGTCCACGAGCAGGAAATTCTGCGACTGGCAGCAACCGATTCGCTGACGGGTCTCCCGAACCGGAGGTCCTTCGGAGCGGAGTTGGAACGAGCGGTCAACGGACGCGGCAACCTCGACCGAGTGCGCGTCGGGATTCTCGATCTCGATAACTTCAAGTCTGTCAACGACACACTCGGCCATCCTGTCGGAGACCGCCTACTCCTCGCCGTCACCGACCGCCTTCGAACGGTTGCGGGCGCTGATGTTTTTGCGCGAATGGGTGGCGACGAATTCGGGATAGTCGCGCATGTACCAGCCGGACGAAACTCGTACGTCGGATTTGAACGATATCTCGACGTACTTCAGGAGCCCTTCCACATTGCGGGCAACCGGATCGAAGTCCGTGCCACCATCGGGTACGCCAGCAATCCTGACGACTCGGGGGACGCCGACGAATTGGTGATGCTCGCCGATCTCGCACTGAACGAAGCCAAATCGACTGGCCGAAACAGGGTGGGCAGGTTTTCGCCGGCGTTACGCGCCTGGGCTTCGGAGCGGGCCACAGCTCAGCAGGAGTTAGACCGGGGGATTGCTGCCGGCCAGTTCGAACTTCACTACCAACCGCAGGTGAACGCTGTAACCGGGCAAGTTGTGGCGTTGGAAGCCCTCCTCCGATGGAACCATCCGGTCAAGGGGCTCATCGGGCCGAGCCAGTTCATCGGTGTAGCTGAAGAGACCGGCATGATCATTCCGCTCGGTGCGCAGGCAATGGCGCTTGCCTGCGCCGAAGCTGTGAAATGGCCGGCGGGAATACGTGTCGCGGTCAACGTTTCACCGGTGCAACTGCTCTCAATCGATTTCTGCAAAATGGTTGAAAATGCGCTCGACGTGACTGGATTGGACCCCGAGTTGTTGCAACTCGAAATTACCGAAACCGGCGTTGTCGAGGACCGGGCAATCTCGGAGATCCACGCGCTGAGGTCCCTGGGAATCACCGTCGCCCTCGATGATTTCGGTACCGGATATTCGTCTTTCGCGACACTTCAACGGCTACCCATCGATGTCCTCAAGATTGATCGATTGTTCATCGTCGACTGTGCTGATCATCAGATGGCCGTCGTGAAATCAGTGGTGGAACTCGCCTCGGTCCTGGGAATGACGTCGCTCGCCGAAGGTGTGGAAACGCCGGTGCAACTGCGCCGAGTCCAAGCAGTCGGGTGTGATCTCATTCAAGGATTTCATATCAGTAAGCCGCTGAATGCCGCTCAACTCGAGGCGTATCTTGCGGCCACATCCACTTCGTCCGGGCAGAACTTTCATCCGCTCGATTCAGATTTCAGTCGTCCGTAATCCGTTTCCGCCGGCAACCTTCGCTTGATACATCAGTGAATCCGCGGCCTTCGAGGCCAGCGAAATTGCAGACGCTCCACCGGCCCAGGTTTTCGAATCGCTAGGCATGATTACCCCGCCGACGCTCACCGTGGTGGGTATCGAATCCTGATCGTCGGACAAGGCGGAATTGGTGCTGTCGATCAGGTCGGCAATTTTGTCCGGCGCCCCGGAAATGACTGCCAGATATTCTTCGCCGCCGACGCGCCCGATGACCCCGTAGTGACCAAAATGGAGCGCCAAGCGGTTTGCTGTTCTCTTGATGACATGGTCGCCTTCGGAATGTCCGTGAATATCGTTGACCAGCTTGAACTTGTCGATATCGACAACGATGAACGCCAGGCACTCTTCTCTTGTTCTGGCGCGCTCGAGCAGTTCGGCGATTGCGGCGTCGAGTCCGCGCCGGTTATACAGTCCGGTGAGTGGATCACGATCTGAATCGCGGGCGTCACGGTACAGCGTGCGCCAGGCCAGGTGCGAAAAGATCGGCATGAGCGTCACGACGCCGAATAGGACCGTCGCTCGCGCCAGAAGGGTCGTCATGTTCACTTCGTCTTGCTGATATGCGAGGACAAAGACGATGGCAGTTATCGCCGTGGCCCAGAGGACGTGCGCTATCAGCCATTTTGCGCTGACGAACAAGGTTACGAAGGTGCCGCACACGGCAAAGATAATGCATCCGAAGGTTCCGGAGTCACGGTCGGTGACCATGAGTACTGCCAGACCGATGCCGAGATCGGCGAAAATGCCGAAAGTGAGGAGTCCGACTCGGCCGGGGAATGGAAGAGTGAACCAGCACGCGGTAACCACAATGCACGCCGTGATCATGACTACCGAGAGTGATTTTCCGATGAGGGTCGGTGGCGTATCAGGTCCGATCAATTTGAAGAAGGCCGAAAGCCCGAAAATTAGTGTCATCACACCGATCAACGCACTGAAAATCGGTTGAATTGCGCGACTTGACCGTTGGTGCTTTATCCACTCGTAGTCGTGCGGCTCGTAGAACCACTCCTTGAGCGTGGACCAAGAACTGTTCCCTGTCGGTGAGGGAGCAGTGTCGGACATGAGGCCTATCTTGGCATTGAAATGCAGCTAGGAGAAAACAATTGTACCGCCGGTATTAGATCTCAGCGGTACGGAGACCGTTTCCGCCGGCGGCCTTGGCCTGATACATCATCGAGTCGGCAACGTTCGACGCGACCGCAATCGCAGATGCCCCGCCGGTCCATGCCTTCGATTCGGTCGACAGGACCACCGCGCCGACGCTCACAGTGGTGGGCACTGCATCCGGATGGCCGGAAATTGCCTCGACAATGCCGTCGATCAAGACGCTGATCAATGGGATTGGTCCCGATATGGCAGCGAGATATTCTTCGCCGCCGACCCGGCCGATGACGGCTCGGTGCCCGAGGTGAGCACTAAGGCGGTCGGCTGTTCTCTTGATTACCTGGTCACCCTCGAAGTGGCCGTGAACGTCGTTGACCAACTTGAACTTGTCGATGTCGACAACAACAAAGGCGAGAGACCAATGCTCGGCCCGGGCGTGCTCGAACAGATCCAAGATCGCAGGCTCGAGTCCACGGCGATTCAACAGTCCGGTGAGGGGATCCCGATCCGAGTGGCGGGCGTCGCGGTACAGCGTGCGCCACGTCAGGTGGGAGAAGATTGGAAGGATGGTGACTGCGGTGAACAGGACCAGAGCGCGCGCAATGAGGGTAGTGGTGTCGGCATTGGGCTCCTGGAAGGCCAGAAAGAACACGATGATGCTGACGCCGGTTGCCCAAACGACATGCGCCAAAAGCCACCGGGCGCTGACGAACAGTGTGGCGTAGGTGCCGCTGACCACAAAGGCAATACACCCGAAAGTTGCCGATTCGCGATCGACAACCATCAGAACCGCCCCGGCGAACCCGATATCGGCAAAGATGGCGAATGCAATCAGCCCGCGTCGTCCCGGAAACGGTTGGGTAAACCAGAACGCCGCGACGAGAAAGCACCCGACGATAACGCTGACCGCAAGGTACTTCCCGAACAAGGTCGGCGGTGCGTCCGGTCCGATCAATTTGAAGATGGCGGTAATCCCGAAAATTATCGTCATGAACCCGAGCAGAGCACGGAAAAGTGGCTGAATCGGACGGCTGGACCGCTGCTGCCCCAACCACTCGTAATCGTGCGGCTCGTCGAACCATTCTTTGAGTGTGCGCCACGGAGTGCTCCCGGAAGATGGGTGAACAGGGCGCGACATGGTGACTATCTTGGCACCGAATTCGGACCAGAGAAAACTAACATCCATCGCGTCGATACGTGCAGCATTTTTCAGGGAATTGGTCGAAAAGTATTGTAAGTAACTGACCTGTTGCAGGTTTCGGTACCAGGGTAATTCAGCTGGAGGCGGTTAGCCCCGCCCGTGCCGCAGCCGAACCGGCCAATGTCGCTGCACCGACAGTGATCAAAGCGCCGAGAAGAATTGCTGCAGGCTCACCGTTTCCCAGTACTCCCAGTTGTGAGCCCACCGTCACCGCAGCAACCGGAACACCGAGTTGCGCCGCCGACAACACACCCAGCGAAAGAGGTAAACCCGTGGCGCGTAGCGCCGAGTGGACGATCAGGGTTGCGCCGCCCAGAGCTACTCCCAGCGCAATCGACGACGGATGGATGACCAGATCACGAAGATTTATCGAAGCCCCGAGCCAGACGAAGAACAACGGCGCGAAGAAACCGTCGGTGATCGCAAAGAGTTGTTTCGCGAGGCGTCGAGGTTCCCCGATCGCAGCCAGGATAAGTCCGAAGGCAAAGCCGGCAAGCATGACGGACACGTGAGTGCTCGCCGCCAACGCGGCCAGCGAAAACAGGATCACCAGATTGATGCGGAGTTCGAGCGCAAACTTCCGTTTCTCCGAAAACTTGTGTAGCCGTCGCCAATCTCCGGATCGATGCAATGCCCGCAGTACGAAGAATATTGCTGCCGCTGCGACGGTCACCACGAGCGCACCGACCGCGGCCCGGACGGCATTGCCCGGATCGATGACGAGTGGGAGCGCAACAATACACACGGTATCGGCGATGGCGACCTGCGCTGTCATCTGCAGAACCGACGTGCCGTCGAGTGCAAGCGAATCCACGATCGGAAGAATGAGCGCAGCCGACGACGACGCGATCAGAACCGCATACAACGCCGCGTGACCGGTATCGAACACCGTCGAAACCCCGAAACCGGCCAAGGCGGCAAGCGCGCCGACCACTACCGCGCGGCCGGCCCCCTTGCCGATCGCGGCGCGCACCTCGGGGTCGCGAACCGGCACATGTGAACCCGCCACCAACATCGTCAGCGCAAACCCGATATCAGCCAAGAACGTAAACGTCCGATCCGAGGAGTCGAGTAGACCGAAACCCGTCACTCCCAGAATGCCGCCGGCGGCCAATTCGCCGACTACCACCGGAACGTGCCAGCTCAACCGTGCCGCCAGTAGTGGTCCGAGGAGGCCGGCGAGGGCTACCAATGCAAGAAATCCGAACGTCACAGATGCCCCCCTTTTGCGGTTTGGGTCTGCCGCTCCGGGGTAATCATTGCACCGGGGAGCTGATGGGGGCTCTGACGAGGAGGCTGAACCCATGAAGCGGGTTTGTGCGGCAACGGCTGCAATATTTCTGTCGACATTTGCGTTGGTCGGGTGCGGCGACACCAGTAGTGACTCAACCGGAATGCAGACCGTGTCGATTGTGGCAGCGAACGGGGCGGACAGTGCTGCGGCGACGGCGCCGACGATCAACATCGTCGGTTTCGAATACCAGATACCGGAATCCGTCGAAGCCGGCCAGGTTGTCGCGGTCCGCAATAACAGCAGTGCCCAACACTCCGTTACCTCCGATACGTCCGGGCTGTTTTCCGTCACCGTTAACGCGAACGACTCCGGATCTTTGAGGGCACCTGATGAACCCGGAGCGTACGCCTTCCACTGCATTTATCACTCGAGTATGCACGGGACGTTGAACGTGAAGTGAGATACGCGCACCCCCTCTTTCTGAGCGAACGGTACGCTCGTCGCCTTGGATGCGCCGAAAGGTACGTTCGCACGCAAAGAAGGTGGGGATTTTGTCCGAATAGGTCCCGACCTTGCTGCGCCCTGCACCGTGATCGGTGAGCTGATCATTCTCGACGGTGTGCGTGCCGGCAATCCCGCGCCGGCAATATTGACTACCAACGGATTTGGTGGTTCGTACAAGGATGAGCTTCCCGCGGTGCAAAGCTTCGCCAAGAACGGGTACTTCGGACTCGCCTATTCCGGCTTGGGATTTGGCGGTACCAGTTGCAAGATCGCCCTCGATTCTCCGGCTTACGACGGCGTCGCCGCATTACAGTTGGTCAGCTTCCTCGGCGGCGCGTCGGGATTACCTACACCGATCAGGCTCTGACACAACCATTTCAGGCACTGGACATAGTCCTTCGGGATTCCGTCGACCATAATGGTGCCCCGTCGGTCGATGATCCCCAAGTCGGAATGACCGACGGCTCAGGGCCGCTGAGCTTCCGGTGGTGAGCTGATCATTCGTCGCTGGCCTGGCGGTCACCGATCCAGGTGAGAAGATCCGGATCGGTGGACGTCAGGCGATCCATTTCTTCGCCGCCGTCGCAGCGGCACAGTGACACCGTGATCGATGTGGGGGTTCGGTGAAGAACCCGCCACATCGCTCCGAAATCGGCCCAGCGCGAAAGAGTCTCGCGATCATTCTCTTCCGCCATCGGCACTCCTGACTCAGGCGTTTGCCCAGCTGTCCGGTCCGAAGACCTCGTAGTGGATATTCTGCGCCGGAATGTCGCGTGCAATCAAGGACTCGCGCATCGACAGCATGAACGGCATCGGCCCGCACAGGAAGGCCTGCGTATCGGGGTCGAGTTCGATGTCGCGGAGATCCGCTCGCCCTTCGCTGACAGCCTCGAGCGATGAGTGCACTCCCAAGTCCTCGTACCAGCGATGCAACCTCGCTGCCGGAATCTTGTCGACGAGTGCGCTCAGTTCGGTTCGGTGCGCATGATCGGCGATGGACCGATCGGCATGAATGACGCAGACGGAGCGCGTCGCCCCGGTGTCGACGAGATGGTTGAGCATGCCGATCATCGGAGTGCATCCGATGCCTGCGGATGCCAGTAGCAGCGGTGAATCGTCGTCGGGCATCGTGAGATCACCGAAAGGCGTGGTGACGGATAGAGTGTCACCTTCGAAGACGTTGCTGTAGAGGAAGTTCGACACCTCGCCGTCGAATTCTCCGGAGATCCGCTTGACGGTGATCCGCCAGTCGGAACTGCTGGGCGTCGAGCACAGGCTGTACTGGCGTATCTGGCGAGCGCCGTCGGCCAAGACGACACCAACCGAAAGGTATTGTCCGGGAGCAAAAGTCGGAATTTCACCGCCATCGGTCGAGGCTAGAGTCAGTGACACGGTATCCGCGGACTGCAGCACGCGTTCGGTGATTCGAACTGTGCGCCACACGTCGCCCGACTCGACTCCGGCCAATTCGTAGAGGTCGCGTTCCATCGAGATCAGTGTTTCTGCCATCAGCCAGTAGACCTCGTTCCAGGCGGCAGCAACCTCGGGAGTTACTGCCTCGCCGAGGATTTCGACAATTGCCGCGAAGAGGTGCTCGTGGACTATGGCGTACTGATCGGGTGTAATGCCGAGTGATGCATGCTTGTGTGCGATGCGGGACAGGATGAGATCGACCTTGTCCTGATCGGGTTCGAGTTGCAGCGTCGCGAATGCGGCGATTGCGCCGGCGAGAGCCTTTTGCTGTTCGCCTTGCTTCTGATTGGCGCGATTGAACAGATCGCGCTCGAGTTCCGGGTGGGCTGTCAACATTCGCTCGTAGAACCGGGACGTAATGTCTCCGATGGCGGCGCCGACCACGGGGAGGGTGGTGCGAATGACCTCGGTTGACTGTGAGGAAAGCATGAGATGCTCCGTTCGGTCGAGATTCGTTGGTGTTCAGCCTGCTTCGTCACTCCGAGTGGTGAGACGAAGGAGAACAGTCTTGGACGGCTGGCGTGTCACGTCTGCGATCGTGACACCGTCGAGTGAGGCGAAGAATGCTTCTTGCGCGTCGTGCAATGCGCTGCGAAGAAGGCATCCACCGCGCAGGGGGCATGGCTTGTCGCCTTCACAGTCGACCACCTCGCCGGGCCCTTCGAGGCGCCTCGCGAGCCAGCCGATGGTGGCGGTGCGGCCGAGTTCGGTGATGGAGAGTCCACCGCTGCGGCCACGTTTGGTATTGACGATGCCCAGCTCGCCGAGGCGCGTAACAACCTTGGTTGTGTGGGCGTAGGACACATTGAGCTGCTGAGCAATCAGCCGGGTGCTGGGGGAGGCGTCGGCGTCGAGTACGGCTAGCCGCATGACGACGCGCAACCCCAGATCGGTGAACTGCGTCAGTTGCATGACTCGAACCTACATAATTCGCATCTGAAATGACTATTTATGTGAGGTGGCTCTCAGTTCCGATGGGCGGAACCTGATGGCGTCGCGTGAAAGAACCGCGGCGAGGGCCATGACCTGCGAGTATAGGTATCTACTACGTTTTGTCGTATATTTCGGAATTTGCCCACGGGGGCGAGCGCGATGGCGCTTCCACCGAACCCGCCGCCGGTCATTCTGGCGCCCACGGCGCCGCCCAGGCGCGCGGCTTCCACCGCCGCGTCGAGTTCGGGGCATGAGACTTCGAAGTCGTCACGCAATGAAGCGTGAGAACTGTCGAGGAGCGGGCCGATCTCACTCACCCGGTTCTCACGCAAGAGCTTCGCGACGCCCCACACCCGCTCGTTTTCGGAGACGACGTGGCGGGCCCGGGACCGAAGGACTGCGTCGTCCAGTGATTCGACCTGGTCGAGGGTTGCCTCGCGCAAACTACTGACGCCGAGGATCTGTGCGGCGTCGGCGCACTGGGTTCTGCGCAGTCCGTATTGGCCGTCGGCGAGGGAATGTTTGACCGCGGTGTCGATGACGATGAGTTCGAAATCGGTGGACGAGAGGTCGAAGGGGATGTGCTCGGTGGAGTTGTCTCGGCAGTCGAGGAGAAGCGCTGTTGTGGGCCGGGCGAAGAGTGCGATGGTCTGGTCCATCCCGCCGGTGGGGGCTCCGACACCTTCGTTTTCGGCACGGATACAGGCTTCGGCGAGTTGATGGCGGGAGAAGGGATTTCCGTGAAGTTCGTTGACGGCCAGAGCCACTGAGCAGGTGAGTGCTGCGGAGCTGGAGAGTCCGGCACCCACGGGTACCGACGAGTCGAGATAGAGATCGATGCCGACGTTGTCGAATCCGAGTGCCCACAGAACTGTTGTGGGATAGGCAGCCCAGCCGTGTCCGATTGTGCCGCAATCACCTTCGTGGGCGGTTGTGGATTGCCGGCTGTGGATCCGCACCAGGTTGTCGGCGCGCAGTGCGGCGGCAACGTAGGTGCGGTGTTCGAGGGCTACGGGTAGGCAGAGTCCGGCGTTGTAATCGGTGTGTTCGCCGATCAAGTTGACGCGGCCGGGGGCGGACCATACACCAGTCGGTTCGTTGCCGAACGTCGCAAGAAATAACTGTTGCACAGCATTTTTCAGTGAGTTCACAGTGTCAACTCCCTCAAGCGAGCGGCCACGTTTTCGGGCACGGCGTCATTGACCCATGCTCCCATCGCTGATTCGGATCCGGCGAGATATTTGAGTTTGCCAGGCGCCCGCAAGATCGAGAACAGTTGCAGGTGAAGGCGACTCAGATGGCGATTGATTCGTACCGGCGCCTGGTGCCAGGCCGCGATGTACGGAACTTGATCGACTTCCGGGTAGAAGTGGTCGATGCGGCGCAGGAGATCCTGGTAGACCACTGCGAGTTCTGCGCGCTCATCCGTGTTCAGCGCGGGGAGGTCCGGGACATCACGATGGGGAGCGAGGTGGATCTCGATCGGCCACCGCGCCGCTACGGGTACGTACGCGGTCCAGTGTTCGCCGCTGTAGACCACGCGAGTGCCGTCGGCACGTTCGAAGTCCAGTACGTCGCGGAGCAGTGAGCGGCCGGTGCGCTGAAAGTGCTTGTCGGCCTGGATGGAAATGGCTTCTGTCCGCGGTGTCACATACGGATACGCATAGATCTGGCCGTGGGGGTGACGGAGAGTTACTCCGATCTCCTCGCCCCGATTCTCGAAGCAGAATACCTGCTCGACCCCCGGCAAAGCGGAAAGCGCTTCAGTGCGAGCAATCCATGTCGAGATGATCGTCTCCATGCGGGCGAGGGGGAGATCGGCTACGGACGCAGTGTGATCGCTCGAAAAGCACAACACCTCACACCGGCCGTCTGCAGGACGATCGAGCAGATCCAGGCGCGCTTCGTTGGTGTCGGTCTCCGCGCCGAATGAGAAGCTGGGAAACCGGTTCTCGAACACGACGACGTCGTACTCCGCATCGGGTATCTCAGTGGCCGTGCCGATTTCGCTGGTCGGGCACAGTGGACAGTCGGCGAGGGACGGTAGGTATGTGCGGGTCATGCGATGTGACGCGATGGTGATCCACTCACCGGCGATCGCGTCGAAACGCATAGCCGAGTGATGGGTGGCCGCCGGTAGCTCCCGAAGATCCGGGGCGTCATGTGCTCGATTGGTGCCGACGTCGTCGAAGTAGATGATCTCGCGGCCGTCGGCCAGCACTCGACTGGCCCGGTGATGCGGTGAACTCATACTTCGACTTCCCATTCCAAAACGCCTTTGCTGACAACGGGTTTCCAGACTCCGAGCACAGAACCCGCTTCGAGGGCGCTCGCGTGAGCCGCCAACATTACCGAGATGGAGGCCCAGATGGGGCCACCGGTGTCCAAGGATTCCTGCGCGTACTCGGTGACGCAGTTGTGCAATGCGCCCGCTCGAGTATCGACAAAGTAGTGATACTCGTCGAGGCCGGCAAACGGAAGGTACGAAGGAATGAACATGCTTGCCGCAGTACCGGCTTCGTCACCGTCGCGTAGGTCCATCTCGTCCTCGGAGTACAGTTCCACACTTTCGTAGATGATCTCATCCCAGGCTTCAAGGAGGTTGAGTCGAATCTCTACGGCAACGTCGATGGGATAGAGGAACTTGTCGGGTAGAACGCTGCCGAGAAACAAGCCGGTGCGATCGTCATGCGTCACACTGCCGTTCTGTATGCGGTACAGATCTTTGAGTTCCGCGGGCCAATCGAAACCGGTGGACGCCTCGTATTCGGCGATGGTGTTCTCGGACAATCCCGGCTGCATCGCAGCAGCCGTCACCGGTGCGTATGTACCGCACCAGTCGGTGATCCGGCTCCATTCGTGTGCAACGCTCATGCGCTTACGATACGTGCGCGTCACGACCCGTGAATCAGATACTGCAGCGTTTGCACGAGAATGGCATCGGTCGATTCCGACCGGAGTTGGGCGATGCCCGAACGAAGGACTGACGAACCTTCGAGAACGCTTACCACTGTCTCGGCTCGCCCGCGGAGTGCGACGGAATCGAGGTCGGGCTGCGCCCGAGCGACAATCAGGGCAACGTGAGCGACATACTGCCGGTAGAAGTCTCGAACGACTGCAGCGATCTCGGTATCAACAGAGGCAAGGGACCACACTTCGACGTACAGCCGAACTGTCTCCGGGTCCTCCTGCTCGGAGAGCAGAACGAGGATGAGCCTTTCGGAATCGGCCCGCGTGATCGGTGTATCGGATGCAGCCTCTGTCCAGGTCTTTGTCATCGCAGTAAGCCGTGAGAGGGAACGTTCGAGTGCGCGCGACATGATCGCGCGTATGAGATCTGCCCGGGTAGGGAAGTAATGCTGAAGATGGCCGACACGAACGCCCGCGGCAGCGGCAAAGTCGCGCATCGCCGAGTGTGCATTGCCAGCAGTGATCAGGACTTCCTCGGCGGCGTCGAGAATCGCTGCCGCCCGGGCGGCTCCCTTCGAGAGTGTCATGTCCGCAATACTGCCACTCCGTGTTTCTCGAGTTCGCCGATGATGCGTTCCGGATGCGGAACCGATTCGGGGAAAGCAATTCCGGGACGCATGTCCGTTTCGAGGACGCGTCGTAGTGCGAGGTATCCACCCACTGCTGTCAGGTGCGCCTGACCGTTCGGATCGACCACTATGGCACTTACGGCGCCATGAGGCCCGGACACATCGATGCGGATCTGCGCGCTGCCGCCGGTGCCGGGTGAGTAGAGGAGCGCTCGGCGTAGCGGCGTGAATCTGTCGCCACGGCCCCATCGGAACAGTCCGGACTTCTTGGCTGCGAGCAGGAGATTTGTGGACACGTTCGAGCTGAATCCTATTCTGGTTGTAGCTGTTTCGACGTTCAAAGTTAGCGGAAACGTGAGCTGCTCGGGAGTGTCGATACGTGCCACTTTGGTTCTGGATCCCGGAAATTCGACCCACGTGGTATCGGTCAGTGGGCTGACGGTGATCGGGTTGCCGCGCAGCATCACTTCGTAGTCCTGGCCGAGACGGTCCATGAAGTCGACTGAATCGCGGCCGGCCTTGTCCTTGGTGTCGTAGCGGATCGAAGTGGTGATCTCGTCGGCACCTCCGAGTTCGTGAACCAGTGCTGCAGCAACAAGATTAGTTACTCCACCCATCCATCCTGATGACAGGTAGACCGGACTGGTGGGTGCCAGATGTCCTGCCAGAGTTGCTGCACGGGCAAGCCTTCCGGCCCACCTGGTTACATCGATGTACGGGACCGCGGCTTCTATGCATGCTCGTAGAACGCGGTCGTGTGGATCATTGACTGTCGAGACGACTGCGCGGACTGTGGCGTCGAACGGGGTGGGGTCGCCGAGGTCCCAGCGTCTTACCGAAACTCCGTGTGTTTTAGCGAGTTCAGCGCCGCCGTCGGGATTGCGACCGGCGAGCAGAAGTGGAAATTCGGGCGCAGCGAGGTGTGTCAATGCGGTGCCGACGGTTCCGTACCCTCCGACGATCAGTATCGGTGCGTCGGACCTGTGGTGCAGGGAATCGGTCATGCTGCCATTCTAGGTCAATTGACCTAAAGTGTCGAGCGAGAGCAGTGTGGTCACCATTTGTGACCTTTGCGAGGGCAGTTTGAGCTGCGACTACAGGATGCGCATCGCCAAACCTTTACTTCCGATTTGCGACAGATTGGAGAGTCGAGAGAAGCGGTAAATTCCTTTGTGCACCAAGGAATTAGGTGATGTGCGATTCCCGTTTACTTCTTGATCGGCTGTGCTCGACGACGATGGTCGCTGTGCTCGACGATGGTCGCTGTGCTCGACGACGAAAGTCGCTGTGCTCGACGACGAAAGTCGCTGTGCTCGACTCGAACGGATATGCATCGCCCCCATCGGTTGGGTAACAATCCGATCAAAAGTGCGATATTCGAGTGTCTTGTCGATACCGTGGCGTGACATCCGACAATTCAGGGGAGTCAGCTTGATGGTCAATGTGCGCACATCTGTGTTGAAAGGAATTGCCGCAGCAGCTTTGGTGGCAGCGGCAGGGGTGGGACTTTCGCCGGCAACGGCGAGTGCAGATATAACACCGGTCACGGTGGTCAACGGTGTTCTTTCGGTCTTCGGGGGGTGCCAATCCACAGTTCGAGAGGTGGTTGTGGTGTGCACGGGTGCCGAGTCCTTGACGCGCCGGTCGCCACTCCTGCTCGATCTCAACCCGGCGGGGACCAACATCGTCGTGCTTGGTGCCGGACTGTTTGACGACGGCACGATGCGTCCGATGCTGGTCGAGCGATTGCAGGCTGCGCTGGAGGTTGCGCATCAGTATCCAGCGGCGCCGATCATCACCAGTGGCGGCGCGCCCAAGTCCGGCATTACCGAGGCCAAGGCAATGCGTGACTGGCTTGTTGCCAACGGTATCGATCCTGCCAGGATCACCGAGGAGGGCCGGTCCGGGTCGACGGTCCAGAATGCGCAGAACACCGCGCAGATTCTGGCTGATCGCCGGGCAAGCGGTGTTGTTGTCGTCTCGAGTGCCAACCATGTCGAGCGGGCAATGATCGACTTCCGGATGGCGGTGGGAGGCGGCATTCCCGTCGCCGGCGTCATCGCTGCAACCTAGAGGGCCGCAACCTGAATCGGTCGCACTGAATAAGCAAAGCTCCGCCCCGGGACGCTCGAGTGTCCCGGGGCGGAGCTTTGCTGTGGTTCTCTATCATCGGGAGCTCACGTCTTCGGTAGCGGCCAGTTTCGCGATCAACTGTTCGTCACCGCTCTCCGTTCATAGAACCGTCTCCTTGATGAAGACGATGGCAAAGAGGCTGAGCAGGGCGAGAATTCCCGCTATGAAGAAGATTCGGGCAGTTCCTTGAGGTTCGACAGCCCAGCGCCGGATCCGCCGGCCGAACTCATATCGATGCCGAGCGCGCTCAATCCGCTGGTTGTCAGGTTTGCAACGTGCGTGGAAAAAACTGCGCCCAGAACGGAGACGCCGGCAGCGCCACCGCGCGAACGGAAGAACGAGACTGTGGAACTGGCTGTTCCCAGATCACTGGGTGCCACTGTGTTCTGCACTGCGAGTACAAGGTTCTGCATCACCATGCCCATGCCGGCGCCAAGGACGAAGAGGAAGAATCCGACCTGCGCCATCGGTGTTGCGTGATCGATTGTGGACAGGAGGAAAAATCCCACGGACATTGTCAGCGAGCCGGCAACGAGGAAGGCCTTCCAGCGGCCGAACTTGGTGATGAGTGATCCCGAGATTCCAGACGAGAGAAGGGAACCGATTACCATCGGCAGCGTCAGGAGTCCGGCGACGGTGGGTGAGTAACCGCGTGCGATCTGGAAGTACTGCCCGAGGAAGACTGCGCCGCCGAACATTGCGACACCGACGGCGATGCTGGCAAGCGTCGCGAGTGTGGTGGTGCGATCACGGAACAGGCGCAGGGGGATGATGGGTTCCTCGACTTTGCTTTCCACCCAGATCGCTACTGCGAGAAGAACGATTCCGAGGCCCACCAGGAAGAAGGACAGCTCCGATGACCAATCGAAGTTCTTGCCGGCCAAAGTGACCCAGATGAGGAGAGTGCTGACTCCGGCGGCGATGAGCGTCGCGCCGACGTAGTCGATGCTGACGTCCTTCTTGACGACGGGAAGGTTCAGGGTTCGTTGAACGACGATCAGTGCGATGACTGCGAGGGGAACGCCGACAAAGAACGTCCAGCGTCAGCCGAGCCAGCTGGTATCGACGATGACGCCGCCGATCAATGGGCCTGCAACCGTGGCAGTCGACATGACCGCTGCGATCGGTTCCTGGTAGCGGCCACGTTCACGGGGGGGCTGAACATTGCGGCGATAACGATGATGACCAGTGCCTGCAGGCCGCCAAGGCCGAGGCCCTGGATGACGCGGAATCCGATCAGCATGCCGACGGCTTGTGGCATCCCGGCCAGAACGGAGCCGATGGTGAAGATGGTGATGGACAGCTGGACCAGCAGTTTCTTGCTGACTAGATCGGAGAATTTGCCCTAGATGGGAGTTGTTGCGGTGGAAGCCAACAGCGTTGCCGTCACGACCCAGGTGTATTGGTCTTGAGTGCCGTGGAGCTCGGTAATGATGGTAGGCAATGCATTTGACACGATGGTCGATGACAGGAATGCAACGAACATGCCGAGAAGCAAGCGGACGAGAGCGTCGATCTTCTGCTTGTGTGTCATCGGGGGCTTCGGGTGGCAGTGTTGGTGAAGATGGTGGAGCGTCCGTGGACTTGGCTGTATCCATGAGCTTCCTTGTATCGGAGAATTATTCGAGCTGGGGAAAAAGAGAGAATCGACGAAGGTTCGTCAACGGAGAGTTGTTCGTTGTCGCGGGTGGGCCGGCGGAGACGTTCGAGTGATGCCCTACCGTTGCTCGGGTCTGCTTGGCGCTGTAGGTAACCGGCATCTTCGGCCTGTGCTGCGTGTCGGCTGAGGGTTGACGCGGTGATTCGCAATTTTGCGGCCAGTTCGGTAGTTCTGTTCACTTCGTCTGCAGACATCAGTGAGAGCAGGGCGCCCATTGCGTCGGGAAGCGCGCCGCGTGTTTGTCCATGAGATTCGGCCCAGGCGATTTCGCGATGCCGGCGCACGAGCGCCCCGAGGCTGTAAATGACGGATTCGGCTGTTTCGGGTGTGACCATCGCCGCCCCTCGCCTAGTTGAATATTGCAACTATAGGAGAAGTTGGTTGCAGTGCGCAACTGTTTTGAAGCTAATTCTCCGAGTTGCCGAGGCGTCGGAGCAACGACGTCAGTGTGACGATGTCCTCGGGCTTCCAGGTGGCCAGACGGGCACGCCACTCGTCGATCTGATGGTTCTGGATATTGCTCAGTTTCGTTTTGGCGTCAGGCGTCAATGCCACCAGTTTGGCGCGGGCGTCGTCGGGGTCCGGAATCCGCTCGACCAATCCGAGGCGCTCAGCAGCATTGATCTGCCTTGTCAGGGTGGATTTCTCGATGTCGAGCGTCGAGATCAGCTCGGACATGCGCACGGCTTTGTTCCGGTTCAGGATGACCAGGACGGGGTAGAGCGCCGGATCGAGCTTCGGATGAATTGCCCGGGCATACTTCCGGGAGCGAGCACGACCCCGTTGCCACATGTCGGCGAGTTCCGTTTCCAGGCCGGTGATGGGATCTGAAACCACAGTTGCTACCCCTTTGGTGCGTTGCTTCCGGTGTTCATCCAACCAGAAGTTCGACCGTCGTGATTGCCGGGAATCCACTCCGAGCGAAAGTGCCGTTGGGCGCCTTGGATGCGCCGAACGGCACTTTCGCTCAATTCGGTGGTAGGGGAAACGGAAACGGCGTCCCGTTCTAGCCGTGCCGCTTCGCCAACATCCAGCGAGATATCTTCATGTCGCGGGCTTTGCGTTCGATGGTCAAAAGGTCGAGTGGGGCGCTGAACCTCTGTACGGCAACGGACTTGACGCTGCTGAATTCACGCAAGCCGTCTGCCCCGTGAATTCTGCCGAATCCGGAATCGCCGACGCCGCCGAAGGGTAGCGCCGCGATCGAGGCGAACCCGAGAACCGAATTGACCGTGACAACACCACATTCGAGACGCTCGGCAATTGCTCGCCCCTGTGCGGAACTTTTGGTGAACACGGAGGCACCCAAGCCGTATTTGGATGCGTTGGCCCGCTCGATCGCGTCGTCCATGTCGGCCACTTTGTTCACGACGACACTGGGGCCGAAGGTTTCTTCTGTGATCGCGGTGGAGTTCTCGGGTACTTCGGTCAGGATTATGGGGTCGATGAACGGGCCGCGGAAGGAATCGAGTCCGCCGAGAACGGCTTTCGCTCCCCGGTTGAGGGCGTCCTCGACGTGTCCTCGGACAATCGCGGTCTGCTTGCCCAGTGTCATCGGTCCGTAAGTCGCGGAATCGCTATCTCCGGCGTGCGCATCGGTCAGGGCTGCAGTGAGTTTGGAAAGAAATGCGTCGTAGACCGGGGCCGCGACATAGATGCGCTCGACGCCGGCGCACGTCTGTCCACCGTTGCCGACGGCGCCGAAGGCCGCAAAGCTGACTGCTGCATCAAGATTGGCGTCGGAGTTCACCAGCATGGCGTCCTTGCCCCCACATTCGGCGACCAACGGGGTCAGGGTTTCAGCACATGTCGCCATGACTCGCTTGGCGGTCGCCGTTGATCCGGTGAATGCGATCTTGTCCACTCCGGACGAACACAGCAGCGCGCCGGTCTGTCCGTCGCCGGTAATGGTTTGCAGGACAGGGTGACCCGGTGCGGCAATGTTCCACAGGCGTGCCAGTTCGATGCCTACTCCGGGTGAGAGTTCGCTAGGTTTGAAGACGACGGCATTTCCGGCAGCCAGGGCGTAACCGATTGATCCCATCGGAGTGTAGAGCGGATAGTTCCATGGGCCGATGACCCCGACGACTCCCATCGGGCGGTAGCCGACCGATGCTGATTGGTTGGCGCTGATCAGTCCGGCTCCGACGCGTCTGCGGCGCAGTACCTTCTGTGCGTTACGGGCCGCCCAGTCGAGGTGCTCGAGCGCCAGCATTACCTCGAGGACTGCGTCGTCGGCAGGTTTGCCGGTCTCGGCGGAGATGATCGCGGCCATGGCTTCTGCGTTGTTCGCGATTGCCGAGCGGAAGTCCCGCAACACTTTTTGTCGTCCGGAGAATCCGAGTTGATCCCACCAGCGGGCGGCAGTGCGGGCGACGCCAACGGCACTATCGACGGCGGTTCGATCCGCAACGGGGTATCGAGCGATGACAGTGTTGTCTCGGGGATCGACGCTGGCGAAGGTGTTGTCGTCGGCGTGAGGATCGATCGATGTGCTCTGACTGCCGAGTTGTTCCGTCATCTGGGTGAGGCCTCCACGTTTCGACGCATCACATATATGTGATGTGATTTACTGTGCTGGGTGTCACAGTATGCGCCGGAGTGCGCAACGACAACCCCCTCAAGATCACACCATTCGGGAGCAGTCGATGAATATGGATTTCACGCAGGAGCAGTCCGATTTCGCCCGATCCGTCGCGGCATTCTGCAAGAAGGAAAGTGGTACGCGGGGTCAGCGCGACCAACTGACCAACTTCGGTGAACACAACCACAACCAGGCCTTCTACGAGAAGATGGCAGCATTGGGCTGGCTTGGCTTGACCGTCCCCGAAGAATACGGTGGATCCGCCGGCAGCACAGTTGACCTGTGCATATTCCTCGACGAGGCAGCCAAGGGAATGGCTCCGATCGGCGGCCTCGGACCTACTGTCATCACGGGCGCGGCGTACGAGAAATTCGGTAGCCCGGCACAGAAGAAGGAAGTGCTCGGCGGCATCGTTCGAGGTGCGTCGCAGTCGATCTCGATGTCGGAACCTGAAGCCGGATCGGACGTCGGCAATCTCAGTTGCCGTGCCGAGAAGGTTGACGATGGGTGGCTGATCAACGGTCAGAAGACCTGGTGTTCCAATGCCCATTTTGCCGAGAACATTCTGCTGGTGGCTCGCACTTCCCGAGGCACCGGCAAGCACGAGGGCCTGACGATGTTTCACGTCCCGGCGAACGTCGACGGATTGAAGATCAGCGGCATCGACACCATGGGCGGCAAGGAGGTCAACGACCTCTACTTCACGGACACGTTCCTGCCGGAGGATGCTGTGGTCGGCGAGGTGGGCAACGGCTGGAAGCAGTTGATGGCCGGACTCAACATCGAGCGACTGATTCTTGCAGCCATGATGCTGGGGACGGCGCAAAGGGCGTTTGATGACACTCTCGAATTCATCACCACCCGTAAACAATTCGGCAGGCCGGTCGGAACGTTCCAGGCCTTGCGTCATCGGATGGCGGACCTCGCCACCGAAATCGAATGCGGTCGGCTCCTGGTCTACAGCGTCGCGCGGATGGTTGACGCCAACCCGACGACGATGTTTCCGCGAGAAGCATCGATGGCCAAGCTCAAGCTCACCGAGACCGCCAAGAAGGCGGCGCTCGAAGGCATGCAGATGATGGGCGGGTACGGTTACGCCACTGAGTTCGACATGGAACATCATGTGCGGAAGACTCTTGTGTCTTCCATTTACGGTGGTACCAACGAGATTCAGCGAGACATCATCGGTAAGACGTACGGACTGTGAGGATCGGTTGTGGCAGCGCCTGCACGCTCTAGGGCGGCGAACCCTGTTCTGAGACGGCGTCCGCAGTTGTCCGAGGACGTCGCCAATCACGTTCGTAATGTGATCATGTCGGGCGGCGTCCGGCCGGGCGACTTCATTCGATTGGATGAAACAGCAGCAGAACTCGGTGTGAGTGTGACACCGGTGCGGGAGGCTCTCGTCGCTTTGCGCGGCGAGGGAATGGTCGAACTGGTGCCGCACCGGGGTTACGTCGTATGTCCGTTGAGTCGACAGGACATCGAGGACATCTTCTGGCTGCAGGGTGAGATCGCGGTCAAGTTGGCGCTACGCGCAACCGCCAGTATTACCGCTGAGCATTTGGCCGAATTGGTGCAACTGAACTCAGCGCTGCGAGAGGCGCTCGAGCGTTCCGACGCAACGGCGATCGAGCAGTGCGAGTTCGAGTTTCACCGTCTGATCAATCGAGTGGCGGGTGGCGCCAAGCTGGGCTGGTTCCTCTTCGGTGCCATCCGGTACACGCCGGCCCGGCTTTATGCGACTGATCCGGGCTGGGGTGAGTTGGCGGTGAAGAGTCACGTCAAGCTGATCGAGGCCTTCGAGAAGCGGGATCTGGGGCAGGTGGGCAGGCAGATGCGAGTGCAGTTCTCCGACGGTGCCGAGCGACTCCTTGCCCATCTCGACAAGATCGGCATCTGGGACTAGTCCTGCTGATTCATCGACGGCGCGAGAAGGATTGCAGCGCAATCCGATACAAGTTCTTCCTCGGTGACGTCGATGTAACCGTCGAGCCAGGCGCTGAGAGTTTGTGCGAGACCACCGACCATGAAGGTGGCTGTCAGGGTCAGTTGTCTGCTGTTCCCGAGTCGGTAGAACGTTGTGGCGTTGCCGGCGAGGAGTCCGACAAATGCCATCGTCGAATCACGACGTCGGTTGGCAAGTATCGGGCTGGTCAATGCCGTCGAGAACAGTAGGCGGCCGCGCCGAGGGTCGCGCGCGATGGTGTGGACGATATTCGCGATGCCTGCAAGCGCTTTGTCGTGCTCAGATTCGGCGGTGTCTACGGCAGCCTGGGTGGATATCGCGATGTCGGTGACAACGCTGTCGTACACGGCCGACATCAGCGCGTCGCGGTCGGCAAAGCTTTCGTAGAAGTACCGGGCGGCGACACCAGCCTGTTTGCAGACTCCGCGAACAGTGAGTTCAGGTTCCGGGGATCCCATCAGTTCGAGGCCGGCCTCGATAAGGGACTCACGTCGTTGTTCCACTCGACGTGCCCCGTCGACGCCGCCGTAGGGGCGCGGTTGGTCATTCATAAGAACATCTTGACATCTTGTCGTTTCAAAGATTCACTAATCTGATCACGCACGTTCGCAGATATGGTCACCGAGGGAGCAGGTATGACGACGGGTGAGGAATTGAAGCGAAGTGTCGACGTCGACGCGGAGATCGAAAAAGCGATGTCCGGCCTCGGGCTACTGGCTGCCGGAGCGAATGTGATCATGCAGTTGGGCAGGCCCGCAGTGGGTTACGGCGTCTATGAGAGCAAGGTCGAAACCGGGCGCCTGGACCGCCATCCCGTGAAGCGGACGCGGACGACGTTGACATATCTGTCCGTCGCCTCGCTCGCTACTGACGAGGAGAAGAAGAAATATCGGCATGCCGTCAATGGCGCGCACAAGTACGTTCGTTCCGATGAGAACAGCCCGGTCGAATACAACGCATTCGATCCGGAGCTTCAGCTCTGGGTAGCGGCCTGCCTGTACCGGGGGTTCGAAGACGTTTACAAGATTTTGTACGGAAATCCGGATCCGGTAACGCACGAAGCGATTTATCAGCGTAGTGCAACGCTAGGTACGACGTTGCAGATGCGCCGTGAAATGTGGCCGGCAGACAGAGATGCCTTCGAGGTCTACTGGAATGGCAATCTGGAAAAGATCAGCATTGACGAGACGATTCGCGCGCACCTCTACGGAATAGCGTCGGCGTCGTTCACTCATCGGATCCTCCATCCGGTGGTCGGACCTTTCAACAGATTCGTGACCACGGGCTTCCTTCCGCAGACGTTTCGCGACGAAATGCGGCTGCCGTGGAGCGAGAGGCGTCAATGCAACTTCGATCGATCGATGCGTGTCGTCGCGCGTGTGAATCGATACACGCCGAAAATCGTGCGGATGTTCCCTTACAACTTTTATCTCTGGGATTTCCGTCGTCGAATCGCGAAGGGCATTGCGCTGGTCTGAGTGGGGATTGCGGGCAGAAAGTGATTGACGCCACATCGAAATCGGGCACATACTCATTCGGTAGTTGAACTCGACGTCAGGTTTCATTCATACCCCGGAGGCCGCTCGTGACCAATATCGAAGGCGTATGTGATCCGCGATTTTCTGAACTGAGAAGTGCGCTCGAACGAAATATTGCTTCCGGAGAGGACGTCGGCGCGTCCATAGCAGTCACGATCGACGGTGAATCCGTCGTTGATATCTGGGGTGGGTGGGTTGACGCGGAACATACCGCGCACTGGGAGCGGAACACCGTCACGAATGTCTGGTCGTGCAGTAAAACCGTGACCGCGCTAGCTGCGCTGATGCTGGTCGACCGAGGGTTGTTGGACATACACGCGCCGGTCGCGCAGTACTGGCCCGAGTTCGCAGTGAATGGCAAGGATCGGATCGAAGTCCGTCAGTTGCTCTCGCATACCTCGGGCGTATCGGGCTGGGATCAGCCGTTCACGCTCGAGAACATCTGCGACGACGAGTACGCAACAGCGCGATTGGCAACGCAGGCGCCCTGGTGGGAGCCGGGAACTGCATCGGGCTATCACGCGCTCAACTTCGGACACCTGATCGGCGAGGTTGTTCGACGCATCGACGGACGCACCCTGGGGCGGTTCATCGAAGAAGAAATCGCCGGGCCGCTCGACGCGGATTTCCGGCTCGGCTTGCCGAAATCGGAGTACGGACGCGTCTCCAATGTCATCGCTCCACCGCCGCTGCCGATCGACATCGCTGCTCTCGGGATGGACAGCATCATGGTCAAGACGTTTACGGCACCGCCAGCCGACGCGACAAGTTCGTGGACCGACGGTTGGCGCGCCGCCGAGATCGGGGCGGCAAATGGCCATTCCAATGCGCGCGCCCTCGCTTGGATTCAGTCGGTGATCGCGTGCGGCGGGAAGGTCGGAGACGTTCGACTCCTGTCCGAGGAGACCATCGGCATGATTTTCGACGAACAGTCCTACGGCGTTGATCTGGTCCTGGGCGTACCGGTTCGGTTCGGTGTGGGATTCGGGTTGCCGACGCCGGAGTCCGTCCCGTTCGTCCCGGAGGGGCGGATCTGTTTCTGGGGCGGATGGGGTGGTTCGCAGATCGTCATCGATACCGACAAGCGCATGACTATTTCGTATGTCATGAACAAGATGGGGCCTGGGCTGCTCGGGTCGGAGCGGTCGGCCGAGTACGTATCGGCAGCGTACGAAGCTGTGAACTAACACGATATACAGTAGCTAACACTCGGCGTAGCTGAATACTTGCTGCTCCTGCCAGCGTTGGTGAGGAAATATCGGCGGGGACGGTTGGTCGGATTCGTCACAGTCGTTATGCTGCAAGTTATGGCGTCATCACCACTGGAATCCTTCCGTCACGTGGGCCGCCGGCGTATGCAGCGGATTTGCGGCGGTAGAAACGTGGTAGCTGAATGGTGGTAGCTGAATGAAGGCCTTGATCGATTTGGTCGCAGTATGGTGGAGGCTTCCCGACCAGTTCAGTACTTTTCTGCGTTACCTCGAAGACAGAGCCCTTGTGGTCGCGTGCCGACTTCTGGTCGGTGGAACTGCATTTGGAATGGGCATGGTCCTGATCGTCATGCGTTGGAGTGAAGTAGGCCCGCAAGGAACGTTCTGGCGATCGGTCAACCTGGCTATTTCTTCAGCTTGCCTGGTCGCCGGTGTTATCTGGTGGTTCCGGCCTCTCACGAGGCTGTGGTCGTATACGTTCGTTTTCGGCTCCGATATAGCGATAGCGTTGTCAGCGGCGTGCGATATCGATCCGATGGCGCGACTGCTGTGTTGCGTGGTGTTTGCATCGATCGGTGGCTACATCGCGTTCTTCCATAATCCGAAGCTGCAACTCGGCCATCTGGTCTTTGCCACTCTTGTGACCCTGGCTGCCGGGTGGACTCTCCTGTTCGGGGAAAACACCGACTGGGGGTTGGGTATTGCAAAAATCGGTGTCACCCTCGCAACGATCTATGTCATTCCGGTGGTCTCCCAGATCATGCTGGCAATGTTCAGTTCCGATGCGACCACGTCGGAATTGGATCCGCTGACCGGTTTACTCAACCGCCGCGGGCTTTCCCGTCGCGCTTCGGCCATTGTGGGCGACGAGATCAATGAATTGAATGCATTACTGGTTGTGGTGATCGATCTCGACCGCTTCAAGAAGATCAATGATCTGCACGGCCACGACATCGGTGACAGCACGATCATTCGGACCGCGTTGCGTATTCAATTGTGGACATCGAAATCGGCCCTGATTGCCCGGGTCGGAGGCGACGAATTCGTGGTGCTGGAACGGGTGCCCTTCGGTTCGGTCGCCAAACTCTCCACCCGGATATCTGCCGCAATGAATGGGGACAATGACGTTCCCGAGACAAGTGCAAGCATCGGAATCGCGATTCGCACAGTGCCCCAGAGTCCCGATGAGGCTGTCGACGACATGGTTTCTGCGCTCTTCCGTGTCGCGGATTCCGCCATGTATCAAGCGAAGCGAGAAGGCGGAAATCAGGTACGGGCAAGCATTGTGTGACGGTGGGTCAGTCCTCGCCGAACGTCAGTCCTCGTTCTGTGAGAGCTTCACCGAGAATGCGTAGCGCCTTCGGTCCCATACCGTGAAGCTTCGCCAGTTCTTTCTCCGGTACCGACGCCAGTTGCGGCAATTCGGTGTATCCAGCGCCCAGCAAGGCGCGAAGCGCGGGCGCACCGACCTTCGGGAAGCCGTCACCGGTCTGGGCAGAATTCGATTCGGTCACGGTTGAACCTTCTCTCCAGGCGCCGGAAATGCGCGGGCTGCGATCACCACGCCGATACACGCTACGGCGGCAAAGGTGATCAGAAGCAATTGTGCCGAACGAAGGGTCGAGGGCGCTCCGATGTTCACCAGCACACCTGCCAGAGCCGCTCCGAATGCATTGGCGATCAACTGCACGGTGTTGACGGCAGCGGCGGCTCTGGCGCCTTCACCGGGTTCGGTGACGGCAGTCATCACTCCGACGGCCAAGTGGGGCCATGCGATTCCGATACCCGCGCCGGCAACCACTAGTCCGACGACCCATGCAGTGGTCGCTGCGGCTCCGGCCTGTTCCGTGAGGAAAGCGGCCATAAGTGCCAGTCCGACAGCGACGAGGACCGGCCCGCCGACCACGATTCTTCGGATGATCCGCGGCGTCGTTGCCGACGCACTCGGAATCTCACCGAAAGTCCAGCCCAGTGCGAGGGCAGCTCCGAGGAATCCTGCGACCACCGGTGACATCCCGGCGAGTCGCTGACCGAAGAATGGAATGAAGGTTTCGACCGTCGATGCGAGCGCCAGGACAACGATGGTCAGGTACATCCACTTGAGCGACGACGAGTTGAACGTCGACGGAGGCAGAACACCATGGCGACTGCGGCGGTCCGCAAAGACGAATCCAACAAGCAGAAGCACTGCAACAATGATCAGTGCAGCGGTGACGGTGAGGTGGGGCAGTACACCCGCGACGCTCACCAGTAGCGCTGCTGCGCTCAACAGCGCGAGCGACAGTACGGGTACCGAATTGCGTTCCGTGGGTTCGGCTGTGTGGGCGGGAAGCGCGTGGGGAACCAGAGCGGCTACCGCAATTGCCGCAACGACAAGAACCCCGAATGCCCATCGCCAAGCGTCGAACTGCGCGAAGACGCCGCCGACGGCCGGGCCGACGAATGTACCGACTCCCCACATCGCCGATACGAGCGCAGCGGCGCGGGTCCACAGATGCTTCGGGAGCGCCGCGTTGATGACGGCGTAGCCGAGTCCCGCGAGCAGTCCGCCGCCGGAACCTTGAATCGCCCGTCCTACGAGCAGTAGTTCCATCGACGGGCTGGCTGCACAGACCATCGTGCCGAGCGCAAAGATTCCGAGCCCGATCAGATATGCACCTCGCGGTCCTCGCGCTCCGAGGATCTTGGTGACAGAGATCGAGGAGATGACGGAGGCGATCAGGAAAACTGTTGCGGTCCACGCGTAGTACTGCGCTCCGCCGATCTCGTTGATTGCCGTCGGAAGCAGACTGGTCATGAGATAGACGTTGGTTGCGTACAACGCGACGCCGCCGGCCAGGACGGTGGCAGTTCCGAGATGTCGGCCTCCCAACAATTGGCGCCAGGCGCCGGCAGAGGCATCAGTACGAGAGTGCATGTCGACGAATGTAAAGTCTCAAGTACCCTTGAGGTCAATTTCAGGCCATCGCTGGGAGACATGATGATCCGCAAGAGCGACGAACTTCTTTCCATCGGCGAGGTTTCCGCCCGTACCGGTGCGGCGGTGTCAGCAGTGCGGTACTACGAGAGTCTTGGACTGATTCCAGCCGAGCGGACTGTGGGCAACATGCGAAAGTTTCCGCGCCACGCGATCAGGCGGGTGTCGTTGATTCAGTTGGCCGTCCGGTTCGGTGTCCCACTCGCGGAAGTCGCAGAGGTGTTTGCCTCGCTTCCCGAGGGGAGAACGCCGAACAAGAAGGACTGGAGCAAGATTTCCGAGGAATGGAATCAGCGACTCGAGGACCGCAAGCAGGCGATCGCCCGCCTCCAAGAACAACTGACCGGATGTATCGGTTGCGGATGCCTGTCTCTCAAAACGTGCAATCTTCTCAACCCTGGAGACGAACTGGGTAGAGATGGTCCGGGTGCGCGTCGACTCTGACGTGCGCTCAGATCAGTTCGCGAGGCCGGGACTGAGCATTCCAGCGCCGGTTGCGTCGCTCGATCTCGATGGGATGTGAGAAGCATTCGCTGATGTTCTCTGTCGTGATCACGTCGTCGGCGAGACCGTTCGCTGTGATGATTCCATCCTTGATCAGCAGAGCATGCGTCGTGGTACTCGGAATCTCTTCGATGTGATGAGTCACGAGAATGCTTGCCAAAGATGGATTTTGGTGGCGAAGGTCGTCCAGGGCGGTCAGCAGCTGCTCGCGGGCGGCCAGGTCGAGGCCGGTGGCAGGTTCGTCGAGAAGGAGGAGTCTGGGCTCGACCATGAGGGCCCGGGCAATCAGGGTTCGCCCGCGCTCGCCTTGAGAAATGTTGGGCCACAATGCATCCGAACGTGAGCTCATGCCGAGTAGGTCGATCACGGCGTCGGCATGTGCTAGTTGTTCGGGCGTCGGTGACCAGCGTGGGATTATCTCGGTGGTGTTGGTCAGGCCGGTGATGACGACGTTTCGGACGGTGATCGGAATCCCGATCGTGTGGCGCGGGTTGACGTGTCCGATGTCCATTCGCAGTTCACGCATGTCGACGCGACCCAATTTGTGGCCGAGTACGAAGACGGAACCACGGGTGGGGTGCTCGGTCGCACCGAACAGGCTCAGCAGCGTGCTCTTGCCGGCCCCGTTTGCGCCGAGTAGTGCCCAGTGTTGGCCGGGCTCGATAGAAATAGTGATGTCTCGCAACAAGTATCGGCCGCCGCGGACCAAATCCACATGTTCTGTCGAGAGCACTGTGCCTTGAGGATGTTGCACGTCGGTGCGGCCTTTCTAACTATCGAGTACGCGCAGTTGCCGCAAGACCGTATCGATGTTCTCCCGGGTGGCAGCTACCGCTGCGTCCGGGTCTGAATCCTGCAGTGCTGTGAGTAATTGGTCGTGGGTATGAGAAGTGTCGGGAACTCCGACTTCGTGGGCCATCAATTCGACAAGAGTGTCGCGGAGAAGCGGGCGCACCGACTCGAACAGGGAAAGTAGAACGGCATTCCCTGACAGTCGAACCACTTCGGTGTGAAAGTCCAGGTCTACGTCGATGAACTGCTCGACATCACCTTCGAAGTGGCTGTGGCGCACGGAAAGTTGGCGTCGAAGCCTCTCCAGGTCGGCAGGTTGTGCACGCTCGGCTGCGAGCCTGGCAGCCTCGACTTCCAAGGCGCGTCGGACCTCGAAAACTTCGAGGAGACGTGATCGCCGGAGGAGTCGGGTGAACTCGTCGGCATGTTCGAGGTCGGATTCCGCGGCGACGAATGTGCCGATGCCGTGTCGTACTTCCAGCAGTCCGTCACGGGCCAGCAGGCGGATGGCTTCACGGATGGACGAACGCCCCACGCGCAGTTCGGTGGCAAGGGCGGCTTCGCTGGGGATCCGTGTTGTCGGAGCCCATTGTGCCTGTTGGATTCTTGACCGGAATATCTGTTCCAGTTGCGGTACCAGCGGACCGCGCAGTGCAGGCCCTGCATGTTCGTCGGACACGGCTCCCTCTCCGGTTGACTGCAGGGAGCCTAGCAACTCATCAGACGTCTGACGACAAATTTCGTCGTGCGTGTCGGGATTTATATGTGGGTGACTGCGAGTAGCAGTGCGATCAGGTCGAGGGCTGTTTCGATTTCCGCCTTCTCACGCCCGAGTAGCGGCGCGTAAAGATGTACGTCGCAGATGCGAACCAGCGCGCCGCCCAGAACCTGTGGCGAGAGGGCGATCGTGATGTGGCCGGCATCGACCTGAGTTTGGAGGATCTCAGCTGCGATCGACGCGGAGATCGACTCGACAGGCCCCGGCATCATTGTGAGTTTGACGAACAGCATCGGTTCACGCTTGGTCAGCACCCGGAGTTCGGTGGACGATTCCACCGCGTGCATGACGCGACCGAATACATCGAGAATGTAGTCGGCGCCCTGGCCGACGGCCTGCGACATGGCTTTTCGGTAGGTTCGTTCGGTGGCTTCGGCAAGGATATTCGAGAGGGCATTGCCGGAACCGGCATCCGTGCGTCGTTCCTCAAATGCGCAATCGAGGAACCTGGCCTTACTCCGGGCGTCGAGCGCGTGGTGCGCGCAGTCGGAGCGGCGCAGGTCGAAACCGGCGTGCCGATCACGGTCCATACCAACCCGCACACCGAATCCGGCCTGGTCGTACAGAAAGTGCTGGCCGACGAGGGTGTAGACCTCGCGAAAGTCGTCATCGGCCATTCGGGCGATTCGGCAGACCTCGATTACCTGTGTGCGCTCGCGGACGGGGGTTCGCTGTTGGGCATGGACCGATTCGGTCTGGATGTGTTGCTGCCCTTCGAGAACCGGGTGAATACCGTAGTCGAAATGGTGCGTCGTGGATATGCCGAGAAGATGGTTCTCGCACATGACGCCGCGTGTTTCATCGACTGGTTCTCCAGTGAGGCGAAAGCGGCGGCAGTGCCGAACTGGAACTTCACGCACACCAGCGATCAGGTCATCCCGGCCCTGCTCGAACGTGGAGTGACGGAAGACCAGATCACGACAATGCTGGTGGGCAATCCGCGTCGATACTTCGAGAGTTGATCAGGGGCGACGTCTGCGGGCCAACTATGAGTACAGTCATCGAACCAGTTGAGTTGAAATTATCGGAGGAATACATGATTGCTGTTATCGCAGACATCACGGTCAAAGAGGGCAGCGGAGAGCAGTTCGAAGCTGTCGTCGCCGAACTGGCCGAGAAGGTTCGCACGGAGGAGCCGGGAACGGTTCTCTACCAACTGATCCGTTCCAAATCTGATGCCAATTCGTACAAGTTCATGGAGCTGTACCAGGACAGTGCAGCCATCAAGGCGCACGGCACGTCCGAGCACTTTCAGGCAGCCGGAAAGGCGATGGCGCCCTTCCTGGCCGGCGCCCCGCAGATCGAGTACTTCGACGCACTCTGACGGTTCTGACGGAGGGGTGCCGCGGCAGGCAATGCTGCAGACGCACCCCTCTGTTGTCAGTTCTGTTTCTGTGCGATCAGTTCTGTGCGATCGATCGAGCGTTTGAGAATTTTGCCGGTAGATCCTGTGGGCAACGAGTCGACAAACTGGACGACGCGAGGAATCTTGTAGGCGGACAGATGCTCCCGCGCCCAGCCCGTCACGTCGTCCGTAGTGACGGACGATCCTGGCCGTACTGCGACTACCGCCGCAACTTCTTCGCCGTAGTAATCGTCGGGGATGCCGATCACTACGGCCTCGATGATGTCGGGATGGCTGTAGAGGACTTCCTCCACCTCTCCCGGATACACGTTGTATCCGCCGCGGATGATCAGATCCTTGAGTCGGTCGACGATGCGGAGATCGCCATCACCATCGGTCTCGCCGAGGTCTCCGGTGCGGAACCAGCCGTCGTCCGACAGCGCAGCGGACGTATCTTCGGGACGCTTCCAGTAGCCTTTCATCACGGTCGGACCTTTGATGAAGACTTCACCGACTATGCCTGCAGTGCAGATGTTTCCGTCGTGGTCCCGAACCTCGGCTACTGTTCGGGGTACGGCTCGGCCGGTGTATCCGATCTTTGCGCCTCGATCGATGTTGTTGAAGGTTCCGAACGCGCTGGTCTCGGTCAATCCGTAACCTTCGAGGATGGTGCAGCCGAAGCGAGTCTCGAAGGCGCGTGCAACTTCTCCGGGTAGTGAGGCGCCGCCGGAGATTGCGATCCGAAGCTGCTCGAAATCCGAGCTGTCTACATCGGCGGCCGCATGCAGCATTGCATTTCACATTGTGGGGACACCGGCCATGATGGTCAGTTGATCTCGGCGAACCATCTCGAGCATGGCAGCGGGATCGAAGCGTGCGAGCAGAGAGAGGGATCCGCCGCCGGTGAAGGTCGGCATCATCACGGACACCTGACCGAAGATGTGGACAGCGGTAACCCGGTGCCAGTTCGATCCGAAGAATTTCCTCGACTGCTTTCGGCCCCGATTTCGCCGGCAGATAACCGGCTCCGAGAACTTCTCTTATGGTGCGAGCAAAGCTGCCGTGCACATGTTGACTCGGAAGTTGGCGGCAACGCTTGCAGCGGAAAAGATCACGGTCAATGCGATTGCTCCGGGACCTTTTCCGTCGACGATGATGGCGTTCCTTCTCGAAGACGAGGAGAGCGACAATGCCGTCGCCGCATCGGTTCCGCTTGGGCGTGTGGGTTCTCCGGAAGATGCTGCCGGGCTGGCGTTCTTCCTGTCCTCCCGCGCCGGTGCTTATCTCACCGGCGCGGTGATTCCGCTCGATGGAGGAGTGAGCGGAACCTGCTGACCTGACTCAGCTGTGTGTGGGCTGGAGATACACGATCTCCTCGGTGATGGGAGCGTTGTCGTCGGGAGTTGGTTCCTGACGGCGACGCCACCAGATGGTGAAGGCAACAGCTCCGACCACCAGAAGGAACAGACCGGCTACTGCCAGCCAGAATTTCGGTCCGTAGTAGCCGACCAGAACCATGCGCATTGCGTTGCGCGCCCAGGTCAGTGGCATCAGGGCGTGCAACCACTGCAGCGGCGCCGGCATCTGTTCGATCGGGTACACGGCGCCGAAGGCGAAGATCTGAATCATCAAGGCGCCCAGGGCGATGAACGTGCCATTGATCGGGCCGAATACGACAGTGAACAGTCGTCCCAATGCCACTGCTGCGCCGCCGACGAGAATCATGACGGCGATCATTGCGACGACGCTCGGCGGGTCCACATTCGCGATGGTCAGCGAAACTACTGACAGAACCAGGGCCGCCACCAGAGTGACGAGTGCCGGAACGCGGTACCGACGCAGACCTTCTCGGACCACGGAGCTGTGTACTTGTTCCGAGCGACCTCGGCGTGGGCGAACCACGAACCAGGTCAGGATTCCGAACAGGAACAGGATCACAGACATGACCGCGGGTACTGCGCCCGGTCCGAATCCGGCGGCAGGATAGCTGTTTCGAGCATCGACTGAGACGGGTGCCGAGAGCAGGTTTGCGGTGGTGGAACGTTCCTCTTCGGTGAACTGCGGAACCTGGGCAGCACCATCGGTGAGTCCCTGAGCCAGTTCGTTGCTGCCGGCGTCCAACTCGCCGACGCCGGTGGACAACTCGCCCAGCCCATCGCGGAGTTCGATGCTGCCGGCTGCCAGCTGGCCGAGGCCGGAAGATAGTTCGTTCGCGCCGGAATCGAGTTGATGCGCGCCGGAGGAAAGCTCGCCGAGCCCACTGCTCAATTCGCCGACACCGGCTGCTGCTGCATTCAATCCGCCGCGGTAGTCGCTCTTCGGATCGGTGAGTTGGCTCGTGATTTCTCTGGCACCGTCACGCAGTTGGCCGAGTTGGCTGACGATGTCGTCTTCTGCCGGCTGCGCTGTCAGCGTGGCACGCAAACCGGACAGTGCATCGACGAGTCCGACGGATACGGGATCGCCCGCAAAGCGCAGTGAAGTGATCAATGAATCGATCTGGCCGACTACCTGTCCGGACGAGCCGACGAGGTCGAGGATCGGGGTGGTCACCATGTCGACCACTTCGCTGATCTGGCCGGCGCCGGCGCCGAGCTCATCTGTTCCGGCGACCAACTGCGCCATGCCGGTATTCAGTTCCTTCGACCCGGCGGATGCCTCGTCTGCCCCGGCAGCAAGTTCGCCGGTGCCCGCTGCGAGTTCCTTCCCACCCTGGTTCGCCTCACCGAGGCCTGTCGCCAGTTCCTTGCTGCCGTCGTGGAGTTGCTTGGTGCCGGCCAATGCCTGGCCGGTGCCGTCGGAAAGCTGTTTCGCGCCGACTGCAGCTTCTCCGAATCCGGCGCCCAGATCGCCGAGGCCGACGAGGACCTGGTCGATGGACTGCTCGCCGATCGACTCGGAGACGGCCGAACGAACCTGTGCGATGACGCTTTCCCCGACGGGTGTTGCTACCAAGCTGTTGTAGTCGTTGTAGACCACCTGGAGCTGAGCTTTGCGGCCTGAACCTGTAGCGGCGCTTGCGACATCGGCACTGAAGTTCTCGGGGATTACCACCGAGAAGTAGAAGGTGCCGTCGTCGACGCCGTCCTTCGCCTCCTGGGCCGTCACAACCTTCCAGGCGACGTCACCACTGTCGACCAGTGCTGAGACCACCTCGGTTCCGGCTTCGAGGCGAGTTCCGTCGAGATCGGTGCCGGCGTCGGCGTTGACGATAGCGACCGGCAATTGGTTCACGGTGTCGCCGGGGTTCCACAGCGCCCACATGTAGAACGCAGCCATCGAGAGAGGCGCAATAACGAGAACAGCGAGGATGGTGCGAATGAGGTGCGTTCGACGCGTAGAGGCGTCGGAAGCGGATGGCGACACTGTCAAGGCTCCTGTCGTTGACCGGAGCGCAAGTGCGGTTGACGCCACGGCAAATGTTGGACGTATGTCCAGCCGTGTCACAGTACAAAGAGATAGTCATCAGTGTGACCGTTTTCGGTCAATTGGTGTGCCAGTGACGGACAATCTGAAACTGTAAATCGTGGCGTGGTCGACTAGGCGGAGCAAACGGGTTGGCGGAGGATTGTTCGGAGCTTGGACGGAACTGTCTTGCGAGCGTCACTCAAGTAGATCTCATGGTGATCGCCGTTGAAGGTGAGTCCGTGTTCGGGCATGAATTCGTCGTGTAGCCGGGCGAGAGTAGGGGCTTCGTCGTCGTAGGCGCCGATATGCAGGATTTGTACGCTGCGGCCTTCGGTGAATGTGACCGGGCGCAACAGGTCGAGAGCCGGGAGATTTTTCTTGCCGGCGGCCGTAGCGTGGGCTTGCTCGATGTCTGCTCCGGTGATCCAGTCCGGCTGCGCAATCATCATCGTCCAGGCCCAATCGTCCTTGTCGCCGCCGACGAAGGCGTCCATGTCGGAGGCGCGCCACAGACCTTCGAGTGGTGCGACCACAAAATCTCGGCCTTGTGTCTTCTTGCTGGTGAATTTGAGCGTGTAGGCGACGGCGTACAAGGCCTCCACAGCGTCGGCGTACTCGGGCGATGTGTTCGGGTTTCCGTGTCCGTCGACTGCGATGTAGGTCAACTCGGGGACGTCGACGAAAACGAAGGCCTTGGTGGTCGGCGTGTAAAGCTCCTTGTGCGCCTTCTTGCAGTCGTACTTGTCCATGGGCGGAGCCATTCTGCTTTCTATCGGACGACAAGCTGGATCAGCAAGGGTTCGGTTCACCGATCTTGACTGCGGACAACACTGCTTCGATCTCCCCGAACGGGCTACCAGCTGACGGAGTTTGATCGACGACGATCCAGTTCGAATCGACCACCTGGCGTCGGCCGGCGCCCGTCGCGTCTGCACTCCGGGAGAAGAAGACGCCGGCAGCCTGGATGGTGTCCTGCGCATCTTGGAGATTCATGCACATGACGTCAGGCATCGTCGCGGGCGCTGCGGCAGGTGTCACGACCGGGGGTGCGGAGGGAGGCGGTGCAACAGGCGAGACGGCGGCAGTCGTTGCGACCGGGGCAGCTGTTGTCGTGGTGAGCAGCGCGCTGGTTGTTGTCGCCGGTGCCGCCGTCGTAGATGTGAGCTTGGTGTCTGCGCTTTCTCCGGAGCATGCAGTCAAGGCGGTCGCAGCAAACGCCGCGACGATCATGGTGCGTGTAACTGTGCTGGAGGTCTGAAAGCCGAGGGAGTATCTGGTGCGCACGAGGTAGTCCTTGTTTGAAGTGTTCCGAAGTAGGGAACTCCGAGAAAAATACACTTTAGATGAACGTGATCCGTTGCGGGTCCGTTCATCTATTTATGTTGCCATGCAACGAAACTCGTAGATATGTCGGCCGACAGTTCGGAGGATGGATTGATATCGATGGCGAAGTTGTCGGCGACAGCGGTTGCCTGTGTAGTCGCGTCCACCGCGTTACTCGGCGCGACCCACGCGCAAGCGTCGCCGTGGGACTGCAATGTCACAGGAAGTCTCGAGAAGTCGGGCGGGCCGACCAACCCGATTCCTTGGCTCAACGGAACCAACGGGAATCTTCCCGAATTGCAGGGTCGGACTTCGGCGGTCGAGTACATCACCGGCGCACTGAGCCCAAACCGGACCGTCGAACGGTTCAATGTCCTGGGCACGGATCTCGGGATCATGTGGGACAACGGAGCTGGTCAGGTACTGACCGTGTTCGGCGACACCGTCGGCATCGGGTCGGATCTCCTCTGTGACGGAGTTGTGGGGGACTGGCGCAGCAACGTCCTGTTCCGCAGCGGCGACGGCAATCTGAGCGACGGCATGAATATCGACACCTCGCCTACGGACCGGCCGAATCGTTCTCGCGAAATCATCGGAAGCCTCAAGGTCACCGGCGTCGAGACCAGCAGCATCCCTACGACGGGTATTTCGGTGAACGGAGTGCAGTACGTCAACTACATGTCGGTGCGGGCGTGGGGAGGATCAGGAGAATGGATCACCAACTTCTCGCAGATCGCGTCGTCGCACGACAACGGTGAGACGTGGCAGGTCGAACCGTCGTCGGCGCGCCCTAATCTGCCGTTGACCGGCAATGCCAATTTTCAGATGGGGTCCTTCGTCAAAGACGGTGGGTACGTCTACAACTTCGGGACGCCACCGGGTCGTTTCTCCGAAGCGAGGCTCTCGCGGGTGAAGGAAGAAGCGATCGTCGATGCGGCAGCCTACGAGTACTGGGACGGAAAGGGTTGGGTACCAAACAATCCCGATGTTGCTGTGCCCGTTCTCGATGGTGATGTGAGTGAGCTGTCGGTGCAGTACAACAACTATCTGGGCAAATTCGTCGCGATGTACTCCGATGCATCAGGCTCGCTGGTGTTGCGAACAGCGGATCAGTTGACCGGTCCGTGGAGTGCGTCCGACGTCGTGATCGGATCGGGCGCCGTCCCGGGTCTGTACGGTGCGTACATGCATCCGTGGTCACAGGGGCAGGATCTGTACTTTCTTGCCACTACCTGGTCGGACTACAACGTGATGCTGATGAGGACGACGCTGCAGAAATAGTGTGCGTCGCTATCGTTGACCGGTGAGCACCGTCGACAACGCCCCTCAACTGATCTCGGCTCTACGCGACGTCCTGGTCGGGCCGCTACCCGAGATCGGGAGCCGGTTTTCGGCGCTGATCGCTGATACGGCACCACACTCGTCGCTCGTGATATTCACCCGCGAATGTACCGGTAGGCCGCGCAAAGTGGCCGGAGATCCAGCCGTCGTAGATCGGGTTACCATCGCTGAACTCGATCACCTTCGCAGCAGTCTTGCTGTAGGACAGACTTTTCGGGGTGTGATGACGGTTGCCGGTCGTGAGCGGGAGGTGTTCGCGATTCGCGATCGGACCGATACGTTGCTCGTGCTGACGCCGCGTGCTGCGGCCGCTCGGAACGCATCGCTCGCGGTCGTGGCGGCACTGTTCGGCGTAGTGGCGACAGGCATTCAATTGCAGGTTCGTAACGCCAGTCCGGCGTATCTGGCGGAGTCGAGAGCGGCGTCGTCGGAACGCGCACGCACGGTTGCCGAGATGACGGAAATCCATGTTGCGACGCTGGAAACCATTCTTGCCACGTTGCGCTCGGATGATCTCGACGACACTCGGGCGCGAACGTCCGCCCGTGAGACAACATCGTCGGCGTTGATCGGGTTGCGGTCAGCCGTCGACGTTCACCGTGAACTGGCAGAAGAAGCCATCACCACGGCGTTTGCGCGGATGCGAGGGGAGTTGCGCTCGTTGCTCAAACACCGCGAGATCGAATTGGAAATGGTGGAACCGCCCGTCGACGGCCGCGGCCTTCCCGGTGAAGTCGCGCACGGTGCGCGGGCAGTGGTGCGGGGCGCGGTGCTTGCCTTGGCCGACCAGCACACGCTGTCCCGGATTCGTGTGGCGTGGAGTGTGGACGGTTCTGCGCTGCTGCTCGATATTCGCGACGACGGCGGAGGCGAAGCGGATGTCGCCGACATCGAGCGTCAATTACGTTCTCGGGTAGAAACTTTGGGCGGCCGGATCGAGTCGGAATCGACGCCTGGTTGGGGTAGTCGAATCAGTGCTTCCCTTCCGCTCGACGTACACCTGGCGCTTCCGGTGGACCACACACTCGCGGAGTTGGCGCCGCGCGAATTCGAAGTGCTCGAGCATCTGGTCGCGGGGCGCCGCAACAAGGCGATCTCCGAACGTCTCGGAGTCAGTGAGAGCACGGTCAAGTTTCACGTTGCCGGAGTGCTGAAGAAGTTGGGCGTCGAGAACCGCGGTGCCGCCGCAGCCGTGGGTAGGGAAGCGGGCATCAAGTCCGCAAATTAGACAGATGACCAGGTAAAGCGCAGTCCGGTCGGTATCGCGTTTCGGCCACACTGTGGCTTAGGTATGCCAACCCTGGGGGTAACATCACCGACGAAGCGAGTCGGGAGTGGTCCCGGCCACTACAGGACGGATGGATATGCGCAAGCGATTCGGACGGATTTCAGGGATTGCGTTGGCTACGGCTGCAGTCTTGGCAGTTGCCGCGTGCTCGAGTTCGGATTCGGATTCGGACAAGACGACGGAAACCAGTGCAGCGGGTGCTCCCGAGTCGATCACGGTCTACAACGCCCAGCATGAGTCGCTAACCAAGGAGTGGGCCGACGCCTTCACCAAGGAGACCGGCATCAAGGTCGAGATGCGTCAGGGCAGTGACACCGAGCTCGGCAATCAGTTGGTTGCCGAAGGTGACAAGTCGCCGGCTGATGTTTTCCTCACCGAGAACTCGCCCGCAATGACCCTCGTCGAGAACGCCGGTCTCTTCACCGACGTGAAGGCTGACACCATCGCCCAGGTTCCCAGCGAGTACCGCCCGTCGAGTGGCAAGTGGACCGGCATCGCTGCGCGCTCCACAGTCTTCGCCTACAACAAGGACATGCTGACCGAAGATCAGCTGCCCAAGTCGCTCCTGGACTTGCAGAACCCGGAATGGAAGGACCGCTGGGCGGCTTCGCCTTCGGGAGCGGACTTCCAGGCGATCGTCAGTGCCCTCCTCGAACTCAAGGGTGAGGACGCGACCAAGGCATGGCTCGCAGGCATGAAGGACAACGTCCGCACGTACAAGGGCAACGGCACGGTCATGAAGGCTGTCAACGCGGGCGAGATCCCCGGCGGCGTGATCTACCACTACTACTGGTTCGGCGATCAGGCCAAGACCGGTGAGAACAGCAAGAACGTCACGCTTCACTACTTCAAGAACGAAGATCCGGGCGCGTTCGTCAGCGTCTCCGGCGGCGGCGTTCTGAAGTCCAGCTCGAAGCAGGATGCAGCGCAGCAGTTCCTGAAGTTCGTCACCGGCAAGTCCGGCCAGGAAGTTCTGCAGAACGGTACGTCGTTCGAGTACACCGTCGGTAGCGATGTTCCGGCCAACGCGAAGCTGGTTCCCCTGGCAGATCTGCAGGCGCCGAAGATCGATCCGGCGAAGCTGAACAGCCCGCAGGTGACGCAGCTGATGACCGAAGCTGGTCTGCTCTGAATCTCGGATTGAAGGACCGCGTGCGGTCGGAGCGAGCGCAGGCTCGCACGACCGCACCGCGGAACCGACCCTCATTTCTCCTGGCCGTAACCGCCCTTCTGGTGGTTGCGGTTTCGTTCGTTCCACTGGGCTACGTGATCGCGCAGAGTATCGATACGGGCTGGGATACAGCTTCGGAGTTGCTGTTCCGGCCGCGGGTGCTCGAATTGCTGGTCAATACGGTGCAATTGGTGGTTGTGACCGTGCCCCTGTGTGTGATCGTCGGTGTTGTCGCCGCGTGGTTGGTGGAGCGAACCCGTGTCTTCGGGGCCAAGATCTGGGCTGTTCTTCTTGCTGCCCCACTTGCCATTCCGGCGTTTGTCAACAGCTACTCCTGGGTGACGGCAATTCCATCGCTCGGAGGACTGCACGGCGGTGTGCTGATCGCGACGCTGTCGTACTTCCCGCTGGTCTACATTCCCGTCGCGGCGACCTTGCGACGGTTGGATCCTGCAGTGGAGGAATCCGCTCGCGCGCTCGGACTCGGCCCGTGGGCTGTGTTCTTCCGCGTTGTCGTGCCGCAGTTGCGGCTTGCTATCTCCGGTGGCGCACTGTTGGTTTCGCTGCATTTGCTTTCCGAGTACGGCGCCTTCGTGTTCATCCGGTTCGACACCTTCACCACCGCGATTTTCGAGCAGTACCAATCGACGTTCAACGGCGCAGCCGCGACGATGCTCGCCGGCGTTTTGGTGCTGTTCTGCCTGACCCTCCTGGTGATCGAATCCGTCGTCCGGGGTAGCGCGCGATATGCGCGAATCGGTTCCGGCTCGGCCAGGCGTATGACGCCGGCTGATCTGGGTTGGCGATACCAACCACTCGCTCTCGTCTTTCTTGCCGCGACGATCATTCTGTCCGTGGGTGTTCCGGTTGCGAGTGTTCTGCGGTGGACCGTTCTCGGCGGCCGTGACGTGTGGAAGTTCGACGAACTGGCGTCGGCGCTCGGTCAGACTTTGGGCTTCGGGCTTGCCGGTGCCGTGGTTACCTGTGTGCTCGCGTTCCCGATTGCCTGGATTTCGATTCGTCACCGAGGGCGCTTCAGCCGCTTCCTCGAAGGCGCAACGTACATTTCGAGTTCCTTGCCCGGCATTGTCGTCGCCTTGGCTTTGGTGACGGTCACCATCCGATACCTGCACCCGCTCTATCAGACCGTGGGTGTGGTCATCGCCGCCTATTGCCTGTTGTTCCTGCCGCGTGCGCTGGTGAATCTGAGAGTCGGACTGTCGCAGGCGCCGATGGGACTCGAGGAAGCGGCTCAGTCTCTGGGGATTTCACCGATCTCGGCGTTCTTCCGCGTCACCCTACGCCTCGCGGCTCCCGCGACCGCGGCGGGATGTGCTTTGGTCTTCCTCGGCATCGTGAACGAGTTGACTGCCACTCTGCTGCTCGCACCCACGGGAACTCGTACGCTGTCCATGCGGTTCTGGTCGCTGAGCAGCGAAATCGACTATGCCGCCGCCGCTCCGTACGCGCTCATGATGATCGTGCTGTCTCTGCCGATGACGTACCTGCTTTTCACTCAGTCCAAAAAGGTTGCCGGTCTATGACATACGCGCTCGAAGTTGCAGGGATCAACAAGTCGTTCGGAACGACGAAGGTGTTGCGCGGTATCAGTTTTGCCGTCGAATCCGGATCCACGACCGCCATCGTCGGGCCTTCGGGTTGTGGCAAGACCACGCTGCTCCGGCTCATCGCCGGTTTCGAGAAGCCGGATCAAGGCAGTATTGCGCTGAACGGGCGCGCCGTCGCCGGCACCGGATGGGTTCCCGCACACCGGCGAACAGTCGGCTACGTGGCTCAGGACGGTGCACTGTTCCCCCATGCGAACGTCGCGGCCAACGTAGGGTTCGGATTGCCCCGGCGGGCCCGGACAAAGTCGCGGATCGCGGAGTTGCTCGAGATGGTCTCGCTGGACGAGTCGTATGCATCGCGTCGTCCCGACCAATTGTCCGGCGGGCAACAGCAGCGAGTTGCGTTGGCGCGGGCACTTGCTCGTGAGCCGGAACTGATGTTGCTCGACGAGCCGTTCTCCGCCCTCGATGCCGGACTGCGTGTGACCACCCGTCGGATCGTGGCCGAGGTTCTGTCGAAAGCGAGCGTCACGACAATCCTGGTCACGCACGATCAGTCCGAGGCGTTGTCCTTCGCCGACCACGTTGCCGTGATGAGCGCCGGCAGTCTGGCGCAGCTCGGTTCACCGCGGGAAATCTACGACGTTCCCGTCGACGTTCCGACCGCGGAGTTCATCGGCGACGCCGTCGTTCTGCCGGCGGTAGTGAGTGGATCGACCGCCACCTGCGCGCTCGGTTCCATCGCGGTATCGCCGAATTCTTCCGGCATCAGTGGCCCGGCGCGCATCATGTTGCGGCCGGAGCAGATCGAAGTGACAACGGACGTGACGGCAGTGTCGGGGACCGTCGTCGATGTCGAGTATCTGGGCTCGGAGGCGCTGGTCGGGATCCATGTCGATGGTGACCTCGCCGAGCGTGTGACGGTTCGCCGATTCGGAACGAGCGAGCTGACGGCCGGTGATCGAGTGGGCATTCGTGTTCTCGGTGCTGCCATCGCATATGTGCCGTGACCTGTAGTTAGGTATTTCGGCTAGGTCGATCAGTTATTTCGGCCAGGGTTCCCGTTCGGATATTCGGGCTAACCTCATAGTGCGTTTTATTCATCGAGCCAGGAGCTAAGAGCCATGCCACAGCAGGTACGCGGCGTCATCGCCCGATCCAAGGGTGCCCCCGTCGAGATCGTTCCCATCACGATTCCCGATCCCGGTGCAAACGAGGTGGTTGTCGCCATCGCAGCGTGCGGCGTGTGCCACACCGACCTCACGTACCGTGACGGCGGAATCAACGACGAATACCCGTTCCTTCTCGGACACGAGGCGTCGGGCATCGTCGAGAGCGTCGGCCCCGGTGTCACCCACGTCGAGATCGGGGACTTCGTTGTTCTCAACTGGCGCGCCGTGTGTGGCCAGTGCCGTGCGTGTAAGCGCGGACGCCCGCAGTACTGCTTCGACACGTTCAACGCCGAGCAGAAGATGACGCTCGAAGACGGCACCGAACTGACGCCCGCTCTCGGTATCGGCGCGTTTGCCGACAAGACCCTCGTCCACGAAGGCCAGTGCACCAAGGTGGACGCCTCCGCGGATCCCGCAGTGGTCGGTCTCCTCGGCTGTGGTGTCATGGCTGGTATGGGTGCCGCCATGAACACCGGCAACGTCAGTCGCGGCGACTCAGTGGCCGTGATCGGCTGTGGTGGTGTCGGCGACGCCGCCGTCATGGGTTCACGCCTGGCCGGCGCCGGAACGATCATCGCTATCGACCGCGATCCGCGAAAGCTGGAGTGGGCCCTAGAACTTGGTGCCACCCACACAATCAATGCAACCGAGGTTGACGACGTCGTCGAGGCCGTTCAGGAACTGACCGGCGGTTTCGGCGCTGACGTCGTGATCGACGCCGTGGGACGACCGGAGACCTGGAAGCAGGCCTTCTATGCGCGTGATCTCGCGGGAACTGTAGTGCTGGTGGGTGTTCCGACGCCCGATATGAAGCTCGAGATGCCGCTCATCGACTTCTTCTCGCGTGGCGGATCGCTCAAGTCGTCCTGGTACGGAGACTGCTTGCCCGAGCGCGACTTCCCGTTCCTGGTCGATCTGTACCAGCAGGGACGTCTGCCCCTCGAGAAGTTCGTCAGTGAACGCATCAAGCTCGACGAGGTCGAGAAGGCCTTCGAGACGATGCATCGCGGCGAGGTTCTCCGCTCGGTGGTGGTCCTGTGACCTTGCGTGTAGATCGTGTCATCACTTCCGGTTCATTCAGCCTCGACGGCGGAACGTGGGAGGTGGACAACAACATCTGGCTGATCGGTGACGACAACGAGGTGGTCATCGTCGACGCCGCGCACACCGCGCAGCCCATCATCGACGCTGTCGCCGGCCGCAAGGTTGTCGGCATCGTGTGCACTCACGGACACAATGATCACGTCACGGTTGCACCGGAACTGTCCGAGAAACTCGACGCCCCGATCTATCTGAACCCGGCTGACGACGTCCTCTGGGAGATGACGCATCCCGGTGTCAAGCACCTGAGTCTGGAAGACGGTCAGCGAATTACAGTGGCGGGCACGGATATTCTTGCCCTGCACACGCCAGGCCACTCGCCGGGTTCTACGTGCCTCTACCTGCCGGAAGCCGGCGAACTGTTCAGCGGTGACACCTTGTTCTCCGGTGGTCCCGGAGCAACCGGACGCTCGTACTCCGATTTCCCGACCATCATCGGATCGATCCGGGACAGATTGTTTGCGCTCCCCGCCGAGACCAAGGTTCACACCGGCCACGGCGACGGCACGACCATCGGTACCGAGGCGCCGCATCTCGAAGAATGGATTCGAGCCGGATCCTGAGTGATCTCCACGAGACCCGGTAGGTAGCGTTCAATATGATTGGGGCCTACCGGGTTTCGACTAGGGCTGTGGATACTGAATATCGAACCACGCCTCGGTTGCCGGCCAGCTCGCATGCTCGGGATCGATCACATCGAAATGATCGGTGTTGATCATCTCCAGGTAAGAAACCGGCTCGTTGTCGCTCATCGCGACGCGTATGTAGTTGCGACTGTGTTCGATCGGTACTCGATCGTCCTGGCATCCGTGCACGATCAGGCGTCGGCGACTGTTGGGAGCCTGCGAGATCGGCGAGGCGTCGAGGTAGGCCTGCGGATCGGTATCGGGTTCCGAGCCCATGAAGAGAACGGTTGCGTTGGCGGCGAGTTCTTCGCGGACACACCGCGCAAGATCAGTGATCGGCGCCAACGCAACTGCCGAGTCGATCAGCCCTCGCGAGAGCGACATCAACGCCAGATGTCCACCTGCGGAATGACCGATGGCGATGGTCGGTGACCCGTCCGGCCCAAGTTCGGCAGCACGGACGGCGGCAATTGCGTCCGCAACGTCGCTCATCGTCACGGGCCATCCCCCGAAATCATCGCCGGTACGTCGGTACTCGACGTTGGCAACAGTCCAACCTGAGCGATGCAGGTGTGCACAGACCGGATCCATCAGATGCAGGTCGTGTCGGTCTCGCCACCATCCACCGTGCAGCGCGATCACCACGCCTCGTGGCGAGCTGCCGCCTGCAGCTCGCCACCAAGTGATCCCGTCGGAACGCGCCTACGGCGGTGAGGGTGTCGCACAGGCTGTTGCGGCGACCATGAAGACGGTCACCGACGATCGCAGTGTCCATTCGTTCCACGGATACTTCCTACGCGCCGGCGATGTCCACGAGCCGACCGTCTACGAGGTCGACCGGTTGCGTGACGGCCGAGGATTCTCGCAGCGAGCGGTGTGCGGAGTCCAGTCGGGTAAGACGATCTTTCAGGGGTTGGCGTCCTTCCACGTCGCATCCGACGGTGTGCGGCATCAGGATGCGATGCCGACAGATCTCGGGAATCCGGAGGATCTACCGACTGCCGGAGACGCGCTCGGTGATTCGAGCGTCCGGGATGCTCAGTACTGGGCAAACGACCGTAGCTTCGACATCCGGCATTCGCCTGAAGCAATCTACACTTCCGCCGCCGGTGAGCGTACGCGTCGGCAGACGGTGTGGCTCAAGGCTTACGACCGACTGCCCGATGATGCAAACGTCCACCGGGCTGCGCTTGCGTACCTGTGTGACTACACGCTGCTCGAACCGATCCTTCGTAATAACGGTGCAGCCTGGGCAGACCCCGGTGTGATTACCGCGAGCCTCGACCATGCAATGTGGTGGCACAACGACGGTCGCGTCGACGAGTGGATCGCTCTGGTTCAGGAATCATCTTTTGCCGGAAACGGTTTGGGGCTCTCGCACGGAAAGATATACTCGCGCGAAGGCGTGCTGCTGGCAACGGTGGCTCGAGAAGGCCTTGTCACGCTACCGAAGTAGCCTCTCTCATACGAATATCCATGCCCGGCGGCCAAATTGGTCGCCGGGCAGTCTTCGTATCCGTGCTTGTATGTTTCGTGCCTAGTGATGGTGCTGTAGTTCACTGAAGATCAAGTTGGTCTGTGTATTCGCGATAGCGGGATCATTGAGGTGGGTGCTCACGAAGTCCCTGAGCCTGGAGGGTGATTCGCACGAAATGTGAACTAATAGATCGCGATCCCCGCTGATGAGAAATACACGCTGAACCGAGTCTAATTTGCTGATCCGCTCGGCTATTTCAGTCATTCGGCTTCGGGCATGTGAGTGAATCAAAACGGAAACCATGGCAGAGATCTCGAGGCCGAGCATCTCCAGATCGATATCTGCATGAAAGCCCTTGATGACGCCTGATTCTCGGAGCGCACGCATCCGGGCAAGTGCGGTAGAAGGGGCAATTCCGACTTTCTCAGCCAATGCATTATTGGGAATTCGGGCGTCGTGAACCAACTCCCGAATGATGGAAGTATCGATCTCGTCCAGCCGAACATGATTCGATCGAACCATCGCTGCGGCGCTCTCGATCGCATTTATCATTCAATTTCTCCCTCTGTCATCCAAGATATTCAGTGTCTATTGACCGCAGGTGAAGATGATCCTAACTTTTGCCGAGCACCCCGAATTATCGAATTGGCGATTCTCGTCACAGTTCCTGCGCTCGCGCGGAGAGGCCTCGATGCATCCAATGAGCAACCCGCACCAGGTTAGGGAACTGATCGACATCAGTCCAGCTATCTCCGAGACCTCGCCGGTATGGCCAGGTGATACCGCGTTCTCTCGGACCTCGACCTTCGATATGAACGGCAATGACGTGGTCAGCGTCAGCAAGTTTTGCACGACGCCACACGTCGGCGCGCATGCGGATGCGCCGGCACACACCCGTATCGACGGTGCATCGATCGGGGATGTCCCGCTCGAGCCCTATCTGGGTGAGGCACTGGTGCTCGATCTGACGGCTTGTGAGGGCGCACCCGGCATTACCGACCTCGAGGTTGCCCTGGCCCGAATTGGAGGATTATCGGCGCCGCGTCTGATCCTTCGAACCTACGAGCACTATCCGACCCAATGGGACAGCAATTTTTTCGGTGTCGCCTCCGAACTGATCCATTGGTTCGCGGACCGGGGCGGCCAGTTGATCGGAATCGACGGAGCGTCGTTCGATCCGATGACAAGTAAGTCCATGGACGCGCATCATGCAGCGAACGATCGAGGAATATCGATTCTCGAAGGACTCTGCCTCGACGACGTAACCGAGGGCCGGTACGAGCTGATTGCTCTGCCACTGAAATTTCGCAACCTCGATGCGAGTCCGGTACGGGCAGTGCTGCGGACCCTCCCCTGATTCTTTCGACAACACCATCCACTAGGAGAGCTACCACCATGACAGCGACAGAAGTCCTCGCGCAGGCGGATTGCGTGCAGTTCGACCTCGACGATCCATTGCGCGCATTCCGCGACCAGTTCGAGATTCCCGAAGGAGTGATCTATCTCGACGGAAATTCGCTCGGTGCAAAACCGCGCAGCGCAGCGGCGTGTGCCGAACGCGTGATTCGCGACGAGTGGGGAATCGGCCTGATTCGGAGCTGGAATACGGCCGGATGGTTCGACCTGCCGACCAGGCTCGGGGACAAGCTGGCTCCGTTGATCGGTGCCGGCGCGGGTCAAGTGGTGGTCACCGATTCGACGTCGATCAACCTGTTCAAGGCGCTCGCTTCAGCGTTGACCATTGCGGAGCAGAATCAGCCCGCCCGGCGGGTGATCGTGTCAGAGCGTGACAACTTTCCGACTGATCTCTACATTGCCGAAGGCATCATCGGATTCCTCGACCGCGGATACGAACTGCGCCTGATCGATGACCCAGCGGAACTGTCGAACGTCGTCGACTCCGATACCGCGGTCGTGATGCTGTCCCACGCGAACTATCGCACCGGAAATCTGTACGACATGTCTACAGTCACCGCGCAGGTGCAAGAGCGCGGCGCCCTGATGATCTGGGACCTGGCACATTCTGCGGGCGCCCTCGAGATCGATCTGGTCGGCTCCGATGCCGATTTTGCGGTCGGATGCACGTACAAGTACCTCAATGGTGGACCCGGATCGCCGGCATTCATCTGGGTGAATGAGCGCAACCTGCACTTGGGTCAGCAGCCCCTGTCCGGATGGTGGGGCCATGCCAGGCCTTTCGCGATGGAGCCTGGATATGAGGCACATTCCGGAATCCGGCGTTTCCTCATCGGCACGCAGCCGATGACGTCACTGTCTCTGGTGGAATGTGGCCTCGACATTGCCTTGGCCGCAGACATGGGTGCCGTACGTCGGAAGTCCCTTGCATTGACGGACTTGTTCATCGATCTGGTCGAACAACATTGTGGCGAGTTCGATCTGAAGCTGATCACTCCGCGCGATCACGCGGACCGAGGCTCACACGTGAGTTTTGTTCACGCTGAGGGGTATTCGATCATGAAGGCGCTCATCAGCCGCGGCGTCATCGGCGATTACCGCGAACCTGGCGTCCTCCGTTTCGGCATTACTCCGTTGTACGTCGGCTACGTCGATGTTTGGAATGCAGTGGATGTTCTTCGTGACATCCTCGAGAACAAGGCGTGGGACACCGCAGAGTTCCGTGAACGCGAAGCCGTCACCTGATCGTCAGAAAAACCTCTGCGGTCCGGTGGAACCGCCTTTCCTAAGGAACAATTCATGAGTGATTTCAAGAACATTCAGCAACGCGAATCCGGTCTGAAACAAGAGCTCGGCGCGCGACAGATGAGCATGATCGCGCTTGGTGGCGCAATCGGAACAGGGCTCTTCCTCGGTAGTAAGTTCGCGATCGGGTTTGCCGGCCCGAGCGTGATCATCAGTTACGCCATCGGCGGTTTGATCGCGCTGCTCTTGATGGGCGCATTGGCGGAAATGACTGTTGCGCACGCAACTTCGGGATCGTTCGGAGCCTACGCCGAGTATTACGTCAGCCCGCTTGTCGGCTTTCTCGTCCGGTACCTGTATTGGTCGTGCATTGTTCTCGCGGTGGGAACCGAGGTCACCGCTATCGGTGAATACATGCAGTTCTGGTTTGCGGACATACCGCAGTGGATCTGGATCGTGCTGTTCTCCGCAGTGCTCATCGGCGTGAATATGTTTAACGTCAAGGCATTCGGAACGATGGAGTACTGGTTCTCCACCATCAAGGTTTTTGCCATCGTGGCTTTCATCATCATGGCCGCCTATGTTGTGTTCGGCAGCGGAAACCCTGACTACGGGTTCCACAACTACACCAGCGGTGGCGGATTCATGCCGAATGGCTTCTCAGGTATGTGGTTTGCCGTGATCGTATCGATCTTCAGCTACCTCAGTATCGAGATGATCGCGATCGCGGCCGGCGAGGCGGAGAATCCGGCTGTAGCAGTCAAGAAGGCCTTCCGTGTCACGATCGTGCGTCTCTTCGTCTTCTACATCGCGACCCTCGGCCTGATCGTGGCTATCGCGCCGATGGACAAGATTCTCAGTGGCGGAAGCCCGTTCGTTACAGTGATGCAGGTTATCAATATTCCTGGCGCAGACAGTGTTCTCAACTTCGTGGTGATCATCGCTGCGTTGTCGGCAATGAACAGTCAGCTGTACGTGTCCTCCCGCATGATGTTCAGCCTCTCCCGCGCCGGTGATGCCCCGAAGATTCTGGGCAAGGTGCGTGCTAACGGTTCACCGGTCAATGCGTTGCTGCTGTCGACGTCGGGTATCGCTGTCGCGACCGTTGTCTACGTGCTCTTTCCGGAGCAGGCATTCACATTGATGATCTCACTGTCGATGTTCGGTGCCATGGCGACTTGGTTGCTGATCTTCGTCACACACTGGTTCTTCCGCAAGCGGATGAAGGCAGAGGGAACAAAACTGTCCTTCACTATTCCGGGTTTCCCCGTCGGCACAATTCTCGGTGGCGGCCTCATGGTTGCGATTATGGTGACAACTCTGTGGGCTGAGGCCTTTGAAATGACGTTGGTATTCGGTGTGCCGTTTGTGCTGGCTGTCATTGCCATCTTCTATTTCACCCGTGCACGTCGTGCGCGCAGTCAGGTTTTGAATGCTGATCAGATCGAGGATGAGATCACAGGTACCGTCGTCAAGCGTGTTCCCTGATCTGGCCAAGGGGATCAGAGTGTCTCGGTAAAGAACTCCATGGTGCGTGACCAAGCAAGTGCGGCCGCATCAGCGGAGTAGTGGTCGGACGAGGTGTCGTTGTTGAAGGCATGACCGGCATCCGGATATCGGTACACCCGAGCAAGTTTCGAAGCGTGTGACCGCAACTGCTCGACGGATTCAGGCGGAATGCTCGGGTCGAGGTCCCCGTAGTGTCCGAGCCACGGGACCTTCAGTTGCGCAGCGAGTTCGGAACCGGCTGGGATTCCATTCCACCGCGATTCGGTGACTGCCCCGCCGTAATAGGTGACGGCCGCGTCGACGAGGGGCTCGGCAGCACACCAGAGCGAAACCGTGCCGCCCATGCAGAATCCGAGGGATCCGATCTTGTCGGCTCCCTCGGATTTGCAGTATGCGACGGCGGCACGCACGTCATGGCCGATGCCTTCGCTGTTCAGTGCCGTAAGCGCGTCCTTGGCGGAAGGGAAATCAGTGAATGACGTGTGTGATCCGCGGTGGTAGAGGTGCGGAGCAACTGCGAGATAGCCGGCGTCGGCGAGACGCGTCAGAATGCTCTCGATGTGGGTGTTGACGCCCCAGGCCTCCTGCAGGACGATCACCGCTTTCCCCGGTGCGACCCCATGATCCGGTTTGCTGACGGTCAGCGGCACGTCGTCCACAGTTTTCGTAGTGATGACCATCGCTCGACTGTAAACGAAGACCGTAGAGTTTCCCCATGGCTCTCAGCGTCGACAACACCGCTCTCCCCGTATCGATTGAGCGTACGGATGTCGAGGCGGCCAGGGTTCGGATCGCGGGGTTGGCCCGCCGCACGCCGGTCTTCCGGGCCTCCGTATCTACACCCTCCGGCGATATTTCGGTGCTGTTCAAACTCGAGTACCTGCAGCACGGCGGCTCGTTCAAGGTTCGCGGCAGCCTCAATGCCGTGGAAAGCGCAATTGAGGCGGGCGTGATGCCCGACGCAGGAGTGGTCATCGCCTCCGGTGGCAATGCTGCGATCGGAGCAGCATGGGCGGCGCGCAGACGCAGTCTCCACTGCACCGTCGTAGTGCCGGAGACGGCGCCGGAAGCAAAGGTCAAGGCCCTCGGGGAGCTCGGTGCGACAGTCGAAAAGGTCGGTGACCGCTACGCAGCCGCAGCTGCAGCCGCAACGGTCATCGCACGTTCGAGTGGTGCCTTGGAGTTGCATGCCTACGACCTGCCCGACATCGTCAGCGGCGCCGGCAGCATTGCCCTCGAAGTCGAAGAAGAGGTGTCAGGACCGATCACCTATTGCATCTCAGTTGGTGGTGGCGGCCTGGTGTCGGGCATCGCTGCGGCTGCACGTGAGTGTGACCAGGTGGTTGCCGTAGAGCCGACAGGTGCCGCCACTCTTCGGTCAGCGCTCGATGCCGGTCGACCGGTCGATATCGAGGTCAACAGCATCGCGGGCGATTCGTTGGGAGCGACGAGAATTGGCGCGATCGCCTGGGCGACGCTGGCCAAATATCCAGCGAACAGTGTTGTAGTCGAAGATGATTCGATCATTTTGGCACGGTTGTTTCTGTGGCGTGAATTTCGAATTCTGGTAGAACTGGGCACCGCAGCCACGTTGGTTCCCGTGCTGGATGGACGCATCACTGCGCCGCTAGGCGGCGAGCTGTGCGTAGTTCTGTGCGGCGCCAACACCGATCCCGGCCACCTCTGATTCAGTCGGACATGGTTTCTGAACGTCCCATCCTGATCGGCTTTCGTGGTCGAGCGTGCAGTCGATTCACAACCGCGATGGGTTGAGTCCCTCGCAGCTACGCTGATGTGTATGGCTACGTTGAATTCAGCGCCCACCTGGATATGTCCTGACAGTGACCAGGGGTGAGTGCAATGTCGATTTCCCTCGGCACCTGGCCGACTCCCGTGGACCTGATGCCTCGTTGTGCGCGGACCCTGGGGCTCGGCGCCGATGATCTGTGGATCAAACGTGACGACGTCACCGGTCTCGGTGGCGGCGGCAACAAGATACGTAAATTGCAGTACACCTGTGCTCAGGCAGTAGCGCTCGGTGCGACTACTCTCATTACTTCCGGTGCGCCGCAAAGCAATCATGCTCGTCTGACGGCAGCTGCCGCTGCGAGGTTGGGTCTGCGTTGCATCCTGGTTCTGCGAGGCACTCGGCCAGAGACGATGCAGGGAAACTTGGTGTTGGATGCCGTCGTAGGTGCCGACATCGTCTGGGCCGGGCAGACGGACACCGACTCGGTCATCGCGGAAGCCGGTGACTCGGTGGTCCGGTCCGGTGGTATTCCTTTCGTGATTCCCTTCGGGGGCACCAGTGCCGTTGCGGCGCAGGGTTACGTCGACTGCGCACGTGAAATCGAGCAGCAGATTCCTGGGTTCGATCGTGTTGTGGTCGCAGTCGGATCCGGCGGCACGATGGCAGGTTTGGTAGCCCATCTCGGTGCAGATCGGGTCATCGGCGTCGATGTCGGAGCTGTGAGCGATCCAGTGTCGACTGTAGCCGGATTGCTGGACGAGATGCCCGGTCCTGCAGTGCGATCGGGAAATCTCCGGATCGTACGAGACCAAGTCGGCCAAGGCTATTCGACGCTCACAGACGGATCTTCTCGTGCAATCCGTCATCTCGCGCGCACCGAGGGGATCTTCCTCGATCCGACATATACCGGCCGGGCGTTTGCAGGGTTGATGAATCTTGTCGAGGACAATGTCATTGCTGCGGGGACAACTACCGTCTTCCTGCACACTGGAGGCTTGCCGGGACTGTTCGGTCATGCGGAGTTGTCGACGCTCCTGTGAGTGAGCAGGTCGGTTGTCGATGACAATCTCTTGGTTTGTGCGGTGCCAACTTAAGTCCTGGCAGTCTCGGCGTGTGAGAAGCGCGCTGGTGGGTACCTCTGGAAGTATGAGTACCAGCAGTGTTATCTGGACAATTGTGATTGTGGTCGTCGTGATTGTGGTCGTGGGACTTCTGGTGTGGGCGGCTCGAAACAGGCGCAACCAGCATCTGCACCATCAGGCAGAAGAGATTCGTGAAGAGGTCGCGGACTCGTCCTTCCAAGTCGGTCAACGCGAGGCACGGGCGGAGGAGGCCGAGGCAAAGGCTCGCATGGTTCAGGCCGAGGCCGATGCCAAAGCCGCGGAAGCATCTGCCATGCAACAGCATGCGGCGCAGCATCGAAAAGATGTAGCCAGTTCGAAGGACGAATTGAAACAGAAGCAGGATCACGCCGACACCATCGATCCGGCCACCCCCAACCCGGAGGAGCCTGGATCGAAGGGCTGACTGCGAACGTCGGCGCAGCGGAAATAAACTAGACGACGCCGCCATTGACGTAGATAACCTCGCCGTTGACCCAGCGCGCCGGTCCGGCGAGGAAAGCGACTGTCTCGGCGATATCTGCTGGTGGGCCGAGGCGTTCCAGTGGGGCGAGTTTCGACAGGTTCGCCACCGTCGTTTCGTCCTTGCCGTCGAGAAACAGTTCGGTCGCCGTGGGGCCGGGTGCTACAGCATTGACCGTGATATCGCGTCCTCGTAACTCCTTTTGCGAGTACCAGAGTGATCGCGTCGACGGTTTCCTGCGCACGTCGAAGATCTCCCGAATAGTGAACGGCCACAGCAATTTTGTCGGTGGCAAGCTTTTCTGCGGTGGCGCGGCCAATGCCGCCGGAGGCTCCGGTGACGATTGCAGTGCGAGTAACGATGTCAGTCATGCGATCACTCCTGATCGGTTGTGGTGGAATCGGAGAGTCGCCGTAGCCATTCACGCATCAAGGTAATTTCGTTGGTGGAGAGAGGTATTGACGAATCGCTGGTGAGGTGAGCGTCGAGAGTGGGCAGGATGTGTACGAGCGAAGGCGGTGTGCGTGTCTCAGCCGGCGCGTAGATCGGCCCCCGGGTCGGACGAGGGGACGGCGGCCCGTTTACCGGCCAAGGTACTCCGCGAATCCCGCGTCTACGACGGCCGCGAGCAAGCCGTCCTTGTCGCCGAACTGGCGGTAGAGAGCGGGGGCGCCGACGCCGCTTTCTCGCACACGGCGCGGGTGGAGATATCCCCGGTGGTAGAGGCGTTGAGCAGTTCTCTCGCCGCCGCCAGTATTTTCGCTCTCGAGCTCATGTAAACGGCGATAACATCAATTAGTTAACATGGATACGATAGAGATTAGCCGGTAACGCCGGTCAGTTCGTTGGGCGTGTGATCGAGAGTGGTCTCGCCGGCGATGGTGCCATCCTCGAGATCGACGGCAATCAGCTTCTTCGAAGCGGGATCGGTAACGTAGGCCGTGTGATCCGAGACGAAGAGTGCGGGCCGCGGTTCCTGCCAGTCGGTCGGTTCGGTCCATTCGTCGATCACTGCGATCTTGTTGATCACTGCGCCCGAGTGTGGGTCGATGACGTGGATAGCGCCGTCGGTGCCGAGAACCAATGCTTCTCCGTGTGGTCCGCGCCCCAGAGAGCGAAAGGTGTAACTGGTGCCGAGGTCGACGAGTTTCAGCTCCGAGGTCCACGTATTGGTCAGTGAAATGCGTTGCGGGCGTTCGAGCTCTGCCGTGGGGTCGCTTTTGTAGTCACCCAGTACGATCTCGGATTCCTCGGACCCTGCCTGATTTCCGATGCGGCCGTATGGGTCTGGACTCTGGACCTTGGTGATAGCGTCGTCCTTGTAGACAAGCAGGCCGTCCTGGCAGCCCAGGACAATCGTTTCCCCGGCAGCAACGGCTTCGCCATGGACGCCGGGGCATTGCTCATTGCGCAGGATTTCCTTGCGATCGCCGTCGAGGAGGGCAATGCCGTTGCGAGACTCCGAATTTCCGATCGTGGTCAGCAGATTTCCGTCGGCGAGTGCTACCGCGACGCCGTGGTGAGGCTCTGGTGTTGTGTAGGTCTCGACTCGCGGTTGCCGCTTGGCCAGGTGAATCGGATCGAAAATCTCGACTAGGCCCGATCCGTCGTTGAACAGTACGGTCTTGCCGGCATGGCGTACGACGTGCCCCGGCTCGTTGGCTGCGAATTCGACATCTGTCATCGCGGGATCGGTTGTGTAGTAATGAGTGTGGTCATCATGGGTCGACGACCAGGTGCCGGTGTCGAGAACCTTGAAGGCCTCGCCTGAGGAAATGATGACATGTCGACCATTGCCGGCGGGGTTGAGGCGGGTGAACCCCTCGATCTCCGTTTCGTCCACAGTATCGAGTGTGGTTGCGTCGAGAATCAGAACTCCGCCGTCGTAGGACACGGCGAGGCGAGGTGTTGCCGATGCCTGTTCTTTGGGAGCTGTTGCGGTGGTACCGGTTTCCGGTTGTGGAGAGCCGCCGGTATCGGACGCGCAGCCGGCGGCGAGGGTGAGTGAGAGGCCTACCGATGCGGCGAGGGTGAGGCTCCGCGATACGCGGGTGTTGAGTTGCATGGCTATAGATCTAGTCTTTATTGCAAATGGTTGTCAAAGTAGATAATGCGTATAATCGCATGTCAGGTGGCGGCGTAGTCTTTGCTCTCGAGGATTCGCGAGGCGATGACACCCAATACGAGGCCCCAGAACGCGGCGCCGATGTTGAGTATCTCGACGTCGGAGATTGTCACCAGAAACGCGATCATTGCGCCGAAAGTGAATCGGCCACCAAACGCGGTGACAAAGGCGCCCTGCAGGGCTTTCAACATCGCTAAACCGCCTAGCGTGACGATGAACGCTGCAGGCGTGGCCAGCATCAACGCAACGAATGTCGGTGCGAACAGGCCGAAGACGACGGCGAGCAGTCCGCAGAAAATTCCGGCGGTGTATTGCCTTGTCCGTTCCCCGGACATCGAGAGGAGAGCGTTGGTCGGTCCGGTGAGGCAGGTCGACACGCAACCGACCGTCGCATTGACGAGCGAGAAGATGCCGCAAGCAATTGTCACTGTCCCGATGGGAGGTTGATGTCCGGCCGTTCGCAGAACCGCGATCCCTTGTCCGTTCTGTACCACGATGACGGTGATGGCCAGCGGCACAACTAGTTCGATCATTGCTTGCCAGGACCATTGGGGATTGGTCAGGACCGGATGAGCGAACCACTCGTGAGCGTCACCGGCGGAGGCGAACCGTCCGGTGGCGAGAATGATGATGACGCCGACAATTAATGCACCGAGGACCGGAGGAACGAAGCGTCCGACCTTCACGAACACGCTGAGTGCAACAAACGTTGCGATCATAGGTAGTGCAATCGCTGCATCGTGGGCAGGCGCCTCGACCAGGTCGGTACCGAAATGAAGGAAAACCCCTGCAACCATTGCCATTACGATAGGCATGGGAAGAGTAGCCATGATCGGTCTGATCCAGCCGGTCAATCCCACAAACAAGATCAGAACGCCGGTGACGAAGAACGCTCCGAGTACCTGCTCCCACGGCAGATGCTCCAACGACGCGCCCACAACTACTGTTCCGGGAATGGTCCAGAAGAAGGCCAGCGGCTGGCGATAGAGCCAGGACGCTGTAATCGTCAGGATTCCGTTCACGAAGAAGGCGCCGAAAAGCCAAGAGGCCAACTGTGCTTGGGTCAGGCCTCCGGCCAATCCCGCAGCCAAGATCACTGCCACTGGGCCCGTGGCAGAAAAGACAATACCGATGACGGCGTTCGCTGCGTATATTCCGCCGAAGTCGCGCAGAACTTGCCGATATCGGTGAACAGGTTGCGGCACACGCTCCATTGCGATGCGTGCCGCAGCTTCGTCAGTGGGAATATTTGTCATATCTCAGTTTTCCTGGTGCGGATCCGAGAGTCCGCGTTCGCGGAAGAAGGCTGCGAGTTCACTACGTGATCGCAGTCCGAGTTTCGCGTACGCGCGGGTGAGGTGATACTGAATTGTCTTGACGGAGAGAAACAATTCGCTGGCAGCTTCCTTATTGCTCTTGCCTGCGGCAACGAGATCGACAACGGCACGTTCTTGCGGTGTCAAGTCGGTGATGCCCTTGTCCGTACGTGAAGGATTCAATCCTCCGGCGCGTAGTTCTCGATCGCAACGCTCGACATACGTACCGGCGCCCAGGGCCAGATAGAGCGCACGAGCAGCACGGAGGACAACATCGGCGTCCCCGCGCTTCCCTGCCCTACGGAGGGTTTGGCCGTACGCGAAGTTGATCCGGGCGCGGTCATAGGGGAGTGGTAGCTCCACGATGCTCAGCAATGCCTCATCGAAACATTGGCGAGCAGCATCGAGTTCGCCGCGCGCACCATGGATGCGGCCACGTACGTAGCCGAGCCGAGCCGTTGCAGAGCGGTGTCTACGCTTAAGTGCTGTCCTCTCATGCGGTCGCAAGAATGCGTCGGCGTCGTCCACTCTCCCGACCATGACCAGAGCGTTCGCGTAGAGATCGACCCAAGGCCAGAATCCAGGTTCGTCGAGCCATTGCTGCGCGCTACTCGAGGTCAGCGGTGCCAGCGCAAGAAGGACATCGGGATAGTCGGCCGCGGCCTCGGCGAACTGAGCTCTGGCGAGAAGCGAAGGAACATACATGATCTCGTACGCATGTGTGCCGGCATACGCCCGACGTACATGATCGCGAGCCAGATCCCAGTTTCCACGCAGAGCATGTATTTGAGCCCCGGACCAATGAATCAGTGGCCGGACTATTTCGATCTCGAATCGATCCAGTTCTGCGCCGGCACTTTCGACCGTCGTCAAGGCTTCATCCCACGCGCCGAGCGCGAACTGAGTGCGCGCGAGCCAGGCCTGCGCCCACAGTGAAATCCGCGCCGAACCGCTGGAAAACTCGGTGGATACTGCGGTTTCAAGGTCGCGGCGGGCCGCTTCAGGGTGATCAAGAGCAAGCTCGAGCCATCCGCGGCCCATCTGGAATCGCTGAGCTTGAGCTCCGGGGCGAATCCGGTCGGAGAGTTCTTCATATGCAGCGAGCGCTTGGTCGACCTGACCTGTCGCACCCAATCCGAGTCCTTTGATCGCCTCGGACTCGACTGCGGCGGGATCAGTGGGGCCCACCAATTCGACTGCGCGATCGACCCACTCGACCAGCGCCGTCCCATCCAGCGTGGCGAGTGAGTGCAGGACCATACGTTGAGCGATCAAGGCCGAAGTGGCGGGCTCGAGGTCTGCCCGGCAGCTACTCCACGCGCGAGTAAGTAGGTCGGCAGCCTCGGTCGGGCGCCCTCGATGGATGGAGAGGTACCCGAGAACAGCGTCGCGAAGTGGATTGCGCGTGATGCTTTCGATTTCGGGAGCGAAGACCATAGCCCGCGGAATGTCGCCAGATCCGGTCAGCGCGTCGACTCCTCGAAGTAGCCGATCTTCGTGTTTGCTCTGATCGGTAGTGAGGGAACTGGCGGTGACCAAGGCGTCGGCGACTTCGGACCAGGCGCCCTCCGCAGCGCGCAGTGCCGCGTAGGTAACCAGGTCCGAGGCGAGGCGCTCGTCGTGTGTGGTGCTGGCGGCCGCGAGGTGGAACAACCGTTCGCCATCGCCCCAGGCTATGTCGGCCGCGCGTAGATGAAGTTGATGCAAGCGTGCCGGTCCCAATGTGGCGCTCACTGCGGCCGCGATCATCGGACCTCGGAAGGATACTTCGGTGCTGCCGCGCTGTTCGTGGATTGTGAGCAGTCCACTTGCGAAGGCACTGTCCAGTGCTTCGACAATGTCTCGGACTTCGGCCAGCAGTGAGAGGTGGGACAACGTGGTGTTGTTGCCCAGCACCGCTGCCGCCTCGACGAGAGTGCGTGCTTCGTCACTGCACGCCGCAAGGTCATGAGCGATCGAGGCTGCTCGGTGGCGGGGGAGCGGCAAGGTGCGGTGCCAATGGGACCACTGCGACGGAGGTAACTCGTCCAGAAGTGAGACGACGTCCAGTGTGTTTCCTGCCGTGAACTCCTGAAGTTGTCGTGCTGCACCGGAACCGAGATCGATACCGTTGCGTACCTGAGCGATCTCGACAATCTCGGAAGCGTCGAGCGGGCGGATGTGTAGGCGCTGCGCCCAGTGAAGCTCCAGAATGTGACTCACCTCCATGCTCAGTCGCGGAGATTCTTCGGCGACGAGGATGATCAGCAGCGGGGTATCTCGGCCTCGATGAAGTGCCGACGTAATAGCCTGAAGCGACTCGACATCGCTGTGGTGAGCGTCGTCGACCACGACGAAGGTCAGACCGTCGGAGCTTGCAAGAATCTCATTGGCCACCGGCACCGGAGCAGCAATGGAGACCGGGCGTTCGAGTAGTTGCTGGGCCACCCCGAAGGGGGTCTGCGATTCCCATTCCAGCCCACGGGCGTGCAGAAGGGTGTGGTGCGCCGCCATGTCGATGAACCTGTTAACGAGTGTCGACTTGCCGCTCCCGGCGTCCCCTTCGATGAGCACAAGCGTCGGGGAACCTGCCTGCGCTGTCGACAATGCCCGGCCGAGAGCTGCGAGTTCGCGCTCTCGGCCGACCAGCACGTCGCGATGGGTCACCCGACCACCGTAACGCCGGCCTCGCCACTGGTTTCCTTTATTGCGGGTAGTGCCGAGATATCGAGAGGCGTGGTATCGAGATCTGGTGTCTGCTTCGGGACGAAGAACGTGACGATACATCCCAGGACTGCGATACCGGCGAAGACATAGAAGGCTGCCTCTGAACTGATACCGGCGCTGATCAGGCTGCCGCCGATGAGGGGCCCGAATATTCCGCCGAGGCGGCCGAACCCGGCACACCACGCGACACCGGCGGCGCGGGCGGGCGTCGAATAGTAGTTGGACACAAATCCGTAGATCAATACCTGCGTTCCGATGGTTCCGACTCCGGCGATTGCTACGGACGCCAGGAGGATGGGTAGGGGGAAGTCGAAGGTGAACAGCAGCAGAGCAAGCGCGGCAAGTCCGAAGGTGGTGGCAACCACACGCTGTGGTCCGGTGATGTCGGCGATCCGGGAGGCGAGGAGGCCACCGATGATGGCACCGCCATTAAGGACCAGCAGGAACGAGAGTGATCCCTTGGCGTTGTACCCGGCATTCTCCATGATCTTGGGTAGCCAGGTGTTGAGGCCGTAGGTCAGGAGTAGACCGGCGAAACTCATCAGGCCGAGTAGTGCAGTGCCCCAGACGTATTGCTTGCTGGCGAGTGCCCGGAAGCCGACCTTCTCCGCGGGGGCATCGATGGGTCGAGTTACGGTGGCAGGAAGAGGAATTCCTGTCTTCAGGGACACTGCTTGCGCCTCGTCGATGCGGCCGCGAGCGACGAGCCACACTGGCGATTCGGGAAGTCGGAACCATGCAAGCGGAAACAGAATGAGGAGGGGAAGCGCGCCGATGAGGAACAGGCCGCGCCAGCCGATGGCATCGCGAAGGATGATTGCCAGTATCGACGCCAGCACGCCGCCGGCCGGTACACCGCTGTAGACGATGGCGTTGAACAGGTTTCGGCGCCCGGGTGGTGCAAATTCAGCGATCATCGCACCTGCCGTGGCGACGAGTCCGCCGACACCGATGCCGGTGAAGAATCGTAGAAGTCCAAAGGTGGTGATGCTGGTGGCGAATGACGCCAGCGCCATACCTACCGAGAACCAGACGATGTTGATCAGCATCATCTTTCGGCGCCCGAAGTGGTCTCCGATCGCGCCGCAGGTCAAGGCGCCCACCATCACTCCGACGAGGGCGTACGACCCCAAAGCGCCGGCCTGTGATGCGGATAGCGCACCGATCTGGCCAGGGTCATCCATCAGGACCGGCAGAATCGTGCCGTAGACGACGAGGTCGTATCCGTCGAACAAGATGGCGATGGCTGCGATGGCAACCACCCACAGCACCGAAGATCGATGGCGGGCGCTGGCCCAGGAACCAATTTCGATCGAGGACATGGCAAATCTCCGTTCGAGAGATCAGGAAGAAGAGTGTGTGGAGCGGAAGAGGCTGGTTCAGCCGAGATCGCCGCCGGCGACGGGAAGAACCGTGCCGGTGATGTACGAAGCCTCCTCGGAGGCAAGGAATGTGATCGCAGCGGTTTGTTCGTCGAGTGTGCCGTAACGCTTTTGGAGGGAAGAGTCGACGGTCTGGTCGACGACCTGCTGGTACCAGATCTTCTCGTCCTCGGTTTGTGCACTGGGCCCCCGGGCCACGACGCGAGTTGGTGCGTCGGTTCCGCCGGGAGCTGTTGCCACGACGCGTATTCCGTATTGTGCGACTTCCAGTGCGAGTGCAGCAGTGATTGCGCTGACGCCACCCTTGGCTGCCGCATACGGAACACGGTTAACTCCGCGGGTTGCGACCGAGGAGACGTTGACGATTGTTCCGCTGCGAGCACTGATCAGATGGGGGAGAACTGCCCGACAACTCCACAATGTAGGGAAGAGGGAGCGCTGCACTTCGGCTTGGATCTGTTCGGGGGTGTAGTGCTCGTACGGTTTCGCCCAGATGGTGCCGCCGACATTGTTGATCAGGACGTCGATTCGTCCGAAGTGACCGTGCGCCTCGTCGATTGCTTTCTCTGCACCTGCGAACTGCTCCAGATCAGCAGTGATGGAGTGGGAGCGCTCGAGTGAGCCGGCCACCTCGTGGACCAACTCTGCCCGGTCGACGAGAACCACCGAACCGCCCTCTGCCGAGATCCTTTCGGCAACACAACGACCGATACCTTGAGCGGCGCCCGTGACGACGACAACGCGATCGGTGAACCGGTCGGCAAAGATTCGGGGGCTCATGGTGCAACGCTCGCGTGAGGTTGTGCGGTGCTCAGGTGATTGTCGGCGATTGCCCGACGCATCGTGGATTTGGCATGCGCACTGTGGGTGACGATCAACTCGCGTGCGGCGGTTCGGTCGTTCTCTGCGAAAGCGCGAACGATTCGCAGGTGATCGTCCGCAACGTGCTCGTCGACCCAATCTGCTGTTCGCAATATCCGGTTCATAAGCTCGGTTACCTCGAGTCGGTGGTACGCCTGCAAGAGAATCTCGTTGCCGGTGCAACGGAACAGGAAGTCGTGGAACAGTGCATTTGTTTCGGTGAATGCCGCTGCGTCCGTGAACCGATCGCGCTCGATCGATGCGGCCGAGTTCTCGGCCAGGATTCGGTACTCGATCAACTGCGCTGAGGTGAGTCGGCCGATGGTGAGTTCCATGGCGCCCAGTTCGAGTGCCATCCGAGCATCGAACTGTGCGTCCGACTCGGCGACTGGCAGATGCTCCTCGCCGATCTCGTAGGTACTGATATCTGTCGTGGGAACGGATGCCGGTACTGGCGGAAGTCCGGTCTCGGTCGCAGCTTTGACGGTGGCTGCGCGCTCGGCTTCAGTCAGCTCGGTAGCTGTGGTCAGGGCCGGAGTGGCTGCAGTGTTGAACTTCTCGAAGTAGAAGTTTGTCGGCGTGATCGACACGTCCTTGAAATGCTGACGTACGGCTTCGACCATTGGCGGCGGTCCGCACAGATAGACATCGACATTGCCGTTGTCGAGATGTTTCGGTTCGATGAGTCCGGTGACGTAACCCTTGTTCGGGGCGGAACTACCTTGATCGGACACGCAGTAGTCGAAGGTGAACTGCGGCAGTGTCTCTGCGTACTTGCGCAGTGTATCCAGCTCCACGAGATCATCATCGGAGCTCACACCGTAGACCAGGTGAACCGGCAACTCGGAGCGTTCGGCCCGCATCTTCTCGAGGATCGAGAGCAACGGTGCCAGACCGGTGCCGCCGGCCAACAACAGGGCAGGACGTTGTTGCGTGCGCAGGAAGAAGCTACCCATCGGGCCGGTGAGTTGGAGTGTGTCGCCTACCTGCGCCCGTTCGCTGAGGTAGTCCGACATCAAGCCGCCCGGAGTGATCTTGACCAGGAACGACGCATTCTCGACGGTAGGGCCGGTGCTGAACGAATACGAACGAGTCGATTCTGTTCCGGGAACGAGGATGTTCACATACTGGCCGGGCAGGAACACGAGATCGCTGCGGTTCTCCACCGAGACGGTGAAACCTACCGTGGTATCTGAATGCCGCACTATCTCGGTGATGGTGGACGTGTACGAACCGGCCGCAGTCTTGGCAACAGCGGACGTGGTGGGAATTTGAAGAACCAGATCGGACTCGGGAACCATCTGACACGGCAGACAATAGCCCTGCTCGGCCTCGTCGTCGGTGAGGGCCTCGTCGATGTAATCGCCCCCGTCGAAACTGCCCGACTCACACAGGGACTTGCAAGTTCCGCAGGCCCCGTCGCGGCAGTCGAGGGGGATGTTGATCCGCGCACGGTACGACGCGTCGGCTACCGTCTCGCCGGATTTGCACTCGACGAAGCGCGTGACGCCGTCCTCGAAGCTCAGTGCAACTTGGAAGCCTTGCGTAGCTTGAAAAGTCATGGGAAACAGCTCGATTCGTGAAGAAGAAGTGCCGGTCAGATGTGGTAGACGTCCACTACGTGATGGATGTAGTCGTTCTTGAGTACGACCTTCTTCTTCATGATCAGCGGCGCTTCGCCGGCGAAGTCGATCGTGTAGAACGACGTGCCGAAGTAGGTATCGACAGCGTTGTAGCGGCAGTACAGGGTGAACCAGTTGAAGCGCACATCCACTTGGGTTTCGCGCTGCTCGAGCACCTCGACATTGGAGATGTTGTGTCCGGTCCGAGGCTCGGGAAGGCTTGTGGCGCTGGACCGGTCGGTCCGAATTCGGAAAACGCGATCTTCGATGCCACCGCGATTGGGGTAGTAGATCAGTGAGATTTCGGTTTGCGGGTCGGTGGTGAGTTCGCCGTCGTCGGCCCAAGCCGGCATCCAGAACTCGGAGTCCGGGTGATAGCACTCGATCCACTTTTCGAACTCGCGATCGTCGAGGTAGCGGGACTCGCGGTAGAGGAACTGCTCGATGGCGTGCTGGGTGACGGTGGTGCCGGTTGCAGTGGTCATGATGGAGTTCCTCAGTTCGTCCGGGTGGAATCGGCGCGCGGAGCACCGGCTTCTTCGGCATCAACTGCCGCGAGCATGGCGTCACGCCAGTAGCCGTGCTGGATCGGATACAAGCCCTCGTCCTCGGTCTTGGCTCCGCTGGAAAGGACGCGGTCCATGCCGAGATCTTTTGCGACCTCGTTGGGGCCGACGACCTGGTGCGCCACACCACGGCTCAAATCGTTCCACGGTGCACCGGAAGCCTGGTAGGTCTTCTGGCAGGAGCGAAACTCCTCGAGGTCGTCCGGAGTAGCCATGCCGGACGCGTTGAAGAAGTCCTCGTACTGACGGATGCGATTGCTGCGGGCCTCGGCGCTTTCGCCCTTGGGCGCTATGCAGTAGATCGTGACTTCTGTCTGGTCTACCGAGATCGGGCGGAAGTGCCGGATCTGGCTGCTGAACTGATCCATGAGGTACACGTTCGGGTAGAGGCAGAGGTTGCGTGACGCACCGACCATGAATTCGGCCTTCTTGGATCCGAACTCGGCCTCGAGCTCTGCTTTGCGCTCGTACAGCGGACGGTCCTCGGGGTTTCCCCACCACATCCACAGAAGCAGGTGACCGTAGTCGTAGGAGAAGTAGCCGCCGCCCTGCTTGCCCCAGGTCCCGGCATCCATGGCTTTGGTTTCGTTGGCTGATTCGCCGGCTGTGCGACGGGCGGTGGTTGCCGCGTAGTTCCAGTGTGTGGACGAGACGTGATAGCCGTCGGCCCCATTCTCCGTCTGCAGTTTCCAGTTTCCGTCGTAGGTGTACGTGGAGGCCCCGCGTAGTACCTCGAGGCCGTCAGGTGACTGGTCCACGATCATGTCGATGACCTTGGTGGTGTCGCCGAGGTGCTCTTCGAGGGGCAAAACATCTGCGTTGAGACTGCCGAAGAGGAAGCCGCGGTAGCTTTCGAACCGTGCCACCTTGGTCAGGTCGTGCGAGCCGTCCTTGTTGAACTGCTCTGGATAACCGCCGGTGCGTGCATCTTTGGCTTTGAGCAGCTTGCCGGAGTTGTTGAACGTCCAGCCGTGGAATGGGCAGGTGAGAGTGGTGCGGTTGTCGGTCTTACGGCGGCAGAGCATCGCGCCGCGGTGGCTGCACGCGTTGATCAGCGCGCCCAACTCACCTTCCTTGTTGCGGGTGATCATAATGGGCTGGCGGCCCATGTAGGTGGTGAAATAGTCACCGACATTAGGGATCTGGCTTTCGTGCGCGAGGTAGATCCAGTTTCCCTCGAAAATGTGGGTCATCTCGAGTTCGAACAGTTGCTCGTCGGTGAACACGCTGCGTCTCACCTGGTAGCGGCCGGTCTCCGGGTCCTCGATGAGAGCGTCGTCGAGGAAGGCGCGGATACTCGTGTATTCGCTCGTGCTGGTGCTGTGGGCGGCGTCCAAAATATCCGTCATGGGTAACCTCCAGATCGAGTGGGCGACCAGTTGACAACCGAGGGCTGTCGAAATTGGCACTGGGCCCGCTTTCCGGACGGGGCTGCGTCCGGTACTGAATTAACCTTGACATTGTGTGGTCCGGGTCACACTAGGCAAATGCCCAGTCCTGACCAAGGGTGTTGTGTTCGACTGATTTTGTTCAGCTGCGATATCCCATATCGGCGCTGAGTTGGTTCGCTTTTTCGACCAGAAACGGCGCTACTTCGGTGCGGAAGGCTTCCGGGGTGGTCCGCCCCGCCGACGACGAGCATGCCGCCACGCCGATGACGCTTCCACTGGCATCGCGAATCGGCGCGGCGAGTGAGATCAGTCCGTCTTCGAGTTCCTCGGACGTGAGGGCGTATCCCTGCTCGCGCACTACTCGGAGGGCTTTGTGGAATGCGCCTTCGTCGGTGATCGTCGTGGGGGTCAGGGCGTTGAACGTGGAGTTGGCGATGACATTGTCGACGATTTCGGTTGGTGCCCAAGCGAGTAGGGCGCGGCCCATCGAGGTGGCATATGCGGGCACTCTGGTTCCGACGTTCACGTTGATGCTCATGATGCGGCGGACCGGTACGCGGGCTGCGTAGACGACGTCCACGCCGTCGAGGACGCCGAGGGAGGCGGATTCGTGGGTGTGTTCCGCGATCTCCATCAGGCGCGGTAGCGCCGCTTCGGTGAGGGTATGCGATGCGGAGTAGTGCTGGCCGATGCTCAGAACCCGTGGGGTGAGGGACCAGCGACTGTTGTTTCCGGTGACGTATCCGAGCTTCTGGAGTGTGAGGAGAATGCGTCTCACCGCCGGCCTCGACAGCCTGGTTTCGGTTGCCAGGTCGGCTAGTGAGGGGTTAGGGCGGTTCTCGTCGAAGGCCATGAGAACTGCGAAGCCGCGCTCGATGCTCTGGATGTAGTCGCGATCATTCTCGGGCACGGTATGGCCTTTCATCTGCGGTTTTTGCGACGTCAGACGCTCGATGGTTGACAAAGTTCTGTGACTGGGCGCACAGTACCTACGTACGCACAGCGTAACACGTGTACGCAGAGCGTACATCTAAACTTCGGGAGCCGACTCAGCCCAGCGATACGGCGCCCGCCCGGTAACAGAGTTTCACCATCCCGAGGAGGACCACATGACCACTTCCGAGAGCCCCACCGCAGCTGGTTCGGGCACCGCCGCCACCGACAAGTTCCTGCAGGAACGCGTCACCGCGGACACTTCGCCCGAGCGCGTCTCGGCGATCGCCAAGGATGTCCTCGAGGCGCTCGCCGGAGTCATCGACAAGCACGGCGTCACGTACCCCGAATATCGGGTTCTCAAGCAGTGGCTGATCGACATCGGCCAGTACGGCGAGTGGCCGCTGTGGCTGGACGTGTTCGTTGAGCACAACGTCGAGGAGGTCGCCTACCGCGGCCAACACGGCACTAAGGGCAGCATCGAGGGCCCGTACTACGTAGCCGATGCCCAGACGCTGCCGGCCAAGTGCACACTTCCCATGCGCGAGGACGAGGTTGGATCGAAGCTGGTATTCGAGGGGCAGGTTCGTGGCCTCGAGGGCGGGGGGCTCGAGGGTGCGACAGTCGAACTCTGGCATGCCGACGACGAAGGTTACTACTCTCACTTCGCCCCGCACATTCCAGACGGAAACCTGCGCGGAACCGTCGAGGTCGACTCTGACGGTCGTTTCGAAATCACCACGATTCAGCCCGCGCCCTACCAGATTCCGACCGACGGACCCACCGGCTGGTTCATCGAAAAGGCCGGCTGGCACCCGTGGCGTCCGGCGCACCTTCACCTCATGGTGAAAGCCCCCGGCAAGCGCACCGTCACCACGCAGTTGTACTTCTCCGGTGGCGAGTGGATCGAAAACGACGTGGCCACAGCCACCAAGCCCGAACTGATTCTGGATCCGAAGCCCGGCGTCGACGGAATCAATCGGGTGACCTACGACTTCGTGCTCGATCCGGCCTGATTTCACTACTGCAGCAAGAGAAAGCGATTTGATGACTGACCTGTCGATCGTCTCCCTCGAGACCTCCATCCTCGACGTCCCGCTGGTTCGCCCCCACAAGTTCGCCACCACTTCGATGACGGTGCAGCCGCTCCTGCTGGTCGCGATTCGTACGTCCGACGGTGTAGTCGGATACGGCGAAGGGGTTGTCCCCGGCGGTCCATGGTGGGGCGGTGAGTCGGTGGAGACGATGCAGGTCATCATCGAGAAATATATTGCGCCAATGATTATCGGCCGGCGAGTCGATCAGATTACCTCGATCATGCTCGATATCGAGAAGATCGTCGCCAACGCACGATTCGCGAAGGCAGCCGTCGACGTGGCGTTGCACGACGCTTGGGCTCGCAGCCTGGGCGTGCCTGTGCACACGCTGCTCGGTGGCGCCTTCCGTGAGAGCGTCGACGTCACTTGGGCTCTGGGCGCTGCTCCGGCGGCTGAGATTATCGAAGAAGCCCACGAAAAGCTGGAATCTCGTATGAATTTCAGCTTCAAACTCAAGATGGGCGCTCTCGATCCCGCAGTAGACACGGCGCGCATCATCGAAATTGCGCAGGCGCTCGACGGTCACGCCGGGGTACGAGTCGACATCAACGCGCGTTGGGATCGTTTCACCGCTCTGCGATACCTGCCACAGCTGGCCGAAGGTGGCGTCGAGTTGATCGAACAGCCCACTCCTGCCGATCAAATCGAGGTCCTTGCCGAACTGAGCAGGTTGCTACCGATTCCGATCATGGCCGATGAAAGCGTGCAGACGCCGCACGACGCGCTCGAGATCGCCCGGCGTTCGGCCGCCGATGTCATCGCACTCAAGACCACCAAATGCGGTGGGCTGCAGCGCAGTCGCGAGATCGTCGCGATCGCAAAGGCTGCGGGTATCGCGTGCCACGGCGCAACCTCCATCGAGGGTCCGATCGGCACGGCGGCCTCGTTGCACTTCGCGTGCGCCGAGCCTGGAATCAACTTCGGAACAGAGCTTTTCGGACCCTTGCTCTTCAGCGAAGAGTTGCTGCAGGAACCGCTCGAGTACTCCGAAGGACAGTTGCATCTCCCGTCGGGCCCCGGCCTGGGTGTGGAACTGAACATGGACGCAGTCAAGACCTGGACCAGGAAGTAGAGGAAAAGAACATGGCATTCTTTCACGTACGGATGGACGTCGATATTCCGCGCGATCTGGATCCGACTGTGCGAGCCGAAACAGTCGCTACAGAGAAGGCGTACTCACAAGACCTGCAACGGCAAGGCAAGTGGGTGCACCTGTGGCGAATTGTGGGTCAGTTCAGCAACATCAGCATCTTCGATGTCGAGTCGGCAGACGAATTGCACGAGATTCTCTGGAATCTGCCGCTCTTCCCGTACATGACCATCGAGGTCATGCCGTTGACGCAGCACGGATCGTCGATCAAGTAGCCGGCGATGTCCCCAGATGTGCAGGAATCGGTGGAGTTGTGGCACTCCGAGATGTCGGAGCGCTTTGCCGGACTCTGCCCGGAAGGCTCCACTGATTCAGCACCGGTCGGTACCGTACGCGGAGTACGTCTGGGAGATATAGGCGCCTAAGATATTTCGGGTTGCCACAGGTTCTTCGTAGGAGCCCGCGAGCTGCACGGCGCCATGGCAGCGACCTGCTCCGCGAACTTCGCCGAACCGTTTGCGCATCTCGAAGGCGGGCGGTGTCAGTGCCCGCGCTACGGCTACGTACTCAAGGGGCAGATCTACACCGACTCCGAATCGGGGCGGCAGATCTACAACGCCGGTGCTGTCTTCTACTGGGCGCCTGGTCATGTCCCCGGAGCAATCGAAGATTCGGAGTATGTGGACTTTACCCCGAAGGCCGAATTTCTGGAGTTGATCGAAGGTGTGCGCCGCGCGATGCAGCGCTGACTCGATCATCGACGTTCAGAGGGAACAACAAGTCAGGACATGACGCGGGAAAGGCGTCGAGCGCTCTCCTCCAGGAAGGCCAGGGCAGTTGCCGTGTTGTGTTCGACTTCGTCGGTTGCGCGCTGAAGGTCTTCGCCGGCAAGAGAATCTGTGATCTCGGGAATGAACTGAGCGCGCTCCCAGCGGCGGTCGTGCTGGGCCAACCACTCTCGCTTCTCGATGATGATCTCGCAGGCGAGGACGTTCTCGCGATAGCGGAGCAATCCCTGTAGCCGTTGGGTGATCGCTTCCAATCTGCGCTGGTGCAATTGAGTGTGGTGACGGAATACTTCCATCACGTCGCTATCTTTTTCCAAGGTCGGCGGTGGTTTCGGTCCCAGTTCCTCTTTGGCGCGCAGGAGACCGCGAGCACTGACCGCTATGTCGGTGACCTGGCGAAAGAGGTCGACGTGCGTGTGGTGGTGTGCGAAGTGGGGATCCGTCCAGGCCGGGGAGTTTTCGATGTCGGCGGCGACTACCGCGGCGGAATAGGCCAACTTGCCTTCGGTTGAATCGTGCATGGAGCGAAGTGCTTTCATGTCTTCATCGGACAGGCGAGGTGACGTGCGGCGCGCGAGTGTGGCTGCAGCCTCGGACTCCTGCGCCAGGCGCGTCGCCTTCTCGGCCTTGCGTATCGCCCAGATGGTCATACGACTGCGATCCGGTTCGGCCGACGCTACTTCTGGCGTACGTTTCCAGGCATCCACCGCGCAGGCGGCATACCGTGTGGCGGAGGGGGTACGGAGGTTGATCTGCCTGACGTGCAGTTCAACCCAGCCGGGCATCGCGATCTGCTTGAACAAGGCGTCAGGCCGGAGTGGCCGCACGTCTCCGTAACCGTTCGCAGTCATCGTTTGCCCTCCTGAACCGGGGCCGTGGACACGGTCCGGTGTCCATTGTCTCGGTTGCCACCGACAGAAGTTGCGGAGGGCGCTGTCCGCACCCTCCGCAACTTCTCGGGAGCGTCAGAAGTTGATGACTCCGCGCAGGTTACGGCCGGCATGCATGTCCGCGAAACCGTCGTTGATGGTGTCCAGTGTGTAGCGGTTGGTGATCAATCCGTCGAGGTTGAGCTTTCCGCTGGTGTACAGATCGATCATCCACGGAATGTCGGCGGTGGGGTTGGATGCTCCGAAGAGAGATCCTTGAATTCGCTTCTGGTAGAGAGTGAGCTCCAACAGGCTCACCGGTATTCCGATGTCGGTCATCTTGCCGAGTCCGGTGACGACGCACGTCCCGGCTTTGCGGATCGACGAGAATGCCTGTGCCACATGTTCGCCGGTGGTGACGCCGACAGTCACGATGGCAGAGTCCGCGCCTTGGCCGTTGGTGAAGGAGCGGGCGATCTCGGTTGCTTCCTCCATCGTCGAGACCGCGTGTGTTGCGCCGAATTTCAGGGCGCTCTCACGCTTGAACTCGACAGGATCGACGGCGATGATGTGGGAGGCGCCGGCATGAGCGGCTCCCTGCACGGCATTGATCCCGATACCGCCGACACCCATGACGATCACGGTCTGGCCGGGGTAGACCTCGGCGGAGTTGACCGCTGCGCCCCAGCCGGTACCGACGCCGCAGCCGAGGAGGCACAGTGTTTCCAAGGGGAGGTGCTTGTCGACCTTGACGGCAGAAAGAGTGCTGACAGTGGTGTATTCGCTGAAAGTAGACAGGCCGCACGTCTGTGAAACAGGCTCACCGTCCAAGGACATGCGGAAGCTTTCGACCTCGCCGGGACGGCCACCCGTCATGATGGCTGCGCCGTTGTCACAGAGGTTCTGGATTCCGCTTGCGCACCAGCGGCATCGGCCGCATGCGGCGAGGAACGAGAAGATGACATGGTCACCTTCGGCCCAGCCCTGGGTGTGCGGGCCGACCTCGACGACGATGCCCGCGCCCTCGTGTCCACCGCAGATGGGGTAGCGGCCGACACCATGATCACCACTGGCGATGTGGTCGTCCGAATGGCACAGGCCGGAGGCGACCATCTTGACGGTGAGTTCGTTTGTGCGGGGTGAATCGAGTTCGAGGTCGACGACCTCGTACTTGCCGGGCGCTTGACGGATTACGGCTCCACGAGTGCGCAAGAGGGCTCCTGAGGTGAGTGGTATTGATTCGGGTACGAGTTTTGTGTACCCGTGAATGTCCACTTACTTGGCGAGTTGTCTCGTTGATCGGACAGGTTGGAAGGAAAGAGAGTTCGGGTTCAGGCGCGGGATTCGACGAAGTGATCGAGGCACCGCTCCGCGACAGCGGTAATGGTCAGTGCCGGGTTGACCAGAGCCGACGACCCCGGCAGGAGAGATCCGTCGACGACAAACAGATTCTTGTAGCCGTGGACCTGGCCCTCGTAGCTGGCGGCCTCGCCCATCACCATGCCGCCGAGACCGTGCCAGGTGCAACCGGAGCCGAAGTCCGCGAGCCGCGTGTAGATCGGGACACCGGTTGCCGAGGAGCCGAACCGGGTCTCGGTGCGCTCGTGGAAACGGCCCGCGAAGTTGCGACCGCGTGCGTCGACGTCGCTGTCGGCCTCACCGTGCGGATAGTTCAACTCGGCCCGGCCCAATGCGGGGTTGTAGTCGATCGAGCCGCGCTCGTCGGAGATGACCTGGATCAGGTTTGCCATCATCGATCCGCCGGCGATGTCCGGGAACGGTGAGGCCTCCCAGGACATCGAGATCGGGCCGTAGGGGTTGTCGTCGTCGTACATCAAGGCGACACCGGGACCGCCCTGTTTGGCACCGCAGTCCCGGCGCAGCAAGCCGCGCGCGATCAGGAAATCGCCGTTGTTGCCGAAGCCCTTGCCGACCTGATCGTTCAGCCGTGGCAGCGACCCCTTCGCTTTGGCAGTCGCGAGCAAGGCGGAGGTATGGAACGAGCCGGCCGCCATGAATACGTAGTCGACGACGAGAGTTTTTGTCTCGAGTACCGCGCCGGTTTCGTCGATCCGCTTGACCGAAACCTCGAACCCGTCCTGCCCGGAGATCTCGCGAATCTCCATGACCTCGTGCAGCGGCAGGATCGTCACGTTGCCGGTGGCCTCGGCAGATGGAAGATAGTTGTGGTCGACGCTGTTCTTGGCGCCGGAGTTGGTGCCGTAGGGGCCCTCGCCGACGGAATAGGAAGCGGGCTTGCGGCCGGCAAGCTCCTCGCGAACAACGTCCCAGTCGACGCAGAAGTCGTGCAGGACAGGCTCTCCGCCGAAATCCTTGATGTAGTCGAGCCAAGCTCGTGCGCCCTTGTAGGAAGGATCCGCGAGGAGGTCGTCCGGTAGCGGCGAGGTGCCGAGCATCTTCTTGGCGCGCGGGTAGTAGGTCCGGTCGAGTTCGTCGTAATCGATCTGACTGGGGAATACCTGCGTGAAATCCTTGCGCCTGGGCTGCGGGGTGAATGCCCCGAAGGCCAAGGAGCCGCCGCCAACTCCGACCCCGTAGACGGCGTCGATGCCGTTGCCCGTGATCCGATCGATGAGGCCGGGATACCGGGGGATGGTCTGCAGCCGGGTCAACTGGTTGATGGGCGGGTGGTCGCTGAACCAAGCGGATCGACCGTCGGGCTCGTTGACTGTGCAGAAAGTGTTGCCATCAGCTTGGATCGGCCACCGTCGGCCACGTTCGAGGACCGTGGTCTGCACGCCCGCCTGTCCGAGACGCAATGCCGCGACGGCGCCGCCGAAGCCACTGCCGACCACCACCGCGGTCTTGCCGGTCAGTTGGGTGGGGGAGGCCCCTGCCTTCGCGGACAGCGGTCCGAGAGAAGACAGTGGTCCCAGAGTGGAACCGGCAGCGACTGCGCCGAGGCCGATTGCGGCACTGCGTAGCACGGATCGGCGGTTCGGGCGCTGAGATGCGGTGCGGGTCATCTGAGGAAACATACGCGACAATCAGATTTCAGGCATCGGAACTCAGGCGCTCGGGCTCAGCCGGTCCACGGGCGAGGAGTGCCAATTGCAGCTCTGTCAGAAGTCGAGTATCCGATTCGTCGAGCGAGATGCCCATGATTTGCTCGGCGCGACGGACCCGGTATCTCAATGTATTGGTGTGAATATTCAGCAGTACCGCAGCCTTTTTCACGTCCCCGAATGCAGAGAGATAGGTCGCGAGTGTGAACTGCATGTCGGAAGAGTTCTTGTCGTCGTAGGAAAGTAGTCGATCAATCCTCGGATCACGAAGGCGGTCGTGGCTGCCCACCAAATCCAGGATCTCGCCGAGCAGGACCGCCGTGCGAGACGCCGCCAGTGTTGTTACCCGAGAAGGCTTGTCCCCGGGAACGTCCAGTACGCGGTCGACTTCTCTTCGGGCTTCGGGGACTCCGTACAAGCGGGGAATCATCACAGCGACCGCAGCACGCGCGACAACCCGTGAACGAATTTCCAAGTGCTGGATGGTATCAGCGGCCCATTCGCCGACAAGTGCGTCTTCCTCCGCATGTGGGAAGAGCACATACACCCGGTCGACGATATGTGTGGTGACGGCGTCGCGTCGAAAAGCGCTGGCGTGCAGGCGCAGTGAATTCGTCAGCCGCTGCAGATCGGCTGGTTCCTGTTTGCCGGTCGAAAAACCTACAAGCGCTGCGGGGCCTTCGATGGACAATGACAGTGAGTCAGCTAGGGATGTGACGTCGATTCCGCCGCCCATGGCGCCGAACAAGCGCTGGACCTGTGTGCTCTCGCGACTGGACGCATCGAGCGTTCTGATCAGGATGCGTGACGCTACTGCCGCCGCGCCCCGCAGTACCTCGTCGGAATCGTCGGCGAGTGGCTTATCTGTGCTCTGTACCCAGATCGTTCCGAGATGTTGTTGATGTGCACCCGAAGTGGTGTCGGTTCTTTGATCCGGACGCCGAATACTTACTGCTAATCGGTGTGCGGCACCGATTTTCGGTTCGGCCGGTACATCTACGACGGCGTCCGAGCGTCGTAGATGTTCGAATGTGCCTCGCTCATCCAGTCGTTGGGTATACGCACTCGGCCATTCGCGACCGAGGATCGATCGTTGTCGCAGGTCGTCCTCACCTTCATGGCCTGCGGAATACGCAAGGATGTGGAGGGCGTTGTCGTCGATCGTCACCAAACCGCCGGTCAGTTCTGCGACGGTTTCGGAGAGGGCGAACAGGTCGGAATCGCCGGTAGACGCGGAACTCTCGGCGGAGCGCGAGCGATACGTGCTCTGTGTGAGCAACTTCTGTATCAGTGAATAGATATGTCCGGAGCTGGCTTTCGGATGAACCGCAGCCAGGGCGATTCTTGATTTCCTTGCCGCATCCCGGAGTGCAACTTCTGTGCGTGCATTCTTGACCAACATCAGCTTCGGGCGATGTTGGTGTCTTTCGAATACCTGCAACCAGGCGATCAGTACATCAACGGAAATTCCGACCGGCAGATAGACGTCGGCAATTGCCCCGGTGGTTTCCGAATCCTCGATATCGCCGATCTCGAGGAGCGTCATCGAGCGAATCTCGACCTCGAGACCGTCCGGGCTGTCGAGTAACTCGATCATGGAACTGTCGAGAGAGCTCACAAGCGTACCGAGGGTTGTGGCACCAGTACCGATTCGTTTGCCGGCGGGTTCGTGCTCTGTCATCGTGACGGGTGCTGGATGCACTGGAAGCTCCTTGCGCGAGTGTTGCTTCAGATTAGCGCCCGCGCCGGGAATGTCGTGGATGGTCGAGTGCAACAGCGATCAATCAGGGATCGTGATACCTAATTGCTGCGCTTTGGCGGCAATGTCTTCGGGGAAGACATTCTTGAAGAGATAGAGGTCCTGGCCGATCACCCAGCCGGGAGCGAGGGCCGTCGCGTACCGCTCGAAGTACCCGAGTTGCTTGCCGAAAAGGACCAACTCCTCAGGACTCGCAACACCCCACTGCTTGCCCAGGTTGACGAGCGCCATGATGAGTTCGCTCAGCTTGAGTTCACCCAGATCACGTCCCAGAATCGGTGCCAGCGCGGTGACAACCTGCAAGCCGAGCTGGTCGTCGTCCACCTCGTAGTCCGTGGCATATCCCAAGGCGCGAATACCTCGTGCGACGCGGGCGAAATCACCGTCGATCAACGTTGCACGGAACATGTCCGAGAGGATTGTGCGCCACGTTTCCGGGAGAACGCCGACTATGCCGAAATCGAGCATCGCAATGCGGCCATCGTCGAGCACCCATAGGTTCCCAGCGTGGACGTCGCCGTGAAAAGGACCGTGAACAATGACGGATTCGAGCCACACTTTCACGCCGCGCCGAATGAGCATGCGGGCTTCGTCGACGCCGTCCGGACCGGCGACAAATCGATCCAGAGGCACTCCGCGCATACGCTCCATGCAGATGACTCGGGGACCGCAGTAATCCCAGTACACCTCCGGCGTCGTAACGCCCTTGTTGTCGCCGAATGCTCCGATGTTGTTTCGGAAGGTTGTTTGGCGATCAGCTTCGACGGCACTGTTGAGCTCAGTCATCGTTGCCGTATGTAGATCGCGAATAATGGCAGTAGCATTGGCAATTCGAAGAAACTCGACAAACTTTTCCAAAATAGTCGCACCCCAGTACGCGGCCCGAAGATCGATCAACATGCGCGCGTAAATGTCTGGCCGCTGAATCTTGATGACGGCTTCGCGTCCGTCGTGCAGCACACACGCATGTACTTGAGCGACAGACGCTGCCGCGAGTGGTTGGTCGTCGAATTCCGCAAAGAGTTCGGCGATCGAGTAACCGAGGTCTGATTCGACGATGTCACGTGCCTGGTCAGCGGGAAACGGCGGAACGTCGTCAAGACAACGCAAACACGCATTGGCCAGCGGGGCGGGAAAGATTCCCGACGACGACGCAACGAGTTGCCCGATTTTGACGAACGTCGGACCCAGGGTGATGAAGCCGTCCACCAGTCCGTCAGCAGCGGCATCGGCAATGGCGCGTCCACGTCTGCGGAACGGCCAGACGATCAAAGCCAAGATGATGGACGTCGACAGGACCACAGCAATAATTGCCGATCGCCACAACTGAGGGCGGCCGAAGCGCTCCAAGTCCGGCATACGCACGTCGAGGGCACCGGCGGGCAGGCCTGACGAGTAAGGCCCGACAGGACGTTGCGTTGGATCCGGCACAGTTCTCCCTCGTTCAGCGAGCGGCTACAGCGTTTCGAGTTTAGTAAGGATGCCAAGTCACACTTACTGGCGGGTAATTCGACGCTGAAAGCTGTGTGTGTTCTCCACGATGGCACGTGTCAGGGCGCGCTCAGGTGCTGACTGTGAACGGCCAGAGGTCGTGACGAGGACAAATTCGATCGAACCGGGAGATGGCAATCCCTGCACCTGAGCCAGGTCGTGTGGAAGCAACTGTTCGCTGTGCACAATGAAGCCCAGGCCGGCAAGAGTCGCTGCTCTCAACGCCAATTGTCCCTTCGTTGTGCATGCGATCCGAAACTCGATGCCGGCGTTGCGGAGGGCCGAAAGAGCTGCGTCGCGGGTCAGGCTAGGCGGATGGTAGGTCACGATGGGAACGGGCTGTCCAGTCGGGACAACGGCGCCCGGTGCGCCGGCCCACACCAGTCGGTCTTCGAAGACGAGTTGTCCGTGTTTGTCGCCGTGCTTTCGCTTGACGAAAGCCAAATCAATTTTGCCGGAGCGTAATTGGTTGTGTATCTCTTCGCTCAATCCGATTGTCAGTTCCATGTTCACGCCAGGGTGGTCACGACGAAACTTGAAGAGGATCTTGGGTAGTTCATCCGTGACGAGGTCCTCGGACACCCCGAATCGAACTTGCCCCGACAGTTCTTCACCGCCGAAATACTGCATCGCTCTGGACTGTGCATCAAGGATTTCACGAGCGAAGGCGAGCATGGCGGCACCGTCGGTCGTGAGTTCGACGCGGTGGGTGTCCCGGATGAGGAGCTCTCGACCTACCCGTGCCTCCAGCTTCGCTATATGGCCACTGACAGTCGGTTGACGGATTCCGAGATGTTTTGCTGCTGTGGTGAAGCTGCCAGTGCGTTCGACGGCAATGAAGCTACGCAGAAGAACCGGATCCAACATCCTCACTCCTTATCGCGAATCGTGATAACTAATATAGGCGGAATTGCAAAATGTGATGACTGGGCTGCTTGTAGCTTCATTGAAGTGAAGATTCTCAGCAGATTCCACGTGGACGGCTTCATCGTTGCCATCCTCGCCACAGTCGCACTGGCCAGCCTCTTTCCGGCATCGGGCACCGCTGCATCGGTGTTTTCCTGGTTGACCAAAATTGCAATCGGCCTGCTGTTTCTGATCTACGGTGCACGGCTCTCACCTGCAGAGGCCTGGCAAGGTGTCCGCCATTGGCGCTTGCACTCGACGATTCTCGCAGTCACGTTCATCATTTTTCCGCTGTTCGGTCTGGGCATGCGCATCCTGGTGCCGTCGGTGCTCTCGAACGACCTCTATACCGGGCTACTGTTCCTTTGTCTGGTTCCCTCCACGGTCCAGTCTTCGATTGCTTTCACGTCGATGGCACGCGGAAATGTTGCGGGTGCGGTCGTCAGTGCGTCGTTCTCCAACATTCTGGGCGTGTTGGTGACACCCCTGCTTGTGATTCTCCTGATGGATACGACCGACGATGCTCCAATCGATGCATCGTCGATAGGAGTCGTCGTTCTGCAATTGTTCCTACCCTTCATGGCAGGCCAGCTAATTCGGCCGTGGGTGGGTGAATGGCTCACTCGTCATGCAAAGCCCACGAAGCTGGTCGATCGCGGTTCGATCCTCCTGGTCGTCTACGTTGCGTTCAGCGAGGGGATGAACGAAAATATCTGGGGCGCAATCGAACCATGGCAAATCGCCGCACTCTTTGCTGTCTGTGCTGTTCTACTGGCGGCGGTCCTGGCGGTCACGACGCTGGCAGGCCGACTTCTGCATTTCGAAATCGAGGACCGGATCGTTGTTCTGTTCTGTGGGTCGAAGAAGAGTCTGGCTTCGGGACTTCCGATGGCGTCAGTGCTTTTCAGCGGCGAAAAAGTCGGATTAATCGTCTTGCCGCTCATGATCTTTCATCAGATCCAACTGATTGTGTGTGCTTTTCTTGCGCAGCGGTACGCGCGGCGAGTGTCACCCGAGATTCTCGCGGCCGGTTCGCTCGATCCTGAATTCGAGGCTCGTTGATTCGAATCTCCTCTGGCATCTCACGGGTGCGGCGGAAGGCCACGCCTGTGATCACTACCAGTTCGAGTAATCCGAATGCGATCGGATACGGCATAGACGAAGCTGCACCTCCTGGTGTATTCACGGGTGTGTGGACAGTTGACGGTGAGTGCGAGCCGTGACTTGCGCCGAGGAGCAGGTGTATCGACAGCATCGAGGCAGTCATCACAGCGGATGCTGCCAGCATGTCGTTGGTCGGCGATCGCCAGAGATGCCCACTGCACACAGCGCAACTTGCAGCCATGACGGCTATTGCTACTGACGCCGAGTTGGGGTTGTTGAGACTGGCAACATGACTGATAGCGGATAAAATGCCGAGTGCTGCAGCGAATCTGGTGAATCGGGTGAAGCTGAGATCTTTGCCGGCGCGTTCAGAGGTGGGCATCACTGCGCGATTACCCGCGCAGTCTGTCGGGGTCCGGCGGGCTTGCGCAACGATTCTTGTGATGGAGGTCGATTTGTTCCGGTAGCCAGTACTGCACCGATAAGTTGTGCGCCCAGCGCAGCCCACAGAGCCGCGCTCACGCCATACCGTGCAGCTAGTAATCCGCCGATCAGGACCCCTCCCGCAACCCCCGCTTCGACACTCGCAGTAAAGATTCCAAGCCCGACGGCTCGACGTGTTCGGTCGAGATTTGTCGTGGCGAGCATGATGAGTGCTGGATAGAGTGGGGAGAATCCGCATCCGAGTATCACGGCTGCTGCAGCCGCCGCCGCGAAGTTATCGGCGAATATCGTCACAGCGAAACCAATTGCTACGGTGAGCATTCCCGCCGCGCACACCAGGTCTGTGCGAACTCGGTCGACGACCCGTCCGAGAGCGAGTCTCGACACGACAACGCTGGCGGCAAAGACGGTGAAAATCATGGCAGCGCTTCGAAACCCGGTAGATCCAAGCCCTTGGTTTTCCAGATGGAGAAGGAGGAAGGTCAGCAGAATCCCTTCGCCAGCCCACGCTAGCGCGGCTACTGCAGCGGGACGGCGAACAAGGATTGCGGTGTTGATCCAGCCAGCGCTCCCCTTGGGGGGCCGGGTCGGTGTCGGCGTGCGTGGGGTGCAGCAGACGCAAATCAATGCCAGCGCTGTCAGTGCGCCGGCCCCGATCCAGACCGAATCAAATCCCCAAGTGTGTAAAAGTATTTGACCGATCTGTGGGCCGCCGGCCAGTCCGAGCCACACGCTGACCCCGAAGATGCCTACAGCTCGCCCACGCTGATCGAGACGTGTCGAGTCCACAACCCATGCGGTGAGTGCGATGTTACAGGCGGCCAAGCCTAGTCCGAGGAAGATGCGTCCAGTGCCGACGGTGAGAATGTCGCCCGACCATAGGAAGCTGACGACTCCGAATGTTGCGATAAGGCTGCCGCACAATGCAAGTGGTCGTCGACCTCGTCGGTCGGCAATATAGCCGAGCGCAGGGTGGCTGATCATCGCGATCAGCGATGCCACGGCGATAACGGCTCCGACCACTGCTGCGCTGCGACCCAATTCGTGTTCGAAGAACTGTGGAAGAGCGGGAGTTGCCGCGCCAGAAGCTAGGCAGCACAGGGTTGATGCCGCGAAGAGTAGCCAAAACCGTCGGCCGACAGTGCCGTCGGGAGTTACCTTTATCACTACGCCTCCGTAGAACGTTGCAGGACGCAAGAGGGGCCCGGACTCATGGCAGACATCCGAGTGCCCAGTTTCCGCAGGGTCATCGGAGATCCTCCGTCAACCGTTCTGCTGACCGCCATGCGAGCGCTTCGATGGTCTGGACCGGTCCGCGGCCGCCAGTTCCCGGGAACGTCGACGACCCCACCACGACGAGTCCCGGTACGTCGTGACAGCGTCCATAACCGTCTACCACCGAAGCGTTCGGGTCGAGTCCCATACGGGTGCCGCCGTACAGGTGGGTGCCCAAAGGTTGGGGTACCAGTGGTGTTACCCAGGTGGTGTGCGCCCCGGCCGCACGCAACCACTCCTGCATCCGGTCACCCAGGAACGCTGCCCTGCTGTGATCGTCCTCCGCTAGGTCGAGTGTGAGTCGTGGAACCGGACGGCCGAGTGCGTCTACATACGTGGGGTCCAGATCGATCCGATTCTCGGCCCGGGGAAGCTGATCAGGCTGAGCCCATACCGTTCCGATCGAATGCTGTTGTTCCCGGATCCAACCCGTTGCTCTGTCGGGGACGGACAGTTCGTCGGGAAGTGTCGCAGCCACTGCGGCGCGCCAACCGTCGGTACGCGGGCCTGTCATCGCCGCCTGCAGTATCGAGCCGCCGAGGAAGCCGAGGCCGGTGTGATCGAATTCGTCGCCCTCGAACGAGGTAACCGCCGTGGCCGTCGCGGGGCCGGCAGCGTCGCGGCCCAGATCCGTTCCGGGGAACCAGCCGTTCGCGACGAAACAATTGTGTGCCATGAAGTATCGCCCCACTTGACCCCGTGCGGTGATCCCGGAAAGGAGTAGGAGTCGTGCATTCGACACCACCGACGCTGCCAGCACGACAGCCGGCGCGGACAACTGGCAGACCTCGCCGTCGCGAACGTACCGAACACCAGACACCGCCCCGGACGAGTCGGTCTCGATACCCAGTACTGCGGCATCGGCCAGTAGGTCGACATGACCGACGGCGCGGGCCCGGTCGAGCAAGCTACTGCAGTCCGTCGACGCCGCAGCCGGAGCCGTGAACGAATTCCACCCCAATTTGTCTGCCGTGGTTGCCATTCGGCGTGTCCAGGTGGCGGTGGGCCGCACGCCGACATTCATTGCTCGCTCCACTCGCTGGTGGTACTCGTCCAACTCGCCAGCCGGGAACGGCCAGTCCGCGAGGTCCGCGTCCGCGGGTAAGGCTGACGCTCCATACCGAGTGAGAGTCGAGGAACGTGCCCGCAGGTTCCACGGATCGAGTCGGTAACTCTGCGGCGCGGCCAACAACTTCGAACCGCCGACCGCATCGGCGCCCTGTTGGGGATACGGAGCAGGAACGGCCCGCTGCCACGCGCGGCGGCGAATCGTCGAGGAGGGGGACGCTACGGGGCACCGGTCGCTGTTGGCAGTCGCAGTCTGGATCGCCGTCACCGAGTAACCGGCTGTCGCCAATACGGACGTCGCGACAATCCCGGCCGGGCCGAGGCCGACCACGACGACGTCGGTCACGGGCACATTTCGATTGTTGCGAGGCCGACCCGGGTCTCTTCCTCAGCAGTCTGCATCTGAACAGAATAGGATTGGATCCTATCTTTGTCTATTTATATCCAATTATGCGTCCCGCGTACCTGGTGAATCTGATTGGACGGAGAAGATTTCGGCTGCCCGGGTTTGCGCTTCCGAGAAGGTGTGGAATATTGGATACAACTTAGAGTCAATCGGATACTTAATTGGAGGCTTGTCCATGCTCAAGAAGGAAGACAACGAGCGGCTGACCAGGACTGGTCCCGATGCTCCCCTTGGCCGGATGATGCGTGCGTACTGGCAGCCGGTCGCGCTCGTATCCGAGATGCCCACCGAGCGGCCGGTGAAGGCAGTGCGACTGATGAGCGAAGACCTGGTCCTGTTTCGAACCCTTGACGGGGGCTGGAGTCTGCTCAGTAGGTTCTGTGCACATCGCGGTGTCGATCTGTCATTCGGTCGGCTCGAAGACGGTGGCCTGCGCTGCCTCTATCACGGCTGGCTCTACGGGGCGGACGGGCAGTGTCTCGAGCAGCCTGCCGAGCCGGAACATAGTCGCTTCGCCTCGAAGATCAAGATTTCCAGCTATCCGTGCGAAGAGCGCAACGGAATCATCTTCGGGTACCTCGGTGCCGGGAATCCACCGCCATTCCCGGACTACGACTGTTTCACGGCCCCTGAGGAATACACTTTCGCGTTCAAAGGACTCTGGGAATGCAACTGGCTGCAGGGACTCGAAGGCGGTATCGACCCCAGTCACGTGTCCTTCTTGCATCGATTTGTCGGCGAAGATCCGCGTGAAGCATACGGACAGCAGTTCAGTGAGATCGTAGACGGCACAGGGGAGAAGCTGTCCAAACTCGTCGCGGACTCATACCGTCCGGACATCGAGGTAGAGCAAGTTGATCACGGTTTGCGGGTGTTGGCGGTGCGAGCACTCACCGAGGAAATCAAGCACGTACGAGTAACCAATCTGATGTTTCCCAACGCTTTTGTCGTCCCGTTCGGAAACAGCAAGGTGTTCTGTCAATGGCATGTGCCCATTGACGACCACACACACCAATGGTTCATGATCTTCTACGACTTCGCGGAGCCGACGGACCAAGAGACTTTGCTGGCTCAGCGGCTTGCCGAGGTTACCCTGCCGGACTACCGCCCAATTCGGAACCGCTCCAATAACTGGGGATTCGACGCGCAGGAGCAGCGCAACCTCACCTATACGGGGATGGGGCTCGACATCAACGTGCACGATCAGTGGGCCGTCGAGAGCATGGGAAGCATTCAGGATCGAACGGTCGAGAGGCTCGGCATCTCGGATCGAGCCGTGACTGCAAACCGTCGACTCCTGCTGCGTGCTCTCGAAGCTTTCGAAGCAGGCTCACCGACGCCCGCGCTGGCGGTGGACTCCGAATCTGCTGCCGCTCTGCGAGGTCCGAGCGCTGTAGACACCATCGCTCCGGCCGAGGGGTGGGAAGAGCATTGGCGAGATCGGGAGAAGGAACGACGGACACAATCACCGTGGGCTGCAGATCTGGTGGATTCGTCGGTAGATCGCCATGCGTAGTGTCGACACCCGACCGCTCGCCGGTGGGGGTAATGGTGCTCGTCCGATGCTCGCCGCCGACCGCGGCGGATTTGTCGACCGACATGGGCTGTGGACGGATAAGCAATACGCTGCAGCGGCGCAAATCCGCAGAGTGATGGATGAAGTGGGAATCGAACTGGTTCGATTTGCGTTCGTCGATCAGCACGGAGTGCTGCGAGGAAAGACGATCACACGTGATGCCGTGCCGGGTGTGCTGCGTTCCGGTGTAACGGCGCCGAGTTCGCTGATGCTCAAGGACACGTCCGGACGCTCTGCCTTCGAGGTGTTTTCCGGCGAGACGGGAGTCGGTGTCGACGGGTTCTCGGGCGCGGGCGATATCGTTCTCGTTCCGGATCCGTCGACTTTCAGGGTTCTGCCATGGGCCCCACGCACCGGGTGGATATTGTGCGATTTACGTTTTCCCGACGGGAGACCGGTTCCGTTCTGTCCACGGTCGATCTTGCGAGGTCAACTGGATCGTCTGGCCGCGCACGGATTTGAACTCACCGCCGGGCCTGAACTCGAGTTTCACGTTTTCAAGGCAACTGACGGGGCCATGACGCTGGAAAGGACCAATGTTCCTGGTGCGCCGGGCAAGCCGGCCGAAGTGGAGGCAACGAGTGCGGGGTCGCAATTGTTGCACGAGGAATCTCTGGATACTCTCGACGAGGTAGTGCAACTCCTGCACGACGGACTGACCCGACTGGATTTACCGCTGCGCTCGATCGAAATGGAATTCGGTCCAAGTCAGATGGAGATCACTCTTGCGCCGACCGACGCCATGCAGACGGCGGACAATGTCGTTCTTGCTCGGTCGGCGATCCGGCAAATATGCCGTCGCAACGGGTATCACGCGACATTCATGGCGAAACCGGTCGGTGCCGCCGTGGCTTCGACGGGGTGGCATCTGCACCAGTCTCTGCGACGCCTCGACAACGGTACACCGGTATTCCCTGGTGGTGACGGCGATAGTGTGCTCTCGAGCGTCGGATCGCACTATCTTGCAGGACTCCTCGAGCATGCTTCTGCTGCAACAGCATTCAGTACGCCAACGGTCAACGGGTACAAGCGGTATGCGCCGTACTCGCTGGCGCCCGACGCGATCGTGTGGGGCCTGGACAACAAAGGTGCGATGGTGCGGGTAGTCGGTCGGTGCGGCGATCCGAATACCCGTTTGGAGAATCGGTCGGGGGAACCTGCGGCAAATCCGTACTTCTACTTGGCGGCTCAGGTGATCAGTGGGCTCGACGGAATCGTGCGCGGTCTACATCCGGGTGCGCCGACGAATGATCCGTACGAACCAGGGGCGCAGCGATTGCCCCGGAGTCTCGGCGCCGCAATCGATGCACTGGAGGCGGACGAGGTGTTCCGTGCTGCGCTGGGAACTGAAGTCGTGGAATGGTATTCCACGATCAAGCGTGCGGAGTTCGCGCGATATCTCGGCTACGTCTCGGACTGGGAACAGCGCGAGTACTTCGGTCTCTTCTAGCTATTTCTGTCGCCGACCGACACATGGGTCACGCAGAGTAGTGCACTGCAGTGCAGTGCAATTCAACATACAATGAGCCCTCGGCTCGATTCGGAAGCAGGAACTGTGGAAATCTTCGACATCACTCTCCCCATCCATCCCGACATGCTGCACTGGGGTAAGAAGCCCGAGATCACTACCGTCGAATCCATCGCTGCCGGCGACGCGTCCAATGTCACTCGCTGGTTGATCGGTGCGCACACCGGCACACACGTCGACGCGCCACTGCATTTCAAGGACGGCGAACTCCCCGTGGACAAGATCGATCTCGATATTCTGGTCGGTCCGGCAGTGGTACTGGATCTCACGAACATCGAGGGTCAGGTCGGTGCTGCCGAGTTGGAGGCTGCTGGGCTCGGCGACGCAGAACGCGTCATTCTCAAGACAGTCAACTCGACAACCGCATTGCGAGCCCTGGAGAAGCCCACGGAATGGGTCGGACTTTCACCGGACGGCGCGGAGCTCCTACGAACTCGAGGTGTCAAGATCGTCGCCATCGACTATCTGACTCTCGAATCGCCGGAGAACACCGTTGAGTGGGATACGCATCATGCACTGCTGCCCAACGGGATCATCATTCTCGAAGGTCTTGACCTCAGCGAGATCGAGCCAGGCCCCTACGAATTGGTATGTCTGCCGATGAAGTTGCAGGACAGCGAGGCGGCTCCGGCTCGCACCGTCCTCATCCGGCGATGAGTGACGTGTTGCAGGTAGCGATCGCCGCTCCCCATCACGCGGCCACAGCCGCGGCGGAGCGGGCGGTAGCCGCGGGCGGAAACGCATTCGATGCGGCGTTGGCAGCGGCGGCCGTGCTGACTGTCGTCTACCCGCATCAGTGCGCACTCGGCGGAGACCTGATTGCCGTCGTGCGCGAACCCGGGATGAAACCACGTGCGATCCTTTCCGCGGGAGCGTGCGCAGCCGGCATGGACGTGGACGCCGTGCGAGACTCGCATGATCGCATGCCTGGTCGTGGACCGCTGTCCGTAACGGTTCCCGGAATTGTTGCTGGATGGCAGGCGATTGCTGATTGTGGTGCAGCATTACCACTTTCGTCAGCCTTCGGTGAAGCGGCCGAGATGGCAGAACGTGGGGTAGATGTCTCTGCCGGTTTGCACCGGGCATTGAACGCGAACGCCGATGTCTTGCGCGCTGATGACGGTGCTCGACAGCTCTTCTTCAAGGACAGCGGTGTTGTTTTCGGCGTCGGCGACCAGCTGGTGCAGGCGGCGCTCGGCCGAACATTGCGTATTCTTGCCCGTTCACCTCGGGATTTCTACGAGGGCGAAGTGGCGGATCGCCTTGTCGACGGGTTGAGGACTCTGGGAAGTCCGCTGCGGACTTCGGATTTCGCGGCACATCGAGCCCAGATCACCGAGGCAGTGCAGTGGCAGAACGGCGGCGTGGATTGGTTTGTTGCTCCGGCACCAAGTCAAGGCGCAGCGCTACTGGCAGTTCTCGGAGAATCTTCCGAAGTTACCGATTCGCAGTTACTTTCGCGCAGCATTCGAGTATCCCGAGTTCGAGATGCGATACTTGCGGATCCGGCTGTGGTGGATGTCGATATCTCTCGGTTCTTCGATGCAGCAGACGGCAGAGTCCGGATTGCATCATCTACGAGTCCGGGCATGCCCAAGCCACAGGGCGACACCGTTGCCGTGACCGCAGTGGATTCCGACGGGCGAGCGGTAACCCTGGTGCAGAGCGTCTATCAGAGCTTTGGATCGGGAATCGTGGAGCCGGTGACCGGTGTACTTTTGCACAGCCGTGGATCGGCATTCTCCTTGGACAGTGGCCACCCGGCGATGCTGCGCCCGGGAACGCGCCCACCACATACCTTGAGCCCGGTCATCGCACTCGGCAGAGGCGAGGTCGACCCGCTGGTCTTGGCGCTCGGATGCCAAGGTGGACGCGCGCAGCCGTGGATCCTGGCGCAGGTTGCAGCAGCAGTCGCTGATCCCCGAAGTGGCGATCTGGCCGAGGTTTTGGGACGCAACCGATGGGTATTCGGCGGCGTCGACATCGGTTGCGACCAACCAACTGTGGTGACGGAAGACACGGCGATGCAGCTGTCGTTGGCCGAGGCCGCCAAAACCGAGGGATTCGAGGTTTCGGCTCGAGGTGCGAGATGGGATGAAGCGGGTCACGTGCAGGTTGCTCGGTTGAGCAATGGGGTGCTGCACGCGGCCTCTGATCCGCGGGCCGATGGCATGTCGGTTGTCGCGCAGGCTGCCGACGTGGGTGGGGCTACCAGTCCCTGAGGTTCTTTCCCGGCAAGAGATCTCGGATGAGGATGCGCCGAGCGTGTCCACCGGCGATTGTCGGCGAGCCGGAGAACCCGCGTTCGGTCTCGGGCTCCGTCGTATGCAGGGTCGGCTGGAGACTGGTTGTGCCCCAGTCGTATACATAACCCCAGGAATTGGGAGCGTAGTCGAACAGCAACTCTCGGCATACGCCGCACGGTGCGATTGTACGAACAGTCGCACCGTGTTCATCCGGTCGATAGAGCACTGCGATTACGGTATCGATCTCGTCCGAGAGTGGCACAGTCGAATCGCTTCCGATCAGAACGGCGCCCAGGGCCATGCCTTCGGCGCAGATCGAGGACCGGCCTGCGGATCCTGCGATGTGTACCCCGGTGTGAATGGCGCCGGAGTTGGTACGGATTGCAGCGGCGACCTCGTGTCGACCGGTTCGATATGTCCGAGCCAGAGTTTCGAGGGCAGCGTCCCAGAGTTCCGCATCGCGAGACTCGAGACCATCAGGATACAATTTCATAGACTTAGGATCCCAACAATGTCGAGTGCTGGCAACTCGGGGAAGGTATGGCCGATGAGTGGATCCATGCTGCTGACCAATGCCCGGGTTGTCGACGGAACTGGAGCGGTGCCGCATACCGGCTGGGAACTGTTGATCGAGAATGGCCGGATCGTTCGGTCCGCGCCATCGGGAACCATTCTCAGGGGCACGATTTCGGATCCGGATCGACTTTTCGTGATCGATCTTGCCGGCGCGTCGGTGCTGCCCGGATTCATCGACGCGCACACGCACATGACGGCGGTTCCCGGTGGCAACAAAGTGGATATGTTGACCGAGCCCGAGTCTTTGAAGATCCTGCGAGCAGTGCCGTTTCTACGCGATACGTTGGCGACGGGTGTTACCACGGTGCGCGATCCGCTCGAGCATCCGAGTTGTCTCGCTGAGCCTGGTGATATCGCACTGGTGCTGCAGTCGGGAGTCGTTGTCGGGGGACATACACACGTCAAGGAAGGCAGAAATGACTGAACCGAGCACGCACACATATCCGATCATGAACGTGGATGACGTCCATATCGTCTATCCAGGAGCATCTTTTGGTTCCAAGACGCACGCGGTACGCGGTATCACCCTTGAAGTCGTGAAGGGGGAGACCTTGGGGTTGGTGGGTGAATCCGGTTCCGGTAAGTCCAGTCTGGCTCGTGCGATGGCCGGGCTGGAGAAGGTCCATGCAGGTTCCATTTCGTACTTGGGTCAGCCGCTGCCGTCGAACCTTCGGTTGCCTCGAAGCACTCGCCTGGATCTACAGATGGTCTTCCAGGACCCGGGCAGTGCACTCAACCGGCGCAGACGCATCGGCAGCGCGCTCGCCGATGCTCTCGGTGTTCGAACCGGTAAGGCCGGGTCGTCCGATGCTGTGGCCACTCTGCTGGAATCGGTCGGATTGCCAGCGTCGTTTGCGCACCGATATCCGTCGGAGGCTTCCGGCGGTCAGTTGCAACGGGTGGTCATAGCGAGGGCGCTTGCCGCGCAGCCACAGGTTCTTATTGCCGATGAACCCGTATCCGCTCTTGACGTGTCGGTTCAGGCGCAGGTCCTCGATTTGTTGGTCGAGCTTCGGGCTCGGTTGGAGTTGACGATCGTGTTCGTCTCCCACGATCTGGGTGTCGTTCGACATATGTGTGACCGAATTGCTGTGATGCGCAACGGGTTGCTGGTTGAAATCGGAGATGCCGAACAGGTAGTGACCGTTCCCTCTGACCCGTATACACAGATGTTGCTCGACGCGGTTCCCGATCTCGACGAGTTCACTCACGTTACGGCGAATTGAAGAATCGCATCCTGCGTAACACCCCTGTTAACAAGTGGATGCGTTAAGGCATCTATTGGATCCAACCTGCTACGTTCGACACAGCGATCCGGTGAATGGGAGAAACTCAGATGACGTTTTCGAAGTGGCGTGACAACGAAAATCGTGGGGACAACGGCGAATTGATCGTCCCCGTGCGTATGACGCGTAGAGGATTCATGGTCAATGCCGGCGTCGTCGGGTTGGGCACCATGGGGGTTGGTGCGTTCCTGACGGCATGTGGGCAGAATCCCGACTCCAGCGGCGCGAATGCGAATATGGCGGAGATTCGCAAAGGTGGAACGCTGACCTTCGCGATCGACGGCACAAATGGCACAGTGGATCCCGCCGTGTATACGACGTTGGGAGACTGGCTTGCGGTCGATACGATTTGCAGCGGACTGACACGTTTCGACTTCGTCAACCCTGAAATGCAGCTCGATCTTGCGTCTGCGGTCGATACGTCGGCCGATGGTCTGACGGTGACGTTCACGATGCGGGAAGGGGTCACATTCCACGACGGTTCCTTCCTTACTGCGCAGGACTGCGTTCGAACCTTCAATCGTCAACTTGTCGACGGTGATCCAGCCTTGCCTCCGGCCTCGTCGCGTCCGATGCGCGGTTCGACGGCTCGAAACATTCGTGAGGTGGTCGCGGTGGACGATCGCACCTTCGCGGTGCGCTTGATTCGGCCTGACCTGATTCTGCCGGCTCGACTTTCGGATATCTCGACCCGCATTCTCTCGGCGAAGTCGATTGAGCAGTACGGTGTGGACGTCGGACAGCACCTCATCGGTACCGGACCATTCAAGCTCGCGAAACTTACTCCCCAGCAGTCGATTACGCTAGAAGCATTCGATGGGTACTGGGGTGGATCCCCTGTCCTCGACCGATTGGTTCTACAGCAGGTCTCGGATGCATCCTCGCTGAATGCCGGACTGCAATCTGGTCAAGTCAATGCGTCGTCGTTCGTCGTGCATTCGGCGGCAGAGTCGCTGGGTAAGAATCCGAAGGTGACGGTGTACGACACTCCGAACCGCGTCAACATTTTCATGATGATGAATGTCACCAAGGGAGTGCTCAGCGACCTGAATGTTCGTAAAGCAGTCAACATGTGCATCGATCGTTCGCAGATCGTGAAGAACGCCTTCTCCGGATTTGGCGAGGAGCCAACGGGATACACACTCAGCCCGACAGACATCGGATACAACTCCGACCTCGCGAGTATCTCGAAGCGCGATCTCGAGGCGGCAAAGGCTCTAGTCGCCGCTGCGGGCGCGACGGGCAAGGAAGTCGGTTTCATCGCTCAGAACAACAACTGGTATCCGCGAGCCGCGCAGATCGTGGAAGAGAACTTGAAGGCGATCGGATTGGTGCCGAAGGTGGAACTCCTTGATCCAGGGGCATTTTCCAGCCGATTCTTCGACATCGGAAATCATGAGTTGGCGATGTGGGAACGGAATGGATACATCCCCGATCCGGACGACAAGACGGGAACCATGCTGGGGTCGGCGAGTAGCTATGCGAATCGAGCAACAGGACACGCGACGCTCGACCCCGCCGTGATGGCCGAGATCGACGATCTCTTGTACCAAGCGCGGCAAACTACCGACGTCAGCGTGCGAACCGACCTGTACACCCGGGCTCAGACCCTTTTTGCGGACAAGTTCATGGCGATCGCGATGATTGCGTACACGCGAAACATCGTGGCTTCCAACGGCGCCGCCGAGATCGGTGCCGAGCCGCTCGGCAGTCAGCGCGCGCAGCTTGCGACAGCGGCTCTGACGGCATGAGTGCGATCGGCGATGCCGAGTCGTTCGGTGTGCGGGAACCTGCCTCGCAGAAGAGTTTCCAGGCATTGCGCATGGGCTTCGGCCGTCGGCGCATGCTGCGCAAGCCGTTGGCTTGGTTTTCCTGGGGCACGCTGGCGACCTACATTGTCGTGCTGTTGATCGGGCCGATGCTGATCAGTGCTGATCCGCTGGCACAGGATTCGGAGTCCTTTCTACCGATCGGCAGTTCCGGGCACCTGATGGGCACGGATGAACTCGGTCGAGATCTCCTGGCGAGGCTGCTGGCCGGCGGACAGCCCCTGTTGATGGTCTGTGTCGGGAGTGCGGTACTGGCGGGTGTGATCGGTACTGCAGCGGGGATGTTCGCCGGCTATCTCGGTGGCGCGGCGGATTCGGTGGTGATGAGGACGATGGATGTTGTGTTGGCGTTTCCACTGGTCTTGGTCGCGATCTTGATGGTCGCACTGCTCGGCGGCGGAGTCGGAAACATGATCGTGGCCATCACGGTGTCGCAGGTCCCGTACTTCGCGCGACTGGCACGTAACTTGACGCTCGCTGAGCGAGGACAAGACTATATTCGTTCTGCGAAGGCGCTCGGTTTCCGAGGTCCCCGAATCGTGGTCCTCGAGGTTCTTCCGAATATCTCCGGCCAGCTTCTGGTGCAAGCAACTTCGACGATCGCGGTAACTGCCGGACTGTCGTCTGCGCTGTCGTATCTGGGGCTCGGGCAGGACGCGAGTGCCCCCGACTGGGGTTACATGGTTCGGTCGGGGCAAGAGTTCATCTTCGCGTATCCGATGCTGTGCCTTATTCCGGGATTGTTGATCACTCTCTTCGCAGTGGCAGCCAACCTCTCCGGTGACGACTTGCGTGATGCGCTCGATATCGAAGGACGATGATGAGTACTGCTGAGGCGGTGAAACTTACACCGTACGAATACACAACTGTCGAGCCGAGTGGACTGCAGAGGCTGATGGGATCTGCAGTGGTGCGTCGACTGTTGATGGTGCCGGTAATCGGTTTGGTGGTGGCGGTGATCGTGTTCTTCGTCGCCCATATGCTGCCGGGCGACCCGGTAGATCAGTTGACGAGTTCCGATGCCGGCATCACAGCAGAGGAGATCGAAGGCGTTCGCGCCAGTCTCGGGTTGGATGCCTCTCTTCCCGTGCAGTTTTGGAATTATCTGACCGGTATCTTCACCGGCGATCTCGGTGATTCCTTCTACTCGGGGCGCAGCGTAGCGAGTTCGTTGGCGGACGCAGTCCCGGCAACCATCGAGTTGGCCTTCGCGGCGGTGATCCTGACGACGTTGATGGGCATTACGACCGGCATCATCGCGGCTCGAACCAAGGGCAGCTGGGTGGACAGCATCATTCGGGTCGGCTCGACAATCGGATTCAGCTTGCCGTGGTTCGTCGTGGCGTTGGTCGCGATCATTGTCTTCGGTGTCGAACTTGGTTGGCTGCCGATCCTCGGTCGCCTGCCGTCGAGCATCGACTACGAGCCGACTACCGGATTCATTCTCGTAGATGCCGTGTTGCAGAACAACTACGGATTGATCGGCCCATGGTTGATGCATTTGATACTGCCGGCTTTCACACTGGCCGCGACGAGTGCAGGTTTTCTCACACGCGTGACCCGCGCGGCATTTCTCGACTCGCGATCTCAGGCTTTCGTCAGGACCGCTCGAATGAAGGGTTTGTCGGAGCGCGATATCGAAGTCAAACACATCCTGCGAAATGCTTCGGTTCCGATCCTGACGACGAGTGGACTGCAGTTGGGTGGGCTTCTCGGAGGGGCAGTCATCACCGAAGCTGTGTTCTCCTACCCAGGTGTCGGCAGCTTGCTGGTCGAGGCGGTCGATCGACGGGACTACTTCTTGCTTCAAGGCGCTGCGCTTGCGATCGCGCTGTTGTTCACCCTGGTCAACGCAATTGTCGATCTGGCAATGCTGAGTGTGGATCCGAGGTTGCGTCGTGGATAGAGAAGTATCGGTAGTCGATGCCGCAGGTTCGAGCCCCGACCCGGTCATGAGGGTCGCTGGTTTGCGTGTCACCTTCGCGACCGATCATGGACCGGTAGTGGCCGTGGACGGAGTGGATCTCGATCTCTACCCGGGGCGGATACATGCGCTCGTGGGTGAATCCGGATCGGGCAAGTCCGTGTCCGGTTCGACGATGATGGGATTAACTCACGGCCCGGGGACGACGATCGAAGGATCTGTCGAGTTCGGTGGACTGAATCTCCTTGGCGCCGAAGAGAAAACGATGCGTCGACTGCGCGGACGTGATTTGTCGATGGTGTTCCAGGATCCGATGCGGAGTCTGAACCCCATGCACCGAGTCGGACGGCAAATCGCGGAGACCTTGGAGGTCAATGCAGGACTGTCACGCCGTGAGGCGGCCGATCGAGCAGTCGAGATGCTTGCCGCGGTGGGTATTCGGGATCCGAAGAAGGCTGCCAGGTCCTATCCACACGAGTTTTCGGGTGGTATGCGGCAACGGGTGATGATTGCGATCGCCTTGGCCTGCGAGCCGCGGGTACTGGTCGCGGACGAGCCGACAACCGCGCTGGATGTCACTATCCAGGCGCAAATCCTGACGCTGATAGCGGAGATGGCGCGTTCGATGAACACTGCCGTTCTGTTGATCACCCACGATCTGGGAGTGGTCGGAAAGTATGCGGACACGGTGAGTGTGATGAATCGCGGAAAGATCCTCGAATACGGGAATTGTGCTGCGGTACTGCAAAATCCGCAGGATCCGTACACCAAGAGACTGATGGCCGCGATACCGCGACTGCGTGGCCCCAAACGGAAGTTCCTCTCTGCGTCGACGTAATTCTGAATTGTTCAGTGATATTTCGAAGGGAAAATGTAGCTTTATGATTATCGATGCTTACAACACTACGCAGGATGTCCGTGGTCGATCGGACTATCTGACCGGTGTACGGCGAGGCGAGACGCCCCCGCCGTACGCTCCGTTCGACGTGAGTCGTTTGATCGACCGGATGGATGCCGCCGGCGTGGACAAAGCGATGGTGTGTTCTCTTGCCCAGCGCATTGAAAACGACTTTCTCATCGATCTTGTTGCGCAGCAGCCCGATCGACTCTTCGGATTCGGGCAGGTCATGCCACAGGCGGACGATGCGATCGAGGAGGTACAGCGCCTCGCGGCAGCTGGGCTGCCGGGACTGAAGCTACATCCGTCTATGCATGGATACATGGTTTCCGATCACGGTCTGCTGGATCCGATCTTTCAAGCCTGTGCGGATGCGGGAATGATCGTTCTCGTTAATGCCTTGGACGATGCATTCTGTTCTCCGTTCGCGATCGAGGAAGTTGCCAAGTATTTTCCGGAGGTCCCGACGATCATCGCCCATATGGGGGCGGTGTGGAACGTCCCGGATGCCATCACTGTTGCCGAGCGTAATCCGAATATCTATCTCGACACGTCAGCGACACTCCTCTCGGATGTCAAGCGTGCCTACGGGCGATTGGGTCCGGACAAGATCTTGATGGGCACGGAATGGCCCGGTAGCGATTTCGATCTCGAACGCTTCAAGATCAAGAAGGCTATTCCTGATGCTGCGGACCGTGCGAAGGTGGAGGGTCTGAACATGGCCAAGCTGCTCGAGCTCGAGGTGTCGGTATGACGGACAGCGGTGCGCGGCTGTACAACCCCCTTGTCGAACCCGAATTGGTGACGCAGTACGGCGGCAGCGGCAAACCGGTCCAATGGGAACGGCTGACGGCACCGGAGTGCGCGCACGTGGTCGAACGAACCGATGCGGTCTTGATTCCTTTGGGCGCCACTGAACAACACGGACCCCACCTGGGTCTGTGTGTGGACGGCGAGATCGCCCATCATGTGTGTCTGGGCGTTTCAGCACTGACGGGGGTGCCGGTGGTACCTCCATTGGTCTACGGAGTCTCCGGTTCCCACGGCAATTTGCCGGGGACTTTGACATTGAGGCCGGAGACGATGATCTCGGTGCTCGAGGACATCGTGGATTCGCTGTACTCCCTCGGGGTTCGACAGTTCGTTTTCGTGAATGCACACACCTGGAACGCCGGCCCGATGGAGGTAGCGGCGGACAAATTGCGGGTGAAGTACTCCGACGCGCGAGTTCGGTGCATCTTCTACGTCACGATGTACCCGGGACCGGAGGTCGACGGAAAAGTCACCTACGGGCGAGGATTGATGCACGCCAACTACTTCGAGACGTCGTTGATGCTACATATCGATCCCGAGGTGGTGCATATGGATCGTGCGGAGTCGCTCGAGGACCGTGACACGTTCTGGGACTACCGAACTGATCAAGTGAGCAAGAGTGGAGTCTGGGGTCGCGAGGTCGAGTTGGCTACGGCTGAGAACGGGGAACGCGAAATGGCTCGCTGTATCCGAACCACAGCCAAGGCAGTTTTCGATGCGGTCGCAGAGCCTTGGCCGCAACCCCGATAGGCATTGGCGCTCAGCCGCTTCTGGAACTGGACTCGCTCCCCGTCGCCCTCCACCATTTTGTACTCGGCTATGAACCAATCGCGGAGTCGATGTCCATGGAAGGTGGATCGCGTACGACATTTCTTCTCGAACCGGTGACGGCTGCGGCGGTCGAGTACCAGAACGGGGATTGGATCCTGCTCGACACCGGATTCAATGTTGACGTCATCCGTGACCCGGCGCGTAGGGCTTCCGTCTTCAACTACGAGAGTTACACGGCGGTCGTGCCTCCGGGGGACCCGCTGCTCGATCAGACAGAAGCTGCCGGCCTGGTGTGGTCGAAGCTGGTGGGCGCCGCCATGTCGCACCTCCACCTTGATCACTCCGGGGGGCTCAGGCACTTCGTCGACGGCCCGCCGGTGTTTGTCCAGCGTCGAGAATGGGAGTTCGCGAATACGGTAGCGACGCTGAGCCACTGTTACTTTCGCGATGACTACCAGATTGACGGATTAACCGTGGTGACAGTCGACGGTGACACCGTGCTTGCACCTGGTTTGAAGGCTGTCGATACTCCAGGGCACACACCAGGACATCAGTCCTTCGCGGTCTCTCTCGGGACCAGGACAATCGTCCTCGCCTTCGACGCCGCGGATCTGCGCGAGAACATACTCGAGCGTCGCCGCCCCGGATGGATGGTTGATGCGAATTACAGCACCGCCGCGCAGTATTCGATCGATCGCTTGGCGGACATGGAGCAGGAGTCGGGTACCGAGGTGTGGCCGGGACATGATCCGAACTGGTGGTCATGGCAGAGGCCGGGGAAAGTCTCCGTGTACTCGTGATGTCGACCGAAAATACAAAGGAGATCAAACATGACTGCACCGTCGTTGCCGACATTGCCAGCCGAGGAGAAGCTGTTCCTGGGTGGTGAGTGGATTGCATCGGACGGCCGTGAACTGTTCGATGTCATCGATCCATCGAACGGAAAGGTTTTGACACAAGCGATTTCTGCGACATCCGAGGACGTCCAAGCCGCTGTCACAGCCGCACACTCAGCCCATGTGGATGCGCGGTGGCGTGGGCTTGATCCGATGGAACGGTCACGAATACTGACGAGAATCGCTGACCTGATCGAGGATCGAGTCGAGGAACTCGCAGTTCTCGAGACCCTCGACAACGGTAAGCCCATCGAGCGCTCGAGGGCCGATACGTTGATGAGTGCCAGGACATTCCGGCATTTCGCCGGCGCACCCTCGCGGTTGACGGGGACGACGGTGCCCGTGGACGGAGGCAATCACCATGTTTACACCACCAGAGAACCCGTTGGAGTTGTCGCACTGATCCTGCCGTGGAATTTCCCGATTATGACGGGTTGTTTCAAACTTGCTCCTGCGCTTGCCGCGGGATGCACTGTCGTGGTCAAGCCCGCAGAGCAGACTCCGTTGACAATGCTGCGAATCGCCGGCATCTGCGAAGAGGCCGGGGTTCCACCTGGCGTTGTGAATGTCCTGACCGGAGACGGCACCGTCGGGGCACAGTTGGTAGAGCATCCGTCGGTGGCAAAAGTATCTTTCACGGGGTCCACCGACGTGGGTCGACTGGTAATGGCGGCAGCAGCGCCGACCAGCAAACGACTGACCCTGGAATTGGGCGGCAAGAGCCCCAACATTGTCTTCGAGGATGCCGACCTGGACGCCGCTGTGCTGACGGCAATGCGTGCCTCCTTTGGGCATTCGGGTCAGATGTGCACTGCGGGGAGTCGTTTGCTGGTGCAGCGGACAATTCTGGACGAGATGATCGAACGTTTGTCCGCGGCTGTACGGAATGTATCCCTGGGTAACGGTCTCGATGGGGGTGTGACTGTGGGACCGTTGGTTTCGGCGGAGCAGCGTGAACAAGTGTTGCGGTACATCGAGATCGGAAAGGAAGAGGGCGCCGTTGTCGCGGTGGGCGGCGGGGTGCCTGATCGGCCAGGATATTTCGTGGAACCGACATTGTTTACCGGCGTGGACAATTCGATGACCATTGCACGGGAAGAGATTTTCGGTCCGGTTGTCGGTGTCATAGCCTTCGACACCGAACTCGATGCATTGGCTATCGCCAATGACACCTCGTACGGACTGGCGGCAGGCGTGTGGACCAACGATCTCGCACGTGCGCACAGAATGGCCGCCGGGTTGTCGGTGGGTACCGTCTGGGTGAATACCTACAACGTCTTCGATCCGGCATTGCCGTTCGGCGGGCGGGGCGATTCGGGCCTCGGTCGCGATCTCGGAGATGAAGCGCTGCACGGTTTTTGCGAGTCGAAGAGTGTTGTCATCCGACTCTAATCTGTCTCGCTCAAGAGCCCCCGAAGCGTCTCGGTGTTTCGGGGGTTTTTGCATCCCACGACCTAATATGTGTCCATCTGTGGTCAGATTGGATACAAACTGTTAGTGTAAGGATCCTAGAACTGTGGGGATCGTTCCCCTGGAGGAGTTGAATGCGATGACATCGGGATTTGTGGACACCGCTGCGATCGACGTGGCGACTGAGCGTGCAGAGACACCCGGTTGGGCAGGTTCCCATCACCTCAACGCTGCAGGAGCTGCATTGCCAACGGCCGCAGTCCTTTCGGCTGTCGAATCTCACTTGAGACTGGAGTCGAGGCTCGGCGGCTACGAAGCTGACGCGCTGGTCCGCGATCGAATCGATGCCGTGTACGGCCTGGCTGCTGGGCTTCTCGGGGCAGACGAGACGGACATCGCACTGATGCAGAGCGCTACTACCGGCTGGCAACGGATCATCGAGGCATTACGGCTGGGTGCCGGCGACCGGGTCCTGGTGTCACGGTCCACTTACGTGAGCTCCGCAATCAACCTTCTCGAGTTGGAGAAGTCTCTTGGAATAGTCGTAGAAATCATTCCCTCCGATGACAGTGGGCGAATAGATCTCGAGCGTCTGGAACAAGCGCTGGAGCGCCCGGCCCGTTTGGTTACTGTTGCGCATGTGCCCACCTCTTCCGGGCTGATCGAACCGGTTGACGAGGTCGGCGCTCTGTGTCGGTCCAGAGGAGTGCTGTTCCTCCTTGATGCCACTCAGTCCGTCGGCCAACTGCCGGTTGACGTTCGGACCATCGGCTGTGACATTCTGGTTGCAACAGGGCGGAAGTTTTTGCGGGGACCGCGAGGAACCGGACTCTTGTACGTCTCGCCTACCGTTCGTGAATCGTTGAGGCCGTTGTCGCCGGACGTTCGCGGCGCGGAATGGAGTAGTGCGAAGACCTTTGAATTGGACTCGAGTGCAAAGCGATTCGAAACCTGGGAGGCGCCTCATGCGTTGCAGCTCGGGTTCGGAGTTGCACTGGCGCAGGCACAAGCGACCGGAATCGAGGTGGTGGCCGCTCACGTGGAAGGTTTAGCGAGTCGGATGCGGTCCAGGTTGTCGGCAATCAAGGGCGTGACCGTCGTGGATCCGCCTGCTTCGGGTGGCGGAATCGTCACGTTCATCGTCTCCGGTCAGGATCCGCGGGAGACGAAGGAAGTCCTTCGGCGCAAAGGCATTCGTGTCGTGGCCGTGCCTGCATCGCACGGTCAGTGGGATCTGGGGCATCGAGGGCTCGAATGCGTGGTTCGGGCATCGGTGCACGTCTACAACGATACTGACGACCTGGACGCACTCGAGGCAGCACTGCTCTCTAGTGCCGGTGGGCCGGTTGTTGTGAACAAGTCTTCATCTCTCGGTAGTACGGCTCGAGGTACGTCGGTTGTCGAACGGGTCGAGCATACCGATGTTGTTGTTGTCGGAGGTGGGATATACGGCAGTTCCACTGCGTGGCATTTGGCTCGTCGCGGGCTGAGGGTTGTCAATCTGGAGCAGTTCGGGGGAATGCACAGTGAGGGTTCCTCCCACGGCCGTACGCGAATGATTCGTCGGGCGTACCCGAATCCGATCTGGTATCCCCTGGTGGACAAGGCATACGAGGCCTGGGCGGATGTGGAAGAGCAGAGTGACTCCAGGTTGATCACCACCACCGGTGGTCTGTATGCGCGTGCTATCGATGCCGACAGTGGACTTGACGGACCGAATTGCGAACTACTCGAACATGATCAGGCAGCACAGCTGTTTCCGGGGTTGGTGTTGGGATCAGGTTTCCGAGCTCTATACGATCCGGCGGCCGGTGTGATCGACGCGGAGAACGCTCTGGCGCAACTGCGAATTCTTGGTTGGCGCAGTGGAGTCGACCGGCGTGAGTCGAGCCGAGTCGTCAAGATCGAGACGGACGGCGATGGCGCGATTGTGACCACGACAGCAGGTCGGATCCGGGCTGATCGTGTGGTGGTGTGTGCGGGCCCCTGGACGTCGTCTCTGTTGCCGGAATTCGAATCTCTTCTCGATGTCGTCCGGATCGTCAACATTCATGTCGATTCTGCGAAACCGGAACTACTTTCGCCTCCCGGACTCGGCGTGTTCTCGGTGGAGGTACCAGGGGTGGGATTGCTGTACGGTATTCCGGCGATCGGCGGGAGCGGGGTCAAAGTTGGGCTGGATCATGGCCCGGCCGATGATCTTTCTGTTCCTCGCAGATCGCCTACAGAAGTCGAGATCGAAACCTTGCACGCGCTGGTTCGACGCTTTCTTCCCGCCGCGGACGGTGCGGTGGAAGAGGCGCTGTCATGCCGCTACACGATGGCTCCACAGAATCGTTTTGCAGTCGGGGCGTTGCCGGGAAGGCCCCAAATCTTGGTTGGAGCAGCATGTTCGGGACACGGCTTCAAGTTCGGTCCCGCGATCGGAGCTGCCTTGGCGGACATGGCGACGGGTATCGCGAGGCCGGATCTCGATTTCATCTCGCCCGGAGCGATGCTGGCGACTGATGCGTTGAGTTGAGGAGGTGGGTGGTTCCGCCAAGTGCGCGGCACCACCCACCTTTTCGATGGTGTTGAGTTGGTTTCAGTCCTTGTGCTTTCAGCCCTTGTACACAGTGTCCGATCGACGCTCGTACCATCGAGCTAATTGCTCGCCGGCATTGAGCACGTGCGCCCTCATTTCATTGCGGGCGGTCTCCTTGTCGCCGGCAGCGAGTGCTTCGACAATCCGTTCGTGTTCGCGGATGTTGTCCTCGCGGTGCCGTGAGTTATCTTGGAGTACAAGGGCAGAGACGTTGCGGGGGTAGTTGGAGTTCAGTTCGCCGATAACCTTGGCAAGTCGCTCGTTGCCTGCAGCCTGATGAATCAGCAGATGGAATCGATCATTTGCCGGTGTGGTGGCGGAGGGTGCATCTTCGGTCGTCGGATTGCTCTGAGCCTCGCGCAGAGTCTGGTTCGCTTCACGGAGTTCGTCAAGTGTTCGATCCGTGATGTAGTCGACTGCCCGTTCGCAGGCGAGTCCTTCTAATTCGGCTCGGACTTCGTAGGCCTCGCGGACCTCCCATGGCACGGGAACCCGGACGACGGCACCACGATTGGGCACGATGTCGATCAGTCCTCCGGCTTGGAGCTGGCGAAGAGCTTCGCGTACCGGAGTGCGGCTGACACCGAGAGTTTTGGCGAGCTCGGCTTGCCCGAGTTGCGCTCCGATAGGGATCTCGCCGGACATGATCTGAGCGCGAATCGCCTCAGCAGTGCTGTCCACGAGTGCATTGTCGCTGTCGTTCTTGGTCATGTTCATCGGCGACCTTTCGGCGTCTACCTGCGGAACCGGCGGCGCTTCGCCCCCCGTCGATTATCGGATCCAACCTAACCCAAATTGTATATCTCTGTGGCGAATTGCGACTAATCAATGGAGTGCATCTTGACACCGGTTGGGCATCTAATGCGAAACTGGATGCATCATGTGTAATATTGTATCCAATTTGAACCGCTGATCTATTGATTAGGCGGTCCATGTCCGACAGACAGGAGTGCCAGTGAGTATCTACGCACCGACGCAGGCGTCGGCCCCCGCAACTACGTACAGGTTGGATCCATTGAGTCCAGCCGAGATCGAGTCGGCGGTTGCTGCGGTACGTGCCGACGCGCGCGTCGGCGATCGGGTCCGATTCTGGGGAGCCACTCTCGACGAGAGTCACGCGCGACGGGCGCCGGATGATTCCGGCCACGCACGAAAAGTCGGGCTGGTGGTGATGGACTACGGCGCGGCCAAGGCCTGGGAAGTCGATGTGCTCCTGAAGGACGTCCCGGTATGCGTCGACTGGCGGTCGATCGACTCGCGTAGGCCCGGCATTACGTCGGAGGAGGCAAGAGCTGCCGCTGCGGCCTGCCGATCGGATCCTGCATTCAAGGCTGCGCTGGCCAAGCGTGGAATCCACGATGTTTCATTGGTCATGGTTGACGCAGAGTCGATGGGAGGCTTCGAGACCGAACGATACAAAGATCGCCGAGTCACGTGGGGAACCGTCTGGCATCGAGTGAACGAGGGCGACAACGGATACGCTCGCCCGGTCCAAGGTGTCGTGCCGATCATCGACATGGAGACGATGGAGATTCTCGAGGTCGAGGATCACGGTGTCGTACCGATGTCGGATGAGCACGGGAATTTCGAGTCCGGTGCCTGGGGGCCGGATCGAAGCGGCCTCGCACCCCTCGAAGTTGTTCAGCCGGAAGGTACCAGCTTCGATGTGGACGGCTGGAAGGTCAGCTGGCAAGGCTGGGAGTTCCGCGTCGGATTCACTCATCGAGAAGGGCTGGTCCTGTACGACTTGACCTTTTTCGGACGGTCGATTCTCAAGCGCGCGGCGTGCAATGAAATGTATGTCCCCTACTTGGATTCCAATGCGACTCAATACCGCAAGAACTTCTTCGACTGGGGCGAGTACGGTGCAGGTCCGCTGACTAATTCCCTTGCGCTGGGCTGTGATTGCCTCGGAGTGATCCACTATTTCGATGTGGCAGTGCTCGGTGGTGACGGGTCCGCTCGAGAGATCCCACAAGCCATCTGCATGCATGAGGAAGACAACAGCATCCTGTGGAAGCATATGGATCTGCGGCGCGATGTCGGTGAGGTTCGACGAGCGAGAAAACTCATCATCTCGAACTTTCAGACCGTCGCGAACTATGACTACGGCTTCTACTGGTCACTTCATCAGGACGGAAAGATCGAACTCGAGGTCAAACTAACCGGAATCATGTCGGCTTCGGGAATTGAAGACGGTGAATCAGCGCCCTACGGGCGCGTTGTCTCGAAGAACGTACAGACTCCGAATCATCAGCACTACTTCGGAATTCGCCTGGATGCTGCCGTCGACGGAGCGCTCAACCGGCTCGTCGAAGAGCATGCCGAAACAGAATCGGATCCCGAACTCGATCCGTATGGCAATGCTGTTCGAACCGTCAGGGTCCCACTGACACGAGAAGTCGATGCCGCGCAGAAGACCAACCCGTCGACAGGTAGACATTGGCGTGTGGAGAGTGCCGACGCGAAGAACCGGTACGGCGAGCCGACGGCATATCGTCTGACCTTGCCCAATACGACGAGTTCGTTCTGCAAGCCGGACAGCGTCATGGCTCGTCGTGCGCCGTTCATTCACAACCATTTGTGGGCAACGCCATACGAACCGAAGGAGCAATTCATCGGTGGGCAGTACCCCAATCACGCTGAACCGGGTGAGGATGGCGTGCACGTGTGGCAGCAGCAGAATCGTTCGATCGACGGAGCGGAACTTGTTTTGTGGCCGGTTCTGGGAACCTTTCACTTTCCGAAACCGGAGCAGTGGCCGGTTATGCCGGTCGATCACATCGGCTTCGTCTTCGAGCCCGATGGGTTCTTCGATCGCAACCCTGCCCTCGACATCCCGAAGCCGCAGAAGAGTCAGGGCAGTCCAGCTACCCCGGCAAGCGGTTGCTGTTCCTCCGAGTGAGGCGGACTGCGTGCTGAACCGGTGAGTTGATCGATTGGTTGATTCCCTCGATTGGCACATGCTGATCGAGGGAATTGCAGAAACATCAAGGACGCCAGTGGTGCCCAGCGCGATTGATTGCGCCCAGAGTGGGTCATTGCTCGACGCGCATCTTGTCGTCCTGCGGGGCGGGAGATTGGAGTGTCCCGCATTAGGACCTGTGTGGCGTATGCCCGCGAATTATTTCGTCTGCAAGGCGGCCTCTAGGCGCCGAAACGATCTCGATAGTCCTTTGGAATGAGCGGCTTTTCGCCGCGCACCTTCAATTGCTGCACGGCCCAGGTGTTTCCGTCGGGATCGGCGAAACCGAAGAAGGTACCGCCGTCACGCTCGTCGAAAACAGTGACCTCGCTGGCGTCGACGCCTCGGTCGATGAGTTCTGCCCTTGCCACCGCCGCATCGGCGACTACGAGTTGAAGCCCCTTCAAAGATCCCGGTGCCATCTCGGTCTGCGACGGGAGATTGCCGATGACTATCGAACAACCCGAACCGGGCGGGGTGAGTTGGGCGACCGTCATGTGCTCGTTCACCGTGTGGTGATCGAGGTTGAAGCCGATCTGATCCCGGTAGAACGCGATGGAGCGTTCGAGATCGCTGACGGGAACAATGACAACTTCGAGGGTCCAGTCCATGAGAGTGCCTTTCGCAGTGAGTGTTCGGTCGTACAGTCGATCAGAGTTGCGTGACGATCTTGTCCAGGCGCTCGTAACCTTCACGGACACCGAGTTCCATGTTGCTCGCAATCATGCCGTCACGCGCTTCGAGGCTCGGATACACGGAGTGTCCGGAGAGGCGAGTACGGCCGTTGCCGAGGTCTTCGAACGTCATGGATTCGATGCTGACGACATCGGGGAAGCCTTCGTATTCGAAAGTTTGGATGACAAATTCATTGTCTCGAACCACGTGAAACACTCCGTTGAACCGGTACTCCTCACCCTCAGGATTGTGGTGGATGTACTTGTATCGGCCGCCACTCGCGAAGGTGTACTCCTCGACTTCCATCTCGTATCCGTTGGGCCCGAGCCACTGCTTGACCAGGTTGGGATCCGAATGGGCCAGGAACACCGCACTGACAGGTGCGTCGAACTCGCGGGTGATGTCGATAAACGGCAATCCCTCGGGAGCCGTGATGACGACGGGGTTGGTGGTGGTACCCATGGCTAACTCTCCTTCTGCGTGGTGATGAGTAGGTGATCGAGCTTGCGAAACTGTTGTTCGTGGACCAGTCGACAGCGATCTATCCAGGCCGTCAGAGCCTCGAGTGCGGCGGCGTTGAGATGTACCGGACGTCGTTGGGCGTCGCGACTGCGAGTCACCAGCCCGGCGGCTTCGAGTACCTGAATGTGTTTGGAAACAGCTTGTTTGGTGATCTGAAACGGCTCGGCCAATTCGTTGACCGTCAGGGGGCCCGTGCTCAGGCGGGCGATGATCCGCCGTCGTATCGGGTCTGCGAGTGCCATGAATGCTCTGTCGAGGCGTTCGTCCGCCGCCGGATCCAAGATCACTTGTCAACCATCTCCTTTATCAACCAATCTATTGATTACGATATGAGTCGAGGTCGGGGGACGTCAAGAGCTTGGGTAGCGTGGAAATCATGAATGCGCTGATTCCACGTCCTCGAATGGAGGTGGCACCCGGGGCCGTCCACGTCCCAGATTGGCTCAGTTCAGATCTGCAGCGCACGCTGGTGAGCGAATGTCGGCGGTGGGCGAGTGCGCCCGTTCCGATGCGCTCGGCGGTTGTGCCTGGTGGACACAAGATGTCGGTGCAAACCGTCTGCCTCGGCTGGCACTGGCAACCGTACAAATACACGCGCACGGCCGACGACGTGAATGGCGCTCCGGTTGCGCTCCTGCCTGATTGGCTGATCGAGTTGGGGCGAGATGCTGTGGTCGAGGCGTATGGAGATTCGGGAAAGCTGTACACGCCGGATACTGCGCTGATCAACTTTTACGACGAGAACGCCCGCATGGGAATGCATCAGGACAAAGACGAGCGCACTGACGAACCCGTCGTATCCCTGAGCATCGGGCAGAGTTGCATCTTTCGATTCGGGAACACTTCGAACCGAAACAAGCCGTACATGGATCTGGAAATGCAGTCCGGTGATCTCTTCGTATTCGGCGGGCCGTCACGGTTTGCATATCACGGTGTGCCGAAAGTGATTGCAGGAAGCGTAGATCCGGAGAGTGGATTGTCGTCGGGCCGGCTGAACATCACTTTGCGTTGCACGGGGATGTCGTGAAATCGCTACGCTGTACCAGTACGTTCGATGCGACTGTTGTGGACGACTGTCGGGACGATAGATACGAGAAGTAAGAAAGTCGCGAGTGCAAGAAACAGTGGAGTTCCCAATGCTGCGACCTGACCGGAAAACTCATATCCGGCGATGTACTCGTGGTCGGAATCCGGGCGATCGAACTCGGCGAGCATCTGCGGGTCGGCGTTGTTGAGCGCGACAGCGTTGGTTCGAACGAGTATCTGGCCGGGCCCGGGTTCGGGCACCGGTACTTCGCGGGCTACCCAATCCGGGCCGTGTCCGCCGAACAGGGCGGTCATCATGTCAGTCACGGGGTTGCATTCCTCGGTGTTTCTGTATGCGTTGTCGGGTCTGGATTCAGTGAAGGTTGGTGCGAGGAGCGTTGTATTCGTCGTCGGTGACCTTCTCACCCCACGTGGTTTCGGTGCTGCCATCGCCGGGGCCTTCCCAGAGCACGAGGTGGGTCATGAAGCGGTCGGGGGCCGCGCCATGCCAGTGTTCTTCTCCGGCAGGGGTTGCCAACTGTTGGTCAATGAGGACTGTTTTGTGTTGTTTGATGCAGTTCTGTCCGGTGACGGTGAACCGCCGGCCAGAAAAGCTGACCGGGAACAGCAATCGGTGAGTGACCGAACGTGCCACATCGGCAGATACGATCCGAGTCCGTCGCAGAAATTCTCTGCGATCCGATGCGAAGCCTAGACGTGTGTGCCTGCTATGGGATCAGTGTAGAAGTGAGATCAGTGTAGAAGTGAGATCAGCGAAAAAGTTCGGCTGCCAAAGCTTCGTACGTTGCCGCTGGGTCCCCATCGGCGGGAAGAGCTTGGATCGCAACATGATCGGCACCCGCGGCAATATGTTCGCGGAGTCGATCAGCGATTGACCGCGCAGTTCCATGCGCCACCAAGGCGTCGATAACCCGGTCGTTGCCGTCGTTGGCGACTTCCTCAGGTGCAAAACCGAGACGCTCGAGATTCTTCGTGTAGTTGCGGAGATGGAGGTAGGGGTTGGCTACAGCCGGACGGCCGATTGCCCGTGCCTTCTCCGGATCGGTCTCGAGAACAATTTTATGTTCCGGCGCAAGGATTTTCGACGGTCCGAGAATCTCGCGAGCTTCGGCGGTGTGCTCGGGCGTCGTCAGATACGGGTGCGCGCCGGCCGCACGATCAGCCGAGAGCTTCAGTACCTTGGGCCCCAGTGCGGCAAGAACGCGACGGGACTCGGGAACTTGCGCCGCGTCCAACTCGTCGAGGTACTGAACCAGCGCGGCGTACGGCTTTGTGTAGTCGCCAGTTGCCTCCGGATGTCCGACGCCGACGCCGAGGAGAAACCGGCCCGGATGCTTGGCTTCGAGTCGGTGATACGACTCGGCCACCTCTGGCGCCGGTGACGACCAGATGTTGACGATTCCCGTCGCCACGGTGATGTGTTCGGTCGCGTCGAGCAGCTTTTCTGCCACTCGAAGATCTGCGTGCGGTGAGCCGCCGATCCAGATGGTGCCGTACCCGAGTTTCTCGATTGCCGCTCCCAGGTCGGGTTTCAATCCGGCTGCTCCCCGCCAGATTCCGTACGTGCCCAGGTCAGGTGTCTGCTTCGTGTCAGCCATGATGGGTGCAACCTGTGTATGACCTGGATCTATTCAGCACCGGGCTTGCGGTACTCGGTAGGGCGATTGACTGCTTCATCGATTTCCTCCGGTGTGAGCAAGGTGATGGATTCGGATCGAGCGGCGCCTTCGGCGGCTGTTCGTATGCTCAACGCCGCTGCGGCAATGTTGTCGGGGAGAGTGCCTATCACGAACATGTCGTGACTGCCGAGCGCAAAATGGCAGGATTCGACTGTGCCGCCGATACTTTCGACCATTCGGGTGACCGCGTCGCGGCGTGCACTACCGCCCTCTTTCTGGAGACCCGCGGCACCGATCGTCGAGTAGGTCACTTGCCAGAGGTATTTCGGCATTTCCGCTCCTTGGTCGGCAGGGTATTCACCTCCGAGGGGTATACCCACAATGGGGTGGGGGACAATCAACACATGGTTGGTACTCCCGTGATTGTGACGATCGTGTCTGTCTGTGTTGGTTTTGTGATTTTCATGCTCGCTGCGAGTGGTGCCCGCGGAAAGTGGGATCGTCGACTCGTAATCGGGCTTTTTGTCGCGGCAGTGGTGTGTCTGACCGTCGTGCCGGTCTCCGTTGCACTCAGTGCCGGGGTATCGGGCGTCTAGCCTGAGGCAGTGGCAGATATCCGGTAGGTAGAAGGCTTCGCGCGAGCACGAAAGAAGGAGATCCGAACGTGAACCCCGAGCAGAGCTGGCCGACAGAGTGGCCGAAGGTTGCCCGCAATATCGCCGACGCGACAGCTGATGCGTTGGCCGCAGTGCGCGCAGCCAGCGGTGGTGCGCTCACGGAGGCCGTCGACGAATTGAAGAATCTGTCATTTGAGCAGGTCAGTTCAGTACATGCGGCCATCGTGCGTGAACTACTCGAAGACACGCATCCAGACGGGCTCTCGAGCGAAGACGTGCAGGATGCTTTGACTGCGTGCGCGAAAGCCACCATCACGTGGCTGCCCGATTTGGACGTGCAAGCCTTGGCTGCGGTCTATACCGGGGCGCTCGGCATCTCCGATCTGGAAGATGATTCTTTCCGGATCGGCCACGGCGCGTATCTGCGTTCAGCAGTACTGGTGATGGGCAGTTTGTCTGCCGGCACCAAGAAACCGCAGGCAACGTACATCGCCACGGCGATCAGTGAGATCGCCCGAGCGCAGACAATCGAGATGCCCTGAGCGCACACCTGTATCGGTGTCGAATTCAGACCTAGTCTGGAGCTATGTCGAAAATTGCCAGTGCAGATCGGGTTTCGCTTTCTGAACTTCTCGCGTTCATTCGGCCGCGACACCGCGCCACGTTGGTGACGATCAAGAAGTCGGGTGAACTTCAGATATCGCCGGTTACGTGTGGCGTCGACGGCGAAGGCCGCATCGTCATCTCCACCTACCCGGAGCGGGCCAAAGCGGTGAATGTGCGTCGTACGCCCGCTGTTTCGCTGTGTATCCACTCTGATGAATGGAATGGGCCGTACGTGCAGGTGAACGGGACGGCCGAGATGATCGACCTACCGGAATCGGTGGAACCTTTGGTCGACTACTACCGTTCGATCGCCGGTGATCACCCCGACTGGGACGAGTACCGCGAGGCGATGCGCAAGCAGGGCAAGAGCCTGATCCGCGTCACCGTCGATTCATGGGGTCCGATTGCGACGGGTGGATTTCCGCCGGGACGTTGACGTGGTGTCAGTCTCAAAGTCCGATGTCAGTCTCAGAGTCCGGCGTCGATGTTGACGGAGATCCGTTTCAGCAGTGCCGTGAGTTGTGCTTGTTCGTCGGCGTCGAGTCCGGACAGCATGTGGCGGTCGCGCTCGACTCGGCGAGGGAATTCCGCTTCGACCAAAGCCCGGCCTGCTTCCGTCAGCGTCAGCAGTACTACACGCCCGTCGCGCTCGAAACGCTGACGCTCCACGAGTCCCAACTTGGCCAGTCGATCGGCATGTTTGGTGGTGGCCGCGCCACTGAACATGGTGACGGCGGTGACCTCGCTGGCACGCAATGGGCGATCGCTGCGTGCGAGTGCGCTCATGACGTCGAACTCTGCGCGGGAGACTCCGCTGGCAGCCAGTGCCCGGTCCAACTGGTGGAGCGACTGTGAACTGATGCGAGCGATCCGGCCCATCACCTCGACGGGAGAGGTGTCGATTTCGGGGTAAGCGCGCTTCCATTCGCGACGGACTTTGTCGATGAAGTCGTCTTCGGAACTGTTCGCCTGGTCCATGGATTCATCTTAGCGAGCAGGTTCACACTATTTTACAAGTAATTTACTAGTGAAATAACTGTATGCTGAGTCAATGCCGTCTCCCGAAACTGCCACCAGTCGCTTCGAACATTCGAGTGATGCGTTGGCTCACTCGGTATCCGGATCGACCTGGCGGGCAGCATTTCGGATCGGGCCGGCTGATGCGACTATCGCGCCGGCTATTCGGGTAGGGCTTGCCGCGGCCGTCGTCCTGATTGTGGGTGGACTGCTCGGATATCAGGCATTGGCGGGTTTTGCCGCACTCGGTGCGGTGTGTGCAGCGTTCGGCAGGTATGAGCCGTATCCGAGATTGGCCGGCAAGCTCGCGATGGTCGGAGCAGCGCTGGTCGCGTCCGTTGCTTTTGGCGGTGCGATGGGACTTGTCGGGGTTCCGGTGTGGATGCAAATTGGCGCGTTGTCACTGCTGGCAGGTGTCGCGTATTGCTTAATGTCGGGCTTCCGGATCACGGGGCCGGGGCCAGTGATTCTTGTATTTGCTGCGACGGGGGCAGCGGGATTCACCGCCACCGCCACCGCCACCGCCACCGCCTCGGATCTGATCCGGTTGATCCTCGCGGGCGCTCTGGGCGTGCTGGTGGGGTGGGTGGCCGCGATGCTTCCCGCGCTCGTATTGCCGATGGGCCCGGCGCGACTGGCGGTTGCCCGTGCGGTAGCCGCAGTGGGGCGGTTGGAGCAGACCGGCGAGCCTGGTGTTGCGCCCACGCAGGCATCAATTGCTCATGCGCGCTTGGTTATTGCGTCGAGCGGCCGGATCAAGTCGACAGTGGGTCACGGCCGTGAATTGGTAGCGGTGCTCGACGCGGCAGATGCTGCGGTGAATGCTTGGCGCGAGCACGGTGACCCGGCGCTGATTCGCGACATAGCTCTGCATGAGCAGGAACTTCGTAAACTCAAGCGCTCCAGCATGATCGAACACACCCTCGAACCTGCATCGGAAATGCCGGTGCCGGACGGCTACTTCGTAGCCGGGCTGTCGCGGATGTATTCGCGTGAGGTTCGAACGAATGCTGCTCGTATCGTTCTGGCGTCGGCAGTTGCGGGATGGCTAGCGGTAGGCGCAGGTCTCGAGCATCCGATGTGGGCGTCGATGGGTGCGGTTGCGGCGATGCAGGGGCTCAACTACAAGCAGACAGTTCAGCGCGGAATTCAGCGTCTGGCCGGGAATGTCGTCGGGGCAGTGATCGCGGTCGGATTGATCGCGATGACACTTGGTTACTGGCAAGCTGTCGTCGCAGTGGTGATTCTGCAGTGCGCTGCTGAGCTGTTGGTAATCAGAAATTATGCGTTGACCTCATTGGCGGTGACACCCATGGCGTTGGTGCTCATCGGACTTAGTGGGCCCATTACAACAGGCTCTGCGGTGGCTCGCGTCGCAGACACACTCATCGGTGTGGTGGTCGGCGTCGTCGTTGGGGCGGTGACAATCAGCCGCACAGACCGGCATCACGTTTTACGATGAGTCCTGGTGATGCGTAAGTAGCGCGTCGAAGGAATCGGGGTTGTCTTCACGTGAAGTTCCACTCGAGGTCGCTAGTTCGTATATCCGTCACGGCGTTGTGCGCTGCCACGATTGGTTCCGCCGTCGCCGCGCCCATTGCATTCGCGCAAGCTCCCATTGCTTCACAGGGCGCCGGAACTGTGGTCTCGAGTGAGCCACTGCCCAAGGACCTCTGGATTCCCGGGACCGCCGACGCGAAGCGATTCACGTACTGGACCATCGGCTCGAACGGTCAACCCGCGCTCAGTAGCGGCGCCTACTACGTTCCCGCCGGCCCCGCTCCGGAAGGCGGCTGGCCTGTCATCGCGTGGGCACACGGAACCACAGGCCTCGACGACTCGTGTGCGCCTTCGCTTGTCGGCCCCGGCCTGCCCGATCGCGACTACCCGTACCTCGGTCGTTGGCTCAATGAAGGCTACGCAATTGTCGCGACAGACTATGTGGGGTTGGGAACTCCTGGCCTCATGCCGTACCTGGACGGAAAAGTAGAGGCGCACAGCGTCGTTGATTCCGTGAAGGCCGCTCGTGCCATCGATTCGACTATCTCGAATCGTTGGGCGGTAGTCGGACAGTCGCAAGGCGGTGGAGCAGCCATCACGACAGCGCGCTACGCCACCGAATACGGCGGCGATTCGCTCGACTACCGGGGCGGCGTCGGGACGGGTGTGCCCGCCAACATCGAACTGGCTTTCCAGCCGGCCGGACCGGGATTTCCTCCCATTGCAATCGGCGGTGGCCTGACGTCGTATGCGCTCTACATTTTGGCCGGTTTCCGGGAGGCGCATCCCGAAATTGACCTGAACTCGTACCTCACTCCGTTGGGCCGGGAAAACGTGGACTTGGCCGAAAAGCTGTGTGCCGGAGACCTGGAAGACGCGTCGAAGACGTTGGTGCTCGGAGACCTCTTGTCGAGGCCACTGAATCAGATCCCGAATTTCTACGGGCTGCTCAACGATTACATGGGTGTTCCGACGAGCGGTTACGACCGTCCGATCTTCATCGGTCAAGGGCTGCTCGACGTGGATGTACCTGCACCGTCAGCACTTTCGCTGGTCGCGGCATTGGTCGCCAATCGTGAGCCCGTGACATTCAAGACCTACAACACCGATCACAGCGGTGCGTTTGTCGAGTCGCAGGCCGACACGATTCCGTTTGTGGCGAATCTGTTCCGCTAGTGAAGCGATGGATTGTTAGTCTCGTTGCACTGGGCCTCGTTGTCTACGTGGGCACCATCGTCTGGATTTCTATCGCGTCGGCTGGGCATACCTCCGACGTGGCGGATGCACCGGAAGCTCCGGTGGTGATCGTTCTAGGCGCACAAATCAAGGATGGGAAGCCGATGGCCTTCCTGAGAGGTCGCCTCGACGCAGCTGTTCAGCTGGTCGAGGACGGGAAGGCGCGTGCGGTACTGGTGTCGGGAGATGCAAACGGCGCTTCGGGCGACGAGATCGCTGCAATGACGAACTACCTGGTGGAGCAGGGTATCGATGAGCGTCGGATTGTCGGGGATCCGTACGGACTCGATACGTACGACACCTGTTTCCGGGCAATACATACGTATGGCATTGCTGACGCGTTGATTGTCACGCAGGGGTATCACGTGCCTCGGGCGGTGGCGCTGTGCCGCGATGCCGGGATCAATGCGCACGGCGTGAACAGTGATTGCGGCTGCGCGACGCCGACTCTGGTCAAGAATGCTGCTCGGGAATGGATTTTGGCCAAACCCAAAGCGGCACTGGATATGTTGTGGGGACGCGATGCCAAGGTCACCACTCCGCGGGAAGATTCTGTGCAGCTGGCCTTGAACGTGCAGTGACACAGCATGGCCCGGAAGTGGCACACGTATGGCCGGTGCGCGAGATGCTCACCGGCCATACGTATTCGGTAAAAATTCAGATCAAGGATGCAGCGGCAAAGGCCCCCAATGTAATCAGTGCTGCGCCGGTGATGCTCTGTACTCGACGGTCGACGACGCACATGATCGAGAGGAAGCCGGGCATCGAGCCACCACGTCGGGTATGCACGATTGCGGCGAGGCTGGGCATGCACCGCCCGAGCGAGACTACGGTAAATAGGGCGGCACCAAGGAGCGGCGAACCCGAGGCGATGACGCCGAGCGCGAGCAGGTAGTACGCGCTGGATCGGATGAAAATCAAAAATCCCGGCCCGATGATTGCGCCGAAGATCAGTGAAACTTTCCACGGTGCCATCGTTCGACGCAGATGTCGTGGAAGCTGTTGGCGCCGCATCGGAGTCGGCATGTTGAGGACACCCAACTCGTGCAGTCCGTAGGCGAGCGCCAGGACGGCCCAGGCTGCCAAAGCCCAGCCGATCGGAATGTAGCCGGAGACAGCCGCGCCGAGGCCGCCGATCAGTGCTCCGGTCACGGCTCCTGTCGTGACGGAACCCAGTGCGTGCCAGCCGAGTCGGCGAATGGGAGTCGAAGAACCCTTGCGGTCAGGCTGTTTCGGTGCAGCGACCACTCCGGCGACCGACATGCCGCAGGTAGACCAATTGGCTGCCAGTGACGTCACCAATCCTGCTCCGACGACTGCCGTCGTCAAAGCGGTGATGTTCGAAGGACCCGACAGGATTGCGATGCCGGCGCCGGTTGCGGCACCCGCGGCGATCAGTGTTACCCGGGTGGCGGTGCCGACCGAGCCTTGAAGGGTAGGGCGGATGTCGGGGACATCCGTCTCGAGTGGGCCGTGTGAGAGAACGGTAGTCATCAGAACCTCCAAAAGGTGTGTAGTTCAAGAAAAGCGATCACAGGACTGTGATGATTCCGGTCATGTATGGATGCACGGAGCACGAGTACTCGTAGACACCCGGGTCGGTGAACGTGTGCCGGTAGGTGCCGTCGCCGGTGATGCCGCTGTCGAACAGTCCCGGCGATTCCACGTGATGCAGCAATCCTCCGTCGTCGAAGCGCCACTCGACCGTGCCGCCGCGCGAGGTCGTGACATCCATCGGGCTGAACTGAACATTACTGATCTCGACCACGACGTCGGGGGCGGGATCTTCTGTGCCACAAGCAGGAATGCACCCAGCTGTGGCAACAACGCCGAGAACGGCGATCCACCTCCTCATTACTGAACGATCACGGTGCCGACCATCATCGGATGGGGCGTGCAGTGGTAGGTGAAGGTTCCGGTGTCGTCGAACGTGTACGAGAAGGTTCCCTCGGTGAGCAACTCGCTCTTCAGCTTTCCTTCCAATGCACCGTTACCGACCACGTCATGGGGGAGCCCACCGTCGTTGAATTTCCATTCGACGGTCTGGCCCTTCTGGATGGTGACCGACGCCGGCGTGTAGGCCATGTTCTTCACCTCGATCACAACGGCGGGTTCGGTGGACGCAGTGCTCTCGCTGCTGCATGCGGTGAGGCTCAGTGCGGCGCAGGCGGCGAGGAAAGCGGGTACGAGTTTTTTCATGAGAGATCCTCCCGAAATTGGTTCTTGTCAGCGGACGTAGCGCAGGTTTGCGGTCATGCCGGCTTCGAAGTGATAGGCATTGTGGCAGTGGAACATCCACTCGCCTGGGTTGTCGGCATCGAACTCGATGGCCAGTTCGGTGCCGGGCAGGACGTTGACGGTGTCGCGGCGAAGTCCGCCGTAGTCCGGAACGGCGAATGTATGGCCGTGAGTGTGCATCGGATGCCACATGGTGGACGAGTTCTTCATCGTGATGCGAACACGCTCGCCCTGCTTCATGATCAACTTGCCCGCATCCGCCCCGGCCATGCCCCAGACGTATCGATCACCGGCTTGGATCAACTCGATTCGGTAGTCACGGTCCGGTGACGTCGTTTCGAGCCGCACGGCTTGTGCGGGGCGCAGCGAACTTTCGAGCACCAGCCTGCCGCCCAGTTCCGGAATCGATCCACCTACATCAGGATTCCCCAGGGCAGATGCGTCGTTGCTACGCAGGACCGTCGACGCATAGCCGTCGCGACCCTCGACCTTCGCGATGATCGGCCACGATCCGGACTTCACTGTTACGAGTACGTCGTAACGCTGGGCCATGCCGACGATGATCGTGTCGGCTGTGGCCGGTTCCACGTCGTAGCCGTCGGCCGCGATGATCGTCATCTCATGACCCGCCACCGCGAATCGGTACGGAGTCTCGGCTGCTGCGTTGATGATTCGTAGTCGAAGAACAGAGCCGGGGGCGGCGGTGACGACGGCAGGATCATTGGGCGGTCGCCCGTTGATCAGATGCAACGGATACGCAATGTGCTGTGTCATCCCGCCGAGAACCTCCGACGAGCCGTGGCCGAAATTCACTAATTGCTGCGCGAGCGTCATCTCGTCTGCGGAATGCTCCGCTGGCGCCGATGCGGCACCGCCATGTCCACCGTGGCCACCGGCGATTGCCGGATTAAGTGCCATCAAAACAGAATCCGGACTCGTGCCCAGCCCGTCGAGCCAATCATCGAGTACCAGAACAGCATCAACATCTGCCCCGCTGGCGTCATTCGGATCTTCGACGATCATGGCACCGAAAAGTCCTCGATCGGCCTGCAGTCCGCTGTGTGAGTGATACCAGTACGTTCCCGGATCCGGGGCGACGAAGTCGTAGTCGAAAGTCGAACCGACTCCGATTGGAGCCTGCGTGGTGGGTGCGGCCCCGTCCATGTCGTTGCGAATACGAATTCCGTGCCAGTGCAACGTGGTTTCGGTATCGAGCGTGTTGTGTACGGCGACGTTGACACGGTCACCGGACGTCAAACGAAGCTCCGGCGCCACAGCAGCGCCGCCGTACGTCCACGTATCCACCAGGCGTCCGCCGAGATCAACCGTTGAGAATCCGGCAGTCAAAGCAAACGCGGCGGTACTTCCGCTCCAGGACCGCGCCGACTCTGCGGCAGCAACCTCGGGATCGGTCGGCAGAATGTAGTCGAGATCGGTTGGCTGCGCCGGAGATGCTGCACTGGAACTGCATCCGGCGATCGATCCGACAGCACCGACTCCGAGAGCAGCGGCGCCGAGAGCACCCAGACTGAGGAATCGGCGCCGCCCCAGCTGTACCGACATAGACCTGCCGACTCCGGATCCGGGACGACTCATCGGATTACTTCCGGCGTGATCAATCCGCTGACATCACCGACATTTCCGGAGACCGCAGCGGAGCTGACCTGTTCACCGGTAGTTGCGTTGTAACCCACGATCTTCTGCGGTGCGGACCCGTCGACTTCCGGTCCGGTACCGAGTACGTACAAGGTGGCACCGTCGACCGAGAAGACCATGCTCTTGATATCGGTGAGACCGAGATCCGCGAGCGAGAGACTTTTCACCGGAGTGAATGTAGCGGCGTCGGAGAGATCGATCTTGACCAACGAGCCACCGCGTGCAGAGTCCGGATGAATGGCGCTGTCGGTGTACGCAATTGCGAGACGGGTGGCGTCGGCATTGATGACATTGTCGGAGAACCGGCCAGAATCCTGACCCGCGTTTCCGATCGGTTTGACGGTCTCTTTCGGTAGTCCGTTGGAGAAGTCGAAGACGTACACATCGCCGTTCTCGCTGACCAACAACGCTTTCTGTGCGTCGGGGGCCCAGGTGACCTTGCGGGTGGAGACAAAATCATCGGGCAGAACCTTGGAGCGGGCCGTCTCCGTCGGAACACCGTCGTCGCTGATCGTGACGTGGAGCAGCTCACGGCTGTCCTCACAGACGCTGTACAGTTCGTGCCCGACCATCCAGGTAAAGGGTCCGCAACCGACGATTTGCAGGGCTCCGCTGGCTTCTTTCTTCTCCAGATCCACGACGCGGATGCCGTACAGGCCGTCATCCCACGTGACAAAGAACTTGCCGTCGGACGTCACCGCATTTGAACCGGGACGAGAATGCACGCGTGCCACGTCCGGGAGTTCGACTTCGGCAGGCTCCAATAGGTTGCCGGAGTAGGTGCTGACCGTGAAATCGGCTGCGCCACGCGAACCTCGAGGCCTCCACACCTCGGCGGCGAGAACGGCGGGATCCTCGGGCGTAGCCCCGACAAATCCGTGAATGACCGGGTCCCAGATGCCCGGTCCCACGGTGATGCGGCTCTCGGCTACACCGGTTTTCGGGTCGATGACATTGACGCTGAGTTCGAGTTTCCCGAACCCACCTTCGACCCCGAGAAGTCGATCAGGTGCGATCGGGATGATGGAACCGACGTGCAGCGGCTCGGGGATGGTATCGCCGATCTCCTGATCGTCGTGTCCGATCGAAATGCCTTCGCCGGGCGCGGTGAACGGCACGGTGGGATAGGTGACATCGCCGGCGCTGGACGATTCGTCGTTGTCGGACGAACTGCATCCGGCGAGGGCAAGGACGACGGTGAGTGGGAGTACGGCTACTGCGGGACGGGCGAATTTTCGGTATCGGGAAGTGGTCATGATCCGGCACCGACCTTGGGGCGTGCGGCGGGACGGGTCTGGCAGTCCTCGCCGATGATCGGCGCCATCGTGCACGTGTACGCCTGTGACTCGTCGGATACGCACCAGATGATTTCCTGGTCGTAGCTGCCGGCCACCGGGTTGTACATCACCGCCTGCATGTCCGGCTCACCGCAGAATGCATTGGAACACGAAGGTGCACCACAGCAGTCGTAGTACGCGATCAGATATGTCTTGCCGGTATCCGGATTGGTACAGCACCCTACCCAGAATTCCGCACCGGGCTTGCTGCCGGGAGCGCAAGTGGTGACTCCGCCGCCATTGCAGGCAGCGCAGGAAGTGCCGTCCATGTTGCACCAGCGCCAGTATTCGCATTCGGCCGGATCTTTACCGTCGTAGACGGGGACCAGAGGATCGGGGCCGGGAAGTCCGGGGTTCGGAGCCGGTGCGGCGGGCTCTGCGTCCTGAGCGAAAGCGGTGCGAGTGACCGGCAAGGTACTGATCAGCGCAACTCCGGAAACTCCCATGGTCCATTTGCCGATTCGACTGATCATCGATCGTCGCGAGACTCGTTCGGAGAGTTTGCGCCCCGCGCGGCTGGTCAGTGAACCGCCTTGGCCCGCCATCCATTCGGCTTGCGCTTGTACGGTTGCCTCGTCCACCGGATATCGGTTCTCGGTCATGTTGTGTTGTGGGAATACATTGTCGTCCAACGATTTTCTCCTGATTCGTGAAGAGGAACGAGCAGGCTCTGGGGTCAGGCCGCGCTGCCCGACTTCGCCCGTGCGTGAAGGTGTTGGAGTGAGGGCGTGCCGGATTCGAGGGCGTTGAGCAAGCTCTCCACCTGAGCCATGTGGTTGCACAGGCCCTTACCGCGAATCTTGCCGTGCTCGTCGAGGATTACGCCGTACGGAGTTGTGCCCACCTGGTAGGCGATACCGACGTCTCGAGCATCGATGTAGCTGAGCTCGTCGCCGATCCCACTGCCGGCCAGGAACTCTCGATGCTCTTCGGGTGTTCCGTCGGAAATGATGACGACGTCGAGGTCGGATTCGGCTCGGGCCATCGCCCGCAGTCCGGGAAGCAGGCTCTTGCAGGTCGAACAACTCGGCGCCGTGAACAGCAGGAGCTGTGGCTTGTCGCGATGGCCGCCGACTCCGACGGTTCGACCTTCCTGGTCGATCAGACCCGCAAACGACGGACCTGCCTGCTCGACCTTGGGTCCGGTATCCATCATCCGGGCACCGAGGGGGCCGAGTCGTACTTGCACTCGGCCGATTTCACGTGCGAGGGCAAGCATCATCATGAACAGAACGGCCACGGCGATCACGAGGATCACGGTTGCTACGAGCAGAAAAGTAGTCATCGCAATAGTCCTGCCTTTGCGCAGTCAGTGGGGAGAGGGTGTAGGTCAAGCGCCGTAGCGAGAGGTGGCGTGCGCTGCCCGCAAGCGGATGGAGGCGCCGGAGAGGTAGTCGTCGACCGGGCGTCTTCCGAGATGAACGACGGATCGAATCTGCGCGGCTGAGACGCCCGCCAATACCAGGAGGAGGGCGAGAGCCGAACCAGCAGCCTGAAGTGGCACCGTCGCTGAACTGCCGATCACAACTGTGGCCACCGATGCAACGGCAAGGATTCCGGCGCGCACCGCATGGAACCATCCGATGCGCGGAATCTCGCCGATTCCGAAAGCGAAGCAACCACAGTCAAGGTCACGGCGGCCACGGAGAAGGTTGACAGTGAGCCCGAGAAAGAATGACGTGAACATGATTGCGGCAGCTCCGGCCGCCCACTGCCGAGCAATCCCCGTCACCAGAAGGATTCCTGCTGCGGTCTCGGCAATCGGGAGTGCTCGTGCCGCCGGAGCTTCGAGCATGCTTGGCAGGATCTTGTAGCCACGTATCGAACGCACAACACTTTCGTGGTCCGTCAGTTTTGGGATGCCTGCAAGCAGCAGGACAAATCCGATGATCGCTGACGCGGTTGCGACGGTGAAGTCCATGATTCCTCCGTTCTTCTCGGCAGTAGCAGTGACGTATGGGACACATCTTGTACGTGTTCTACGGCGAACATGCTTCGGTGGGGATACGTCCGGGGGAGGTGCAAGTGGGATTGCATTTCCGGGATGAGAATGAGCAAATCTGCAGGTAGTGACGCCTATTCGGCTCGGGCATCATGTTTCGCCGAGCATCGGTGGCGTCCGCCGATGCAAAAGGGCCGTGCGAATTCCCACTTGGATCGGCACTGCGCGCCACGGTGGAAACCGGCCGGAAACATAAGCGGACTAATTTGACTGACATCGGAGATATGCCCGCAAGAAGGTTTGGACATTGAACACCCTGCCGTTCTTCAACGGTGGAGAATGGACGGTGAGATATGGCCCTGACAGCGGCGTTACGGGCGGCAATCGTGCGCGCTCAAAGTGCCGACCAGGACTGTGATCCGGTGTACTCGCCCTTGCGCGGTCTGGGGCGGCGACGATTGACGCCGATTGACCTTCTCGGCCAGTCCTTGTCGACGATCGCACCCGCTACGGGGATGGTATTCATTGCGTTCTGGATGATCACGTACAGCCCCGGGTATGCCGGGTTGGTTGCCATTGCCGCAACTACCTCCGCAGTATTTCTTGTCGCGCTCTGTATTACGCACTTCACGCGCAGGTTGGCCGCTGCCGGTTCACTCTACAGTTTTGTCTTTCAGGGATCCGGTACCAAAGCTGCGCTGGCAGCCGGAACTGCCTTGGTATTAGGGTATCTCGGCATTTCGGTGTCGGTGTTTTCGCAAGCAGTACCCAGTCTGCTGGATACGATTTCGATAGTCGGTCCCAATTTCGAAGGATCAGTTCCGACCGGGATCGTCACGATTCTGATTGCCGGCACCGTCGCATGGATCGCGGTACGGGGAGTTCGGTTCGCCACCCGCGCGATTCTGGTTGTCGAAGCCTGTTCGCTGATCTTGATCATCGCAGTTATGCTGGCAACTCGGACCGGCACGGCAACTACTGTGGCGCTTCCGAATCCGTCGTTGAGCGCTGTCCCGTTCTTGGCCATGCTGACCGTGCTGAGCATGGCCGGATTCGAGAGCGCAGCATTCTTCGGGCCCGAATCGAAGCGTCCGTTGATTACCGTCACTCGCACGGTGCTGATTTCGCCGATCATCTGCGGGGTCCTGTTCGTGTTTGCCGCCTGGGCAGCGATGACCGGGCACGGAGCGACGATCGTCGGTGCCTACTTCGAGGGGACGGCATCCGGTGCCGGCCCGGGAGTTGTGCTGGCAGTGAAGATCGGCATGACGTGTTCATGGTTGGCTTGCACTCTCGGTTGCGCGCAAGCAGGTTCGCGATTGTTGTACTCGATGGGAGTCGAGCGGGTACTGCCGTCGTCGCTCGCGCGGATGCACCGCCGATTCCGAACCCCCTACGTTGCCGTCCTCACGTTTGTGTCTGTGAGCACGGTTTGCGTGCTTGTGTTTTCCGATGCGGTCCGCGATGATTCGGGATCTTTCGACGGAGTGGTGGAAACTGCACTGGTCTGTGCATACACGTTGGTGGCTTTCGCGTCCTGGAGGTTTCTGCGCAGAATCGGTGAGCACACGTGGTCGACGCGTCTGTGCACCTTGTCGGTGAGTGCTGCGGGCGCCGGGTTGCTGGTCTACATAGTTGTTGACGGGGCAGTTCACGGGGTTTGGGTGTTGGTGATTGCCGCTGCCGCAGTGGCCGCATCCGGAACGATCTGGAGCGCGATTCTCCTGCGCGTTCGCCCGGAAAGCCTTCGGGCGGTTGGTGCTTTCGACAGCATCGAGACTGTGGATTTACTGCCGGGAACAGGGACACTTCTCATCGACGGCGATGGTCGGCCACACCTGGTTCCGGATCGGTCTGCCTTCGGCAACCGCTTGCCGGAGCAGAGAGAGTGACCATCGGTCGTGCTACCGCCGGTACTCGAGTCGGCAATCGGACCACAGATGACGCCCACTTCAGTGGTCAGCAACCCCGAGCAGTTCAGAAGGCCCTCGGGATGCTCGAAGCGGTTGCGCATCTGGGGCCGGGGACAACGGCAAAGGAGATCGCGACCTTCACCGGTGTGCCTTCGGCTACCGCGTATCGCATGTTGAATCTGTTGGTGGCAGAAGGATTTCTTGTGCGGGTACCGGATCTATCCGGCTTTGCGTTGGGTCGGCGTACGGCTGAGCTTTCGCATGCCGCCTCGGCCAGTGGTCCGTCACCTTCGTTGCACGATCAGGTTGAAGAGATGCGTACCCACACGCGGTACGGGTTGCATGTCGCCTCGTTCAACGCCGGCCGCTTGAGATTTGTCGACAAGGATCCGGATCACGAGATCATCGGGATAACCGCGCTGTCGAAGAACATTCACTCGAATGCGTTGGGCAAACTATTGCTCGCGTACGACGAGCGGATTCTCGACGATCTGGAACTGCGTCGCCTCACCGAGTTCACTCTTTACGATCGAGACGAACTTGTCGAGCAATTGCGCTCGGTTCGTTTGCAAGGGTTTGCATTCGAGATTCAGGAATGTCGACTCGGAAGATCAGCGTTGGCGGTACCGATTCGGGATCATGCGGACGTGGTGGCCGGCGGATTGTGTGTCCAGGGATCGTTCGAGCGCGTTACGCCGGATGACCGGGAACTGGTGGGGTTCCTGTTCGACTGCGCACGTCGACTCACCGGTCTTATCTGAGTTTCAGCGCAGTCTGGTGGGTATGCCTGCCGTCAGAAGAACGACCGACTCGGAGGCGTCGGCGATCCGGGCGTTCAGGAGGCCGAGCAGATCGCGGAACATTCTGCCGGACTTGGTTTCCGGCACCACCCCACTGCCAACTTCGTTGGTGACGGCAACAATCCTAACGGGGCAGGTCGCCCAGGCTTTCAGAAGCTGGTCGATATCGGCGTGGACCGCAGGGGTATCGCCGCTCACCCACACGTCATGTCGGTTCATGCGAGCAGTCAACCAGGTGCCCAGGCAATCGAGGAGTATAGGTTCGGTTGCACCGGAAAGTATTTCGATCACGTCGCTGGTTTCGACTGTCGTCCAGGTAGTCGGCCGCCGCGCGCGATGCGACGCCACCCTGTCGGTCCAGTCGGGATCGTCATCGTAGGGATCTCCGGTGGCGATGTAGGTGACGTGCTTGTATGAGGCAAGCAGACTTTCTGCGTAGGTGGACTTGCCCGCGCGGGCGCCACCGGTGATCAGGGTGCGATGAGGTGCCGGTAAACCTAGCTGCAGTACGGTTCCGTCAGGCACTGTTCTCGCGCTGGAATGGCTCAGTGTCTCAGTGAGTTCCGGCAGCGGTGGGTTGTGGTGCCCCAGGTGGACGGCCACGATATCGGTTCGGTCGGTGACGGCACCGTTAGCGCGTAATGCCGTGACGGTGCGAGCGAAACTGGGCAGGTCGTGGTGCCCGGTGTCGTGGTCGGTTTTGTGGCCGAAGGTTTCTTCGAGGAAGAGGGCGTCGAAGTCGGCTTCTGCAATTGCGCCAATGGTCGACTCGGGAAGTGGACCGGTGTCGGTTGCCCAGAAGATTCGGGTTCCGTCGGTGTCGGTGATGTCGTACAGCAACGTCGGCACTTCGTGTGTCGCAGCCAAAGCGCGAACAACATACGTCTCCAGCGTTATCGACTGCCCGGCAACGAGTGGAATGAAGGTGACCGGGTCTTCCGGGCCCACCCAATCGCGGCAGAGATCAAGCGCGTCGGCCGGTCCGAGAACCTGGAGTGGTTCGATGCGAGAGGCCCAAGACCGGAACAGAAGAGCCATCGGGCCCAGGTGATCGGGATGCGAATGGGTCAGCAGAATATGTGAGACTCCGGCGAGGGTTCTGCCGTATCGCGTAGCGGCACGCGGTACTTCGGGTCCGCAGTCGAGCAGGATTCGGTTGTCCACAAGAGCGGCAGTCTGGCCTCGGACAGACCCTGTAGAGATCGCAGATTTGCAGGACTCGCACGTACAAAACGGGTTCGGCCAGCCGTCGGCAGCACCGGTACCGAGCATCACCAGTTCCATCAGCGGGCATTCTTTTGGAGGATCGGTACAACAACAGGACCGCTCGGTCGATCCAGAACTTCAACGCGAGCGCCGTACACCTTGCCCAAAAGGTCAGCGCGCAGAACCTCGGACGGTGTTCCGTCGGCGACGACTCGGCCTTGATCGAGCAACACGATGCGCTGCCCGTACTGCCCGGCGAGAGTGAGATCGTGCATTGCGGCAATCACTGTGATGTTGTCGGACAACCGCATTGCCTCTACCAGGTCGAGGACCTGCTGTTGGTGGCCGATGTCGAGGGCGCTGGTCGGCTCGTCGAGAAGCAACACCTTGGGCTCTTGGGCGAGTGCGCGGGCCAGAACCACACGTTGTAGTTCTCCGCCGGACAGTTCGGTTGCGCGGCGATCGGCAAATGCAGTGAGGTCCAGGCGCTCGATGACGTTGTTGATCACGGCGCGATCGGTGGCCGTCTCGGTGCCGAAGCGTCGTAGATACGGTGTACGGCCCAGCGCGACAAGCTCGGTGACCGTTGCGCCTTCCGGTACCACGGGCCGCTGCGGCATCAAGGCGACAACCTGGGACATGGCTTTGCGCCCCGAATCCCGTGGGCTTCGTCCGGACACGGTGAGCTCACCCGTGGAAACGATCAACCCCGCCAAGGCATGCATCAACGTTGTTTTGCCGGCGCCGTTGGGGCCGACCACTGCTACCCAATCGCCCGGGGAGACATCAAGATCGATGCCGTCGACTACGTTCTTGCCGCCGAGCGCTACTCGCAGGACTCGGCAATGTACTGCGGGCGTCGTCATGTCGATGCCCGGCTGCGGCGTAGGACCAGCAGGAAGAACGGTGCACCGATCATGGCCGTCACGACACCGATCGGGAGTTCAGCAGGCGACATCAAAGTGCGCGCAGCTACGTCGGTGAGGACGAGAAACGCGGCGCCTAGCATCAAGGACAGCGGCAGGAGCAGTCGGTGCGAGGGTCCGGCGACAAGTCGAACAGCATGGGGAACAACAATTCCCACAAAGCCGATCAGGCCGCTGGCACTGACCACTGCGGCGGTTCCGAGGGTGGCGGCAAGAACCAGAATGAGTCGCGACCGTGCCGGATCGACACCCAAACTGGCGGCTTCCACGTCGCCGACAGCCATGACGTCGAGCACCCGTCGGTGAACAAGAATGACAGCGGACGCCAGCACGACGTACGGGATGACAACCTGAACTTCGGACCAGCCGTCCGTCGACAATCCGCCGAGCAGCCACGTATAGACCTCGCGCAGTGAATCGTCGAAGCGTTGCTGCACAAAGGTTTGCACTGCATTGGTAAAGGCTGCAACTGCAACACCCGCGAGAATGATGACCACGGCGTTCTGAGCGCCACCGATACTGCGTCCGAGCGCGTAGGTCGCGAACACTGCCAGCACGCCACCGGCGAAGGCGGCCATGGGAATTCCGAACATGCCCAGCGCGCCGCCGGAGACGATGGCCAGCGTTGCACCCAGACCGGCGCCGCTGGATACACCCAGAAGATAGGGATCTGCCAACGGATTTCGGAACACACCTTGATAAGCGGCCCCGGCCACTGCCAACATTGCTCCGACCAAGGCTCCCAGGACAACTCGGGGAAGTCGGATCTGCCACAGAATGGCCTGCTGTTGAACGGTGAGGCCGGAATCGATGTGGATGCCCGGAATTCCGTCGAACAGTTCGAGAATGACGCGGTCAGGGGTCAGGCCTGCCGGCCCCACCAGAACGCCGATCAGCAGTGCCGCACACAGAATGAGTGCGGCACCGACAAGAGCGGCGATCCGGTGGTTCGCGAGACCGGCTTTTGTCATCAGAGAACTCAGGCCGTCGGAACCTGCGCCACGATGGCAGCAACAGCCTGGACCTGGTCAGCGACGCGGGGTCCCCAACGGCTGGAAAGGTCCTCGTCGAGCACATGAATCTGATGTCCGGTCACAGCTTTCATGCCGTTCCAACCCGGCCGTGCTGCAACAGCTTCCGCGGTGACGCCGCAGCACTGAGAATCGGCCAGGAAGATCAGATCAGGATTGGCCTGAACCACGAACTCTGCCGAAAGTTGCGGGTAGTCACCCTGATTGGCCGCGTCGGCGATGCTCTTCATCCCGAACAGGCCGTAGATCTTCCCGATGAAGCTTGTACTCGTCACGGTGTAGAGCGAGGAGTCGAGTTCGTGGAAGTAGGTCAGGGGCTGTGTCCGTGCCGGAACGCCGGCAACCGCGGTAGCGATCTTGGTGCGCATGTCGCTGACGACATCCGTGCCGGCATCCTTGTGGCCCGTCGCCGCCGCGACCAGTTCGATCTGCGAATAGACGTCGTCGATGCTTGTTGCTGCGGGGAGCAAGAGCGTCGGAACCTTGGCCTTCTTCAATCCGGAGACCAGATCATTCATGTCGTCGGAGGCGATGACCAGATCGGGCGCATAGCCGAGGATGGCTTCGACGTTGGGCGCGAAGCCCGACAGATCTGTGACGGGAACTCCGGCGGGGTAGTCGGACTGATTGTCGACGGCCTTGACCTGATCGCCGGCACCGACGGCCCACAGTGTTTCGGTAGCGCTGGGGCTCAGCGAGACGATCGACTGCGGACGCGTCTCGATGGTGATGTCGGTGGAGCCGGCTGCAACCGTCACCGGGAACGATCCGTCGGAAGCTGCCGTCGTAATGGGAGCGTCGGACGTCGAACTGCTGCAGGCGCCCGCCAACAGGGCTGTACTCACCGCCAACGCAGCAAAAATCGATCGGAACGTTCGTGTCGGCCGACTGCTCACAGCCACCCCTCCAATAGTGGGCAAAGGTCGCCATGCGGCGCGGCCAGGAGGCTGGGCTGCACGAGCGTCCTTCGTCCGAGGACCATCGTGTCGCCACGAAGCTGGGTGACCTGACTCGTTCGCCTCGTCAAAATCCGGGCGACATCACAGTTGCGTCGACAGTGCCGGGATCGCACCGGACTTCACAAGCAGCGTGGCACCCCGGAAATCCGGGGCATCTGCACTTTACAGGGGTGCCTGCTCTTGACCGGAAGGGCAAAGACCTTGACCTGAAGAACAAAGGTAGGGTAAATATCTATTCCACTAATGAACTAGTGAAAGGGTTCGGATGATCGACTTCCGTATCGACCGCCGATCCGGCATTCCCACCTACGTGCAATTGGTTGTGCAGGTGAAGCAGGCACTCCGTCTCGGCGACCTACAGGTCGGTGACCGACTGCCTACTGCAAAAGACGTCGTGGGTGCGCTCGCGATCAATCCCAACACTGTGCTCAAGGCGTACAAGGAGCTCGAGCGCGACGGGTTGGTCACGCCGAGGCCGGGCTTGGGCACATTTGTCACCAAGTCCTTGGCCAAGCCGGGGATGGCAGAAAGCACCGCGCTACGTACCGAGTTGTCTCGCTGGGTCTCGGACGCCGTGGCTGCCGGCCTCGAGCGAACAGACATCGAGGCACTCGTAGATATGGAACTCGAACGCGAGTTCACTGAAACAGAGTCGTCCGGAGAAGAGGGGGAGGCACCATGACCGAGCAAGAATCTGCGCTCACCATGGCAGACGTGGACAAGCGCTTCGGGCGCAAGAAGGTGCTCGACGCCTGCACCTTCGAGGTGGCGACGGGAAGTATCACGGCACTGGTGGGAGTGAACGGAGCCGGCAAGTCCACTCTGATGAATGTGGCAGTGGGCTTGATGACGCCGGATCACGGCTCGATTTCCGTGCTCGGCGCAGAGCCGAGTCGCGGCGGCATCAGTCCAGGCTTGGCGTATCTGGCGCAGCACAAGCCGCTGTACCCCAAATTTACTGTCGCTGAGCTGCTTCGGTTCGGTGCGCACACCAATGATCATTGGGACGGCAAGTACGCACTCGGCTTGGTAGAGCGGGCAGACGTTCCTCTCGACGCGAAGGCCAAGAATCTCTCGCCTGGCCAACGAACCAGAGTGGCATTGGCTTTGGCGCTCGGGCGCAGGCCGAAACTGCTGCTCCTCGATGAGCCGTTGGCAGATTTGGACCCCGTCGCGAGGCGGTCGGTCGCGTCGTCGTTACTCGAAGATGTCGCCGAATTCGGCACCACCGTATTGCTTTCCTCGCACATCATTTCCGAACTGGCCGACGTCTCGGATCGACTGCTTCTCCTCGGCGACGGAAATGCGCGACTCTCGGGGCCGTTGGATGAATTGGTTTCTGCCCATTACGTATTGGTGGGTGATGGCGATCCGTCGGATGTAGTGGGCGCCGGCACAGTGGTGCATACCGACAAGGGGCTCCGCCGAAATGCGCACCTCATCGAGGGTCGTAGGCCGAGTGGATCTGCTGGCTGGACAATCGACGACGCAACTTTGGACGACCTAGTGCTCGGGCATCTGAGCGCAGAATCGAAGGTGTCAGCATGATCTGGGTAACCTGGCGTCATCATCGGACGTCGCTCATTGTCTCCTTGGGAACTATTGCGGCGCTGGCAATTACGGCATTGGTCAGTGGGCTGATCATCGAGGGCGACAGCGGTGCTCGCCCGTTCGGGTCGTTTCTCGGTTGTTTCGGTAGCGCGACGGCGGTCTGCGCGGCGGAAACGGCATTGACCGCGACTACCGTGATTGCAACAATGCTTCCGGTGCTCCTGGGCGCACTGGTCGGTGTGACGGTCTTCTCGCGAGATATCGAGCAGGGCACGCATGTCTTGGGATTGACCCAATCAGTCAGCCGAGTCCGTTGGTTCTGGACGAGAGTGCTGGTTGTTTTCGTGCCGTTGACCGCTGCTACCACGCTGCTCGGTTTTGTGTTGGAGTGGACGCGTAGGCCGCGTGAACGCGAAAGTTTCGGATTCGTCGGCGGCCGTGGGTATCTCATCGACTTGTCGAATCTGACGTACCCGTTCTTTCAATCGAGTGGATTGGCCTTGGGTGCTTACACATTCATGTCGCTGATGCTCGGGGCGGCATTTGCGCTGCTGGTGCGCAGTTCGATCGGGGCCATGGCGCTGACGATGGTCGGTGTAATTGGTGTACTGGTGATGTTTCAATTTGTCGCCAGGCCTCACTACGCGCCGTTGAGTGTCGACGCATCGCCGATCATCAACGGGGGAGTTACCTACACGGCTACGGAGGATGGCTCTCTTCCCGGAGTGAATTGGGAGATCGACCAGGGATACGTCGATATCCGAGGCAATTTTGTCGACCTTCGCTACGAGGAGTGCACGTGGGGAGGATCGGGCGAAGGGAATCCGTACGACCAACGCCCCGAGGAGACAGGTGCCGAGTACACACTCCGCATCGATGAACTAGAGGCGCAACAGGACCAAGAGATGGAGGTGTGTCTGCAAGAACAAGGCGTCGATCACTACGAAACCCGATACCACTCCGCTGATCAGTTCCGTCGATTCCAGCTGACGGAAGCCGCTCTGGTACTGGTTCTTTCAGGCATCTTCATGATTCCCGCACTCGGGGGATTACGACGCCTGAAGCCGTAGGGATCAGCCGGTGACCGGTGCGACGCTCAGTTGGTTGATGTTTGCGCCGGTCATCGAGCAGGCTTTGGTGGGGTAGGGAACAAAGACGGAATCGTAGCTGCCCGGCGGATAGACCTGCAGCCCCGCAACTTCGGTGACACCGCACTGATCGGCCGGGTAGTTCTCGACGTTGGTGGCACGAACCAGCGCGGTTCCGGCGGATCCGGGAGCAAGTGAGACAACCGAACCGGAGCCGGATCGGGTCGCGGGCGCGCCCACCGGATTCCCGGAGGCTTCCGTGACATACGAGACGCCGGGGAAACCGTCGAGGTTGCAGGTTCGTGAGCTTGTATTGGTGAAGACCAAAGGGAGTTCGGTGGAGCCTGCCGCGCCGCCCGCCTGGCCGAGGGTCACGCTCAGTTCTCCGACGGTGCAGTTCTGCGGATTCGGGACCATCGTCGTGGTGGGCTGTGATTGCCCGGTCGTGGAGTGCCCGGCGTGAGTAGTCGGTGCGGGTGCCGGCGCAGCGGAGGTCGACAATGCCGCGGTGGGTGTGGGAACTGAGGAACTTGCCGCGGTATCGGAACTGTCGGATCCGCAACCACTGACGAGGGCCAGTGCCGCCAGCGGTGCCGCGAACAGGACGATCCGACGTGTTTGTGTTGGACTCATGGGGTTCGCTCCTCCGGACAACCGATACGTGTGTCCGGTATATCCGAATTAAGTCTGGGATGTGCGGGAATGCGGTAACTATGCCCGTACAAGAACTACGCCGCCGAGCACGAAGGAGATTCGATGTCGCCGATTCCGGATGCACGGCCCGATCCGCAGCCTCGTGACATCAAGCGGTGGCGCCGGTATCTAGCGGATGAGCAGGCCGAGGCGGCTGTCTACCGAGATCTTGCCGGACGCCGGACCGGCGAGGAGCGCGAGATCCTTCTTGCCTTGGCCGAAGCTGAAGGCCGGCATGAGGCCCATTGGCGAGCCCTCCTCGGCGATCATGTGGGCAAGTCGATGCGTGGCGATATCCGTACGCGCATACTCGGTTTCCTGGCGAGACGATTCGGCTCGGTTTTTGTTCTCGCCCTTGCCCAACGCGCCGAGACACGGTCGCCTTACCCGCATGATGCCGACGCCACCGCGTCGATGGGTGCCGACGAAAAGATTCATGAAGAAGTTGTACGGGCCCTGGCCACACGTGGCCGCAACAGACTCTCGGGAACGTTCCGTGCCGCAGTGTTCGGCGCAAACGACGGACTGGTCAGCAACTTGGCTTTGGTCCTCGGTATCAGCGGCAGCGGCGTTTCCAATCAGATCGTGTTGATCACCGGTATGGCCGGACTTCTGGCCGGTGCATTGTCGATGGGGGCCGGCGAATATGTTTCGGTGCGCTCCCAACGTGAATTACTCGAGGCCTCCACGCCGGGAGCGGCAGCAAGAGACGCCGTCGGACTCCTCGATGTCGATGCCAACGAGTTGGCGCTGGTGTATCGGGCTCGCGGTATGACGCAAGAGGAAGCTGAAGTGCGTGCCGCAGAGGCATTGAAGTACAACAACTTCGGGTCTACGGATGTCGAGGACACCCATGAGGCGGTCGGTTCCGGCATCGGTGCAGCGTTGGCGAGTTTCTGCTTCTTCGCTTCCGGCGCAATCATTCCGGTGCTGCCGTACCTGTTCGGGTTGGAAGGCACGGCGGCACTCATTGTGGCTTCCGTTTTGGTTGGCATTGCCCTGCTGGGCACCGGTGTGGTGGTCGGATTGCTTTCCGGTGGTCCGCCTTTCAAGCGTGCGCTTCGACAACTCGCCATCGGTTACGGCGCCGCCGGCGCAACGTACCTGCTCGGGATGCTGTTCGGCACGTCGCTGTGATCTAGGCGCGCAACGCAGGATCTCGGAAGGCCGGATCTATCCGAACCGGTACCTGGCAGACCACGGCATCGGTGTGCTTGCGCAGTGCGTCGGCAACCTCGTCAGTGCGTTGACGCGGAAGAAACCGGTGCCACGGCGTTGCCGGATCAAGAGTGGCGATCACGGCAAACGTTTCCCGGTGGGGGAAATGTGCTCGAATGTACCGGGACAGTGAGAGTCCCACCGAGTTCTCGGTGTCCTCGATGATGATCAACCGGGAATTCGGGTACTCTGCATTCCATCTTCGAGCGAACTCGGCCGTCGACTCGTGCTCCATGCAGACTCGGATGGCGATCGGTTGCGACGACATGGCGTACGCAGCGTCCATGGCGCGCGACGACAGCGTCGTCAGGCCTGAGACCGGAACCAGCACGGCCGGCTTGTATCCGATTGCCGGAGAGGTGCTCTTGTCTGCGCTGACGGTCAGACGTTCCCCGATGTGCTGGTAGGCGCCGCGGACGCGTTCCATACCCAACACGAGTGCCGGTAGCGCGAGCGCGATCAGCCAGGCGCCTTCGGTGAACTTCATTGCGGTGGTCACCACCGCTGCGATCGCGGTCAAGGCAGCTCCGAAACCGCCCAGGGCCAAGCGCCATTTCCAGCCGGGGGTTCGCAGTGTCAGCCAGTGCTTCACCATGCCGTACTGGGCGAGAGTGAACCCGATGAATACGCCGATCGCAAACAGGGGGACAAGGGTATTCATCTTGCCGGCGGATCCGATCAGAAGCAGGGCAGCGACACCGCCCAAGGCCAACACTCCGTACGTGAAGACGTCCCGAGACGACTTCCGGCTGAAGCGGTGTGGAAGAACATTGTCATCGGCGAGGATTCGCATCAGGTTGGGTAGTCCGCCGTACGACGTGTTCGCAGCGAGGGCCAACAGCACTACTGTCGAGAACTGGACGACGTAGTAGCCGACGCCATTTCCGAGAGCGGCGGATGTGAGCTGGGACAGGACTGTTGTTCCGGGTACCGGAGCCAAGGCGAACTTTTCGATCAGTACTGCGAGTCCGATCAGCATGGTGCCCAACAGGACTCCCAATGCGACCTCGGCGCGCTGGGCCGTGCGTACTCGGGGCTTCTTGAAGCTCGGTACGGCATTGGCAATGGCCTCGACTCCGGTCAATGCGGCGCAACCACTCGAAAATGCTTTGAGGAGTAGAAGAACCCCGATTGTGTGCGCATTGCCGACGAGGAACGGTGCCGACACTTGGGCGGCCGGTTCGTCTCGAAACAGTCCCGCGATAATCACGGTGAAGATGCTGACCACAAAGATGGCGGTAGGCAGCATGAATGCTCGCGCCGAATCAGCGATTCCGCGCAAATTCAACGCCGTGATGCCGCCGAGAATCACCAGTGCGATCCACACCGTATAGGGCAACAGAGTTGGGAAAGCCGACGTCAGTGCCGCGACGCCGGCAGCGATCGACACTGCGACATTGAGGGTGTAATCGATGATCAACGACGCGGCAGCAGTCAGGCTGGCTCGCTTGCTCAGGTGTTTCCGGGCGACGGCGTAGGCGCCGCCGCCTTCGGGGAAGGCGGCAATGACCTGGCGGTACGACGCAACCAAGACTGCGAGCAGTATCGCGATGGCAATTGTCACCGGAAGAGTGAACCCGAGTCCGGCCCCGCCGGCTAGCGCCAGCACCAACACAATGGCCTCAGGACCGTACGATACCGAGGCCATCGCGTCGAGCGAAAGTCCTGCCAGACCTGTTGCCACCGAGAGCTTTTGACGCTCGCGGAGACTTTGCTTCGCTGCGCGCGGGGTTCGTTGGCGTAGGGCGTTGGCGTGGCCGATCATCACTGCATGTCTCACCGAACAAGTATCCGGACGGATCGGGAGCGCTGGGTGCCTTGTTGACAAGATTTTGACGGGATCAATCGGTATGTTGACGCCGATCGGTGTAATTCTCTGGGCGGCGTAGAAAAATTCGCCCAAAAAGAGAGTGCGCAACCTCTAAATGAAGTAGCCTTCCTGCATCAATGTGATGGAGGTCACCAATGGCGCGTTATCTTGACCTGATTGTTCAACGCGGACTGTGGTTCGACGGTGCGGGCAGTCCGGCGTCGATCAGAGATATCGGGGTCCGGGACGGCCAGGTGGTCGAGGTCAGTCGTGAACCGCTGAGCCCTGGTGTGAGCACGAGGGTTATCGACGCCGAGGGTAAATGGGTGATGCCCGGCTTCATCGACGTGCATACGCACTACGATGCCGAGGTTCTGGTGGCACCGGGGCTCAACGAATCCGTCCGGCACGGTGTCACCACCGTTTTGGTTGGAAACTGTTCGTTGTCAACGGTATTCAGCGATCCTCTTGACATTGCGGACATGTTTTCGAGGGTGGAAGCTCTTCCGCGTGAACACGTTTTGGCTGCCTTGAGCAACGGAAAGACGTGGTCGTCGCCGCAGGAATATGCTTTGGCGCTCGACTCTCTGGCTTTGGGGCCCAATGTTGCTGCTTTCCTGGGGCACTCGGATATCCGAGCCAAGGTGATGGGGCTGGGCAGATCGACCGACGGTAGTCAGAAACCGACCAAAAAAGAGCAGCAAACCATGGAGGCTGCCGTGGAGAGTGCGCTCGACGCAGGATTCCTCGGACTCTCGACCATGACCAACCCCTGGGACAAACTCGACGGGGACCGGTATCGCTCACGGTCGTTGCCCTCGACGTATGCGAGGTGGAGTGAGTTTCGGCGGCTACACAAGATCCTGCGACGCCGAAATGCTGTCTTGCAGACCATTCCGAATCTCAATACGAAGTACGACATCATCTTCTTTGCGGCAGCCAGCACCGGCTTGATGCGCAAGCCGCTCAAGCTGTCCGTTCTGGCCGCAGCTGATCCCAAATCCGACCCGTGGCTCTATCGGATCTTCGGTCCGATAGCGAGGCTTACCAACGGGTTCGGGAAAGGCGCTTTGCGCTGGCAACATCTTCCGGTTCCGTTCCAGGTGTACTCGGACGGTATCGACTTGGTGGTTTTCGAAGAGTTCGGTTCCGGGCGAGCAGCATTGCATCTGCGAGAAGAGATGGGCCGCAACGACCTATTGCGGGACGAAGGGTACCGGCGATGGTTCCGTCAGGACTTCGAGAAGAAGTTCTCCTCACGCATCTGGCATCGAGATTTCGACGACGCGACAATTCTGGAATGTCCGGACGAGACGTTGATCGGCAAGACCTTCGGGGACGTCGCACGAGATCGGGCGATGCATCCGGTCGACGCATTTCTCGATTTGGTAGTGGAATACGGAACTTCCGTGCGCTGGACGACGGTCATCACCAACCACCGACCCGAGATACTGAATCACCTTCTCACTCGACCTGGAGTGACCATCGGCTTCTCCGATGCGGGGGCGCATCTGCGCAACATGGCGTTCTACAACTACGGAATCCGTTTGTTGCAGAGAATTCACGAGTACGCGGAGCGCGGCACACCGGTCATGGACACGGCAGAAGTCGTGCACAAATTAACCGGAGAAATCGGTGAGTTCTACGGCCTCGATGCGGGATTCCTGCGTGTCGGTGATCGTGCCGACTTCGTGATCGTCGATCCTGCCGGACTCGACAGCTCTACCGAGGAGTATGCGGAGGCGCCGATGCCGGAGTTCGGCGGGCTCAGTCGCATGGTGAATCGCAATGATCGTGCTGTTGTCGCGACAGTCATCGGTGGTGAGGTGGTCTTCGAATCGGGAGAGTTCGCTGCTGGCTACGGGGCCGGTGCCGGAACCGGAATTTTTTTGCGCGCCGGTAAGCGTGATCGCTCGACTCGGCGAAAGGCGACATCGTAAATGAAAGTGGACGTCGAACGCCGTCGCACGCAGCAGGAGCGCCGTGAATACACGGTCTCGAAGATTCTCGACGCGACCATGGCCAGTCTCGGCGAGGTCGGCTACACGGCGACGACGATTCGTGAAGTGTGTACCCGGGCTGACGTGTCATCGGGTGGTCTCTTCCGGCACTTTCCGACGCGCGTAGATCTGATGGCCGCAGCTGCAGATCGAGTGCGGGAGCAGCAGATTGCGAACTTTCGCGGCGGTCTCGAACTGCTGCAATCCGATTCCGTGAGGGATTGCCTCTTGTTGCTGCGAGCGGCATGTCGTGCACCTGTCAATGCGGCATGGTACGAACTTTTGGGTGCTTCGCGCGCAGATACCGAACTTCGAGCGCATCTTGCCCCGGTCACGGAGCGGTACCACAAGGAGATCGCTGACGTTGCCCGTCAGCTCCCGGTGATGCAGGACATTCCGGAAGATCAGCTCGATATGGTTCTGTTCACCGTCGTCCATCTACTGGACGGAGAGGCGCTCAGCGCGGTAGTGCACGCACAGCCAGAGCAGGAAGGGCCACGGCTCGAGATGATTGCACGAATTCTCACTGGTGGAACGCTACTCGGTTGAAACGGTATTCAGCCCGCTCGCCGTACGCGAGCGGGCTGATTGCGGTTACAGGTCTCGTGCCAACGCTCGGCCCGCTGCACGGCCGGAGAAAATGCAGCCGCCGAGGAAGGTTCCTTCCAGTGCGCTGTATCCATGGACGCCGCCGCCGCCGAAGCCGGCCACTTCACCGGCGGCATACAGGCCGGCGAATACACTGCCGTCAGCCTTGATGACCTGAGAATCGAGGTTGGTCTCCAAGCCTCCGAGAGTCTTTCGCGTAAGCAAGTGGAGGCGGACGGCGATCAGCGGGCCGTTTTTGGCGTCGAGGATCTTGTGCGGTGCGACGACGCGCACGATCTTGTCGGCCAGCAGGTTGCGGGCACCATGGATGGCGGTGATTTGGAAGTCTTTGCTGTACTTGTTGTCGACCTCACGATCGCGGGCGATCATTTCACGTTCGATGTCCTCGAAGTCGAGGAGCGGCTCGTCGGTGAGCGCGTTCATGCCGTCGACAAGATCGCGAAGGTTGTTGCGCACCACGAAGTCTACGCCCTTCTGCTTGAATGCTTCGACAGGTCCGGGTGCACCCTTCTTGATGCGTTCGAGCAGGAGTTTGAAATCGCGATTGGTGAAGTCGGGGTTCTGTTCCGAACCGGACAGTGCAAATTCCTTCTCGATGATCTTCTGATCGAGGATGAACCACGTGTACTCGTGACCACTGTCGAGGATGTACTTGAAGGTTCCCATCGTGTCGAAACCGGGAAAGTTGGGCACCGGCAAGCGTTTTCCGGTGGCGTCGAACCACATTGACGACGGGCCGGGGATGATGCGGATGCCGTGATTGGGCCAGATGGGATTCCAGTTCTGGATTCCTTCTGTGTAGTGCCACATGCGGTCGCGGTTGACGATGTTGCCGCCGGCGGATTCGGTGATCTCGAGCATGCGTCCGTCGACGTGTGCCGGTACGCCGGTCAGCATGTGCTCCGGCGCCTTGCCCAGTCGCTCGGGCCAATTCTTCTTCACCAGTTCGTAATTGCCGCCGATGCCACCGGAGGTGACCACAACGGCCTGCGCGGAGAATTCGAATTCCCCGATTGGTGTGCGGGAGCTTTCGACTCCGCGAATGGCGTTGGAGGGCTCGAGGACAGTGCCGCGAACTCCGGTGACTGCACCGTCGGTGAGTACGAGTTGATCGACCTGGTGGCGGTGCTTGAACGTGACGAGTCCACGTTTCTGCGCCGCGATCACCTTGTTGAGAAATACGTCGACGACGCCGGGGCCAGTTCCCCAGGTGAGGTGGAATCGGGGAACGGAGTTGCCGTGACCGAGAGCCATGCCGCGGCCGCGTTCAGCCCAGCCGACGTTCGGCATCAATCGAAGTCCCAAGTCGTGCAGGTACTCTCGCTTTTCTCCCGCTGCAAACTCGACGTAGGCCTTGGCCCATTGGCGGGGCCAGTGGTCTTCGCGGTCGCGGTCGAAGGCAGCCGTGCCCATCCAGTCCTGCATGGCCAGATCCAGAGAATCCTTGATGCCGAGTCGGCGTTGTTCGGGGCTGTCGACGAGGAAAAGTCCGCCCAGGGACCAGAAAGCCTGAGCGCCGAGGTTGGCCGCGTTTTCTTGTTCTACGACAAGCACTTTGCGTCCCGCGCGCGTCAGTTCGTAGGTGGCGACCAGGCCCGCAAGCCCGGCCCCGACAACGATGACGTCAGCATGTTCGCTCACAGCAACTCCTCTTCTGGCTGGTTGGATTCGATTGATGCGCTGTAGGACAGCAGGATTCGAGTGAAAATGTCGCGGCGCAGCGTAAACGCGGCACCGGTGTCCGTGTCGACGAGGCACTGCACGCTGGTGCCGTCATGGATTGCTACCAGGGCCCGTCCGAGTGCCGTGGGATCACCGACTACTTTTCGTCCGATATCGTGGAGTGCAGATTCGACGATTGGCAGCAAGGTTTGCAGGATCGCGTCTTCGCGGTCGGCTAACGCGGTTCGGAGGGCGTCGTTGCGAAGTGCGTGAGCCGTGAATTCTGCGTTGATCCGATACCACTGTGGGTCGACGGGGACCACCTCGACGATCCGCGCGACGGCGGAAGTTATGTCGAGTGAGCCGGCAGTGATTGCCGCGCTCGCCTTTTTCAGGTCTGCCAGCATTGCTGCGGATCGTTGCTCCCACATGGCAAAGAACAGTTCGTCCAGGGATCCGAAGTTGGAGTAGAAGGCCCCTCGTGAGTACCCACCCCGCTCGCAGATCTGCTCGACCGTCGCGCGTCCGAACCCTTCGGCGGCAAAGACCTCAGCCGCTGCGTCGAGGAGTCGCTGGCGCGTTTGACCTCTACGTTTGGTGACGCGTTTGGGCGGTAAGGCAGCCACATAGCTCATCGGTACCTCCGGTTCGGTGGGTTTCACAAACGATACACAGATGTATCCGATGCAGTGACGTATTGGAAAAATTCTCTTGTCAGGGATTTCTCATGATTTCTAGTGGATAGCCAAGATTTATGAATAATCACCGGTTCACGGATGCGCCATCTAAGAATCTCCGTGATTTCAACCCTGACCCAGGGCGTGTCCGGGCACTGTAATGGAGACCTCTGCTTGCTGGCGTCGAAAAGAGGAACTGGCGTGTCTCTGCGTTTCCACTGGTATCTGCCCACCTACGGCGATTCCCGCAACCTGATGGCCGGCGGGCACGGAAGTTCGATGTCCGGGGACCGTCCCGCGACGCTGAAGTACTTGAACCAGATCGGAGCTGCAGCAGAAGCCAACGGATTCGAAGCCGTCCTCACTCCGACCGGAGCGTGGTGCGAGGACGCCTGGTTGACGACGGCGATGATGGTGGACACCACCGAAACCCTCAAGTTTCTCGTTGCGCTCCGGCCAGGTTTGTCGAGTCCGACGTTGGCGGCTCAAATGGCGGCGACGTTCCAGTGGCAATCCGGCGGCCGGCTACTCCTGAATGTCGTAACCGGTGGCGAAGACTACGAGCAGCGAACTTTCGGAGACTTTCTGGACAAGAACCAGCGATACGCGCGATGCGGCGAATTTCTCGACGTGATTCGGCAGTTGTGGGCCGGGAACGGTCCCGTCGATTTCTCCGGAGAGTACGTCAGCGTGGAAAATGCTGCCTTGCATCGGATTCCGGATCCCGTTCCGCCGATCTTTTTCGGGGGCTCGTCACCGGCCGCGGGCACCGTTGCGTCACGTTTTGCCGATACGTATCTCACCTGGGGTGAAACCCCGTCCGCGGTTGCCTCAAAGATCGACTGGATCAGGGACCTGGCTGAGATTCAGGGCCGAAGCCTCGACTACGGAATTCGTCTGCACATCATCAGTCGTGACACAGCAGAGGAGGCGTGGGCGGAGGCTGATCGTCTGCTGAGCGCCTTGGATCCGGCGACAGTCGAACTGGCGCAAGCGAATCTCGCTCGATCAGGTTCGGAAGGGCAGCGTCGGATGCTCGACTTGCACGGTGGCGGCTCGGCGTACAGCCAGGGTGCGCACGCGCGGTCGTTGGAGATCTCGCCGAATCTGTGGACCGGTGTCGGGTTGGTGCGCGGAGGCGCCGGGACCGCGCTGGTCGGTTCGCATGAGGAGGTTGCCGACCGGATCGCCGAGTACGCAGCAATCGGCTTGGATCACTTCATTCTGTCGGGTTATCCACATCTCGAGGAGACGTACCAGTTCGGTGAAGGCGTCCGGCCGATCCTGGAGAAGCGTGGGCTTCTTTGCGGTGTCGACTCGGTTGGCATGTGAATATCACTTGGTGACGCGCCCCTACTGTGGGACATTGGTCCCGAGCTTTGGGCGTTTGGTCCGATTTGTACGATTCCTTCACATTGGACGCTTGTCTAGTTCTAAACTTCGCAGGTCATCGCGGCTCCGGTCGCGGAACCAGCAATGAGAGGGTCGTCAATGCAGGTAGAGAGCAAGTTTACGATTCGTCGCGTAGTAGGCGCTGTGGCTGTCGCTGCCGCAACCGTTGGCGGCGCAGCACTGATCAGCCCGGCAATCGCGTCAGCCGCTGTTACGGCGCCCGAAGTGACCTTCACGGTCGACGGCAACGATATGTCGTTGACGGTTGTCAACAACAACAGCACCGCAAATGGGGCTTTGGCGCCGCGGTGCCAGGCGCTTGTCGTCAACGCGCTCGAAGCGGCAAACATTGCCGACGATCCGAGCAAGTTGCTCGACCCGACTGTTGTTGTCTACCCCCATGTTGCGGATCTTCAGTCTCTGTTCGGCGTTCCCGCGGGAGAGACGGTGACCATGCCGGTGGCCGATGTTCCTGACGGAATGTATGCCGTGATCGGTGCATGCATCGACCCGACGGTCATCCCCATCAAGCCGGCTTTCGGTACGCCCCAGCTGGTCACGATCGGTAACCCCTTCGGTGGCATCGACATGGGAAGCCTGAGTGGCGGAAGCCTCGAGGGACTGCTGTCGGGCTTCCTGCCGAAGTGAAAATTGGCACACGGTAATTCTTGTCAGCTGCACCGGACTCGGGGTAACCTTTCCGGCTCCGGTGCAGTTCGCTATTCCGTAGCACATTTCCGACTAATCAGTCTATTGTTCTGGAAGTCTCAATTACCGAGCTATCCGGAGGTACGGAAATGCATAGTCGTGGGTTCAAGCGTGTGCTCGGAGGAGTGGCGATCAGCTCGGCAGCAGCGATCGGACTGACCTTTGCCGGAACCACGTCGGCTCTCGCAGCGCCGCTCGCACCGCCGTTGGAGGTGAGTGTGGCAGACAACGACATCACGTTCACGCTCACGAACCCGAATCCGCGGTTCAGTTTCATCAACTGCACGCCGGTGGTCGTCGCGGTCGGGAAATTGCCCGGAATCATCAACGACCCCGCATCGATCCTGACGCCGGGTGTTCTCGAATACCCGCTGGTCGAAAGCCCCTTGGACCTGTTCGGCGTTCTTCCGCAGCGAAGCCTGACCGAGACCGTGACTGTGTCGCCGGGCATCTACGGCGTGGTTGGCGCTTGCGTATCGATCCCCGAACTTACCGCTGGTCTCATCAGTGGGAACATTCCGATTCCGACGATCAGCTTGCCGGAGGTCGTCCTCGTGGGTAGTCCACTCGGGAGTCTGGGTAGCAGCGGAAGTGTGGGCAGCAGTGACGGTGGCGCTGGAAGCCTCTCAGGATCACTCGAGGGCCTGGGATTCGAAACCCTCAACGACGTGATCGCAGAAGTGCTCCGGATCCAGGCGGGAATCCAGGCGGGAAGCAGTGAACTCGGCAGCAGCAACAGTGGCAGCCTGGGAAGTCTCACGGGAAGTCTCACGGGCAGTCTGAGTAACGGAAGCAGCAGTACGGGAAGCGCCGGTTCCTAGTTTTCTAGGACACGCCCTAGAGAGCGGCATATGCGGCTAGTCGGCTTGTACCGTCGGTTGGCATGGACCCAGTGCGCAATCCATATGCCCCCGGTGCCGGTCAACGGCCGCCGGAGTTGGCAGGCCGCGACAAGCAGATCGATGCCTTCGATGTCGTCCTCGAGCGAATTGCTCGAGGACGGCCCGAGCGCAGTGTTGTCCTGACCGGGCTGCGCGGTGTCGGAAAGACGGTGCTGCTCAACCAGTTACGGTCGGCCGCCATCTCGAAGAGATGGGGGACAGGCAAAATTGAGGCACGTCCCGATCAAGATTTACGACGCCCACTCTCTTCCGCTCTACACATGGCAGTGCGGGAAATTGCGGTGTCACATCGCGATCCGGAGCGAGTAGAACAGTTTCTGGGTGTCCTCAAATCCTTTGCGCTACGCGCGACTGCGGACAAGGGAATGCGCGAACGGTGGCAACCAGGCATCGATGCTCCGGCGATCAAGGGCCGAGCCGACAGCGGTGACATCGAGATCGACTTGGTGGAATTGCTGATGGAAGCGTCGTCGCTGGCGCGCGATGTCGGCGTCGGGATCGCGATCTTCATCGACGAGATGCAGGACCTCAGTGCTGCGGACGTATCTGCGATCTGCGGCGCGTGCCATGAACTCAGCCAAGACGGTGCACCGCTCATCGTCGTGGGAGCCGGACTTCCGCATCTGCCAGCAGTGTTGTCGGCGTCGAAAAGCTACTCGGAGCGGCTGTTCAGCTATCACCGGATCGATCGACTCGAACGGGAAGCTGCAGACCAGGCATTGATTGCGCCCGCCGAGCGTGAGGACGTCAAATTCACGGACGAAGCGCTCGACGCGCTGTACGACGCGGCGGACGGCTATCCGTATTTTGTTCAGGCCTACGGAAAAGCGACGTGGGATGTGGCCGCGTCGAGTCCGATCACCAAAGATGATGTGCGAGTGGGCGCTCCGAGTGCCGAAGAAGAACTGGCAGTCGGCTTCTTCGGATCACGTTACGAGAGAGCCACTCCGGCGGAACGTGAATACATGCGCGCGATGGCAGATCTTTCCGGTGACGACGGTCCGGTCGCGACGTCGGCGATTGCCGTCGAACTCGGCCGCAAACCGGCGTCGCTCTCACCCGCGCGTGACGGTCTGATCAAGAAGGGGCTGATCTATTCGGCCGAGCGGGGTTCCATCGGATTCACGGTTCCGCATTTCGGCCGCTACTTGCGAGGGCAGGCGGAATGAACGCGCTGCAGACGGCTTGGGATCGCGTTGCGGCGATCAGTCCCGCGCCACAGACTTGGGTAGTTCCACTGATGGCGCTGTTGGCTGTCGTGATCGTCCTTGAACCACACCTATGGCGGGTTGCGCGCAATGTCGTGACCATTGCACACGAAGGCGCGCATCTCATTGTTGCGGTCTTGGTCGGGCGTAGGCTGAAAGGCCTTCGGCTGCACTCGGATACGTCGGGTGTTGCGATTTCGTCGGGAAAGCCGACGGGTTTGGGTGTCATCCTCATGACGTTCGCCGGGTACGTGGGGCCGTCGATCCTCGGACTCGGCGCTGCCGCATTGTTGGGCGCGCAGCGTGCTGTGTCGGTGCTGTGGATCGGGCTGTTCGTGATCGCGGTGATGATGGTGCTGATCCGCAATCTGTACGGGGTGTTCTCACTGGCGGTGGTCGGCGCGGTGCTGTTTGCTCTGGTGTGGTGGGGGACTCCGGAACAGCAGGTGGCGGCCGCGTATTTCCTGACGCTCTTCCTGCTTTTCGCTGGGCCGCGTCCGGTGGTGGAACTTCAGCGTCAGCGCATGCAGCGTGGCGGCGCACCGGATTCCGATGCCGATCAACTAGCAAGGCTTTCACCGATACCCGCGATTGTCTGGGTGGCGCTGTTCTTGCTGGTCAACGTCGGAGTTCTGGTGGTGGGCGGCTGGTGGATCCTGCGTCCGGTGGGTGGCTGATCCAGTCGATTGATCTATCTACAGGTATCTAGCTGATTAGCTAGATACCTGTAGATATTGATCACGCGATGTCTTCCTCGCCACCGGCCGCCACCTTCTGGAGGCCTCGGTAGGCGTCGTTCGCGCTCTGCCGGCCGGCGATGACAGCCTCGACCTCAGCCGCGATGGGCATGTCCACGCCGAACTCCCGAGCCAGGGCCATAACCGTCGGCGCAGTCTTGACGCCCTCGGCAACCTGGCCGAGTTTGGCGACAGCTTCCTCGACCGTGAGTCCTTGGGCGAGAGCCTCGCCGACGCGACGGTTGCGCGACGTCGGAGCCATGCATGTGGCAATCAGATCGCCGACGCCGGTCAATCCGGCAAAGGTTCGCGGATTAGCGCCCATTGCTTCACCCATGCGGGTCATCTCCGCGAGTCCACGGGCAAGAACCATGGCGCGAGTGTTGTCACCGACGCCCAGTCCGTCAGCCATGCCGGACGCGATCGCCACGATGTTCTTGAGAACGCCACCAAGCTCGCACCCGAGAACGTCGGTGTTCCGGTAGACGCGGAACACTGCGGACGCGAACAGCGGTTGAAGGGCAGCGGCCACGCGATCGTCCTGTGTTGCGACGACGGAGGCGGCGGCCATGCCGTCGGCAATTTCCTTGGCGATGTTCGGTCCGGCCAGAAGGCCGACCGGGTGGCCGGGCAGGCATTCGGCGATTACTTCGGTGGGGCGCAGACGAGTCCCGGGTTCGAGGCCCTTGGAGAGCGACAGGATCGGCACCCACGCGCGTACCTCGTCGGAGATCTCGGCGAGTGTGGAGCGCACGGCATGTGACGGCACCCCACACACCAGGACGTCGGCTTCGCGAGCTGCTTCGACCAGATCGGACGTTGCTCTCAGCCCCTTGGTGAGCCTTCGGTCGCCGAGGTATTTGGAATTGGTCCGATTGGTGTTGATCTCGTCGGCTGCGTCCTCGTTTCGCGCCCACAGCAACGTGGGCGTGTTGCGGGCAGCGAGGCCGGCGACGGTGGTTCCCCACGATCCGGCGCCGAGAACGACGACGCGTACCGCGCGGGCCATCAGAGTGCGCTGTTCGAGGTAGCGAGTGATGTCATGAGGCCCAGCGTTCCACTTGCGGAGCGGTTGCGGGGCAAATCCGCAGAGTCTGTGGTTCGACTTACAAGTGAGCCGGCGGCGGTGTGCTGGTGCGCATGGTTTCGACGGCGCCCGCGGATTCCGCGACGATCGAGCGCATTGCAGATTCGGCAGCGTCGGCGTCGCCCGATTGGATGGCCGACGCCACCACGCCGTGCAGGTGAATCGCTTCGGCGTCGGCTTCGTGGGGCATCAGGGCATGCCGAGTTCGACCTTCGAGAATTTCGACGACGATCTGCGACATTGCGCGCAACATCGGGTTTCCCGACGCCGCGAGAAGTGTGCGGTGGAAGTCGGCATCGTGGCCCAGGTAGGCGTCCGTGTCGGCGGCTCGGGAGGTAGCTGACATGCCGATGACGGCTGCGGTGAGCGCACCACATTGCCGGGGGGTGGCCCTTGTCGCGGCCAAGCGGGCAGCCAGCGGTTCGATTCCGGAGCGTAATTCGCTGAGGATCGACAACTGTTCGAATCGGTCGGGTCCGGCCAATTGCCAGCGGATGACAGTGGGGTCGAGTGCGTTCCAATGTTCGGATCCGAGGATGGTGATCCCGACGCGTCGACGCACGGCGGCCAGGCCGAGTGATTCGAGGACTCGCACGACTTCCCGGATGACGGTGCGGGACACGTCGTAGCGGGTCGCGACCTCGTCGGCGGAGATGGTGGTGCCCGGTTTCAGGACGCCGCCCACGATGTCCTGGCCCAGTTGTTCCAGCATCGAGTCGTGCAGTTGCTGAAAGGGGACGGCGGTCATAGATAGATCGTCCCATGCGTATGGATAAGCCCGCTGCAAGCTCTATAAATACTACAAATTAGTGTCTGGTCTTGAAATTGTAGGTTAATTAAGGAACAGTGACCTCAATCACTCACCGGACTGGAGTCCCTATGAACACCACAGCACTGCTGGCGGCGGAGATCGTCCCCGCTGGTAGCGACGCTCAATTGATCATCGCCGCCGTCGCCGGCGTCGCCGTGATCATCGCGCTCATCACCTGGCTGGATCTGCATCCCTTCCTCGCTCTGTCGATCGGGGCCGTCGGCGTCGGTCTGGCTGCTGGTCTCGGGTCCGCGGAATCCGTCGCCGCATTCGCCACCGGATTCGGTTCGACGATGGGTGGCGTCGGCATCCTGATCGGCTTCGGAGCGATGTTCGGCAAACTGCTGGCCGACTCGGGCGGTGCCGATCGAGTTGTCGACACTTTGGTCAGTCGCTCCAGTGCCGCGGCGCTGCCCTGGACGATGGCGTTGGTCGGTGCCGTCATCGGACTGCCGATGTTCTTCGAAATCGGACTTGTGCTCCTGATGCCGGTCATTATCTTGGTGGCTCGGCGCTCCGGTCAGTCCTTGATCCGTATCGCAATCCCCACGCTCGCCGGACTCTCTGCAATGCACGGACTGGTCCCGCCGCATCCGGGCCCGCTCGTTGCTGTCTCCGCATTGGACGCGAACCTCGGCCTTACTCTGGCGCTCGGTGTGCTGGTCGCCATCCCCACTGTTGTTCTCGCCGGTCCGGTATTCAGCAAGATCGCCGCACGGTGGGTTGATGTCAAGGTTCCGGATCTTTTTGTCACCGGCGAAGATTTGGGGGAGGAAGAGAAGAAGCAGAGGCCGTCCTTCGCAGCAACTCTGTCGGCAATCCTGCTTCCCGTGGTGCTCATGCTCGGCAAGGCATTTGCCGACGTCATCGCTCCTGATTCAGATGCGCTCCCCAAATCGGTGCTCGATTTCCTCGGAACACCCGTTGTTGCTTTGGGTCTCGCAGTTCTGGCCGGCATGGTGCTCCTGGGCCGCGGCGGTGGAATGGACCGCAAGGCCATCTCGAAGTCGCTGGAAAGCTCACTGCCACCGATTGCCGGCATCCTTCTGATCGTCGGCGCCGGCGGAGGCTTCAAGCAGGTTCTCATCGACACGGGCATCGCCGACGTGATTGCCGACGCGATCAAGGGCAGCAGCCTGCCGGTACTCTTCCTCGCCTGGTTGGTTGCTGTATTGATCCGCGTTGCAACAGGTTCGGCAACAGTTGCCACGGTGACCGCGTCGGGCATTCTTGCCCCGGTTGCCGCAGATTTGTCGTCCACCCATGTCTCGCTGATGGTGCTCGCGATCGGTGCAGGATCCCTCTTTCTCTCACACGTCAACGATGCCGGGTTCTGGTTGGTCAAGGAATACCTCGGTGTCAGCGTCGTACAGAACCTCAAGACGTGGACCGTGATGGAATGCATCATCTCGGTGTCCGGCTTGGCCGGCGTTCTTGTACTGAGCGCAATCATCTAGGGCGCGAACATGACTACTGAAATAGCGCAGAAGAATCCGGTACTCGTCGTGATGGGTGTCTCGGGGTCGGGTAAATCAACCGTCGGCGGAATGATTGCCGGCGCCATGGGATGGGATCTTCAAGAGGGAGACGATCTGCACCCGCAGGCCAACATCGAGAAGATGGCTGCCGGACATCCCCTCGGCGACGAGGACCGTTGGCCTTGGCTGGACAAGATCGCTCGGTGGATCACCGAACGGACCAATGCGGGGGAGCCTGGCATCGTGACCTGCTCGGCGCTCAAACGAAGCTATCGGGATGTCCTGCGAGGTGGCAACGTGGTGTTCGTGCATCTTGCAGGCTCGCGTGATCAGATCGGCCAGCGGTTGACGGCGCGTCTCGACCACTACATGCCACCGTCGCTTCTGGACTCGCAGATATCTACTCTCGAACCGATCGACCCGGACGAACAGGCAATCATCGTCGACGTGGGTGGCAGTCCCGCCGCGATCGTGGAAGAGATTCTGCGGCGGTTGGAGTCGCTCGGGTACTGAGCGTGCCGATGTGGTCGCCCATACAGTGGAAGTCGTGACCGACTTCGACTTTCGTAGTGAGTGGGTGCTGACGGCGTCTGCCGACCGCGTGTACGACATGCTCGCCGACGCGGAGAACTATTCGCTGTGGTGGCCGCAGGTACGCCGGGTACGGATGTTCGACGCGGATTCGGGTTCCATGACGATACGCAGTGTTGTTCCGCTGACCCTGGATGTTTTCGGTCGACGCGAGGTCGAAGACCCGGTGGCGAGGCTTTTGAAGGTCAATCTGTCAGGCGCGATGACTGGCTGGAGTCGGTGGACGGTGCGCCCGTCAGGGATCGGTTGTGTCGCTGATTTTCGCCAGGAGGTGACGGTCTCGGGAGCTCTCGGCGTAGCAGCGCGCGTCGCCAAGCCTGTCTTCGAGTGGAATCACGCAGCCATGATGCGGGGAGGATATCGAGGGCTGTCGGCGTACCTGTCCGTTCCGTAATTCCCGTTTCGAAGGTGCACCCTTCGTGCCATTGTGACGACAGTCGGTTATCGTTCTCTGAAAAGTATGTGTAACTCGAATACACAAAACGCTTTGACCTGGGAGGACGCTATGCGGACGCGAGATTCGACGGTATGGCACTGGAACGTGAGCCCGCGAGCGCGGTTCATTTTTGCGGTGACCAGGACGTTCGTGAAGCCGATGTTCACGTTCTGGCCGACCAGTGACCGCGGAATCCGGCAGCTGGAACGCCTCGACGCGCTGGCCGACCGCTTGCCGAAGCCAAAGAACCTGGACATCGAACCGTTGATGCTCGGTGGGGTTCCCAGCGAGAAGGTGACACATCCTCGCCGGGCAACAGGCGAGCTGGCCGGTGCCACCATCCTGTACTTCCACGGCGGCGGGTTCATCTTCTGCGGCCTTGCTACACACCGAGCGCTGTGCGGATTGCTGTCTGCGAAGGCCGGTGTCCCGGTGATCTCCGTCCGCTACCGACAGCTACCCGAAGGCTCGATCGGGACTTCGGTGGTGGATGCGATGGCGGCTTACACAGCGCTCCTCGAGACTGTCGAAGACCCGAACAAGATTGTGGTTGCGGGTGATTCGGCCGGTGGATACCTGGCGATGAAGGTCGCCGAAATTGCCGCGCTGCGTGGAATGATCCGGCCGGCAGCAGTTATCGGATACTCGCCGCTACTCAACGTCGACCTCGAAGAGCATGACCCCGACTTCATGAAACGCGATGCGTACCTGCCGATGTCGCAGGTCGAGAAACTCAAGGATCGGTGGCTCGACGGACCGGACGAGATTGTCGGTGCACAGTCCCCGATCAACGCCGACGCGAGCCTGATCCCGCCGTCGTTCCTCGTTGCCGCAGAGTACGAACTGATGCGCCCCGACGTGGAAATCATGACCGAAAACCTCATCAAGGTAGGCCAATCCGTCGAAACTCACATCTGGAGCGGGCAGATCCATGCCTTCCCCGTGATCGGCAAATCCCTGCGAGAGGGCCGCACGATCGTCGATCTTTCCATCTCATTCCTGGAACGGACCTTGGCGTCGAAGCAGCAGTTGAGCGCGTGATTCAGGCCTGCGGATAGTCGACGTCCTGACCCGTACTCAGGTCGGAACATTCTACGAGTTCAGTTCGATGCTCACGCAGATACGCGCCGGCGCCGGCGTCACCGGTCAAGGAATTGATCAGAGCGTCCCAATGGTCGCGCCCGATTACGACGGGATGCCCAGGGCTGCCGTGAAATACTGCGCGCCGGAGGGTGTTCGGCTGAACGGGCGTCGGGCCGACCGTGCGAGTTACCGTCTCGGCGTTGAGATCCGGCAGATCAACGAGGGTGATGACGGCGGCATCGGCAGTCAGCCTTTGTGCGGTGTCGAGGCCGGCGTGAAGTGACGCGCTCATGCCCTTCTGCCAGTCCGATTCCACCACAAGAATATTAGTGGAATCGGAGGGTAGGAGGGCCGTGGCAGCAGAGGCTTGGGCTCCGAGTACAACGATCACCGGAGTGCAGCCGGCGTCGAGCAGTACCGAGACTCCACGGCAGAGCCATGATCCGCCGTCGGAGTCGACCATCAGAGCTTTGGGTGTACCCATGCGGGATCCTGCGCCGGCGGCGAGCAGGATCCCGCATGTTGTCATCGAACTATGCGCCGGTGACGCGGGGGCGTAGCCACTCGACAAGATCGTCCAGAACTTCTTTCTGCTCAGGCTCGTTGAAGATCTCGTGGTACAGGCCGTCGTACACCTTCAGTGTTACGTCCGTGGAACCGGCGAGGTCGGCAACCAGCTTGCTGCCGGCCGGATCTGTCAGGCGGTCGGCGGATCCGTGTTGCAGCAGAACCGGAATGGTCAGCGACGGCAGCCTGGACGGGAATCCTTCTGCCGCCGTGATCATTCCGCGCGCAATTCCGGCCGGTACCTTGCCGTGATGGATCAGTGGATCAGCGTTGTACTTGTCGACAACATTCTGATCGCGCGACACCGCAGCAGCTTCCAGGCTCTCGACGGGAACATCCGGGAGATACTTGCCGAGGAACTTACCCAACTGCATGACGATCTTGGGTGTACCGGTCGCGATGATCACGGCCGGCCCGGACAGCGCCAGCGCTTTCAGATCGCTCTGGTGATCGAGTGCGTAACTCAGTGCGATGGCGCCGCCCATACTGTGGCCGAGCAGGAACTTGTCCTTGCCCGGATGCGCTGCCGTCGCGATTCCGAACAGGGTGTGGACGTCGTCGGTGAAATCGGAAAATTCCTTCAAATGGACGCGCTTTCCGCCGGACCGTCCATGTCCGCGGTGGTCCGGGGCGTACACGATCAGGCCGAGTTCGCCCAACCGGGCAGCGACATGGTCGTACCGGCGTGCATGTTCGCCGAGACCATGGCACAGGACGAGAACGCCGGTGGGCTCGCGATCCGGAGTCCACACGTCGTAGACGATCTTGGTGTCGGATACTCCGGTGAACGACGACTCTTCACGCTGCATGGTTGCGCCCTCTCTCCCGACCGGTTCCGGTACGCGGATTCTTGAACATGCTATTCCCCGGTGCCCACGGATTGGGCGATACGGAAGCCCAAGTCGTCGATTGCGAAGGTCGGGTGGCTACGACGACGGACGCTTGCCCCACAACCACGTGCTTCTTCGGCCCAGCTGCCACCTCGGAAGATGCGGTAGGTGCCGTAGACCTCGGGATCGTAGAGATCCCAGCACCATTCCCAGACGTTGCCGATCATGTCGTGCAAGCCCCACGCATTGGGTTCCTTCAGGCCGGCCGGGTGGACATGACCATCGGAGTTGTCGCTGTACCACGCGATATCGTCGATATCGCCGTAGCGATATCCCGTGGTGCCGGCTTTGCACGCATACTGCCATTCCGCTTCTGTGGCGAGACGGTAGCCGTTGGCCTGCCGATCCCACCGCGGTGAGTCGCCGTCGACGTCCAGGTAGGCGGGAGTGACGCCGTCGTCCGCCGAGAGTTTGTTGCAGGCTGCCACCGCGTCGATCCACGACACATTGACTGCCGGAGTATTGGCGGTAGAAGTCGAATCACCTTGCAGCACTTCGGTAGTCATTGGATAGCGGGCCAAGCGAAACGGTTGGACGGCGGCGGTCCAGGTGGTGCCCTTGCGGTCGTCGCGCAGATCGACCGTGCCGCCGGGGATGTCGATCATCAACTCGGAGGCTCGGCTCATGGCGCACAGTTCCTGTATTCGTTGTCGACGGACATGTGTTCATTGCAGCCAGTTTCGGTGGCGTCGTCAACGGTTTCGATCAGTAGGCTTGTCTCATGGTCGCATTCACCGGAATCCCCGTTGCCGCACTCGACTTCTACGAGGATCTCGAGGCTGACAACAGCAAGGCCTGGTGGGCCGCGCATAAAGATACGTACGACGAGATGGTTCGTCGCCCCATGACAGCGCTGGTCGCGGAACTCGAAGACGAGTTCGGAACGGCCAAGCTCTTCCGTCCGTATCGCGACGTGCGATTCTCGAAGGACAAGATTCCGTACAAGACGCACCAGGGTGCCTTTGTGGGTCTCGCACAGAGTTGCGGTTACTACGTGCAGATCGACCCGGCGGGGTTGATGGTGGCCGGCGGGTTTTACGGCAGTACGTCGGAAACGATTGCGCGTTATCGCGCCGCCGTCGACGACGACGTTCGTGGCCCGGAACTCGAGAAGATCCTTGTGGACGTGCAGAAGGCCGGCTTCACCGTCGGCGGCGACACCCTCAAGACTGCGCCACGCGGCTACACCGTCGACCACCCGAGGATTGAACTGCTGCGGCACAAGTCCTTGACTGCGAGTCGTAGTTTCCCGAGTCCGTCGTGGTTGGACAGTCCGCGAACGCTCAAAGAGGTTCAGAAGTCATGGCGCGCGCTGACTCCATTGGTCGAGTGGTCCGGGCAGGTGCTCGGGGCAAACTGAAACTTCACGGGTCGACCGTCATTCTCGATGGACGGCCATACGTGTTCCGAGTTCGTCGGGGCACCTTCTGTGATGCACGCAGTTTTCACCAAGAAGTAGCGTCAACCCGGGGTTGACGGTCCCAGGATCGTCAACCTATGGTTGACGCATGGACAAGCCGGTAGAAATGACAAACAAAGTTCGACTCGACGATCTCATCGACGCGATCAAGAAAGTCCACACCAACGCCCTGGACCAATTGTCCGACGCAGTGGTCGCCGCAGATCATCTCGGTGAAGTCGCCGATCACCTGATCGGGCACTTCGTGGACCAAGCGCGCCGATCGGGAGCGTCATGGACCGACATCGGGCGGAGCATGGGCGTCTCCAAGCAAGCCGCGCAGAAACGCTTTGTGCCGAAGGCTCCCGGTGAAGGCAAGCTGATGGACCCCAACGACGGATTCAGTCGATTTACGGTTCGCGCCAAGAACGTGGTGATGGCTGCTCAGAATGAAGCCCGGGCAACCGGTAGCGCGGAGATCCATCCGGCACATCTGATTCTTGGGCTTCTGACGGAACCCGAGGCGTTGGCGGCCCAGGCGATTGTTGCGCAGGGGATCGGCCTCGAGGCGGTGCGCGACGCCGTCACCAGTGGATTAGCAGCAGGGGGAGTGGATGAGCCACCCCAGCTCATTCCCTTTGACGCTCGATCCAAGAAGGCTCTCGAACTGACCTTCCGCGAGGCACTCAGGTTGGGGCACAACTACGTCGGCACCGAACATATCCTGCTCGCATTGCTCGAGTTGGAAGACGGTTCCGGTGTTCTCACTAACCTTGGCGTCGACAAGGCCGCAGCGGAATCGAATATCGAGGCCACGGTGTCAGCGGTGATCAAAGCTCGATCCGAAGATCAGTAGCCGTCAGGTCGGAGGATGCAAAAGCGGGCCAGTACAGGCCAGATGCAAAAGAGGGCCGCACCCTTGCGGATGCGACCCTCTTTCTGTGTCACTGACTAGACAGCGCGCACATTGGTAGCCTGGGGGCCCTTCTGGCCCTGGCCAACCTCGAACTCCACACGCTGGTTCTCGTCGAGCGACTTGTAGCCGTTGCCCGAGATCTCAGAGTAGTGAACGAACACGTCCGGTGTTCCGTCGTCGGGAGCGATGAAACCAAAGCCCTTTTCGCCGTTGAACCACTTCACGATGCCCTGTGCCATACAAATACTCCCTACAAAACGATCCGGGTTTCACATCGAAGTCCCGATCTCGATAAGTCCATCTTTGCATGCCGCGCAAGTCTGCGCACTGTGGCGTGCAAAAAAGGCACTTCAGGAGGTAGAAATTGATCATTTTCGGGACGTTCGGTTGGGCAATTGGTGTCAGATCAGGTCCGGCGAACGTCGTAGTTTCGGGTAGTGAATCGTCTGTTCGGCCTACCATCGGCTGATGGTGGACATGGATCTGACCGGGCGCTCCGCAGCCGTCGGCGGTTCGCAGCCGCTACGCGGAATTCTGGAGGTGCCGGCGGGCCCCGGTCCGTGGCCGGGAGTGGTCATGATCCATGAGGCTTTCGGACTCGACGACGTGATGCAGCGGCAGGCCAAGCGGTTGGCTGCTGCCGGATTTCTGACCTTGGCCGTCGATCTGTACAGCGCCGGCGGTGCGAAGCGATGTCTTGTGCCGACCATGACATCGATGCTGCGTGGGCAAGGCCGGGCTTTTGTCGACATCGAGGTGGCACGAAACTGGTTGGTGGAGTCACCCGACTGCACCGGCAAGATCGGTGTCATCGGGTTCTGCATGGGCGGCGGGTTCGCGATGGTCAGCGCCGGCGATTTTGATGCAGCATCTGTGAACTACGGCCAACTTCCGCGCAAACTCGATGCGGCAGTAGCAGATTCGTGTCCTGTGGTCGGCAGTTTCGGCGGGCGCGATCCGTCCTTGCGGGGCGCAGCGCTGAAACTGGAAACGGCGCTGAACAAAGCCGGAGTCGAGAACGACATCAAGGAATATCCCACTGCTGGGCACGCGTTTCTCAACGATGCGGAGGCCGGCCCCAAGGTGTTGCGTCCCTTGGAGCGGATCCTCGGCGTCGGACCCGATCCTGTTGCGGCTGAAGATGCCTGGAGACGCATCGACTCGTTCTTTGCTCGGCATCTTCGTTAGATGTCACACCTCTGGACAACTCAGTTAATTGTCATTATCTTAATTTGACCCCCAATCTAACCCATTGGCTGATGCTCTGGAGGCACTGTGACTGACCGTTTTCCGCAAGCCGAACTGACGGACCTTCCCGAGGACATCTCGACGAAAATTCTTGAAATCCAAGAAAAGTCAGGTTTTGTTCCCAACGTCTTCCTGATGTTCGCGCGTCGTCCGGCGGAATTCCGGGCGTTCTTCGCCTATCACGACGCGATCATGCTCAAAGAAGATTCTGCGCTCACCAAGGGTGATCGAGAAATGATCGTCACCGCGATCTCTGCGGCCAACAAATGTACGTACTGCGTTGTTGCGCATGGTGCGATCCTGCGAATCTACGAGAAGAAGCCGCTGGTCGCCGATCAAGTTGCAGTCAATTATAGAACTGCCGACATTTCGGACCGTCAACGTGCGATGCTCGACTTCGCTACCAAGGTCAACTCTGCTTCGCACGAGATCGCCGACTCTGATTTCGATGCACTGCGTGATCACGGCTTCGGTGACGAGGATGCCTGGGATATTGCGGCTGTCACCGCGTTCTTCGGTCTCAGCAACAGGATGGCTAGCTTTTCCGGGATGTTGCCCAATCCGGAGTTTTACCTGATGGGGCGCATTCCCCGATCCTGATGTAGCAGTGTTCGCCCTCCCTGAAAGTAATCGGACAACCGGCCGCAATGCTTTTGTGCTTCCCGGCGAAGGAAAGGTTGTCCCTGCCGGAAATTCCGTCTTCGTAAAGAGGGCTGAACGGTTGTGCGAATGTCGGAGCCGTTCTCGCACTCGGATTGGCGGTAGGTGGTTCGGGCCTAGCGTTGGCGGAGCCTGATGCAACCTGCACGCCGAGTGCGGAGGACACCCTGCGACAGTGAACCGGCGCCTGGCGTCGATGCAGGACCCGGAACGACACCGGCAGATACCGAGACTGCGACACCCAAGGCTGCCGACGGTGTGCCGGTTGCAGTGGACGCAGAAGCCGGCAACAAGGACGCCGCAGCTATCGCGGCGGCGGAAGCGAAGGCCAAAGCCGCCGAAGGGGCAGCCAAGGCGGCTCAGGCCGCGGCAACTGCCGCGCAGGGCGAGTCGGATGCAGCGAAGAAGGCCCTCGAAGATCTGAAAGCGAAGGCCGACAAGGATATCGAGAACGGAACCGGCATCGGTGGCGACGTCATCATCGGTGACAAGACGACTGATGGTTCGGGTGTCACGAAGGTCGACGACACCACGGCCGTGGTCGACAAGACCGGTGTGAAATTGGTCGGTTACTACAACAGCAAGGGCCCGTTCGACGTCGTCGACTACTACGTCACCGATGCTGAGGGAGACCAGGCGCTCGCGGGCGGACTGCCTCCGGTTGACCTTGCGCTCGGTGATTCCTCGAGTAGTGGCGGCGGCTCGAACCTGCCGGCCGTGCTGATCGGTGTCGGAGTTGTGGGCGTGGCTGCTGCTGCTGGAACAGTTGGCATTCGTCGTAAGCGCGGCGGCACTGCTTCCTAAATGCCGCCACCTGATGGCGGTGGCGGCGCTGGCAATCCTGGTGCCCGCCTGCTCGGGCGTCGGGACAGGGTCGCCGCCGGATCGTTCGCCGCTGGAGTCGCACATTGCGGCTCCACCGGCGTCTGCGACTTGTCGAACCGGCGGAACCTGACCACATCGAACTGCGATCGCCCGGCGGAGTGACGTATCTGAGCAGCCCACATGCACCCCGAGAAATTGATGCGGGGCGGGGCGAACGGGCAGCAGTTGAACCCGGTCGACGAGCTTCCGGTGTGGTGGGGCGAAAGTGGAATGCCGGGCACCTCGGCTACACAAACTGGCGTGGTGGTCGGGCACAACTACTCCACGAGAGATGCCCCGTTCCGGGCTTTGCGAGTGGTCGAACCAGGTGACCGTGTTGTGCTGAGTACTCCGGCCGGTGTGTTGGAGTACGCCGTCAAGACCGCTGGTCCACTGCACAAGGGGACTTTGCTGGGGGCTCATGAGTTGCGCGAATCGGTTGCCGGGCGCTTGATCCTCGCGAACTGTGATGTCCGTGATGGGAAGCCGACTGACAACCATGACATCGTGGTCGCTCAGTTGGTGGGGTCCTGACCCTCGACACAAAACACCTGGACATAAAACTATGGCCCGTAAGTTGCGAGTGAATCGCAACTTACGGGCCATCTTTGTAGCGGGGACAGGATTTGAACCTGCGACCTCTGGGTTATGAGCCCAGCGAGCTACCGAGCTGCTCCACCCCGCGTCGGTGTAAAACCAACAGTACACGACTTCGGGAGGTGCAATTACCACCTCCGGTTCAGCTCGCCGAGTGAGCGCTTTCGGCGTAGTACCCACGGATGTGACTGGTAATCCGCTCACGTGCGAGGTCCGCGTCTCCGGCCTGGACTGCCTGGACCAGTCCGCGGTGCTCGTGCCGCAGGCGTGAGCAGGTGGCCGGCCAGGAATCGAGCTGTACCCCGGAGAGCACGTAGGCCTCGATGGACTCGCGCAGCCCGGCCATCATCGCTGCGACAACCTGGTTGCCCGCGGCATCTGCCATAGCGACATGGAACTGGGCGTCGAGGATGAGGAACTCGTCTGCGGTGAGGTCGAGGCTCTCCATCGAGTCGAGCAGTTCGACGGCGCCACCGAGGTCCGGTGTGGGCTGCAAGCGGGCAAGCGTCGCCATAACCTCGATCTCCAGCACCAAGCGCGTCTTTACGACGTCGGAAACCGGAAAGCCTTGTGCTGCAACCTGCATGCGCATCAGCATGGTCATGCCGCCGGTGGGCCGGGCGACGATCATGGCACCCGACGTCGGGCCGGATCCCGTCTGCGCCTTGAGAAGTCCGAGTGCTTCCATGACGCGCAACGCCTCGCGGACGGAGGAACGGCCGACGCCGAGTTCCGCTGCCAGGATGCGTTCACCCGGAAGACGCTGACCCGGGCGGACCTCACCCGACGTCAGCCTCTTCTCCAGGTGACTCAGTACTTGTTCCCACGCGCGTGGACTCGAATCGGAGGGCATGAGGCAAGAGCTTAGGTGTTGGGGACCCAGGGCTCGATTACGGCAGCATCCACGACAGGACGGGTGTGGACTGTAGATACACCAGCGTGCACAGGATGAGGAGCATGGCGACGCTGTATCCGATGACCTTGCGCAGCAGGAGGGGTTCGCTGCCAATTTGGCCGACGGCTGTGGCGGCGATCGTGAGGTTCTGGGGGCTCACGAGTTTGCCGACGACGCCGCCGGAGGTATTGGCAGCCACCAACAGGGTCGGGTCGATACCTGCCGTTTGGCCGGCGACCTGCTGCAGTTTGGCGAACAGTGCATTCGCGGACGTATCCGAACCGGTCACTGCGGTGCCCAACCAGCCCAGAATTGGGGAGAAGAACGCGAAGGCCGCGCCGGTGCCGGCCAGCCAGGTGCCGATCGACACTGTCTGTCCGGACTGGTTCATGACGTAACTCAGGCCGAGCACCGTGGCGACGGTGGCAATGGCAAGGCGCATCTTGACGACGGTGGCTCCGAAGGTCGCCACCGACTGTCTCGGAGTCAGCGGGAACCGGCCGTCGTGTGTCCAGAGCGCGTACACAGTGGTGACGATGACGCCGCAGATCAACAGCAGTGTGCCGGGATTCGAGAGCCAGGAGAACGTGTAGACCGCGCTCGACGAGGGATCGCCGGTGCCCGTCAGCAAGTTTCCGTACAGTCCCGGCCATTCGATCTTGCGGTCGGTCTTGCTCAACCAGCCGGCGAGGTCGAACCCTGCGGTCCAGAGCTTGGCGACGCCGAACACCACGACAACCAGGAGGTACGGGAACAGAGCCATGAAGGTTCGCGGTGCGCCGAGGTGCTCGGGTTCGACCTTGGATCGCTGATCGTCAGGGGTCTTGGGGTGCCAGAAGCGAAGCATGACGACGGCTGCTGCGAGGCCGGCAAGTGAAGCGACCACGTCCGTGAGTTCGTACGAGAAATGGCTGGAGCACCAGAACTGGGCGAAGGCGAATACTGCGCCGGTGACCAGGGCGATGGGCCAGACCTGCTTCAGGCCGCGCTTACCGTCGACCAGGAACAGGAGCAGGAGGGGGACGAACAGCGCGAGGATGGGGGTTTGTCGTCCGACAACGGCGGCGATCTCGGTGGCCGGAATGCCGGTCAGGTTTCCCGCAGTGGTGATCGGAATTGCCATGGCGCCGAAGGCAACTGGTGCAGTATTGGCAACCAGGACGGTCACAGCGGCACGAATCGGCGGCATGCCGAGCGCAATGAGCATCGCGCCGGTGATGGCTACCGGTGCGCCGAAACCGGCTAGGGCTTCCAGCATTCCGCCGAAACAGAACGCGATGAGCATGGCCTGCACTCGCATGTCGCCGCGTCCGACGGTATTGAATACGCGCCGTAGATCCTCGAAACGTCCACTGACAACTGTTAATTCGTAGAACCAGATTGCGGTGACCACGATCCACATCACCGGGAAGAGTCCGAAGGTGATGCCTTGGAGTGCCGATAGTGCGGTCAGGGACGTAGGCATGTCGAAGCCGACGACCGCGACGACTGCTGCGACGGCGAGTGCGCCCAGTCCGGAGTACCAAGCTTTGAGCTTGAAGCCGGCGAGGAGGGCGAAAAACGTCGCCAAGGGCAGAAGTCCAACGAGTGCCGACGCGGTCAAGGACCCGCCGATCGCGGTGGTGGACGGTGTGAAACTCACCGCGAGTAATTCGGTAGCCACAAGTATCTCCTGACGACGGCACCGCCGAGGTCAGCGGTTGCAATGACGGTCTGTGTGGTCGGACCACAGGAACCTACACCATGACCAGGCTCACAATCGAGCATTATGCGAATTTTTCTATTTTCGGGGTATTCCGGTTACCTAGGCCCCTGACCGTGCTTTACTGTGGTCTGACCACATCGACAGATTGCGGAGATCACATGCGCGTCGCACTGTTCGCCACCTGTATCGGGGACACGATGTTCCCCGACGCGGCCAAGGCCACGGCCCTCCTGCTCACCAGGCTCGGGCACGACGTCGTGTTTCCGTCCGGGCAGACATGCTGCGGGCAGATGCATGTCAACACCGGCTATCAGCCGGAAGCGTTGCCGCTGGTGGCGAACTACGCCGACACGTTCGGAGACGCCTCGATCGATGCGGTCGTAGCGCCGTCCGGATCGTGTGTTGGTTCGGTCCGTCATCAGCACGAGATCGTTGCCGAGCGATACGGAACTGCATCTCTGTGCGGGCAGGTGCAGACGGTGAAAGCGAAGACGTACGAGCTCTCCGAATTCCTGGTGGATGTCCTCGGCGTCACCGACGTCGGTGCGTACTTCCCCCATCGCGTCACCTATCACCCGACATGTCACTCGCTACGCATGTTGAGAGTGGGGGACAAGCCGTTGCAGTTGCTGCGCAATGTGCGTGACATCGATCTGGTGGAACTCCCCGAAGCGGATTCCTGCTGCGGATTCGGCGGTACCTTCGCGATCAAGAATGCCGAAACTTCGACGGCCATGTTGGCAGACAAGATTCGCCACGTTGCCGACACCGGAGCGGAGTTTTGCAGCGCGGGAGACTCCTCGTGTCTGTTGCATATCGGCGGCGGACTGTCGCGGCTGCAGATGGGCACCAAGACTATTCACCTGGCGGAGATCCTGGCTTCGGTGGAAAGCCGGGTGCACGCATGAGCGCTGTGACTCTGGGATTGCCCAGCTTCCCGCCGCGTTCGCCCGAAGGGGCGGGATTCCTCCGCGGCACCGAAAAGTTTCCCGCCGCTGCGCATCACGAGTTGGCCAATGCTCAACTGCGGCGCAACATCGGCAAAGCCACACACACCATCAGAGCCAAGCGGATTCACGTGACCGGCGAGCTACCGGACTGGGAAGAGTTGCGCGACGCCGGATCTGCGATAAAGACCGACGTCATGGCGCGACTGCCGGAACTGCTCGAACAGTTCGAAGCTGCAGTCATCGCACGCGGAGGCACGGTTCACTGGGCGGCAGATGCCAACGAGGCCAATGCAATTGTGACCGAACTGGTCAGGGCGACAGGCTCCGATGAAGTCATCAAGGTCAAATCGATGGCAACGCAGGAGATCGGACTCAACGAGCACCTCGAGACGCAGGGCATCACGGCCTACGAAACGGACCTCGCCGAACTGATCGTCCAACTCGGACACGACAAACCGTCGCACATCCTGGTGCCGGCAATCCACCGCAACCGCTCGGAGATCCGGGAAATCTTCCTCCGCGAAATGCCCGACGTGGATCCGGAACTCGGCGACAACCCGGCGGAACTTGCTGCGGCTGCCCGAAAGTTCTTGCGCCACAAATTCATGACTACGCCGGTCGCGATTTCGGGTGCCAACTTCGGGATCGCCGACACCGGAACGCTCACGGTCGTCGAATCCGAAGGCAACGGCCGAATGTGCCTCACACTGCCGCAGACCCTGATCACGGTGATGGGGATCGAGAAGATCCTGCCGACGTATCAGGATCTCGAAGTCTTCCTCCAGCTTCTGCCGCGGTCCTCGACCGGTGAGCGGATGAATCCGTACACCTCGATGTGGACCGGCGTCACGCCCGGCGACGGGCCGCAAGAGTTTCACCTCGTGCTCCTCGACAACGGGCGCACCGCAGCCCTGGCTGACAAGATCGGCCGCGAAGCACTCAACTGCATCCGCTGCTCGGCATGCCTGAACGTGTGCCCGGTCTACGAGCGCACCGGTGGGCATGCGTACGGATCTACCTACCCGGGTCCGATCGGTGCCGTGTTGACGCCGCAATTGGCGGGCATGCACGGCAAGGACGATCCGAACTCGACGCTTCCGTTCGCGTCGACGCTGTGCGGTGCCTGCTTCGATGCATGCCCTGTCAAGATTGACATCCCGTCACTGCTGGTGGAACTGCGTCATCAGAAGGTTGAGCAATCCGATGTCACCGCAGAGGCTTTGGCGATGAAGGCCGCGTCGTACGCGATGTCGTCGTCGACGCGGTGGACGGCCGCGCAGAAGGCTGCAGGGCTGGGCCGCATCGTGGCCGGTAAGAAGGGGAAGATCTCGACGCTCCCACCGCCGTTGAACGGTTGGACCGCAGCCCGGGATATTCCGGCACCGCCCAAACAAACATTTCGATCCTGGTGGGATTCCGACGAAGGCCGTGCGGCACTGGATCAGGCGCGTCCCGAAGGGCATTCAGACAGCGGCGGGAAGGCAGAGAAGTGAATTCACGCGATCTGGTGCTCGGACGCATTCGGGATGCCATCACCTTGGCTCCACCGACAACCGGAATCCCGGGAGTGGCAGTCGAGACGGAAATTCCGCGGAACTATCGCACTGGCAGAACGCTTCCCGATGACGAACGTGTCGAACTGTTCGTCGATCGATTGGTGGATTACAAAGCATACGTCCACCGTTGCGCCGCAACAGCTATCGCGGAAACGATTGCCGACATTCTTGCTGCCAACGCATTGAAGGTCGTCGGAATCCCGGCCGGCCTGGACCGCTCGTGGGTTGCAGACTTCTACGACGAACTGGTCGTGGACAGTTCCGATGTGCCGGCACCCGAACTCGAGAAGCTGGACGCTGTGATTACCGGATCGGCAGTGTCCTGCGCCGAAACCGGCACCATCTTTCTTGATGCCGGCCCGGATCAGGGACGTCGTGCGTTGACACTCGTGCCGGACACGCACATCTGCGTCGTCTTCCGGGAGAGTGTGGAAGTCGGTGTGCCGGAGGCGATGGCAAAGCTGACACCTGAGCGGCCCACCACCATGATCAGCGGGCCGTCGGCCACCTCCGACATCGAGTTGGAACGAGTCGAAGGTGTCCACGGCCCGCGTAATCTGCACGTCGTGATCGTCGGCTAGCTCAGTTCAAGTCGCCGAATGCTCCGTCGACCACTGCGCGCCTGATGTTTTCGCGGAGTCTGGGGCAGTCCCGCATTCCGGCGATGTTGTGGACTGCGGTATCGGGGCCGCTCAGTTCGGTACAGCGGGCGAGCGACGTCGCGTCCCACTGCACGGTCGTGTGCTGCCAACTGAGCTTTTCGACAGTAACGCTGCCCGAGCAAGTCCTGCAGGCGATCTGGGCGGTGCTGGTCACTGCTGTGCCGCGATGTTGTCGGCAACCTCTTGGCGCCAGGCCTCAACCGGGCGAGTGGTGTCGAGTTCGAATTCGAAGCGGTCGACCATATCCGGGGTGATGTCGGCGACGTCGACGTAGAACTGTTCATACCACCGTCGTAGCTGGTACACCGGCCCGTCTTCGTCACACAGAAGCGGATTGTCGATGCGGGCCTTGTTCTTCCAGATTTCGACATCCTGCTCGAAACCGGTGCTGATGAATCCGCTCATGCTCTCGGCCATCGTCACTGCCGCTTCCTTGTCGAGATGTTCGGAGTTCTTGACGATGACGCCGTACGTCAGCACGAAGGAGTTTGCGTCGATCGGGTAGTGGCAGTTGAGCAGAATGGACTCGATATCGAAGTTCTCGTAGTGGTATGTCAACTCGTCGATCATGAATGACGGGCCGTAATATGCTGCTGACGAACTGTTTCCGGACAGCTTCGGTTCACCGGCCGCAGGTGGCCGACGCACATCCTCGCGGCCCTGTCCGTTCATGTACTGCGCGGCTACGTGGCCTTCGAATACGTTCTTGAAGTACAGGGGAAAGGATTTGTGGATGTAGAAGAAATGGGCCATGTCGACGTTGTTGTCGATCAGTTCACGGCAGTTGCTGTTGACGATGATCTGCTTGAAGCCCTTCCAGTCCGTCCACTCGTCGGACAGAGCGCCGAGAATGCGCGGCGGCGCAACCTCGGGCGGCGGCGGGTTGCCCTCGGGATCGTTGTAGACGAACAACATTCCGTCCTGGTCGAGAGTCGGCCAGGCGCGGGTTTTCGCTAGTGGCGGTACACGGCGGGCGTAGGGGATGCCCGTACATTTGCCGTTGCCGCCCCAACGCCAGTCATGGAACGGGCATGCCACCGAATCGCCTTTGATCTCGCCCTGCGACAAATCGCCACCCATGTGGCGGCAGTACGCGTCCAGGATTTTCAGCTCGCCACTTTCTCCCGCGAAAACGACGAGCTTTGTACCGAAAGCGTTGATCGAGTGGGGTTTTCCATCTTTGAACTCACGAGAAAGACCCAAACAATGCCAGCCTCGGGCAAAGCGAGTGGGCGAGTCCTCAGCGACGATCTCGCGGATCTCGTCCTGATCGGTGGTCGAAGTCGTCATGGTTTTCTCCATATCGGGTCAAGGAAAATCGGATCTGCGTTCGGTGGATAGAGTTCGTTCAAGTGAGCCAAAGCACTCGGGGCAGTTGACCGTTCATCTCGACTATCGAGATGAACGCGATCATATTGCGGCAGCAAGGTCGTCGGCGGCTTTTCGGACAAGTGGAGCAACTCGCTCGAGACTGACCTTCTCCGTCTCACCGGCAAGGCACAATGAGAGAACAGTTCCGTCGAGAACTCTTATCGCACACCCTAAACTGACGACGGTCCCTGATCCCGGGCCTGCAATTCTGGTCGGGGAATCGTAGGCGATTCCGTGTGCGGTGCGGATGCGGGCCAATTCGGTGTGTAGAGCATCCAGTTCTTGGGCGTCGCCGGCGGGAGTGAGGTTCTTGCCGACCAACGGATCGACTTCCTCGGGTTCGAGTAACGCGAGCATCGAGCGGCCGCCGGCACCTCGATGGGCAGGGACGCGCATTCCGACGCGGGAGCGCAGTATCCGAGCGAACGGCCCACCGATTTTGTCCAAAAAGTATTCGTGCCCGCCTTGTAGAGCACCGAGATGGATCACCATCCCGGTACGAAGGTACAGCTCGAGAATGATGTCGGCTGCTGCCATCCGGGCATGGGCGTACGTGGCGTCCGGGCCGATGGTGCCCAACGCACGCGGGCCGAGGCGGTACTCGCGCCCCTGACGCACCAACCAATCGAGGTCCACCATCTCCACGAGGATTCGATGGGTAGTCGATCGAGGAATTCCCGTCCGAAGGGCCAGTTCTTCGAGGCCGAGACGTTCATGCGGCGTTCCGTAGGCGTCTACTACCGCCGTCACTCGGGCGAGCATCGACTCTCGAGTGGGTGTGGCGGCAAGCTTCACGTCGGGACTCCCTACCTGGGTCGGAGGCGGGTACTGCCCGCCATTGACTGACAGTGTGTCGGTGACGTGGAGCACACTTCAACGACAGTCCTACTGTGCGGAACGGTCGGTTGCTATCTCGACTATCGGGAAAACCCGATGCGGGCCCGATCTCCACGACAAATATGGATACCGGAGACGATCGGCGGAAGGTTGTGGACCGATGGCAGATGAGCAGTATGACGTGGTGGTTGTCGGTTCGGGAGGCGGAGGATTGTGTGCCGCCTACACCGCTGCCCGAGAAGGGCTGCGTACCCTACTGATCGAGTCGACGAGTGTGTTCGGCGGAACGACGGCGTATTCAGGCGGCGGCATGTGGTTTCCCACCAACGCGGTGTTGCGACGGGCAGGTGACGACGACACCCTTGACGACGCACGAACCTACTTCCAGGCCGTGGTCGGTGACAGAACTCCGAAAGACCTGCAGGAGAGCTACCTTTGTACGGGTTCGACCTTGATCGACTACCTCGAAATCGACGACGCCTTTGCCTTCGAAGTGCTCCCGTGGCCCGACTACTTCGGAGACGCACCGAAAGCGCGTGCGGGCGGGCGCCACATTATTCCGGCACCACTCGACGCCGAGGCATTGGGTGATCTGCGGTTGATTCTGCGCCCGCCCCTCGGCACCGATCGGTTGGGCCTTCCACTTCCATCGCAGATAACCGGCGGCCAGGCGCTGATCGGCCGATTCCTGCTGGCGGCGCAGGCTGCCGGCGTCACGTTGCGCGCCAACACCGAGTTTCGGGACTACCTGGTCGAAGACGGCGCGGTGGTGGGCGTGGTGGTGTCGGTGGAGGGGGACACCCGAACCATCCGTGCCACACGCGGAGTGATCATCGCTGCCGGTGGTTTTGAGCAGAGCGCCGAGATGCGCACTCGATTCGGTGTTCCCGGAGTCGTCGAAAGCTCGATGGGCGCTCCTGCCAACACCGGACTACCGATCCGTGCGGGCATCGACATCGGTGCCGACGTCGATCTGATGGGTGAGGCGTGGTGGTCACCGGGACTGACACATCCCGACGGCAGATCGGCGTTCTCCCTGTGTTTCACCGGCGGTGTGTTCGTGGACGTAGCCGGTCGCCGATTCGTCAACGAGTCGGCGCCCTACGACAGGCTCGGCCGCGAAGTCATCACGGCAATGGACGACGGGACGGTGACGCTGCCGTTCTGGATGATCTACGACGATCGTGAAGGACTTGTTCCTCCGGTGAAGGCATCCACCCAGCCGATGGTCGAACCCGATGCGTATGTCGACGCCGGGTTGTGGCACACCGCAGATACTTTGGCGGAACTTGCGCAGAAGATCGGCGTCGACGCAGACACTCTCGAAGCTACGGTCAAGCGGTTCAACATGTTTGCCGACTCCGGAGTAGACGAAGACTTCGGCCGCGGAAGCGAACCTTACGATCGCGCGTTCACCGGTGGGAAGTCGCCGATGGCTCCGATCACCAAGAGTCCGTTCCATGCTGCGGCATTCGGCTTGTCCGACCTCGGGACCAAAGGTGGGCTGCGGACGGACCCGAACGCTCGTGTCCTCGACGCCGATTCTCGGGTGATTTCCGGACTGTATGCCGCCGGCAATTCGATGGCCGCTGTCAGCGGCACCGTCTATCCCGGTGGCGGAAATCCGATCGGCGCCAGTATGGTGTTCGGATTTCTTGCAGCCAAGGACGCTCGCTCTCGCTGACGCACTTTCCGTTGGGCGGGAACAGGTCACCGGCGTTGTCGACGCGCCGCTATCGTGCCGGATATGACACAACTTTTGGCAGGCAAGGTCGTTTTCATCACCGGCGCAGCGCGGGGTCAGGGCCGCCACCACGCAGTGCGGGTGGCACGTGAGGGCGCGAACGTCATCGCCGTCGACGTGTGCGCTCCTGTGTCCGCGGACGTCGGATACGCGGCATCGACGGAAGCGGACCTCGAAGAAACCGCCCGACTCGTACGAGCAGAAGGAGGCGAGATCTTCACCGCCGTGGCGGATGTGCGTGACCTCGAGGCGCTGCGCGTCGCCGTGGCAGCCGGCGTCGAAAAGTTCGGTCGCCTCGACGTCGTAATCGCGAATGCGGGCATCGCGACGTGGGGCCGCTTCTGGGAGATGCCCGAAGAGCAGTGGTCGACGCTGGTTGATATCAACCTCAATGGTGTGTGGCGCACCATGACGGCGGCGGTTCCCGCAATGATCGAGGCCGGGAACGGCGGGTCCATCGTGATCGTCAGCAGCGCTGCGGGCGTCGCGGCAGCACCGGGTTGCGCGCATTACTCCGCTGCCAAGCACGGTCTGGTCGGTCTGGCCCGCACTGCGGCAACAGAGTTGGGTGCCTACGACATTCGCGTCAACAGCATCCACCCCGGCGCTGTGGAAACCGAGATGGGCAACGACCCCAACGTCGGAAAGATCCTCACCGAGCACCCCGAGTACATGAGCGCCTACTCCTGGCCGCTCACCTCCGTGAGGCGCACCAACGTCGAAGACATCTCGAACGCCGTGATGTACCTCGCGACGGATCTCTCGCGCGCCGTCACCGGAACAAAGATCGTCATCGATATGGGTCAGACGATGGCTTGAGCTTCAGAGCAAGTTGAACTGCGCCACCTCGATGGCGTTCTCGACTGCTTCGGACAATGCACGAATGCGTTCGTCGGCGCCTGGCGAGGTCAACATCGCCAGGCGATCGGCGTCGCCCATCGGAATGCTCCGGGCCAAGGCGTAGAGCCGAGATCCCAGTGGATCCAAAGGTGAAGGTGGGACAGGCATTCGGGGAGATGGTTCTCCGGCCCGCAATGCGACCTTGCCCAGCATTCCGTACATGAAGTCGATCCGCTCGAGTAGTGAGTCGTATTCGTAGGCGGTGACCGGGGTTCCGTTGTTCTCGTCCGGCCACAGCTCTATCTCGGCCTGCGGATACGGATCGTCCGGCAGCCAGCGATTGATCCGAATGCGATCCTCGGTGCGGCAGAACAACTGGTACCGCCCCGCGCCCATCGCGACGTGGGATTCGATACGCGCGAGAGTGCCGACGTCGTGACGTGATTCGCCGCCGCCCACCTCGTGTCCCCGTGCGATGAGCACAACTCCGAACAGTGGGCCGTCGGCAGCCTCGAGCACGTTTTCTACCAGCGCCCGGTAGCGCGGTTCGAAGATGTTGAGGGGCAACACCTCTCCCGGCAGCATTGCGGTGCCGAGCGGGAACATGGGAAATATGGGCATCAGGGGATTCTCAACCTCGGGATCGGAGGGGCGGGAAAATCGCCGGGGCGATCGATTTCTGCGAGCAAATGCTCGGACCAGACCAAGAGGCCGGGGATGTCCAGTCCGTGGGGGCTTTCGACCTCGTAGAGCCTGATGCGATTGTGTCCTTGAGCCAAGAGGGAAGCCGCACCTTTGGAGTTCCCGCGCAGCAGATGCGTCAGGCCGACGGCCAATTGAGCCAATCCCTGCCACAGGTTGCGCTCCTCGTCGGGTGCGTTCTTCCACGCTCCTTCGAGGATCTCATGTGCGTGAAACGGCATCCCGTGGTCGAGGAGTCGCTGCGCCTCGGTGATCGCCTCGTCCGGTGGCAACCTCAGGTCGTCGGGAATCTGCGGAACGCCGTCCGCCGAGTCGCGCGGCAATGGGCGGCCCAGACCGTCGCGTGGTCGCGCATTGAGAGGTTTTCCGGTGTCGTCCCGGTCCCGTTCGGACATAAACTTCACCCTATCGCCCGCGGCCGGTAGAGACGCTCCAAAAGTTCTTTCGGGTCTGCTGTCGATTCGGGACAGATCCGTTCGTCGTCATGTTGTAAGGCAAGAAAACCAACAGACCAAGGAGCTAGCCATGAAGTACATGTTGTTGATTTACACCGCACCCGGCGGAGACACCGAACCCCAGTGCACGTTCGAGGACTGGCAGCTCTACGACAAAGAGATGAAGGACGCCGGCATCTGGGTGTCCGGTGACGCTCTTGCCGATCTGAGCACCACGACGACGGTTCGGGTATCGCCGAGCGGGGAACGAACCGTCACCGACGGGCCCTTTGCCGAGACCCGCGAAATCCTCGGCGGCTACGACGTCATCGATGTACCTGATCTGGATGCGGCGCTGGCCTGGGCTGCGCGTTGCCCCGGGGCCCGCGACGGCGGAAGCGTCGAAGTGCGTCCGCTGGCCGGATTCGGGGACTGATTCGCTGTGGACGAGCAGGCCGAGAACTCGGTCGAGTCCGTGTTCCGGGAGGAACGCGGACGGCTGCTGGCCTCGCTCGTCCGCCGTTTCGGGGACCTTGATCTGGCTGAGGAAGTCACCTCGGACGCCATCGAAGCTGCATTGGTCCACTGGCCGGTGGACGGCGTGCCCGCCAAACCGGGTGCGTGGCTGCTGACGACGGCTCGCCGCAAGGCTGTTGATCGTTTGCGTCGCGATCAGGCGTACGCGGCTCGGTTGGCAGTCATGCAGGTGGATGCGGATCGAGCCGACCCGATGCCACCGCAGGCCGACGGCGAGTTACCGGACGAGCGGTTGCAACTGTTTTTCACCTGCTCGCACCCGGCGCTCGCCGAAGACGACCGCATTGCACTCACCTTGCGCTGCCTCGGCGGGTTGACGACGCCCGAAGTGGCGCGGGCGTTCCTCGTGCCGTCGGCGACGATGGCGCAGCGGATCGTGCGGGCGAAGAAGAAGATCCGCCAAGCCCGGATCCCGTTCCGAACTCCGGGCGTCGAAGAACTACCGGAGCGTCTACCGGGTGTTCTTCAGGTGATTTATTCAGTGTTCACGGAGGGATATGCCGCCAGTTCCGGTCCGGACTTGCAGCGCGTCGACCTGGCGGTGGAGGCCATCAGGTTGGCGCGAATCTTGCGCAGATTGCTCCCCGATGAGCGCGAGATTGCCGGGCTTCTCGCGCTCATGCTGCTGGTGCATGCGAGACGGGATACGCGAACGGATTCGAGTGGCGGAATCGTGTTGCTCGAAGACCAGGACCGTAAGTGCTGGGATCAGTCGATGATCGAGGAGGGTAGCGATCTGGTTGTTGTTGCATTGACCGGGGGAGCACCGGGGCCGTACGGCGTGCAGGCCGCGATCGCGGCGCTGCACGACGAGGCAGCTGATATCGAGAGCACGGATTGGCCCCAGATTTGTGCGTTGTATGGTGTGCTGCTGACGCTGACACCCTCTCCTGTTGTTGCAGTGAATCGCGCAGTGGCACTGGCGATGCGCGATGGTGCTGCAGTGGGTTTGGCAGCTTTGGACGCCTTGTCCGAGGAGCGGAAGCTTGCCGACTACCACCCCTACCATCTCGCGCGCGGCGAACTGTTGGCTCGGTTGGGTAGAACCGATGCAGCAGCTTCTGCATATCGACAGGCTCTGAATGTGGTTGGCAGCGAACCGGAACGGACGTTCTTGGAGCGAAGACTTGCTGAGATGGTGGCGGAGGTTGAATAGCATTCGAGGCTAAACAGGGTGGCTCTGGCCGGCGTTGCGTGATCTTGCGGAGCGTGCGGGGTGCAAACGCTGCACCGACCAGAAATGCGGGTTCACGCCGCCGGAAATCATCGATGACCTGGACGGTTTGGGAGAGTGGATCAGCAACGACATCGCTGCCCGCCACCGATCTATCTGCCCGAACGCAGGAAATGTGGCTGTTCACCCCTTGTTAAGAGTGAACGTTTCGGACAGGGCATCAGTCGTACCGAGATTCAGTCTCGTCGGTAGTGCACCGCCGGTGACGGTGAAGGCGAAACGGTAGGACTGACCGAGAACACCGGCAGTCGGGGTCTAGGTGAGAGTGAGTGCCTGTTCGATCGCGATCACCGACACCACATTGCTGCCCCAATTGGTGACGTAGGCGCGGGCGCCGTCGGGGGTGATCGCAACCCCGAACGGATACGCGCCGACCACGATGGCTGTGGTGGTGACGGTGTTGTTGGCCGTGGTGATCACCGACAGTGAGTTGCCGTAATAGTTGGTGACGTAGGCGCGAACACCATCAGGGGTGAACGCCACCCCGAAAGGATTTGCACCGACCACAATCGTGGTGGGGAGGGCGGTGTTGGTGATGGTGTCGATCACCGACACCGAGCCGTTGTTCTGGTTGGTGACGTAGGCGTGGGTACCGTCGGGGCTGATCGCCACCCCGGACGGAGACGCACCGACCGCGATGATGGCAACGATGTCGTTGGTGATGGTGTCGATCACCGACACCGAGCGGCTGTTCTGGTTGGTGACGTAGGCGCAGGCACCGTCAGGGCTAATCGCCACCCCGAGCGGATTCTCTCCGGCCACGATCGTGGTGAGGACGGCGGTGTTGGTGATGGTGTCGATCATCGACACCGAGTTGCCGAATTGGTTGGTGACGTAGGCGCGGGCACCGTCAGGGCTGATCGCCACCCCGGACGGAGACGCACCGACCGCGATGACGTCCACGACGGTATTGGTGGCGGTGTCGATCACCGACACCGAGCGGCTGTTCTGGTTGGTGACGTAGGCGCGGGCACCGTCGGGGGTGATTGCCACCCCGTACGGATTCGCACCGACCGCGATGATGTCAGTGACGGTGTTGGTGGTGGTGGTGGTGTCGATCACCGACACCGAGTTGCCGTAATAATTGGTGACGTATGCGCGAGCACCGTCAGGGGTGATCGCCACCCCTGACGGAAACGCGCCGACCTCGATCGTGTCGGCGATGGTCCGAGGCCACCACGAATGCGGGTGGGGTCGTTCGACGGTGGCGATGGTGGTGTCCTCCTTCGAAGGTGGAGAGTGTCAGATGGTTCGTGTTCGAGCTATCTGACGGGAATGGTGCATCATCGGGACCTATGCCTGTTGACAACAGTCATGTTCAAAACATCATGCACCCAATAGCGCTGAATCGTGTGCCAAGCTCATGACTTCGAAGCCTTGAGAGGATCGAAGGCGGTGCTCGAAGAGGTGACGGCCGAGATCGACGGAGGCTTTCTACAGGAAATGGACTCCACACCGAACTGTCCACGCACCTCGGATACGACCAAGGTGACAGACCTGCGGCTCCACAGCGACGGAAATAGTCGAGGACCTCGGCAGGCGGGGTCAGTGGGTGGACGAGAACATTGCTGCATGCAATTCACAGTCCGGTGCTTAGAAATGGCCTGCGAGCTGCATTTATACTGCGATTTACTGCAAGATAGTGGAAGCGATCGAACGTATCGCATGGGGAGGGGTGGGCCGTATGACCACTGCACGCAAGGTCACCACACGCACCGCATCACGTGGTGTCGAAGAGTCGGTTCAGTTCGCGACCGCAGGTGTTCGCCTCGCCGGCGGGACGGTTACCGAAGCCGACAAAGCTGCGACCCGACGAGTGCTCACCGGAGTGAGCACGGCGGAGCAAGAGTTGGCGGCGTCCCGCCAGGAACTCGGGCTCTAATCGTCCGTGCCTGCGAAAACTTCACAGTCGTTCCTGGGATGACTACTTCATCCCAGGAACGAATGTTTTACGGAACAAGCTGGTCAGCGCTGCGCAGCCGTACAGGACCACCGACTCCGACAAGCTCCGCCAGTTCGAAGAACGTGTCGTGTCCGTCCGACTGGTCGACGCAAATCTCCATCCGATCCCAGGCAAGTTCGATTACGACCACCTCAAAGCCACCCATAAAGCCCTGTTCGCCGACGTATACGAGTGGGCTGGCCAGGAACGCACAGGACCGTTGAGTCAGATGAGCAAAAGTGGTCCTGACGTGGTGAACTTCGCGCCGAATGCTCCGAAAAGCTGAGCCGGGTCGCCGATGAGTCGTACGACGGCGCCGTGCTGCGCGGCGATCTGTACGAGAGTGTCGAGGTCCTTCGTCGCCGCCATTCCTGCTTCGTCGGCAAGCATCGCACCGCGACTGATCTGCACATCGACTCTGTTGTGTGCCCTTGTAAGAATGTCGTCGATGGTGCGCCCGAGCACGCGGATGTCTCCTCCGAGCACTGCTGCGGCGGCTGGGGACCGAGTGCGATGACGTCGCGGCTTAGGGACGAAAGCGTGCGATGGATGGGCATCCCGGACAGGGAGCTTCAATCTGCGGATAACCGCCGGTACGACGGCTGACCTTGTCCGATCCAATGAATGCCGTCAGCATCGGGTACGTGGGGTTCGGGTAGGTAGCAAGGATAGAACTCGCCTGTATGCCAGACGTCTGCAACGGATTCCGGATCATCGGGCGTGAAGCCGGATCGGATCGTGGGTAGATGCTCCCGCCATCCCACGAGTCGCGACTGTTCGCGTCCCCAGACCCGTACGACCAACGTCATGATCGAATTGGCCCACTCCAGGCGTTCGATTTCGTACTCGCCGGTGTCCCAGTGCCTCGATGTCAGCATCCGGGTCAGGGCGGACAGGAATCTCAAGTCCCAGTCGGCCTGCTCGAAATTGCCGTGTCGCTCGGTGGGCACGTTGGGGTCCGTCATTAGTTCAGTTTGCCCCAACCATCCGCAAAGCCAAGTCTCCGTACAGTTCTCCGATGTCTTTCGGGTCGGTGTAGTTGCCGGCCGGGAACCAGCGGCACACGTCGACGCACAGTGACATCAGTGCCAGGGTCACGCCTTCGGCGTCGGGGATGGTGAACTCGCCGGATGTGACACCCGCGTCGACTGCATTCCTGACTACCTGGGTCACATTGCGGCGCAAGGCAACTACGGTTCGGTAGTGCTCCGGCGTGAGTGCGGTCAATTCGTATTGGACGACGCGGGCCAGTGAATGGTGGGATGCCTGCCAACTGGCGAAGACGCGGATCAGTTCTCGAAGTCGTACGGACGGGGCCCCGTCGGGAAGATCAGCGTCCTCAACCACTTTCAAGGCTTCGGTGTGGCCTTCGTAGCTGATGGCAAAAAGAAGCTCTTCTTTCGAGCGATAGTGCGGGTACATCGCAGCCGGACTCATGTCGAGGCGGGCAGCGATGTCTCGTGTAGTCGTTCCGCCGTATCCGGCGTCGGCGAAGGCGGCGACGCCGGCCGCGCGGATACGTGCTGCTGCTTTGGAGGTGCTGATCACCGCATCAGGTGAATCGCTCAAGGGTTCCTCCAGGTGTTGCGGATCGAATGTTGACAATATCGCGCCTTCGACACACTATAAGCGGGTGCTTAGATTCTAAGCATCCGCTTAGGCGGCGTCGAGACGCAGCATGTGCTGCGATGAAGGGAAGCAACGGTCATGCGTCGCACTCTGTACGGACCCGATCACGAGGCATTTCGCGAATCCGTTCGTGAATTCGTCAACCGGAACATCCTGCCGGTCGCAGAGAAGCTGATCGACCAGCGCTTCATCGATCGTGAAATTTGGCTCGAAGCCGGTCGCAACGGCTTCCTCGGCCTCGAAGTTCCGGAGGCGTACGGCGGAAGTGAAGCCGGTGACTACCGTTTCAATGCGGTTCTGGGAGAAGAGCTCTCGCGTGCCAGTGCTGCTGTGGCATCAAGCTTCGGCATTCACGCCGACGTCGTCGCTCCCTACCTTGTTCAACTCACAACCGAAGAGCAGAAGCAGCGTTGGCTGCCCAAGTTCTGCACCGGCGAAATGCTGACCGCAATCGGCATGACCGAGCCTTCCGGTGGATCCGACCTCGCAGGTCTGAAGACCACGGCAGTCAAGGACGGTGACGACTGGGTCATCAACGGCTCCAAGACCTTCATCACGAACGGTTACAACGCCGACCTCGTGATCGTCGCAGCCCGCACCAGTCCGGAGAAGAAGTCGAAGGGCATCACGCTCTTTGCTGTCGAAACCGGTATGGAAGGTTTCGATCGCGGACGCAAGCTCGACAAGGTCGGCCAGCACGAGTCCGACACTGCCGAACTGTTCTTCGAGAACGTGCGAGTTCCCTCGAACAACATCATCGGTGAGATCGACCGCGGCTTCATTCACATGATGGAAATGCTGCCGCAGGAACGCGTCGGCGCTGCTGTCTCCAACATTGCGCACGCTGCGCCGATTCTCGAAGAAACAATCCAATATGCCAAGGACCGCAAGGCTTTCGGACAGCCCATCGGGTCGCTGCAGTGGAATAAGTTCCTGCTCGCGGATCTGGTTACGCGCGTCGAGGTCACCCAGGCTTACGTCGACAACTGCGTCGCTGCTCATGCTGCCGGAGAGTTGACCGCAATCGACGCAGCCAAGGCCAAATGGTGGACCGCGCAGGTTCAGAACGAGGTTCTCGATCACTGCGTCCAGCTGCACGGTGGCTACGGATACATGACCGAGTACCGCGCTGCCCGCGCGTGGATGGACGCCCGCGTCACCAAGATCTGGGCAGGTTCCAACGAAATCATGAAGGAACTCATCGGCCGCGACCTCGGCCTGTAGTTTCGTTCGAAAGTCTCTCCGAGCCCGACGATCAAAGGAGCACCACCGCGCATGTCTGTTCTCGACAAGTTTTCTCTGACAGATCGAGTGGTCATCGTGACCGGTGCATCGTCGGGTCTCGGTGTGGCGTTTGCGAAAGCAGCCGCAGAAGCCGGCGCCGACGTCGTGCTGGCCGCGCGTCGTATCGACAAGCTCGAAAACACCGCCACGTTGGTTCGTGACGCCGGCCGTGAGGCACTGTGTGTAGCCACCGACATCGTCGATCCCGCCCAGGCTCAGAATATGGTCGACGCCGCGATGGAGAAGTTCGGCCGCGTGGACGTGCTCGTCAACAACGCCGGCGTGGGTACTGCAGTTCCGGCGACCCGCGAGACACCTGACCAGTTCCGGGCCGTCATCGACATCAACCTCAACGGCTCTTACTGGGCTGCGCAGGCGTGTGGCCGCGTGATGCTGCCGGGCAGTTCGATCGTGAACATCTCGAGCATCCTAGGACTCACCACTGCCGGACTTCCCCAAGCAGCCTATGCCGCGAGTAAAGCGGGGATCGTGGGACTGACCCGGGATCTGGCTCAGCAGTGGGGCACACGCAAGGGGATCCGGGTCAACGCCATCGCACCCGGATTCTTCAAGTCGGAAATGACCGACCAATACAACGACGGCTACCTCGACGCGATGGCTCCGCGGCTGATTCTCGGTCGCATGGGCGATCCCGAAGAACTCGCTGCAACCATGGTGTGGCTGGCTTCCGAAGCCGGTGGGTACGTCACCGGACAGACTATTGCCGTCGACGGTGGGATCACGATCACCTGACGTCGATGACGGGCGGGCGCCTGCTTTGCCGTATAAGTAGCGGGTGACCTCTCGCGCTGATAATCAGGAGAACTGGGAAGACCGCCCGCCGCCGTCGATGGCTGCGACGGAGCTCCTACGTGATCTCCCGGTGACCGCGCGAGGCGTTCGCACCCGGGCATCTCTGGTGGTTGCTGCGCGCACAGTGTTCGAGCGAGCAGGCTATCTCGATGCGCGATTGACGGATATCACCAAGGAAGCGAACTGCTCGACCGGTTCCTTCTATACCTATTTCGACAACAAAGAGCAGATCTTTGCTGCGGTTCTCGCGGTCGCGCAGGAAGACATGCTCCATCCCGGTGTGGGACGAGTGCGCGATACGGACAACCCTTACGCCGTTCTCGAATCCAGCAATCGCGCGTATCTGACGGCATTCCGTCGCAACGCCAAGTTGATGGGATTGCTCGAGCAGGTTTCGCACATCGACCCGGCATTCGCGAAGCTACGACGCGATCGTGGCGCGACCTTCATCTCCCGCAATGCCCGCGCCATCGAGCGGTTGCAAAGCGACGGAAAGGCAGATCGTTCCCTGGATCCGCTTCTGGCGTCGCGGGCACTGTCATCCATGGTGAGTCGCCTCGCGTACAGCGTGTTTGTATCCGAGGAGCCTGGCGCGGACGGAAAGTCCGTGCCGTTCGAGGACGTGGTTCAGACCGCAACCCGGATTTGGGCGAACGCGTTGAAGGTGTCCGAACAGCCGTAACCAATCAGCTTTTCCCGTGGGCGGCGAACTCCGCCTCGAGGCGCCGACGCAACGTTTCTTCACTGTTGCGGACCGCGTTTTCGATAAACGGCCCGATCAACATGCCCAAGGCTTTGCCGGCAAGTCCGTCGGAAATCTTGTAGGCAAAATCCACCGACAGTTCGGTCTTGGAGTCGTCGACAGCAGTGAACTCCCAGGTCGACGAGTTGGAGACACCGCCGAGCGAAGAGAGGGTGATGATGCGATTCTTCTCCCACTCCGTGACCTCGAGATTGGAGCGCAACGTGCTGGGGCCGATCTGCATCGCAGCGTCGAATGACGCGCCGAGTCCCTGATCGAACTCGCCGCTGGGCGTGAACTCGGAAACGCCGAACATCCACGTTGGTACATTGCGGTAATCGTCGATGTAGGCGAAGGCAACATCGACCGGTACGGCAGCAACCGCGGAATGGCGAACGTGGATCATGGTTGGTCCCTGTCTATCGATGGACACCGACTGTAGCTAACTGCTCCGACATATTCGTTGTCAGCGCAAGTGGATCTACGGTATCGGGTATGACGAACGAACCCGCGGCGCGCGGATCCTGGCGGCAATACGAAGACCTGGGTCTGCCCAAGCCCCTCGCGGCAGCATTGGAAGCGTTTGTCGAACAGGGGTACCACGGTGCATCGATTCGCGACATCGCTGCACGAGCCGGGCTTTCCGTGCCCGGTCTCTACCACCATTACCCGTCGAAGCAGGCATTGTTGATCGGCTTGACGACGGTTGTCATGGGGGAGTTGCTGGAACGGACCGGTGTTGCGGAGATGGAAGCTGGGCCGGATCCTTCGGATCGTTTTGACGCTGTCATCGAATCCTTGTTGCGCTTCCACATGTTTCGGCGTGAGCAGTCGTTTGTGGCGTCGTCGGAACTTCGGAGTATGGAACCGGAGGGTCGGGCCAATTACATCGCTCAACGTGATGCGCAACAGAAGCAGGTGGATCGGATCGTGCGGGACGGGGTGGAGTCCGGCGTGTTCGCCGCTGAGTATCCCGAGGATGCGAGTCGGGCTGTCGTGACGATGTGTGTGGCCGTGGCGCAGTGGTACCGGCCGGACGGTGAGTTGTCGCCGGATGAGTTGGTGGAGCGGTATTTGGGGATTTCCAGATGCACGGTGGGTGCGGAGCGGATCTGAGTGGTTGACCGCTGAGGTGCCGGTATGCCACAGTGCATAGACCGAGCGATCGTTCGGTCGGTCTTTCTTGGAGGTGGATGGTGGCAATCGATCTGACGTATGCACCGGAGGTGACGGCGCTGATCGAGAAGACGCGCGCCTTCACGCGCGACGTAGTTCTCCCGATCGAAGACAAGCACGGTGGCGACATCGCGGTTGCCGGTGGCGACGCGACGCGGATCGAGATGCAGGCAGCGGCCAAGGCCGCCGGAGTCTTTGCTCCCCACGCGCCGATCGAGTACGGCGGACACGGGCTCAACATGAGTGATCGGGCACCCGTTTTCGAAGAGGCCGGCTACTCGCTGTTCGGCCCGACTGCTCTGAACATCGCGGCACCGGACGAGGGCAATGTCCACATGCTCGCTCACGTGGCGAGTGCAGCTCAGAAAGAACAGTTCCTCGCTCCCTTGGCTCGCGGCGACATGCGTTCCGCTTTCGCGATGACAGAACCTGCGCCCGGTGCAGGTTCGGACCCCGCTGCTTTGAATACCCGAGCAGAGAAGGCTCCGGGCGGTTGGAAGATCAACGGCAAGAAGTGGTTCATCACCGGCGCCGACGGTGCAGGCTTCTTCATCATCATGGCCCGGACTTCGGGTGAACCCGGTCAACGTGGTGGTGCCACAATGTTTCTCGCACCCGCAGGCTCTCCGGGATTGATCGTGGGCCGTCATATCGGCACGCTCGACAAGTCCATGATCGGTGGCCATTGTGAGGTCACTTTCGAGGACCTTTTTGTTCCTGACGAGGCGGTTCTCGGCGAGGTCGACCAGGGGTTCGCTTACGCGCAGGTGCGCCTCGGCCCCGCACGTATGACGCACGTGATGCGCTGGCTCGGTGCGGCCCGTCGTGGGCACGACATTGCTGTCGCACAGGTGGCGGAACGCGAAGGTTTCGGTTCCAAGCTTGGTGATCTCGGAATGATCCAGAAGATGATCGCGGACAACGAGATCGACATCGCGGCCAGCCGGGCTTTGCTGGTCCAGGCTTGTTGGGAACTCGATCAGGGCGGGCATGCGAGCAACTCCACTTCGATCGCGAAAACATATGCAGCCGAGGCAATCTTCCGCATCGTCGACAATTCGATCCAGATGTGCGGAGGCCTGGGTGTTTCGGAGGATTTGCCGCTGGCTCGACTCTCTCGCGAAGTGCGTCCGTTCCGTGTCTACGATGGACCGTCCGAAGTTCACCGCTGGGCAATTGCGAAACGTGTTGTGGGCGCCGCACGTCGAGCAGCGCGCGACGGTGTGCGGTGAGTGAATTCCACGGCCTCGACCTGCCCGCGCTACGGAAGTATCTACTCGACTCGGATGTCGCCGTGGTCGGCGATCTGCGTGCGGAGTTGATCTCCGGAGGAAAATCCAACCTGACGTACGGAATTTACGACGACGCTTCGAGTTGGATCGTTCGTCGCCCGCCTACCGCAGGATTGACGCCGTCCGCGCACGACGTTGCGCGCGAGTTTCGGATTACCTCCGCTCTGCAGGGCACCGCAGTGCCCGTGGCTCCCACGGTGGCTCTGTGTGAGGATTCATCGGTAATGGGGGCGTCGTTCACTGTTGTCGAGTTCATCAAGGGGCAGGTGATTCGAACCAAGTCCGAGCTCGATGCCGTTCCCGCAGTTCAGATCGCGCAGTGCGCCGACGAATTGGTACGAGTACTGGCTGCTCTGCACGACGTCGACTACAACGCCGTCGGCCTCGGCGAATTGGGCCGTCCGCAGGGTTACGTTGCACGTCAGGTGAAGTTGTGGGCTGGTCAGTGGGGTCGGGTGAAGACCGAAGATTCCGCCGACGTCGACAGGTTGGCTTCGAAGTTGCCGGAACTGATTCCGGCGCAATCGGAATCGTCGATCGTGCACGGTGACTTCCGGATCGACAACACAATTCTTGCCGCTGGCGACGTCACAAAGGTTGCAGCTGTTGTGGATTGGGAACTCGCCACTCTCGGCGATCCGTTGTCCGACATTGCAATGATGTGCGTCTACCGACATCCCGCATTGGATCTGGTCCTGGGCGAGCCGGCAGCGTGGACCAGTCCGTCGTTGCCGTCCGTTGTCGATCTGGCCCAGCGGTATTCGACGGTCTCGGGCCGCGAGCTCACCGACTGGAACTTCTACATGGCTCTCGGGTTCTTCAAGCTGGCCGTGATCGCGCAAGGGATCGACCATCGGTTCCGTGCCGGAGCGACAGTCGGTGGAGGGTTCGATTCGGCAGGATCTTCTGTGCCGGAACTTATCTCAGCAGGATTGAGTGCATTGAACGGAAAATTTGAATGAACAGGTCTGCGCTGGTTACAGGTGCATCCAAAGGTATCGGGCTGGGAATCGCGACGCGTCTTGCGACGCTCGGATACGGATTGACGATCACGGCTCGGGATAGCGAGAAGCTCGAAGCCGTTGCCGAGGGACTGCGTAGCGCGGGGTCTCCCGACGTCGTCGTAGTTGCCGGAGATATGGCGGACGAGGATTTCGCGACGGAACTGGTTGCGGTCCACGGTGACCGATTCGGTTCCATGCGGGCATTGATTCTCAACGCGGGTGTGGGAACCAGCGGGAGCATTGCGGACTACCCCATGCGGCGCTTCGATAAAACCGTCGCGGTGAATCTCCGTACGCCGTTCGTGCTCCTCCAAGAGTCGTTGCCGCTGTTACGGGCGGCAGCTGATGCCGATCCCGACGGCGGAGCAAAAGTTATTGCACTGTCATCGATGGCCGGTGTGTACGCCGAAGGCGGACTTGCGGTGTATGGGGCGACCAAGGCGGCGTTGCTTTCGGTAGTCGAAGCACTTAACGCCGAGGAATCCGGAAACGGCGTCAGCGCCACTGCGATTGCTCCAGGGTACGTCGACACCGACATGTCCGCGTGGACACAGGATCGGATCCCTCCGGACACGATGATCAAGGTTGACGACATCGTCGAATTGGTGGACGGACTGCTCCGGTTGTCTTCTCGCGCTGTTGTTCCGAAGGTTGTGATGACCCGCGCCGGGGCCGATGGATATCGAGCGTGAGCGTTCAGTGTCCGGCAGTATCGAGGACGCGCTGAGTTCTCGCTAGCGTGGTGATCCAATCGACGATCCGTTCACTCTCCCAGTACCACGGGTCGTTCGGGTTGTTGTTCCAGTAGAGGATGTGCTGGATGAATCCGAGGAAGATGTACGGCTTGGTCACCAGTTCGAAAAGTCCGCTGTTGTCTTCGATGAAGCCGGGTCCTTCAGCCTGGAGTTTCGCTTGAACCACATCGGACCCCGGCCCCATGGCCCACTTGAACGTGTCGACGATTTCGGCGTTGCTCAACTGGATGTCACTGTTCGGTCCGTCGGGGTCGAAGGTTTGATCGGAGGTTTTCAGTGCGACGTCGAGGAACGACTCGTCGGAGTCGAACCATCCGGGGTGTGTGCTGATGTAGACGATGGATTTGGCGGCCATGGTCCTGACGGCATTGCCGAAGTCGACGAAGGTCTGGCCGAGGTCGGCGCCGGTGAAATGCATTTGACCGAGCACACCGAGAGTGAGTTGCAGTATCGCAATGTTTTTCGGTGCATCACACGCTATGTCGTAAGGCCGACAAGCAGATTGAACCTTGCTGGCGAGCGCACCGTAGTCGGCCTGTTCCTGTGACATGAAGCCTCCGCCGGCTGGTCCGGACTGACCCAACGACGGCGTGCCGGTGGGCCGATACGGGTCGCCGACGAGCATGACGCCGGCGATGTCATCCGGACCGATGAGCGATGTGGTGTCACGATGACCGATGTCGCGCGCCACCCGTTCCACGACTTCGCTGCCGACGCTGTAACCAAGCAAAACATATTTTGTCGCGTCTCCGCATTTGACCTTGTTGTCCTCGAGAAGTCGGTGTGTCGACTCAACTCCGGCGGCCATCGAATCTTGGTATGTGGGAACAGGATCAAAGAGGTCGACCCCGTACGTCGACGGATATGGCACGTACATCCACCCGACGGTTCCAGGTTCGTCCTGGAAGTGTGCACCGGTGGGAACCGTGACGTTTGTCAACCAGTTGGATCCCCCTTGCACCGCGGTGTCTGTCAAAGGATTGCGATCGGCAGTTGAATCGGATGCACCGGAGACTGCGACGATCAAGATGGCGGGGCATTCTGCGCCGTAGTTGTTGGGGTCGATACCGTCATCGTCGCTCGAACCGGCGATGGAGCTGGTGCTTCCTGTCGCCGTGTCTCCGCCGCTGGAGTCGGCAACCGCCGGTGTAGACGAGAACGTCGCACTCACCACAGTGAGAACCATCGCCACCAATGCGATTCGTTCGAGATGGAAGCGAATAGCACCTGGTTGAGGCATCAATCCTCCGGTGGTCGGCGAACGAGACGGGTACGTTGGCTGGTCGATTCTTCGAACGAGCGAAAGTGACCGGCCTTCTGCGGCTGGACTTCTCGTCTCGCGCAGCCAGATTACGACACGAAAGCGCTCTGTGTATAACAGTTCGTCACATCGGAATTGTTACTCAAATGGGATGCGATGTGAGGTTTGCGCTCATTCTCGGAGATTGAACGTAAATGACCTTCGCGGCGAGAGATTGATTCGCCTGGTCAGAATTTGTATTCTATTGCGCTGGAGCGTCTTTTGCTTCGCCACGTCGTCGGAAGAAGCCGAATCCCGGCACTCCGACGATCGCCTGGCGGAGGTCTTTCACTACTCCCAGAAGTTCATGGATTTCAGGGGATACCGAGTCCAAGGTCGCGAGAATCGGCAGGACTGCCGTTACTCGCTCGGTGAGTTCCGGAAGTTGGTCGATCAGTGTGATGGCGGCACTGACTTCGGCCTCGCTGATGTCGTTGGCAAACCTCGCAGCTAACGGTGCGAGTTGTACAGCGAGGGGTTCGTACAGTTCGAGGAGTTGTTGAGCAATATCCGAAGTTTGCTCGACGGCTTCGACAAGAGTTTCAGCGCGGACAGTGACTGCGGCGACGCCGACAACTACGCGATCGGCGTTCTCGGCTATCTGGCCAATTCTTGCGACCAATCGTTCGACGCTCACCAGTAGCGCGTCGAGGCGCGATGGGAGCGTGACCGCAAAAATCACTGCAGATGCGGACCAATGCACGACGTCGCCGACGGAGCGGACAACGCTCAAGCGTCCGGGCAAAACTAGAGCCATCACTTGATCCTGCCTGATAGTTAGCGGAAGTGCAGGTAAATCTCACATACTTGCAGTGCGAAACGTCTTCGAGTTATGAGCGATGCGAGCGGTGCCGGACGGACGTCCTGGCCGTCGTCACTCGATACCTGGAAGGATCAAGACATGTCGGCTACCCGTACCCACACCGTGATCGAGTCTCCGATCGGCCCGTTGACGCTGGTTGCGACCGCAAACGGCCTGTGCGGACTCTATATGGCAGAGCATCGACACAAGCCTGACGAGTCGACTTTCGGGGACAGTGCACCAGCGAACTTCGGTGAGGCAAAGGCCCAACTCTCGGAGTATTTTTCGGGGGAGCGTACTGAGTTCACATTGCCGTTGGATCCGTCGGGAACCGAGTTTCAGCACCGAGTGTGGGCTGCGCTCCGGACCGTTCCGTACGGGCAAACGTGGACCTATCTAGATCTTGCGCAAACTTTGGGCAATCCTCTTGCTGTGCGTGCCGTCGCGGCGGCAAACGGGAAGAATCCCATCAGCATCGTCGTGCCGTGCCATCGTGTGGTCGGCAGCGACGGGAGTCTCACGGGATTTGCGGGAGGGCTTGATCGCAAGCGGTACCTTCTCGAGCGTGAATCCGGCGGAGTTTCGGATGTGCTGTTCTGATGCGTCGATCTCACATATCTATCGGCCCGAGCGTCTACTGATCGTGTCGTTGAAACCGTTCGAAGAAGTCGTGACCGAGTACGGTTCTGTCGTGCTGCGGGTATGCCGTGCGGTAGTCGGGCCGGTCGATGCCGAGGACGCCTGGTCCGAGACATTCATCGCGGCGATGCGTGCCTATCCGGAACTCGATCAGGGCGCGAATGTCGAAGCGTGGCTGGTGACTATTGCGCACCGCAAAGCTATTGACATCGTTCGCGTTCGGGGCCGCGTCGCGATTCCCACCGATGAGGTTCCGGAATTGCCCACCCGTATCGGGCTTCCGGGATCTTGGGACCACGAACTGTGGGATGCGCTCGAACAGTTGCCGTTCAAGCAACGTGCCGCGGTGGCCTATCACTTTCTGGGTGGGTTGCCTTACACCGACATCGCGGAGATTTTGGGCAACACACCGACAGCTGCCCGGAAGGCCGGCTCCGACGGCATTGTCGCTCTTCGAAAGACCTACGTGCCCAAAACTGTTCCGGAAGGGAGTCACGCATGAGTATCGATTCCGAACTGTTCGGTGCACTCCCCGCAGTAGATGTGGACGCGATGGCGAGGTTGCGCTCGAGGCTCGCTGACGAGGCGTCGGCTGCGCAGTTGATCGATGTAGCCTACCGGACCGTCGACTCGCCGATCGGAAAACTGCTGCTCGCCGCAACTGATGCGGGCCTGGTTCGTGTTGCTTTTGCGATCGAGGGTCATGATCTGGTGTTGGAGCGATTGGCCGATACGGTGAGCCCTCGTGTTCTGCACTTTCCGCGCAGGCTCGACGCGGTGGCGCAGGAGTTGGACGAGTACTTTGCCGGAGCACGAACGCAATTCGATCTGCCTTTGGATTTTCAGCTCGCCAAGGGTTTCCGGCGCGAGGTGCTGCGTCATCTTCCCGAGATCGAATATGGCCATACCGCAAGCTATTCGGTGGTTGCTGCTGCCGCGGGAAGTCCGCGGGCCGTCCGTGCTGTGGGAACGGCGTGTGCCAAAAATCCACTGCCATTGGTCGTGCCGTGCCACCGCGTGGTCCGTAGCGACGGAAGCCTCGGGCAGTATGCGGGTGGTCCGGAACTGAAGGCCGTCCTCTTAGATCTCGAATCCGGTCACCGGACATGACTGTCGCGCTGCAGCTTCCGTTCATTGCGCCGTACTCGACGGATCCAATGGTCGGGGCGCTGCGTGCTCACTGTGTGGCGGGATTGGAGCGTCACGGCGACGGAGTGCATGCGCGCGTTATCCCGCTACCCGCTGGTCCCTCAATCGTGTCGGTATCGTGGCACGAGGACCATGTGTCGGTGAACGCCACATCGGGTACGGATCCTGTTGTCCTCGAGTCGGTGGTACGCCGGTGGTTGGATCTGGATGCCGATCACTCGATGATCGATCCGTATTTCGATTCTGATGAAATCATTGCTCCACTGATTGCGGCGCGACCGGGTCTTCGTGTGCTCGGCAGCGTCGACGGGTTTGAAACCGCCGTCCTTACTGTCCTGGGACAACAGGTTTCGTTGGGTGCAGCACGAACATTCGGTGGACGAATTGTCAGGGCTTTCGGCGACGTTGTGGACGGGGATTTTGTTGCCTTTCCCACGCCGGAGACGCTGGCTGCGCAATCCCCGGAGACGATCGGGGAGGCAGTTGGATTAACCACGGCTCGGACAAAAGCCGTGCACACCTTGGCGATTGCTGCTGCCGGCGGGCTCGATCTCAGCTGGGAGGCGGAACCAGTTCGGTTCCGCAGCGAACTCCTCGCCTTGCCGGGCATCGGCCCGTGGACAGCGGACTATTTGACCGTGCGGATCTTGGGTGACCGCGACGCATTTGTTCCTGACGACCTGGTTCTCAAGCGCGCGCTCGGTGTTTCGTCAGGCAAGGAGGCTGCTGCCTTAGCGGAGAGCTGGCGGCCATGGCGCGCCTACGCACTCTTCCATCTGTGGACGAAGGAAGTGTTTTTGTAACTGCTCAGTCGTTTGCTTTCGCCAGCGCAGATGGCCACCAGATCCGTTTGCCGATGTCATGGGACAGTGCCGGAACAAGGATGCTGCGCACGATGATCGTGTCGAGTAGAACGCCGAAGGCCACGACAAAGCCGATTTGGGCAAGAAAGACGAGTGGCAGAACTCCGAGTACGGCAAACGTTGCAGCCAAAACAATTCCGGCGGACGTAATGACACCGCCGGTGACTGCCAGTCCGCGCAATACACCTGCACGAGTGCCGAATTCACCCGTCTCCTCGCGGACACGGGTCATCAGGAAGATGTTGTAGTCGATGCCCAAGGCAACGAGGAAGACAAACGCATAGAGGGGGAACGACTGATCGCTGCCGGCAAATCCGAAGACATGCGTGAAGAAGAATCCGCTCACACCCAGAGTCGCAGCAAACGAAAGAACCACTGTTGCAATCAGAATCACGGGAATGACCAGGGCGCGGAGCAGTGCCGCGAGAACAAGGAAGATGACAGCCAGCACGATGGGGATGATGAGATTGCGGTCGCGCACCGACGCCGCTTGAACATCGAGAGTTGTCGCGGTACTGCCGCCGACCAGGGCGTCAGCGCCGGGAACTGCATGCACCGCGGTGCGGAGTCGAGTGATGGTTTCGAGTGCCTGGGGCGAATCATAGGAATCGGTGAGCGTTGCGTTGATCATGGTGCGGCCGTCTATCGGAGCGACGGTGAAACCTGCAGGGGCGCAACCGGCTGTAGCGGCCTGGGCAACGGCAGCGGGGTTGGTCTTGATCAAAGCGCTGACTTTGGCCACATCGACTTGCGTGCATACTGCGCCGGCATCCTGTGAGATTCCCGAGGTGGCGCTTGCCGCTTTGATGACCGCGTCGGACTGGGCGGCATTGGTGGTGATGACGGCCGGCGCGCCGGTTCCTGGATTGAACTGGGAATTGTAGAGTTCCTGCCCCACAACGGCGTCGGGAGTGTTGGTGAAATTCTGTGCTGCGGTCAGTCCGTCAGTCTTGAGGCTTCCGATGCCGACCGCGAACAGAACGATCAGCAGCACGCTTGCACCGATCCACAAACTGCGGTCTCTCTTGCCGACGGTTGTCGCGATCTTGCCCCACAGGCCGTGCGTCGCGAGGTCTGCGGCGTGATCGACTTGTGGTGTGCGGGGCCAGAATACCCAGCGACCGGCCGCTGCCAGCGTGACGGGCATGAAGGTCATCATCACCAGGTAGGTGCAGGCAATTCCGATGGCCGCGACCGGGCCCAGACTCTTGTTGGAGTTGAGCTGGGAAAACGTCAGGCACAGCAGACCGAGAATGACGGTGGCAGCCGAAGCCGTGATTGCCGGAACGGATTCACGCCACGCACGGATCATCGCGTCGAATCGATTGGGATAGTTGTGCAGTTCTTCGCGATATCGAGAAATGATCAACAGTGCGTAGTCGGTACCCGCGCCGATGACTAGCACGAACAAGATGCCCTGTGATTGGCCGGTCAACGTCAAGATCTCAGCTTTTGCCAGGTAATAGATCACCATCGACGACAATCCGATTGCGAGCAGCGCCGAGAACAGCGGGAAAAACCACAGTACGGGTGAGCGGTAGACCACCAGAAGAATCAGAATGACAACCAGCAGAGCCGCGCCCAGGAGGGCTCCCTCCAGCCCCGAAAAGGCGTCGATGAGGGCAACGAGCAGACCGCCAGGCCCGGCGGGTAGCACTTGCATATCTCCGGCGGCTTGTTCCGCTGCGTCGATGACGTTCTGTTCGGTGCTTGCCAGTACGTCTCCCGCTACTGCGGTGTCGTCCGTCTTGGCGACAAGCGGGACAAAAATCGATGCGGTGGTGCCGTCGGCAGAGAACTGAGTGGGTTGCATGCCGTCAGCGTCGACGCCGGGGACACTCGAAATAGACTGGCGCGCAGTGTCGATCGCAGACTTGTCCGCATCTGTCAGAGCTGAATCTCGATGAAAGAGAACAAATCCGGGAATGGTCTCGACCGAGAGGAATTCCGCAGACTGATCACTGACGACGGTCGACTCCGCAGAACTCGGTAGATACGAAGAATTGTCGTTCTTCTGAACCTCGGTCAATTTTCCCTGGAACGACCCACCGAATCCGCCCGCGATAAAGGCGAAGATCGCCAGTGCGATAACCGTGAATATGGGCAGGCGGTGGCGTTTCACCGCCGGGCTGCCATTCTGTTCTGCGTCAGGTGCATCCAGCTTGGTCATGGTTCTCCTCGAGCACACTCGACCAGCACCAACACGAGAGCTGGGGCAGCGGAACCCACCTCACTCAGGTGGAACAGGTTTGCCGTAAATCTCGCGGATACCCACATCCATCGGAAACCTAACCACTGTGTCGCCGAACAATAATCGAGTTGCAGACGCCGCTGAGGCCAGCACATGTGCGGTGCCGGACTCGGGGTTTCGAGTGTGGACCACCACCTCGTCGTGTTGAAAGAACACCAATTCCCCGTCGGGGTCCTCGGCCAGGCGGCGACGCAGGTCCGCGAGCAGGCACAGCGCCCACTCCGACGCCGTCGCTTGCACGACAAAGTTTCGGGTGAATCGTCCACGCGCATGAGCGTCGCCGTGCGAGTAGAAATCGGGAGACGGTGGGGGACACGCTCGACCGAGGAGTGAATGGACTACCTCACCGCGTTCGCCGGCTTTGGCTGCTTTTTCGACGTAGTCGACCGCTATCGGGAATCGCTTCCGCAGCAGGATGAGAAGTGCCTTGGCTTCACCGGCGGTGGCCCCGTACAGCACACCGAGGATGGCAATTTTGGCTTTGGCCCGGTCGCCACCGAAGGCCTCGGCGCCGACTAGCGCGTACAGATCGTCATCACCGGCTGCCGCCATCATGCGGCGATCACGTGACATTGCCGCGAGAATGCGAGGCTCGAGTTGTCCGGCGTCGGCAACCACGAATGTGTGCCCGGGGTCGGCGACGACGCTCGAGCGCATGGTCTTGGGAATCTGCAGAGCGCCACCGCCGCGGCTGGCCCACCGGCCGGACACCACTCCACCGGGGACATAGATGGGCCGGAAGCGATCACCGCGCACCCAACTGTCCAGCCACTGCCAGCCGTTGGTGCTGTACAGCTTGGCGAGTTCGCGGTGACGCAGTAGCAATGGCACCGCCGGGTGGTCGATTTCCTGCAGAAACCACTTACGCGTCGACGGCAGTTCGATGCCTTGGCGGCCGAAAGCTTCGGTGATTTCGACGGACGACGATGGGTTGACGGTGCGTCCGAAAACCTCGCTGATCTGGGCCGCGAGTTCTTGCATCCGGACGGGGAGGTCGTAACCCGTCGGTTTGGGGCCGAGTCTCTCTTCCAGAAGTTTGCGATGCTTCTGCGTCGAAAACGGTAGACCGGCATGGGTCATTTCGGCGGCGCTGAGGGCTCCGGCGGATTCGGCGGCGATCAACAGATCGACGCGCGAGTCTGTGCCGATGGTGGCTCGTTGCGCGGTGAACTCGGCAACAACACCCCGGGGATCGAGGACGGGAGTGGTGTCGAAAAGGCCAAGGCGGTCGTCGTCGAACTCTTCGTCGGGCGGTGACGGATTTCCGGCCCGCATGCCCAGAATGGCGCGAGTCAGTGAGATGTCGTGGCAACGCTGAACCTGCACGCCGGCCCGCAGCAACGTCGGATACACCGACGAAGTGCTGGGCCAGGCCCACCGAGGATGCTCGGCAGCCTCGATGGTCTGGACCGCGGAGACCAGATCAGGATGTTCGACGGGGTCGCTGACGGGAGTCCCATCGGGATCGGTGCGAACGACCGTTGCCGTCACAGCTCCCGTGGACGTCGTACTACCGGGAACCAGGACAACTCTCACGGGACCAGTGTGCCTGCATGGTCCGACAGGAATTCAGTTGCCAACGAATCGGATCTTCTGACCGGGACGGGCTTGGCCGAGTCGGTCGATATCTGCATCCGTCACTACCGCGACTACGGGGTATCCGCCAGTGATGGGGTGATCTGCCAGAAAGGCGACAGGTTGGCCGCTGGGCGGGACCTGGATCGACCCGAGGGCCAAACCTTCCGTCGGCAATTCGAGTCCGTCAGCTCGTTGAAGGAGTGCATCCGTGCCGACGCGATCGAGGCGCGCGCCGATACGGTCGGAGTCTGTCGAGACTGCCCATCGCCCTGCAGTCAAGGCTTCCGGATTGACGAATTGGTCTGCGCGAGGACCGAATACAACTCGAATACCGAGTGTTCCGCCCGAAACTTGATGGACCGGTGCCACGTCTACCAATGGAAATACGGCCGGAATTGGTCCGATAGGGAGCACGTCGTTGGGTTTGAGGGGCGCCGGCCCGATCCCGGAAAGTGTGTCGGTGCTGCGCGATCCGAGAATCTCGGGCACTGCAATTCCGCCCCGAACAGTCAGGTAGGTCCGCAGTCCGCTGGGCGCGTAATCCAGCCGGACAACCTGTCCGGGATTGACGACGATGACGCTCGAATGACCGACAGGAACGCCGTCGCGGTAAGCCTGCGCGCGGGCGCCGGTGAATGCGAGTGTCATCAACTGATGTGCACGCAGGCGCAGCCCGCCCATCAGGATCTCGATCCCGGCGGCGTCTTCGGCGTTGCCGACGAGCCGATTGCCGAGCTGGAGGGATCGCCTGTCGGCAGCGCCGGAAACTCCGACGCCGGAGCGTAGGTGGCCGGTCCGGCCGAGATCCTGGATCAGGCTCAGCGGACCGGTTTTGAGAATCTCCAGACTGTTCATGGTTCTTCCTCGTTCACGAACCGCACACGTCGGCCGGGTTGCACGGATGCGGGCGGTACGGCATTCAAGTCCCACATCACGGCGTCGGTGCTGCCGATGATCTGCCAGCCGCCCGGTGATGCCCGTGGGTAGACAGCGCTGTATCCACCGGCCAACGCGACGGAACCGGCGGGCACTGCGGTGCGCGATTGGGGTCGCCGCGGGATGTCGAGGTGACTGTCTCGTGATGTCAGGTACGCAAAACCTGGCGCAAATCCGATGAAGGCGCAGCGCCACACTGCCGACGTATGAGCGGAAATGACGTCTGCACGGCTCATTTTCAGAGTCTTTGCTACATCGTCGAGATCTGGGCCGTCGTAGCGGACTTCGATGACGAACGGGGCCTCGTCGGAACCGCTGTCCGTGACCGCGTCGGACATGGTGTGCGCCAACTCGTTCAGATCATGACGCACGTTCGTCAGATCTGCCGTCGGTGTGCAGGTCACCAGGACTGTGCGAGCGGCGGGAAGGAAATCCTCCACACCGGCCGGGGTATTGCGGGTGAGGGCATGGATGAACGCAAGAACTTCGGCCTCGGAATTGAGGTCCAGCAGAAGTGCGTGTTCGCCGGCGGGAAGGATGGTCAGCGGACTCATCGTGAACGACTCCACTTGTATGAGGGCCTTGATGGGCGAAATGTTGCGAATGCCGGTCACCAGTATATGGCCGGAGAGGCACCCGCCCCGTCGGTCGAAGAACGGTCGGTAGGGTATGGCCCGCGGCGACCCTGCCGGACGACCGTTTCGGAGTGACCGTTGACCTGAGTCGACTACTTGGGCGCCCTGGTCGGCGGACTACTGTGGCCGTTCGTTCTGCTGCCCGGGACCGGAATGATCCGCGGCGCTGCCATCACCGGAATGATCAATCTTGTTGCCGCGGCAGTTGTTGCGTTGATCTTGCTGCGCCGGCAACTGAGCCTGCGTGCCCGGCTGATCGCCGTGGTGGCAATGCTGTTGGCAGCGAGCCTCATCGGATGGTTGTTGATCGCGGCATCCGATATCGAAACCACAGCCCGCCAGCGCCTGTACACCGATCCTGTTGTCGCGGCCGAGCGCTCGGCGTACCAAGAAATTATCGTCACCGAGTGTAACAACGACACCAGACTATTTCTCGACGGCGACCTGCAATTTTCCAGTGTCGACGAACATCGGTACACCGAATCGCTGGTCTATCCGGCTCTCTCGAACAATCCGCAGCGGGTACTGATACTCGGCGGCGGCGACGGTCTTGCCGCGCGCGAAGTATTGCGACTGCCCAGCGTCCAGGAAATCGTGCAGGTCGAACTGGATCCTGCCGTCATCGAATTGGCCAACACCCGCCTGCGATCGTTGAACGGTGGTGCGCTCGAAGACCCACGTGTGCACGTCGTTGTCGACGACGCTTTCCGGTAGTTGCGTGACAAGTCGGAATCCGGCTTCGATGCCGTCATCATCGATCTTCCCGATCCCGACACACCAGCCCTGGGCCGGCTCTACTCGATGGAGTTCTACGGACTTACCGCTGCCGCACTCAATCCCGGTGGCTTGATGGTCGTCCAATCCGGCAGTCCCTATTCGACGCCGGATGCGTACTGGCGAACCGTGTCTACGGTCTCTGCCGTCGGACTGGGAGTGTCGCCGTACCACGTGTACGTGCCCAGTTTCGGGGACTGGGGGTACGTTCTTGCTCAGGTGGGCGGTGTTCCGCCGGAACTTCGGCTGCCCGCTGATGCTCCGGAACTTCGCTTCCTTGACGAGCCGACATTGGCGTCGGCCTCGGTCTTTCCGCGGGATCGCCCCCGGCGCGAGATGGAACCGTCGACGCTCGATCGGCCTCGGATAGTTGATGATATGAGGAAAGGTTATGAACGCTAATCTGCTGGAGGGACTTTCATGCTGAGTGCACTTGGCCAATCATTACCGATTGCAGTCGGCTTGGCAGTTGTCTCCATACCGATGGCCGTTGTGGTGCTGATGATGGTCACTGCCGGTGCGCGAACTTCCGTTGCAGCTTTCATTCTCGGCTGGTTAGTAGGCATCGGCGGTGTTGTGGCACTGACCATCACGATTGTCGACACTGCGGTGCCCGAAACCGAGACTTCACGGTGGGCCAGTATCGTTCGGATAGTGCTCGGGTTGGTCCTGTTCGGACTTGCGTTCAAGCAGTGGCGATCACGGCCTCGAGACGGAGCTCAGCCCACGCAGCCCAAGTGGATGTCGAGCGCTGGTTCGCTCAGTCCGCTGAAATCCCTGGGGCTTGCCTTGCTCTCAGTGGCTAACCCGAAGAACTCTGCCCTCGCAGTCTCGGGTGCTGCGGCGATTGCAGCGGGAACCTCCGTCGTAGCGGAGCAAGCCGTTGCCGCTGTTGTTTTCACTGTCATTGCAAGTGTCGGCGTCGCTGCCCCAGTTGTGGTCAATGTGGCTCTCGGTGATCGCGCCGCATCGGTGCTCGACTCAGCCAAAGCCTGGATGACCGCGAACAACGCAATCATGATGACCGTGATCTTGGCACTGCTCGGGGTGATCGTGCTCGGTGAAGGTTTGAGTGGTCTCAGCTAGTCGATGCTGGTGGATCGATAGCTGTGGTCGCCTACCATTGAGCGGTGACCGTTCCCTCTGTTGATTCCCCTGAAGATGCTGCCTTCGCAACTGCTGCCATGGCGGCTTTGCGTGAGTCGGGCCCTCTGAGTCTGGAACAGTGGGCGCTCGCGCTCGGAGAATTCGGATCGGTCGACGAGATTGCCGAAGTTCTCGAGCTCCTCGCCGATCCCATGGTGGGGTTTCTCTCCGGAGACAAGTACGTCGCCCTGGATGCTCTCCTCGAAGGTCTGGTGTTCACGCACCGCCTGACTGATATCGAAATCTTCGCGGATGTGCTCGAAGCCAGCCCCGATCTCGATCCGATCCTAGGTTTTGCCTACGGCACCGACGGATTGCGCGTCGTGGAAGTCGAATACGAGACGCAGCTGCTGAACGAGCGCGGTTTTGAATCGGCGGGCAGTCGCCGCGTCATACTTCTGCCGCCCGGCTCGCTCGCTGATTTCTCGGCTGGTGATCTGGTTGGACTTGCCGTCGAGGACGGGCAGTTGACGTTGCGTGCCGCCGAGGTCGAGGACGAGCCGGATCTTGCGCCTGTTCTCGGAAAGATATTTGCGGCTAATGGTGTGGAAGCACTGGATTCAGCGTCCTGGCAACTTCTGATCGAAGATCCTGAACTGTTCACGGTTCCGAGCCCGCCGCTCGGTGAACTGTTCGAGGCAGCAGGGTACGAGCATCAGCGAGAGTTGCTTGCCGAACGCGGTTTCGACTTTATTGCCTATGGCGTACAACTCCGCACAGTGTCGGTTTCGGAGCAATACAGCCTTGGTCATGACGAAGCAGTAGCCGTCGTGGCATTTGTGGATCTTGCTGATCGCGGCTATACCGACGCAGCCATCGACAACTTCGATATCCAGGACTGGGCGCGTAGACACATTGCCGCAGCACCCGATTCGTTTGTATCCCTTGCTGATCCAGGGGTTGCGGTCGCGGTCTTCGATCTGGGGTTCCGCAATCAAGACCCGGTGAGCGACATGATTCTCGAGGCTCTTGCCCTCGAATTGGCCGGGCAGGGGCCGCGTGCGCTGAAGCCGGCGGCCCATTGGCTGGCCGGTAAAGCTGCAGATCGACTCGGACGGGTTCTTGAAGCCGAAGCGCACTACGAGAGGTCGCTGGAGTGGGAAGCTGATTGGGGCCCAGCACTTTTCGAGTTGGCACAGTTCGCATCCGATCGCGGAGATGTGAATCGGGCATTGTCGCTGCTGGGTAGAATTGACGGCGGGACCCAAGAAGTCCTCCATGAGGTTCTGCAGGCATTCCTGCCAGTCGAGCACCTTGAACTGGGACGGAACGACAAGTGCTGGTGTGGATCCGGCCGTAAATACAAGGTCTGTCACCTGGGCAAGATCGACGAGTCGATTCTCGAGGACGGCCGCTGGTTGTACAAGAAGGTCTGCATGTTCGCCTTTGCCTCTGAATTTGCCGACAGGTTGGTCGAACTCGACAACCTGGCGAGCGTGAACCTGAGCGAAGATGCCCTGCGGAGCAGAACGATCTTCGAGGGTCCGGCACTGGACGTTGCCCTCTTCGAAGGTGGAATCTTTGCCGAATTCCTTGCCCGACGCAGTGAACTGCTGTCGGAGAAGGATCTCGCGACTGCCACCGAGTGGCTGGGAACGCGGCGCTCGGTGTACGACGTGAACTCTGACGGAGCGATATTGGTCGATCGCCGCACGAGTGAAACCGTGACGGTCACGGTGGGCGATTCAGCTGCGCCGGGCGATGTTCTCAGCGCTCGAATCTTGGTCGCCGGAACGACGACCCAGGCCGTCGGTGGCGTCGTACTCACCTCTGATCAGCAGGTTGCGGATGTGCTCCAGGTTCTGGCTGCTGATGATATCGATCCCGTCGAGTTGGTGACCGTGTTGAGTTAGAGACCCTTTGGTCGTCGCTGTTCTGCACATCCTTCACTTCCGGCTGATGCTGTCTGACCCCGGAAGTGTCAACCCGTTAAAGTTGTATAGGTGACCGAACCGATGGATCCTAATGACTTGATCGCCGAAGCTGCGATGGAGTTGTTGCGTCAGTATGGCCCTCAGACCGCGGCGGACTGGGGAAACTTGCTGGCAGAGGCCGGGCATGGCACGGCCGACGACATGACAGAGTTTGTGGAGTACGTCGAAGATCCACTGCTCGGCTATTTGAGCGGGGAGCGTTACGCCGCCCTCGACACGCTCTTCGAGCACCGAGTGCTCACTCATAGGCTCACCGACGTCGAGATCAGCTCAGGCGTACTCGACGCCAATCCTGATCTAATGGTCCTGCGGGTCTTTCTCGACAGCTTCGAGGGAGTCGAGGACCGGGAGATGCGCGTCGTACATCGCGGTCTTGACGACGACATCTTTGCCGAACGCGGAATCGAAGACCCGAAGTTTCCGGCCGACGAAGGTTTCCTGCTGGCCTCCGACGCACTCTCCGAGTGCTCGGCCGGCGATTTGATCGGGCTTTTTGTCGCGGACCGTGAATTGACGTTGTGCACGATCTCCGAAGTACTTGACCCCGCACCCAACTTCGGGGATGCACTCGGGGGCATCCTCAGCGAGACCGGTGCCGAAACCCTCGACGCGATTGTCTGGCAGTTGATGCTCGAGGATCCGTCGCTGTTCCGCCAGCCGGCCGCCCCCTTGGGCGAACTGCTCGACTCGGCCGGATACGTCCGAGACGGTGACTACGTCGCAATCGAAGGTTTCGATTTCGAGGCCTATCACCTGGCGAACCGCGCTCGGATGCTCGAGATTCGCGACAATCTGCATGCCGACGAAGCAGCAGCGGTCATCGCGCTCGTTGATCTGGTATCGGCTGCGCATCTCGAGTTTCCCGAAGACACCTCGGGCATCGGTGATTGGGCACGCAAGCAGATCACGGAAAACCCTCAGATTTATGTGGGTATTGCCGAGCCTCCGGCAGCGGCGGCGGCCCTCGAATTGTTGTCCGAACTCGACGACCACGACGAGGTATTGCACGCGGTAGCCACAGCACTGGCAGACAAGGGGCCGCGTCGTGTCAAGCCCGCCGCGTACTGGCTCGCCGGTAAGGCAGCAGACAGTCTGGGCAAGATCATCGTCGCCGAGGCGTACTACGAAAGCGCGCTCGACCGCGATCCTGATTGGGTCCCAGCAATTTTCGATCTCGCACTTCTGGTTGCCGATCGCAGCGATGCGGCGAGGGCGCTGGCGTTGCTCGGTCGAATCGAAGGCGGCGAATCCGAAATTCTGCACGACGTCCTTGCGCGATATGCGCCGGTCGATCACCCCGATCTGGGTCGTAATGACAAGTGCTGGTGTGGATCTGGACGTAAGTACAAGGTTTGCCACCTGGGTAAGGCGGAAGTGACTTTCGACGACCGTGCAAACTGGCTGTACGTCAAGGCTCAGTTGTTCTCGCGCACGCCGGAGTACTTCGACGAGGTATTCGACCTCGCCGAGGTCCGTGCGCAGCACTGGGATGACGAGGACGCGCTGACGCGTGCACTCGAAGGCGGATTGGCAGTCGACGCGGCACTATTCGACGGAAACATCTTCGAAGCGTTCATCGAGCGTCGCGGTGAACTACTGCCCGCCGACGAGTTGGAACTGGCGCAGCGGTGGTTGGAAGTGCCGCGGTCGGTGTACGAGGTTGTCTCGACGGTACCGGGTACGTCGCTGACGTTGAGTGATGTTCGTACCGGGGATGTTCACGACGTCGCAGACGAGTGGGGCAGTCTGAACCTCGAAGCCGGTGCACTGGTGTGCGCCCGGGTTCTGCCCGCCGGCACCACCACACGCACCTTTGGTGGTATCGAACCGATCGCAGCCGAAGACAAGGACGCATTGATCGCGTTGATCGACTCGTCGGACACGCAGCCGTGGCAGTTGGTCGAATTTCTCAGCGCTCGGTTCGCGACGCGGTAGAAGGTACGTCTCGCCCATTTGCGCCTGTACTTTAGTACGCGATCGCGTACTAAAGTACAGGCGCTGTCTGCTCCCGCGTTTACGATGTTCGCATGGACGATGACTTCGAAGCCATCTCCGCGGCGGCACTGCAGATTCTTCGCGCGGAAGGTCCGCTCAGCGAGGATGCGCTCGCGTCGGCACTGGAAGATGCTGGATTCGGTGACTCTGACGAAGTTCTCGAGTTTCTCGGCTATCTCGATGATCCGTTCGTCAACCAGTTGCCCGACGGCCGGTTTGTTGCCGTCGATACGGTCCTTGGCGGCCGGGTTCTGACGCACCGACTACGTGCGGAGGAGATCGCGGCCGACATTATGGATGCGGACGACGTCGACGCGCTGCTGATGCTTGCGTCAGACAGTGACCCGTTCGAGCTTCTCTTACCGGAGTTCGACCAGGAGATCCTCGAAGCTCGAGGCGTTGCTGCAGATGCGGATTGGCTCGGACAGACCGGACTGGTGTTCCCTCCCGGAACTTTTGCGGAGTTCGTGCCTGGCGACCTTGTTGCATTGGCTGTCGTAGACGGCAGTTTGACGCTCCGGCCCGCGCCGAAGGTAAAGAAGGTTCCGGCAGCCGTCGTTTCTCAGTTCGCCGCACTGGCCAAACGCGGTGAACTCTTCTACTTGGGCTCGGCGCTAGCGCAGTTGCTCGTTGATCGGCCGACGGCTTTTACACAACCGACTGCACCGCTTACCGAAATTATCGAGGCCGCAAGGTTGGATCGACACCACAACCTGGTGGCTCCTCGAGGTTTCGACTTTGCGCAGCATCAGGTGGACGCGCTGGCAGGTGGACTTATGGAGCGGCTCGAACTCGAACCTGAAGACGTAATCCCGGTTGTGATGTTGCTTGGGCTCGTAGAGGCAGTAGAACGTGGCAGTCGCGAAATCGACGTGCTATTTTCCGGGGACGCAGATGGTTTCGCCGGCCTGGCCGACGGCTATGTTGCAAATGCTGCCCTGACAGAAATGCTCTTCGAGCGTTTGTATGAACCAGCGCTCGTCGAGGAAGCTCTGGAAAAGCTGATCAGGAAAGGGCCCCGCGCAGTACGAGCTGCCGCGTATTGGATGGCAGGTCGCTCTGCTGAGGAAGATGACCGGATCGCCGATGCGGAAGCACGTTTCGAGCAGGCGATTGTCGCTGACAGTGCCTTTGGTCCGGCACTGATGGATCTCGCTCGTTATGCCTCCGATCGTGGTGATGCGGTTCGCGGACTTTCATTGCTTCGGCGTGCTGGCAACGGAGAGAGTCACGTCCTCTACGACGTGCTCGAACACTTTCAGCCGGTCGATCGACCAGGGTTGGGTCGCAACGACAAATGCTGGTGTGGATCGGGACGCAAATACAAGGTCTGTCACAGCGGCAAGGCCGATTTTTCGCTCAACGACCGTGCGCGGTGGTTGTATGAGAAGGCGAGAGTGCTTCTGTCAGAACCAGAATGGCTTGAGCTGAGGCTTGAGCTGGCTCAAGTTCGTGCGCAGCACTGGCCCGAGGGTATGGAGTCTTTGCTTCGCGCGATCGACGATCCGCTGGTCGACGATGTTGTCCTCTTCGAGTGTAGGGCGTTCGAAGAGTTCGTGGCGCAACGAGGTGAGCTTCTACCCGCGGACGAGTTGATGCTCGCCCAGCAATGGCTGATGGTCGAACGATCGGTGCACGAGGTCGAAGCCGTCCAACCCGGTGAGGGGTTGACGCTGCGTAATGTGCGGACTGGTGACCGGCATGAGGTGATCGAACGATTGGGGAGCAAGCAGTTTCGTGTTGGGAACTTCGTGTGCGCAAGGGTGGTGTCGGTCGGCGATCAGATGCAATTCTTCGGTGGAATAGAACCGATTTCCGCTGCCGAACGTACAACGCTGATCGAATTGCTGGACACGGGCGCGGACCCGGCCGAATTGGTGGCCCGACTGAGCGCACGTTTTGCTCCGCCACGGATCGTCACCCGCGACGGCGAAGAAATGGTGGCGTGCTCTGCGGAATTCGAGATCGACGACCTCACCGGAATCCGCCGCAAGCTCAGTCGACGTTACGGCAAAGGTGCCAAAGACCACTGGACCTGGACGGTCGATGGTGACGCTGTCAGTGCGAAGGTGAACGGCAGTTTCAGGATTGAAGACAAGATACTCGTTGTGGACGCGCTGAACGAGCGACGCTTCGAGACGATGCTCGAGGTAGTGCACGAGATTGCGCCTGGTTCGAAGAAGCTGAAGGAAGAGCGCAGCGCTGGAGGGAATATGCGCGGTGCTGTCACCAAGGCTCAGAGCGCTGTGACCAAGGTTTCAGTTCCCAGTGATCTGGAGGACCCGGAAATAGTCGCCGTAATGGATGACTACATCCGCAAGTACGAGCGCACGTGGCTCGACGATTCGATCCCGGCTCTCGAAGGACTCACACCACGACAAGCCGCGGCAGATCCGACGCGACGTGATGATCTTGTCCGCCTGCTCAATTCATTTCCGCAAGAAGAACGGCCTGGTGCGATGAGTGTTCGGAGGCTGAAGGACAGGTTGGGCCTGTGAGCCGTTTTGGTAGTGGCAGCTACCAAAACGGCTCACAGGGGCTATGCCCCTACGGCGTAACCTGAGCCAACATCATCTGCGCGAATCCGTCGCCATAAGGCGGCAGCATTCCCCACTCGCCGCGCGGATCATGTGCTGCGGCTTCGAGTACCGTCCGGGCATGGCTGAACTCGAGGAAGCCTTCGCGCCCGTGGTAGTGCCCCATGCCTGAAGCTCCGACGCCGCCGAAGGGTGCGTCCGAGAGGCCCGGGTGTGCCAGTGCGTCGTTGATCGTGACTCCGCCGGAAATGGTGCGATCGAGTACCGATTCCTTCTCGTCGAGATCGGTGCCGAAGTAGTACAGCGCCAACGGCTTCGGGCGCGAGTTGATGTCGTCGACCACGGCGTCGAGTTCGTCGTACGACAGGATCACAACGGCCGGTCCGAAGATCTCTTCCTTCATGATCGGGGCGTCTGTCGGGGGATCAACGACGATGCGCAACGGGCGTCGGCGCGTATCGGCTGAAAGTTCTTCATCGGGAACGGTAATGATGCGGGCGCCGCGCTCGGCTGCGTCCGCGATGTATCCCTCGATGCGGGCAAGATGACGATCATTGACGATGGACACCATGTCGGTGTTGTCGGCGACGGTGGGGAAGAGGCCGGTGAACGAATTGGTGAACGCGGTGATGAAGCGGTCGGTGCTCTCACGCGGAACGTAGATGAGGTCGGGGGAGACGCAGATCTGTCCGGCGTTGGTGGACTTGGCGATCGCGAGTCTGTATGCAGCCTCCTCGAAATCGGCGCTCTTACTCAGAACGCTCGGCGACTTTCCGCCCAGTTCAAGGGTGACCGGCACCAGATTCTTTGCGGCATTTGCCATTACCAGTTTTCCGACCGTGGTGCTTCCGGTGAACACCAAGTGGTCGAAGGGAAGTGACGTGAGCTGATCGGCTACGTCGGGTCCGCCTGTGACTACGGCGATTTCGAGTGGGTCAAGGGTGCGTGCGGCGGCTTCGGCCAACACTGCAGCGGTGTGGGGAACGATTTCGGAGGGCTTGAGTACTGCGCGGTTGCCGGCGCCGAGAGCGCATGCCAGCGGGCTGAGGAGAGTGAAGAGCGGTGCGTTCCACGTACCGATGATGCCGATGGAGCCCTTGGGCTGGTACCGGACGTAGGACGTGGCGCCCAGTTGATCCTGAAGCTCGCCGGTGGTTCGCGGCGAATGAATCATCCAGTCTTCGAGGGAATCTCGCACGTGCTTGAGTGAAACCATTGATCCCAGAATGTCATTCATGACCGAGTAAGCGGGAAGTCGGCCACCGAAGTCTTCGTTCATGGCTTCGGTCAGATCTTTATGGTTTGCCACGAGTAGGTCGATCACTCGCTGGATGCGCTCGCGTCGTTGCGCTGCGGTCGGCGCTCCTGCCGCTCGGATTGCGGTCTGTTGTGCGTGCAGGATCTGGGCAAGGTCAGTGGTAACTGCGGCGTCGGTGCTCATGGGCACTCCTCATAGTGGCGAAGTATTGATCGAAAGCTATCGACGCCAGAGCGACAGGTGTCGGGTCCGTCTCGTTGACCGGGACGGATCTACTTGGTAAAGAAGATGCATGTCGAAGACGCAGGTAGATGGGAATTCGGTAGTCACTTCGGTCGACGAGGCAGCGGGACTCGGATTCTTGACGCTGGATCGGCCGGCGCGCCGTAATCCGCTGTCTGTGGTGACCATGAGTGATGTCACCACAGCGCTTCTCGAGCTGTCCGCCGACGAAAGAGTGCGTGTGGTGATCGTGCGCGCCGAAGGGCCGGTGTTCTCGGCCGGCCACGATCTGGCGGAGATGATCGGCCGCACTCTCGACGAGGAGCGCGCAATCTTCGACGGGTGTACCGAGATGATGGAGACGGTGCAGGCGATCCCGCAACCGGTGATCGCCGCTGTGCAGGGGCCGGCCATTGCGGCGGGTTGCCAGTTGGCGGCGTCGTGCGACCTCGTCGTTGCTGCGTCGACGGCTGTCTTCGGGACTCCCGGCGTGAAGATCGGACTCTTCTGCTCCACGCCGATGGTGGCGCTGAGCCGGGCAGTAGGCCGTAAACGAGCGATGCAGATGCTGCTGACGGGTCAGACCATCGACGCCGATACTGCGGCGGAGTGGGGACTGGTCAACTTTGTCGTCGACGCAGCAGACCTCGGTCGGGAGGTGCGGGACCTGGCCGCAAAGATTACGACGGCCAGCCCGTTGACCGTTCGGATCGGCAAGCAGGCATTTTACCGTCAGATCGATCTACCGCAGGCGCAGGCGTACGAGGCGATGGCCGAAACAATGGCTACTAATGCGGTGACCTGTGATGCTCAGGAAGGTATGGCGGCATTTGTGGAGAAGCGGGCCCCGGAGTGGCAGAACAAATAGGTCCCCCTTTCGTATTAGTTGGACGTCCTATAATCTTTGCCCATGAGCCTGGACCCGCGTACCAATACCGTCGACGGAGTGCTGCGGCGCTCGGCAGCCAAGTACCCCGATCGCGTAGCTGTGGTTTTCGAGGACCGCACTCGCACGTATCGCGAACTCGACGACGCGGTCACTCGGGTCGCGGCGTATCTGCTGGGCTTGGGACTCGAGCACGGTGATCGTGTCGCCGCGTACGGAACCAACTCCGACGCTTACGTCATCGGGTTCCTGGCCTGCGGCCGAGCAGGCTTGGTGCACGTCCCCATCAACTACGCGCTCAAGGGCGACGAATTGCGCTACCTCGTAGCGCAGTCCGGTGCCCGAGCGGTTCTGGTGGATCCAACTCTTGCCCCGACCCTCGACTCGGTGCGCGCAGACCTGGACCTCGATCACGTGTTGCCGTTGCGTGACGCAGAACTGTCGGTGGTCACCATCGCCGCGGCCGGGGAGGTTCTGGACTTCGAGCCGCGCGCATCGTCGACTGATCTGGCGCAGTTGCTCTATACCTCGGGAACTACGTCGAAGCCCAAGGGCGCGATGATGTCTCACGGCGCGCTTGTTCACGAGTACGTGTCTTCGGTGATCGCGCTCGCGCTCGACCAGGCGGACAATCCGCTGATCTGTATGCCGATGTACCACTCTGCGGGAATGCACGTCTTCATGCTTCCGTATCTCTCTGTCGGGGCAACGGTCAATGTGATGGCGGCACCGGATATTCCGGAGATCCTGCGCCGCATCGAAGTTGAGAAGATCGGTTCACTCTTCCTGGCGCCGACGGTATGGGTGCCGTTGGCCAATCATCCCGATCTGGAGGCGCGGGACCTCTCGTCTCTGAAGAAGGCGCAGTACGGGGCGTCGATCATGCCGGTCACGGTGCTGAATCGCCTGCGTGAGCGCTACCCGGACATCGGTTTCTACAATTGCTTCGGGCAATCCGAAATCGGTCCACTGGCAACGGTTCTGCAGCCGGAGGAGCACGCCGATCGCCCGTCCTCATGTGGTCGCGCCGTGTTCTTCGTCGAGACCCGCGTCGTCGACGCCGACGGCAACGACGTGCCGGACGGCGAATCGGGTGAGGTTCTCTACCGTTCGCCGCAACTCTGCAATGGCTACTGGGAGAATCCCGAAGCGACAGCAGAAGCCTTCCGCGACGGCTGGTTTCACTCCGGCGATCTTGTCGTGCGAGACGCGGAGGGGTTCATTACCGTCGTGGACCGCATCAAGGACGTCATCAACACCGGCGGAATCTTGGTGGCATCGCGCGAGGTCGAAGACGTGATCTACACCCATCCTGACGTTGCCGAGGTTGCGGTGATCGGGACGCCGGACGAGAAGTGGATTGAAGCGATCACCGCGATCGTCGTGCTCAAGGACGGTCAGGATTCGCTGACTCCGGCGGCGCTGATCGCCTATGTGAAGGAGAAGATCGCTCCGTTCAAGGTGCCCAAGCACGTTCGGTTCGTACCGGAGCTGCCACGCAATCAGAGCGGGAAGCTGCTGAAGCGAGAACTTCGCACGGTCTGAAAACCGCTATAGGTCTCGCTTTACCCTTGGTTCGTTTTGAGGTCTTTGACTCCGCGTGCTCGACGGTATTGACTTCGGAAGACGGAGCGAACTTCTTATGCGAGCAAGGTGAGTGGTGGGTATGCAGGTCGATGCGGACGACTTCGCCGATATCTTGGCGACGGCACGGGAATTCATCCGAAAGGAAGTAGTCCCGCGCGAGCAGGAGATTGCGGATACCGATGCCATTCCGGAGGACATCCGCAAGAAAGCCGCGGCGATCGGCTTGTTCGGGTATGCCATTCCCCAGGAATGGGGTGGACTGGGGCTAGATCTCACCCAAGACGTCGAACTCGCGATGGAGTTCGGATACACGTCGCTGGCTCTGCGCTCGATGTTCGGCACCAACAACGGAATTGCCGGACAGGTGTTGGTGGGGTTCGGCACCGATGAACAGAAGTCGCGGTGGCTCGAACGAATTGCTTCGGGTGACGTGGTTGCATCCTTCGCTCTGACGGAGTCCGGAGCGGGATCGAACCCGGCAGGCCTGCGGACCAAGGCAGTGCGGGGCGGTGCCGACTGGGTGATCGACGGCAACAAGCGATTCATTACGAATGCGCCACTGGCGCAACTCTTTGTTGTGTTTGCTCGCACGAGGCCCGCTGATTCCGACGGCCCCGGTATTGCTGTCTTCTTGGTACCGGCCGACACACCGGGCGTCACAGTTGGTCCGAAAGACAAGAAGATGGGCCAAGAAGGCGCCTGGACATCCGAGGTCAGCTTCGACAACGTTCGTGTTCCCGACTCGGCCTTGGTCGGCGGTGATCAGGACACCGGATACCGCGCTGCCATGACGTCTTTGGCACGCGGACGCGTCCACATCGCAGCACTATCGGTGGGCGCAGCTCAGCGGGCGCTTGACGAATCCGTTGCCTTCGCGACTGTCACCGAACAGGGCGGGACGGCAATTGGCGACTTCCAGCTGGTGCAGGCGATGCTCGCCGACCAACAGGTGGGCGTCATGGCCGGCCGGGCAATGGTCCGTGAAGTAGCGGCTCGTTATGTCAGCGGTGAGGACCGACGCCTCGGGCCTTCTGCTGCAAAGCTTTTCTGCACCGAAATGGTGGGCAAGGTCGCGGACCTCGCCGTGCAAATACACGGCGGCAACGGATACATGCGGGGAGTTCCCGTCGAGCGAATCTATCGTGAAGTGCGGCTGCTGCGTCTCTACGAGGGAACCAGCGAAATTCAACGGCTGATTCTGGGCGGTGGCCTTGTGTCCCAAGCGAAGAAGCAAGCACAGCGCTGATCATCTTTAACTGACGAATGGAGTAGACATGGGACTGTTGGACGGCAAAGTTGCAGTAGTTACCGGCGGCGCACAGGGGATCGGACTCGAAATTGCTCGCACCTTCATCAAAGAAGGTGCCACCGTTGTGATCGGCGATATAAACGAGAGCGTCGGTACCGCAGCGGTTACCGAGCTCGGCGGCGACTCGGTAGCACGTTTCGCATCGTGCGACGTGAGGGAATTCGGTCAGGTCGAGGCAATGATCGACCTTGCCGAATCCGCTTTCGGGCCGATCGACATTATGGTGAACAACGCGGGTATGACGCGAGACGCGACCATGCGCAAGATGACCGAGCAGGACTTCGACGACGTGGTTGCCGTCCACCTCAAGGGTGCATGGAACGGTACTCGCGCTGCGGCGGCCCGTATGCGTGAGCGCGAAACCGGCACCATCGTCAACGTCTCGTCCATCTCCGGCAAGGTCGGATTGTTGGGCCAGACCAACTATTCCGCCGCCAAGGCCGGCATTGTCGGCCTGACAAAGGCGGCCGCGAAAGAGGTTGCCTTCAAGAATGTTCGGATCAATGCGATCCAGCCGGGGCTGGTTCGCACGGCGATGACCGAGGCGATGCCGGAACGTATCTGGAACGAGAAGCTGGCCGAGATTCCGATGGGCCGCGCTGCGGAACCGTCGGAGGTTGCCTCGGTAGTGCTCTTTCTGTCGAGTGACATGTCCAGTTACATGACCGGCACCGTTCTGGAGATCACGGGTGGCCGCCATATCTGATCCGATCTGTTCGGGTGATTGAATGCGAGGGTGAACTCTGACATGGGACAGTCGAACTCGGATCTGCCGCTTGACGGGATCACCGTAGTTGCACTCGAACAGGCGGTGGCGGCGCCGCTCGCCACTCGGCATCTCGCGGACATGGGCGCCCGTGTGATCAAGATCGAACGGGTGGGTGAGGGTGACTTCGCGCGACACTACGACGATGCGGTTTACGGTCAGGCCTCACACTTCGTGTGGCTCAACCGTTCCAAGGAATCGATTGCCGTCGACGTGAAATCGGAATCCGGCCGCCGTATCGTCCTCGACCTGATCGCGAATGCCGATGTGTTTCTGCAGAATCTGGCTCCTGACGCTGCAGAGCGGTTGGGATTCGGTTCGGAGCCGCTCCAAGCAGAGTTCCCGGCGCTCATCGTGATCAACATGTCCGGCTACGGCAGTGCAGGCCCACGTCGTGAGCGCAAGGCATACGACATGCTGGTGCAAGCCGAGACCGGGATGATCTCCGTAACGGGTACGCCGGAGACAGCGACTAAAACCGGTGTCCCGGTGTCGGATATCGCGGCGGGGATGTATGCGCTGACGTCGATCCTGGCTGCGCTTTTCCGCCGGGAACGAACGGGCAAGGGTGCCGTCGTCGAGGTCTCCATGTTCGACTCCACCGTCGAGTGGCTCGGGCACCCGATGTACATGAAAATGTATGCGGACAAACAGATTCCACGCGTCGGACTCGGGCATGCCGCGATAGTTCCCTATGATTCGTTTCCGACGTCGGATGGTGCGATTCTCATCGGTGTGCAGAATGATCGCGGTTGGAAGGCGCTGATGGTCAATGTGTTCGGTCGAGAAGATCTGTTTGATCATCCGCGATACGCGACCAATATCGAGCGGGTCCGCAATCGCGCCGAGGTCGACGAGTTGATTGCGTCGCTCAGTCGCGTGTACTCCACGGCCGAGTTGGATAAGCGTCTAGCTGCCGCGGGTGTACCGGCCGCGGCGTTGAACGACATGGGTGAACTGCTGAAACATCCTCAGTTGGAAGAGCGTTCGAGATGGCGGTCCGTCGGAACCGAAGGTGGTCCGATCGACGCGATATTGCCGCCGATGACGTTCTCCGACGTGGAAATGCGGATGGGTAACGTGCCTGCGCTCGGTCAGCAGACGGAGGCACTTCTGACGGAATTGGGCCGTACCGAAGCGGAGATCTCGGAACTTCGCCGAAACGGTTCGGTGGGTTAGACCGCTGGCGTCAGTGGACTTGTCTGCCATCGAGGGCGGCGCTCTCGACGACGCAGCGATAGTTGTCGACCTCGATCAGCCGATGTCCGAGGCAGTCGCTACGGCTGCTGCGGCCAAGGTTCTCGAATGCGACCGTGTTGTTGTCGGGCGTTCCACCAAGGCACCTGACGCGGCAACCAGAACACTGGCTCAGGCACTCGATACCACCGTAGCTTTGTACCGGGACTCAGATATCCGCGAGTTCGTGAGCGTCGAAGATCCCGATGCCGACCTGGCAGCTGTCTTCGAACGATTCCACGAAAACCCGTATGCATCTGTTGTTGCTTCGCAGGTTCTGCGGATGGGTGAGAATCTGTCTGTTTCAGTTGCCCTCGATGTTGAGTCCTTGGCTTACTCAACGCTACTGGGCACCCCTGACTTTCGGCGGTGGCTGGACGGACGCGGACGGAGGCCGCTGCCGCCCCCGGCGCCGCAGGAACCTGTGTTGATCGATCGCCGTGATGCGTTGTTGCACATCACTCTCAATCGGCCGGAGCGGCGCAATGCCTACGGTGCACAGGTGCGCGACGGACTGGTGGCAGCGCTGCAACTTGCACTGATGGACGCCAGCATCGAGAAGGTTCTGCTCGACGGGGCGGGACCGTCGTTCTCCGCGGGCGGCGATCTGGACGAGTTCGGGACCACTCCGGATCTGGCTATCGCACACCTGATTCGGACCCGTGCGGGTGCAGCGCGTTTGATGGCGCGACTGGCCGATCGAATCGAAGTGCACGTTCACGGCAGTTGTGTCGGTGCGGGGATCGAAGTGCCGGCATTTGCGCAGACAATCTGCGCGCACCCCGGAACGGTGTTCCGGCTCCCGGAGATCGGAATGGGTCTGATCCCGGGAGCCGGTGGCACAGTCTCGATTCCGCGCCGGATCGGGCGCTGGCGTGCCTTTCACCTGTTCGTTTCCGGCACCGCAATCAATGTCGACCGGGCCCTGGAGTGGGGACTGATCGATCAGATCACCGCCGAATAGTTTGCTACCGCCGCAGATTCTCGAAAACCGCGGCGATTCCCTGGCCGCCGCCGATGCACATCGTTTCGATTCCGTAGCGTCCTTGGCGTCGATCGAGTTCCCTCAGTAGATTCGCGAGAATTCGTCCACCGGTCGCGCCTACGGGATGGCCGAGTGAGATTCCGGAACCGTTGACGTTGAACCGCTCTCGCAAGTCTGCCTCGCTGAGGTCCCAGGCTTTTGCACACGCCAGGACCTGTGCCGCAAACGCTTCGTTGACCTCGATCAGATCGATGTCGGAGAGTTGCAGATCGACCCGCGAGAGCGCTTTGGCGACAGCCGGAACGGGACCGATACCCATTCGGTTCGGCTCGACGCCAGCCACGCCCCAGCTGACCAGTTTGGCGAAGGGTCGCAATCCGAGTCTTTCGGCGTTGGCCGGTGTGGTGACGATTGCCGCAGCGCCGGCGTCGTTCTGTCCGCAGGCATTGCCGGCTGTCACAGTCGCTTCGGAGTCGGCACGGCTCCGGATCGGGCGAAGTGCAGCGAGATCGGCCAGCGCTATGTGACGACGCGGATGTTCATCGTGGGTAACAACTTTCGCGTCGCCCCGACGAGAGGGCACGGTGACAGGAATAATCTCGTCATCGAAGAAACCCTTGTCCTGGGCAGCAATCGCTCGTTCGTGTGAACGGACGGCGTACCGGTCCTGTTCGTCACGCGTGATCGAGTACTCGCGACGCAGATTCTCGGCTGTCTCGATCATGCCGCCCTCGACGGGAAAGTTGACGCCACCCGAGTTGACGCGGGGCTTTGCCAGTCGGTCATGGAATTCGACGGAGGGTTTCTTTGTGCCCCAACGTACATCGTTGGAGTAGAACTCGACATTGCTCATACTTTCGGCGCCGCCTGCGATCACCAGATCGCTCATTCCGGTCTGTACCTGCATGGCGGCGTAGATCACTGCCTGCAATCCGGAACCGCACCGGCGATCGAGTTGGATGCCGGGAACCGATACGTCAAGTCCGGCATCGAGCGCAGCAATTCGGCCGATGGCCGCGGCTTCACCACTGGCATATCCCTGTCCGAAGATGACATCGTCGATATCGGCGGACTGCAGACCGGTGCGTTCGACCAGTCCTCGTATGACAGTGGCGGCGAGGGAAGCTACGGGAAGGTCTTTGAAGATACCGCCGAATCCGCCGACGGGTGTACGAACGGGTTCACAGATGACTGCGTCGTGCATGGGATGCGCCTGTCTCGAGGGAAGGACGGGAAATTGCGTCACAGAAAACGCGAACGCGTCGAGTCGAATATTCAACACCTGTGCGGCGCTTGTCAACTGTCGAAGAACCCCTGATCGGGCATAGTTTTTCCCGTACGGATCGTATGGGCATCGATCTTTGACAGCGCAGTCGTTCGAGGATTGAATGGTCGGAAGATCCCCCCGGGATTGCATGGTCGGAAGATCTCCTTCGGCGGACAGGTGAAGCAGTGACGCGTTTAGCGCAGACCGCAGGATTGACCGAGACTCAGCGCGACATCATCGGTGCCGTAAGGGAATTCGCCGATCGTGTAGTGATTCCGGCAGCACAAGAACTCGAGCACACGGACACCTATCCCGCCGAGATCGTGAAACAGATGAAGGATATGGGTCTGTTCGGGTTGACGATCGATCCCGAGTACGGCGGTATCGGAGAATCGCTACTCACGTATGCCCTGTGCGTCGAGGAACTGGCACGCGGATGGATGAGCGTTTCCGGTGTCATCAACACACATTTCATAGTGGCGCACATGATTTCAGCTCACGGAACACCGGAGCAGAAAGCGAAGTATCTTCCGCGGCTCGCAACCGGTGAACTCACCGGCGCATTCTCGATGTCCGAGCCGGCGTTGGGCTCGGATGTCGCTGCAATCACCACCAGAGCGCGTCGTGGCGAATCCGGTGAATATGTGGTGAACGGCCAGAAAATGTGGCTCACCAACGGCGGTTCATCCACACTGGTTGCAGTGCTCGTGAAAACCGACGAAGGTGCCGAGAAGGCGCACAACAATCTGACGACGCTGTTGATCGAGAAACCCGCCGGTTTCGGCGAAGTTCTTCCGGGTCTGACGATTCCGGGCAAGCTCGAGAAGATGGGCTACAAAGGAATCGATACTACCGAGATGATCTTCGACGGCTTCGAAATCGGCGCCGACGAGGTTCTCGGTGGCACACCGGGGCTGGGATTCCGGCACATGATGGACGGCGTCGAGGTCGGTCGCGTCAACGTCGCCGCTCGCGCGTGCGGTATCGCGCAGCGTGCTTTCGAGTTGGCAGTCACTTATGCAAAGCAACGTGAGACTTTCGGCAAGCCGATCGCCGAGCATCAGGCCATCGCATTCCGGATAGCCGAGATGGGTACCAAAGTCGAAGCAGCACATCTGATGATGGTCAACGCAGCCAGGCTCAAGGACTCAGGTGAACGAAATGACGTCGCAGCCGGTATGGCGAAGTATCTGGCCAGTGAGTTCTGCTCGGAAGTCACTCAGGACAGCTTCCGCATCCATGGTGGCTACGGGTATTCGAAGGAATACGAGATCGAGCGTTTGATGCGCGAGGCGCCGTTCCTGCTGATCGGCGAAGGCACCAGCGATATTCAGAAGCAGATCATCAGCAAGGGATTGTTGCGTACCTACAACTGAACCGTAAAGTCGAGGCGTGGACCTACGTCAGATCGAGTACTTCCTCGCGGTTGCCGGCGGGGAGTCCTTGTCGACGGCTGCGCAGTCCTTGTCCGTCACCAAGCCGTCGTTGTCGCAGGGAATTCGCGGCCTCGAACGTGAACTGGGCGTGGAACTCTTTCACAGGGTCGGTCGGGGTTTGGTACTCACATCGGCAGGGCGGGCATTGGTCGGACCCGCGCGCCAGGTGATGCGTAGCAGTGCCGCCGCGTCCAATGCCGCGATCGGAGTGGACGCGGAACCGAAAGGGCGCCTGGACATCTGCTCCGCTGCGCACGGCTTGGAGGGACCGGTTGCGCGTATCGTGGCTGACTTCCGCAGGCGCTGCCCGGGAATCACGGTCAGGGTGAGTGACCTTCCGAGAGGTGCGACGGCGGATCATGCGCTTGCCGACGGCGCCTGCGAATTGGTGTTCAGCTATTGGCCGCCCGAGTTGTCGTCACTCTCTACCCAGGTGATCGGAGTGAACGAGTACTGGCTTGCTGTGCCTTCGCAGGAGGTCTCTGGTGTATGGCCCGGTGGTGTGAAACCGGCTGCCGGACAGCCGGTACCACTGTCAGCACTGCCAAATCTTCCGGTGGTGGGTGTGCAGAAGCATTCGCGTGCACGCCTTGCGATCGAGTCGGCACTGCACGGCGCGGGTGCACGAACGAGGATGTCCACCGAACTTGCGCAACGCGAGACCGTCGGCGCGTTTGTGCTCGCGGGCTTGGGCATGGCATTGCTGGAACGTTCGCTGGCAGAACGTCTGGCTGGATCGGGTACCGATATCTATCCGGTGGAACCGCCGATCTCGTTGACTTACGGAATCGAATTCGATCCCCAGCGGCTTTCCCCGCTGGGACGCCTGTTCGTGCAGGGCCTACCGGGGTGACGTCAGTCGCTCGATGAATGCCGCAGCAGCCGGAGACAAGGCGCCGTCACGGTGGACCAGAATGGTTTCGCGGGTCACGGATGGATGCAGGGATCGAGCGACGGATGCGGGAGCATCTTGCTCCGCGATGGGTCGCGGTAGCAAGGCCATCCCGACGCCCTGTGCGACCATCTCACGGACTGCAAGGCGATCGGCGACCTCGACAACAACATTCTCGAGTTTCACCCCGCGATCGACCAGATAGACATGTCCGGCCGTCATGGTTTCCACGATCATCGGTAAGTCTTTGACCGATTCGAGGGGAACAGGATCCGCCAGTCCGGAGGCGAGCGGTGCCGGAATCGACAGAACAGTCTCCTGTACTCCGAGCATGATCTCGCGCAGCACGTCCGACGTGCCGGAACCTGGCGTCCGTTCGACGAAACCCAACTCGCAGGAGCCGTCTCGCACCAGTGCGCGTACCTCGTGCGGCGACGGAGCTGCCGTGGTCGTAAACGTAATTCCCGGAGATGCCGCGTGAAGTAGGCCGGTTAACCGGGCAACCGGATCGATAGCCAGGTCCGATTGAACCGCCAGCGAGAGTTCACCTTTGCGGAGTTCGACAACCGCAGCGACGGCGTCTTCGGCTCGCGTGACGTCGGCAAGGAGCTTGCGGGCCGACGCTACGACGGCAAGTCCCGCCGGAGTGGGTGTAACACCACGCGTCGTACGTTCCAGCAATGTGGTGTCGAGGGTGCGCTCGAGGCTGCGTATAGCCTGCGACAGTGAGGGTTGCGAGATGTGAAGTACATCGGCAGCGGCCGTCACACTGCCCTGTTCGACGACGGCAACGAGGTACTGCGCGCTTCGGATGTCCATTACGGAAATGAAGTCTACTTCGACGAAACTCCGATGATGCCGCGTTCGATCAATTCAGACGCTGCATCGGCGGTCGTACCGAGGATGTCCGCCAGAACCGACGTCGAATCTTCCCCGACTTCCGAGGCAGGCCCGGTAGCGAAGTGGGCACCGTCGAACGACGCGGGATTGGCAGCAGCGAGGTAGGTGCCGATTCGGGGCTGTTCGAGTGGCGAAAACATCGGATTGTTCTCGAGTTCACCGGATTCGACGACGTTCGCGAAACTGCGGTAGCGCTCGAACAGCACCGATGTCTTCTCCAACGCTGCAGTAACTTCGGATCCCGAGTGCTCGCAGAACCATCGCGAGAACAGTGCTGTGAGAACTTCGCGGTGCCGGTACCGATCCGCCTCCGTACTGAAATCTGCACCCAACGCAGATTCGACGGCGTCGACGGCAACCACTGTGCCGGTAACCGCAGTGAGGTCGCGAAAATGTCGGGTGGTGAGAGCGACGAGCATGAAGCGTTCGTTGTCGCTCGTGACAAAATCGATTCCGTACGTGCCGTAGACGGCGTTGCCACCATATTCACGACTCTGTCCGTTGATCTGGACTTCGGTGAGGTAGCCGAGAGTACCGGCGGTAGCCAGTGCAACATCTTCCAAGGGGAGCATGATCTGCGACCCGGCTCCGGTTGAATCACGCTTGCGCACAGCGGCTGTGACGGCAAGCCCCGCATACAGTCCACAGGCCATGTCCCAAGCCGGTAAAACGTGATTGACGACGCCGGCATAGTCAGCAGGTCCGGTCATCATCGGAAATCCCAACGCGGCATTGACGGTGTAGTCGACGCCAGGACTCCCGTCGCGGCGGCCGAGAATTTCGAGCGTGATGACATCGTTTCGCAGTGCTGAGAGGGTGTCGTGACTCATCCATCCGCGTCCACCTGCGTTGGTCACCAAGATGCCGTTGCCGACGCCCGGCGCGGTGACGAGTTGTTGTACCAAGGCCCGGCCCTCATCGGATCGCATATTCACGGCGAGAGACTTTTTGCCCTTGTTGAGTCCGGTCCAGTAGATACTCTCGCCTTGCTCGGTGACGGGCCAGCGGTGGTAATCCGAAGCGCCTCCGATCGGATCGATGCGGATTACCTCGGCACCCAATTGAGAGAGCGTGAGTCCGCACAGGGGAGCGGCGACAAAGCTGGAGACCTCGATGATGCGAAGGCCGGACAGCGGGGCCATGGGTTGGGTCATCGGTGATCCTTCGGCGATATGCGAGTGTGCGATCATGCCATCAAGACTGTGAAACGCCAGTCCAGGACGGGAGCATCTGCGGCAGAAGTATTGTGGGCGAATACAAGCGAACGCAATTCGAGCGCAGTACCCTGTTCCAGTGGCGTCGAGCTTTCGACGTGCAGCTCGCTGGTGAGGGTGTCGCCTTCGTGGACCGGACCGGTGTGATCGCAGGAATGCCACCCGAGAACGGTCACTATGTTGGGGAGAGCGCGCGTGGCTTGAGCAAGTGCGATTCCGATGGTGTGACCGCCGTAGACGAGACGACCCTGGGCGCTGACGCGCTCGTCATGATGCGTCGCCGCGATATTGAGGCTCAGGCGTGCGAGTTCGGGCGCGCTGGATACGACGTCGCCACTGCTTCGGAAGATGGTACCGACAAGTTCTTGCTCGAAGTGCCTGCCGGGAACCTTGTTTCGATACGCATCGAGATTCCATCCGTCAGGCGAGTCGTAAGGAGCGGCAACAGCGGGTCCGATGGCCGAGAGATCATCGTTGTGCCGAACGCGCGAGTTGTCGGGACTACTGCTGAGCGGCAGCATCGCACAGCGATAGAAGTCGAGAACGGTGTTGCCGTTCTGATCCGCGGACGTCATGCGCAGTGCTGCAAGACCAGTGGGCGCACGGCCGGGCTTCGACGAATTCTCGCGGAGCCCGACAACTTCGGTGCGGGTATACAAGGTGTCGCCGAGGACGGGAAAGCGATGAAAGCGCAACCCTCGGTAGAAGAGGTTGGCCTTCACGTGGTGTGTCACCAGCGTGGACTGGCCGATCGCGATGTCGGTGATCAGGCCCGGATTAGCGACTGATCCAGGCGAACCGGTAACGGCAGCGGAGAGATGTGCGTCCAGCGAGAGTCGCATCCGGTCACCGAGGATGGCCTGGTGAGTGGCAGCGAGGCCGCTGGTGAGCGTTACAGCGGGTGCCTCGTCGAAGATCTGTCCGTGAGTGAGCTCGTCGAAGTACGGTCCGCCAACGTAAGTTTCGCTCATGCGCTGACTCCTTCTGCTCGGGCGAGAACTCGGCGTGCTGCAACAGCGACGGCTTCGTCGAGCATCTGACCGTCGAGTTGGGCTGCGCCGGCGCCCAAGTTTTCTGCTTCCTTCAGTGCGGCGAGAACCCGACGTGCGTCGGTCACAGCATCATTAGAGGGGGTGAATGCCGCAGTAGCAGAACCGATCTGAGCGGGATGGATGACCCATTTTCCGTCGAATCCCAGTGCGCTGGTCCAGGCCGCCGAGTGCCGGAACTCGTCGTTGTCGGCGATGCCGAGGAAGGGGCCGTCAATCGCAGCGATACCGGCCGCACGGCACGCGATCAGGATCCTGTCCTGAATTGCCAACCAGTGCTCCGGAAGGGCACTACGCGAGCGTCCCAGCGCCGCACCGAGATCCGCGTATCCGATGACGACGGCGTGCAGTCGCGGCGTGGCCGCGCAGATGGTGTCGGCATTCTGGACTCCGCGGGGCGTCTCGATCAGAGCTTGAAGGGATGCGCCGGTGGTCCCGAGGATGCTCTCGGCCTCGAGAAGTTCTTCGGGCGTCTCGACTTTGGGGACGATCACGCTGGTGAGGGAATCGCCGAGTGCGCCGCAGGCAGTCAGATCGTCGCGCGCCCACGGTGTTGCCAGTCCGTTGATTCGAACTGACACTGTGCGAGTCGTACCGAATTCTTGTACCAATGCTGCTACGAGGGTTCGCGCCAGGTTCTTGTTCGCTGGAGTGACGGCATCCTCGAGATCGAGGATCACTTCGTCGGCGGTCGATGACAGAGCCTTGCGTGCCTTGCGCTCGTCGGAACCGGGCGCGACCAGGGAGGTGCGGCGTCGGACAGGTCGGTATTCGTTATTGTCCACGTGTGTCGACTACCTCGATCGGGGCCGAAATGTACGGCCAGTTGAGAATGCGGTGTACTGCCGAAAATAGGATGATTCTTCGTCTAACGTGCCTCGATGCTGGCAGGAACTGCCGCGTGCTGTCAAGGTGCGGTATTGACATCGAGTGAACAATGGCTAAATATGGCCGTACAAACTTTTGACAAAGTCGAGGCGGATTCATGCTCAAGCTCAACGACGAAGAGACATTCCTGATCGATACCGTGCGGACCTTCATTGACCGAGAGGTCAAGCCGTCCGTCCAAGCGGTCGAGCACGCAAACGAATATCCCGAAAAGTGGATCGAACAGATGAAGCAGATCGGGATCTACGGTTTGGCGGTTCCCGAGGAATACGGTGGGTCTCCCGTGTCGATGCCGTGCTACGCACAGGTGACCCAGGAGCTGTCCCGAGGTTGGATGTCGCTGGCCGGTGCAATGGGTGGACACACAGTGGTAGCCAAGCTCCTCGCTCTGTACGGAAGCGAGGAGCAGAAGCAGAAGTACTTGCCGCTCATGGCAACCGGTGAGATCCGGGCAACCATGGCCCTGACCGAACCGGGCGGTGGATCAGATCTGCAGGCGATGACCACTAACGCCAAGAGTGATGGCACAGACCTCGTCATTAACGGCTCCAAGACGTGGATCAGCAATGCGCGTCGTTCGGGCCTGATTGCTCTGCTGTGCAAAACCGATCCCACGGCGAGTCCACGTCATGCCGGTATCTCGATAGTTCTGGTCGAGCATGGCGAAGGACTGACTGTCTCCAGAGACCTTCCGAAGCTCGGTTACAAGGGCGTCGAGACTTGTGAGTTGTCTTTCGACAACTACCGCATCTCTGAAACCGCAATTTTGGGTGGAACTCCAGGCAAGGGGTTCGCTCAGATGATGAAGGGCCTCGAAACCGGCCGCATCCAGGTGGCGTGCCGAGCGCTCGGCGTTGCGACAGCAGCCCTCGAGGATTCGCTGGCATACGCCCAGCAGCGTGAGAGTTTCGGAAAGCCGATCTGGAAGCACCAGTCGGTTGGCAACTATCTCGCGGACATGGCAACCAAACTGATGGCTGCTCGCCAGCTGACCTGGCACGCTGCCCAGAAGTACGACAGCGGCGAACGCTGCGACATGGAAGCGGGAATGGCCAAGCTGTATGCCTCCGAGGTCGCCATGGAGATTGCGTTGTCGGCGGTGCGCATTCACGGTGGCTACGGTTACTCGACGGAGTACGACGTCGAACGATACTTCCGCGACGCGCCACTCATGATTGTCGGTGAGGGCACCAATGAAATTCAGCGTAATGTCATCGTGGCGCAACTGGTCGCGCGCGGTGGACTGTGACAGCCCGGTGACCAAGTAGAATCTGATCGCTATGAGCGGTAAGGAAAGAGAGACGGAGCCGGCGTACCAACGCCTCTCCCGTGAGCTTCGTGCGCAGATATCCGCCGGAACTTACCGCGACGGACTTCAGTTACCGACGGAATCCGAACTGGCACAGCAACATGGTGTGAGCAGGCAAACCGTGCGTCGCGCCTTCCATGACTTGGTTTCTGAAGGCATCGTGTACCGAGTTCCGGGGCGCGGAACGTTTGTCTCCGAGAACAATGGTCGCTACCTGCGCCACCATGGATCCATCGAGGATCTCATGAATCTCTCGCGTGACACCACGATGGAAGTGGTGTCGCCGTTGCAACGACGAATGGATATCGAGGCCGCCAGTAGGCTCCGCCTCGATACCGATGTGGTGTACACCGTTGTGTTCCGGCGGTTTCACGAAGGAATTCCGTTTGTACAGACCACAGTTCATCTGCCGGAGACGGTTGCCCGGCACATCGTCGACGCACCCGAGATGGCGGTGGGCTCAGTGAGTGCCTATACCGTGATCGGGCTGTTGGAACCACTGCTTGACAGTCCGATAGTTGAAGCAGCGCAGTCGATTACAGTGGCTCCGGCAACGTCGGATGTGGCGAAGGATCTGGATTGTGAACCGGGACATCCGATGCTGCGAGTTGATCGCCTGTACTCCAACGCAGACGAACTTCCCAATGAATTGTCAACGAGTTACTTTTTGCCCGAGCAGTACACCTACCGTGTGACGCTCCGCAGAGGCGCGCACTAGCGGTCGTGGTGGGGTGCGATATCCCATTGCCATCCTTAATCTTTCAGGAGAGAGTTATGCGCATTTTCAGCGGAATCGACGAAGTGGAGTCGGCTGTCGGTGAGCACCTCGGGTACAGCGAGTGGTTTCCGATCACCCAGGAGCGAGTCGACAAGTTCGCCGATGCAACTGAGGATCATCAGTGGATTCACGTGGATCCGGAGCGCGCGGCGCAAGGTCCGTACGGCGGCACCATTGCCCACGGTTATCTGACACTGTCGCTGTTGCCGGTACTCGGTGCTCAGGTGATGCGCGTCGACGGCGTTTCGATGGCAGTCAATTACGGCAGCAACAAGGTTCGATTTCCCGCGCCGGTCAAGGTCGGCTCGTCGGTGCGCGCAGGTGCCGAGATTCTCACTTTCGAGCGCACCACAAATGGTGCCAATCTTGTTGTTCGATACACGATCGAAATCGAGGGCGTGTCAAAGCCCGCTCTGGTTGCGGACACCGTCCGCCTGCTGGTTGCTTGACCCCCTTTTTCACACTTACCGAACATGATTCGAGGATAGCCATGAAACGAGCAGCTCTGGTTGCGCCGGTCCGTACTGCAGTGGGTCGCTTCGGTGGTGGCCTGCGTGATGTGGCGGCGGAAACACTCGCGTCCACCGTCATCAAGGAAACCGTGCGGCGAAGCGGAATTGACCCGGCGCGCATCGATGATGTTGCGATGGGCCAGTCGTATGCCAACTCCGAAGCTCCGTGCATCGGTCGGTGGGCCGCACTCGATGCCGGACTGCCGATTTCGGTTGCCGGATTCCAGACGGATCGCCGCTGCGGAACAGGGTTGCAGGCCATTGTCACCGCTGCGATGATGGTGCAGACCGGTGCCGCCGACGTCGTTGTTGCCGGTGGTGTGGAATCGATGAGCGGGATCGAGCACTATACGACTGGCGCGCGCTGGGGAACGAAAGCCGTTGGGCTGCAACTGTTCGACCGGCTCGATCGGGGTCGCGAGCGGTCTCAGCCCGAGTGGCGTTTCGGCAAGATCAGCGGGATGATCGAAACCGCCGAGAACGTCGCGCAACGCCTTGGTATCAGCCGAGATCAGTCTGATCAGTTTGCGGTAGAGAGTCACCGAAAAGCAGTTTCGGCAAGGGATTCCGGCCTTTTCGAGAGTGAGATCGTTTCGGTGGAACTGACCGATCGCAAGGGAAATATCACGGTATTTCGCACCGACGAGGGTATCCGCGACGATACGTCGATGGAGGCACTCTCACGGTTGCGGGCCGTAGCCCCGGGTGGTGTTGTCACGGCCGGAAATGCCAGTCAGCAAAACGATGCCGCGTCAGCGATGTTGGTTGTTGCCGAGGATCGCTTGGACGAGTTGGGTCTCGAACCGATCGGATTTTTGGACAGTTGGGCCGCCGCAGGTTGTGAGCCGTCGTTGATGGGACTCGGGCCGGTCGCGGCGGTCTCGAAGCTCTTTGCTCGGGGTGGCGGCAGTTTCGCGGACTTCGAGTTGGTGGAGTTGAACGAGGCGTTTGCCTGCAAGGTTCTCGGTGTCGTGAAGGAATGGGGCTTCGAGGATCTGGATCGACTCAACGTCAACGGATCCGGAATTTCACTCGGACATCCCGTGGGCGCGACGGGTGCCAGAATGGCGACCACCGCTTTGCATGAACTCAGCCGTCGTGGCGGCGGAAAAGCACTGCTGACGATGTGTATCGGTGGCGGGCAGGGCCTGGCCGCTGTGGTGGAGTCTGCCTGACCTCTGGCTGGGTAGACTCCCGATGGGGGATAACAGCACTTTGGAGGCGGTCGGCAAATGGAATCAAATGCGGCGGAATCAGGGTCGGCGGATTCCAGCAGAACGGATTCCAGCAGAACAGATTCCAGCGGAGCCCTGAGCATCGAAGACGTTCGGCGCGCACAGGCTGCGCTCGAGGTTTTGGACGTAACTACGTGGGCCAACCGCTTCGAATTGCTGTCCGACGCCAATCGACTGAGGCTTCTCCTCTGTTTGCACCACGCACCGGGGATCTGTGTCACGGACCTGTCCGTGGCACTGGGAATGAGCGGAACAGCTGTCTCGCACGCACTTCGGCTTTTGCGTAGCCAAGGGTGGGTGACTGCGACGCGAGACGGCCGATCCATGCGTTACCAATTGGCTGAAGACACCGTTCACCAGTTGCTTCACTCCATCGGCGCCACACACTTCGACGACTCGGGTCACTCACACAGCTGAGTCAGGGTGTGGCGAAGAACTGCTGCACTGCCGGCGCTGCATTCGGATTTCCGTTCATGATGCCCTGACCGGCGCCCACCACCGTTCCGATTGCCCCACCGACGATGCATCCGGCGATGAAGTTGGGGAAGATCGACACACATCCGATCCCGAGGCCCATAGCGGCGCCGCCGAGAGTTGATTGGATCCCGCCGTTGTTCCAGCCGGTGTTGACTTCATTTGTCATGGTGTCGAACGCGACTTGCTTCGGGTTGTTGCCGGGAAAGAGCGTCGCGGCAACTTGACTGTTTGTGCTCACAGGCGGGTTGAATGGATCGAAGGCCGCGTTCGGAGCTGCAACCGCAGTTCCGGCGCCAGTACCTACAGCCGCGACAACAAGCACGGTCATGGTCAGAGTTCGGGACAGTTTCATGGGGACGGCCAATCTGTCTGTGTGGAACTTTCAGTATGAAAATTTCTGTTCGGGCACAAGCGGACCCGTCGTCTAGCGCGCGACGGGTCGTGAGAAATGGCTACCCGACTCTGCTGCTATTGAAACCGTCCATCCTCATTCGTCTCCCGGCGGCTTTTCTTCAGTGCCAACGGTGATCGGCGATTGCGGTGCGGGGACCGAATTTCGGTTTGACGGCTTGCCCACTCGCTTGCAGAAGACGGACGGCCCGATACCGGTGGGGCTGTAGGGGAGCGAGGTACTCCACCATCCGTGCGTCGTCGATCGGTTCACCGAGCAACGACCGACCGATGACGGACGCCAGATGGTAATCGCCGACCGACAATGCGTCGGAATCTCCGAAGGCGCGTTGAGCGACCTCGGCGGCAGTCCAGATTCCGACGCCGGGGACGGCGCGCAAACGCTGTGTTGCTTCCGCACGCGTGAATGTCGATGCTTCTTCGAGACGGTTGGCGACGCGAGCGCATTGAACAATCGTCCGGGATCGTGCCGGATCCACATTTGCGCGATGAAATTCCCACGACGGCATCAAGCGCCACTGATCGGCGGTGAGTGGCACCCGCATTCCGTCGGGAGCTGGGCCCGGTGGAAGTTCGCCGAACTTGGTGGACAACCGGCGCCAAGCCGCAAACGCGTCGATGCCGTGCACACGCTGTTCGAGGATCGCCGGCACGAGTGCTTCCATGACGCGGCCGGTGCGGCCGATCCGTAGGTGAGGGAATCGGCGATGAGCCTCGACGAGCTTGGGGTGCTCGGGTGCGAAGTCGTCCGCGTCGTCGTCGACCCCGAGAAGAGCGCCGACGCTACCGAGGAATTCCGTAGCGCCGAGGCCCCATGCCTGAGCACGGATGGTGTGCCGGTCGGACTGGGTGATGCGATAGGTCACAGGGCCCGAAGGTTGGCGGGAAGTTCGCCAGATCGCGCCGTCCGCAGTGCGTCGGTGGGTGGGGTCGACGGGTCCGCGCTGATGCGGACCGAGCGTCAGCGCTGCATCGAGTGGTCGCGCCGAAGTTACGGTGACTTCGCCGGAGACGGGTGACAGCGTCATTTGGTAGCAAGCGTATAGAGCCTGGTCGACGCGCGTTCAGTCATATGTCGGTGGGGCAACGTATTGTCCGAGCCATGATCATCGTGAGCACCGACGGATCCTGTCTGCGA
>NZ_JASHKR010000181.1 GCF_030056815.1 Rhodococcus sp. IEGM 1379
GCCCGAGGCAGTAATCGTCTCAGCAGTACGGTCGCCCATCGGCCGCGCAATGAAGGGTTCGCTCAAGAGCATCCGCCCCGATGACCTTGCGACCCAGATGGTTGCTGCTGCGCTGGCTAAGATCCCCGAGCTCGACCCCACCGAGATCGACGATCTCATGTTCGGCGTCGGTCAGCCTGCCGGCCAGTCGGGCTTCAACATCGCCCGCGTCATCGCCGTCCAGCTCGGCTACGACTTCCTCCCCGGCGTGACGGTCAACCGTTACTGCTCCTCGTCGCTGCAGACCACCCGTATGGCACTGCACGCCATCCGCGCAGGCGAAGGCGATGTCTTCATCTCCGGCGGCGTCGAGTCCGTCTCCAGCTTCGTCACGGGCAACGCCGACGGCATGCCCAACACCAAGAACCCGCTGTTCGACGCAGCACAGGCTCGTAGCGCGAAGCTCGCCGAAGGCGGAGTCGCCTGGACCGATCCTCGCGAAGAGGGCCTGCTCGCCGACGTCTACCTGGGTATGGGCCAGACCGCCGAGAACGTCGCATCCGCTACCGGTATCAGCCGTGAGGACCAGGACCGCTTTGCTGTCCGCAGCCAGAACCTGGCCGAGGCAGCCATCAACCGCGGCTTCTTCGAGCGCGAGATCACGCCGGTCACCCTGGCCGACGGTACCGTCGTCTCCAAGGATGACGGCCCCCGCGCCGGCACCACCTACGAAGCCATCAGTGGCCTCAAGCCCGTCTTCCGTCCCGACGGCACCGTCACCGCCGGCAACGCTTGCCCGCTCAACGACGGCGCAGCCGCTCTGGTGATCATGTCCGACACCAAGGCAAAGGCATTGGGCCTCACGCCCCTCGCCCGCATCGTCTCCACCGGTGTCTCGGGTCTGTCCCCCGAGATCATGGGCCTCGGCCCGATCCAGGCCGTCAAGAACGCCCTGAAGTTCGCCGGCAAGTCGATCTCCGACATCGACCTCTTCGAGATCAACGAAGCGTTCGCTGTTCAGGTCATCGGCTCCGCTCGTGAGCTGGGCATCGAGGAAGACAAGCTCAACATCTCCGGCGGCGCGCTTGCTCTGGGCCACCCGTTCGGTATGACCGGTGCCCGCATCACCAACACCCTGATCAACAACCTGCGCGAGCAGGACAAGACCTTCGGCGTCGAGACCATGTGTGTCGGCGGCGGACAGGGCATGGCAATGGTGATCGAGCGCCTCAGCTGATCCCC
>NZ_JASHKR010000182.1 GCF_030056815.1 Rhodococcus sp. IEGM 1379
GTGACGCTCACGCAGGTCTGTCGCACGCAATCCACGTGCCCGGATCGATCTTCCATGCGTCGACGCTGACGCAGCTCGGTGGCGAGCCGCAGGGCATCCACCGCTCGATGATCTGATTCACTCCCCTTCACCAACTTAGGACGGTTAGGCATGACTGAAATTCGGGGCCTGGGATATCTCAGGATCCAAACGCAGGACGTGGCTCGCTGGCGCGAGCTTGTGGTCGACGGACTCGGCCTTGCAGTGGGCAGTGGCCCGGAAGAGGACGGACTTTACCTCCGCCTCGACGAGCGTCGTAGCCGCCTGATCGTCCTGCCGGGTGAGTCGGACAAGGCACTCGCCGTTGGCTGGGAGGTGCGAGATCAGTTCGCGCTTCAGCGTGTTCGCGAAGCAGTCGAGAAGGCCGGTATCGAGGTCGACGTTCTCTCCGACGTCGATGCCAGCTACCGCGACGCCGAAGAGGTCATCGCGTTCAACGATCCCAACGGCAACCGCGTCGAGGTCTTCTTCGGACCGGTCCTCGATCACAGCCCGCTGGTCACCCCGCACGGTGGACGTTTTGTCACCGGCGATCAGGGCCTCGGTCACGTGGTTCTTCCGGTTACGAAGTTCGACGAGGCCCACGCCTTCTATACCGAGGTGCTCGGCTTCCTGCCGCGTGGCTCCATCCGCCTCGGTGGCATCGATGCACCGATGCCGGCGCGACGCGTCCGGTTCATGGGTGTCAATGCCCGCCACCACAGCCTGGCTCTGTGCCCGGCGCCGCCGGTGGACGAGCCCGGTTTGGTGCACCTGATGATGGAGGCCGAGACTCTCGACGCCGTCGGTCAGGCGCTCGATCGTGTTGCGAAGCTCGGCTTTACGATCTCCTCCACGTTGGGTCGACACACGAACGACAAGATGGTCTCGTTCTACGTGCGCGCTCCGGGCGGCTGGGACCTCGAGTTCGGTTGCGAGGGCATGGCTGTCGACGAAACGTATTACACCGCTGAGGAAATCACAGCGGACAGCTACTGGGGCCATGACTGGTCTGCAAGCGAACCGCTTGCGGCCTTCACGCCCAAGAGCTAGCTTCCACAGACAAAAAGCTCGGCCCTGACTTTCGAGTCGGGGCCGAGCTTTTTGTTGTCACTGATCAGGAAGCTGCTGCAGCCAAACCGATTTCGAGGTCGGCGAGGATGTCGTCGATACCTTCGATACCGACAGCGAGACGCAC
>NZ_JASHKR010000127.1 GCF_030056815.1 Rhodococcus sp. IEGM 1379
GGACCACTGCCGACCCCGATGGTCGCGGTGACGGTGTTGTCGGTGGTGTCGAGCACCGACACCGAGTTGCTGCCCCGGTTGGTGACGTAAGCACGGGCGCCGTTGGGGGTGATCGCCACCTCCTGCGGAAGGATGCCGACCGCAACGGTGGCGGTGACGGTGTTGTCGGTGGTGTTGATGACCGATACTGTCCCGGCACCCCAGTTGGTGACGTAAGCGCGGCTGCCGTCGGGAGTGATTGCCACTCCTAGCGGTGCCGAGCCGATGGGGATCGGTGCGGGGTCGACGGTGTCGGCGGATGCGCTCCCGACACCGAGGGTCATGGCGGCGGCAAGCGCGCCGGCGCCGAGTACCGCGGCGGTACGGGTCCAACGCTTGGGTGCGTGTGGCCGTTCGATGGTGGTGATGGTGGTGTGCCCTTCGAAAGGTGCAGTCCGCACCCCCGGCGGGGGTGCGCAGTGGCCACAAAAGGCAACCACCACAAAGAAACATAACGGACAACAGGCCACGAATACCCAATTCGATTGTTGGCCGCTTTAGGCCACCGTCGACGACAAGCATGTATGGCCCGAAGCGGCCACTACGCACATAAGCGGGCGCAGAACACCGAATTTTGTGGGTTGAACAGGCATTTTCGGTCGATGCGGGCCGTGTCAGGGAACGCTGCGCTATCTCTCGAACGAGACTGCCGATACCGGCGATGGAGAGTCTCGGGATGCGCTCCGCAGATCGAAACGGGCTCTCGTTTCTCGTGGCCACCGTGGTCCCCGGTCAGCGTTCCATTCCGCGGTCGCGTTGCTTCTGCTGCTCGGTTGTTCGCGTTGGCGGGCGAGCATCATGGCGCGGTTGTTCCGTTCGCGTACCTGCGGACTGGCCGCACCCTTTTCGCTGTCGGCGCGGCTGCGTTGAGTAGCTTCGGTTGCTGCTTGCTCGGTTGTGAGGCCGCGGCGACGTTCTTGTTCGGTGGTGATCGCGGCGCCGCGGCGGGTGAGCTGACCGTGCTGGGTGACGATACGTTCGAGGGTCTTGTCGGCGGTATTCAATGCCTGGCGGAAGCGGGCCGGATACAAACGCTGCACCGATACCAAGTGCTCGTTTAAGGCTCCGGAAGTGGTCGATGATCTGGCCGGACTCGGCGAATGGGTCAGTGACGACATCGCGGCCCGCCACTGATTTCCCTGCCCGAATACAGAAAACGTGGCCGTCCACCCCGGAAATGGGGTGAGCGGCCACGTTTCTGGTGCGGGTGGCATCTACCGGGTTGACGACCTCGCGGTCAGGACCCGAAGCCCTCCAACGATCCGAGTGATCCGGTCGAGGGCGGCTCCGGGGCTGCGGTGACTATGAGGGTGGCGTCGAGGGTGGCGGGGGTGCCGATGCCGTTGGAAGCCGTGAAGGTGACTGCGAACGACCCTGCCTCGGTGGGTGTTCCGGATAGAACCCCATCCTCGGAGAGTTCCAGACCGAGAGGCAGCGTGCCGGCAGTGAGAGTGACCGCCACGGGGGTCGGTTGTCCGGTGACAGTGAAGGCGTGACTGTAGGGCTGGCCGAGAACGCCAGCCGGCGGGGTTCCGGTCAGGGTCGGTGCCACCTCGATCGCGATCACCGACACCGAACTACCGAAAATGTTGGCGACGTAGGCGCGGGCACCGTCGGGAGTGATCGCCACCCCGACCGGATTCAGGCCGACCCCGATGGGATCACCGACAACTACGTTGGTGGCGACATCGATCACCGACACCGTGCTGTCATCCTGGCTGGTGACGTAAGCGCGGGACCCGTCGGGGGTGATCGCCACCCCCAATGGATTCCCGCCTACCGGAATCGGTGTGCCGATGACGGTGTTGTCGCTGGTGTTGATCACCGACACCGAACTACCGCTGTTGTTGGTGACGTAGGCGCGGGACCCGTCGGGGGTGATCGCCACCCCGTTCGGGCTCGCGCCGACGACGATGGGTGTGCCGACAACTACGTTGGTGGCGATATCGATCACCGACACCGAACTACCGCCACTGTTGGTGACATAGGCGCGGGAACCGTCGGGAGTAATCGCCACCCTGATCGGCTTTGAGCCGACCGCGATGGGATCACCGACAACTACGTTGGTGGCGACATCGATCACCGACACCGAACTACCGCCGTAATTGGTGACGTAGGCGCGGGACCCGTCGGGAGTAATCGCCACCCCGTACGGATTGCTACCGACCGCGATGGGATCACCGACAACTACGTTGGTGGCAACATCGATCACCGACACCGAACTACTGTTGTTGGTGACGTAGGCGCGGGACCCGTCGGGGGTGAACGCCACCCCTACCGGATTCCCGCCGACCCCGATGGGTGCGCCGACGATAGTGTTGTCGGCGGTGTTGATCACCGACACCGTATCGCTCAGCTGGTTGGTGACGTACGCGCGTCCGCCGTCAGGGGTGATCGCCAGCGATGACGGATACGTGCCGACCGTGATCGTGTCGGTAACGGTGTCGGCGGCGGCGGGACCGACCGCACCTGTCAGGGACAGGGCAACAGCAAGAGCGCCGGCGCCGAGCACCGCGACGGCGCGGGAGCGCCGCGAGCGGGGGTGGGGGTGGGATCGTTCGAGAATGTCGACGGCAGTAGCCCTTCGAAGTGGTGCAGTCCGCACTCTGAGTGGGATGCACAGCGGCCACACGAGGCGACCACCACAAAGCAACATAACGGACATCCGGCCCGATAGTTCGATATCGCCCCGCATCCGGGTCGGCCGCGCCGACTCCCCTCATCGCCCACACTTTCCCGGTACAAACGACGCACTGATCCCCGCACGGGTTCACACCGCCGGACATCGATCACCGAGGTGACTGCTGCCTGGGTGATCGCGTGACGGAATTGTTCGGTCGGTGCGAGGGCGGTCGCGTCGGTGCGGGCAACGAATCCAACTGTCGCAGGTTCTCCCTCGTGGCCGATCAGGCCGACCATCACGACCGAATCGGCGGGGACGAATCCGAGAAGTGCCGGTACTGCGGCCAATACGTCGGTGGCGGTGGTCAAACTGATGCTCTGCATGTTGTTCCCCTTGCGCGGTGAAAGTGGCCGGGCCGGATGCCCCGCCAATCTTTTTCGCCTTCTGGCAAAGGAGAATCGCGTCGGCACTAGGGGGCCGGAGTGCCACTTCTGGGCCGGGAAAATTTCTCTGCGAGCTTGCCAGTGTCTTCGAAAAAATTTGTCGGAGCCATCGGCCGGCGCTTGCGCCGCCAGGGGTTGCGCGGGCACTGTCACGTTAAGCAATCAAGCGCTGATTGTAGTCGATCCGTGCTCGGAAACCTCCTGCTCGTGTGTGACTCATGAGGCTGGTGGGATTTTAGGAAGGCGCCGAATCGATTAACGTGACAGTGCCCTCGAAACAACAATCCAACACTCCCCCAAGACCACCCACCATCACACCGCAACAACCGACGACAACGAATACACGGATCGCTCGGTACAACAGTGGAAACCGCCACCGTTCTCGGCTGCGTCCTCGCCGCCATCGCCATCGTCTGCTGGGCAGCCCGAAAAGCCCCGTAGCGCGAACGTGGCGACCGATCTCGCCGCCAAGCAACGGGGATCCCCTGCGCCGCAAACATGCCACCCAACGAATCATCTAGCTGACGATCAGCCGGGCGAGTCGCACCGACCAATGCGTTGCTCTGACGCTCAAGCTCGGCACAGGCGATGGAGCCGCACTCGTCGATGTTCACCACCGCGCCGTAGCCGCTCTCGGCGTGCGCGCGGACCGGCAAAGGGTCCGCACTTCAACCACTGCAATGGATTTGAGCCCGCAGGTAGCGGCGAGAGAACGGAACGGTGCCGGCCCGGAACATGACCCCGCTGCGCCGATCGTGTCAGTGACCTTGGTGACCAATCCGAGCTTGCGTACGCCCACTACAGAGGCCCGGCGGGGCTAACCCCTTCTCGTGCCGTTCGGGTGAATTTCAAGCAAATGCCAGATCACATCGGAATCGATGCAGTAGCGTGATCCGAATTCGTGACCAGGCTGAACGTTTGTCCAGCTAACGGTCGGGGGCATTCGAGTGAGGAGTTCAACAGTGTCGATAAACAGGAATCTACGACGACTGGCGGCCGGCGCCGGTGCAGCAGTGCTGGCGGCAGGTATCACCGCGACGTTCGGTATCGCCGAGGCTTCCGCCGCCCCGGCGAACCAGTCGACGGACTCCGGTCAGTGGACGTTCAACCGAACGATCAGCAACGCAACCCCATCCCCGGGCGAGACGATCACCGTCACCAACAACATCCGCTTCAACGGTGGTCTCGCCCCGACGATCAGCGCCTTCAAGGACATTCACCCGGCCTGCCTGACCTACGTCACGGATTCGTCGAGGGTCAACGGCAAGGGTGTCGGCACCAATGCCGGCGATCCGACATTCGTGCGCATGACCGGTTCGTGGATCCGCAGCGCCGTCGACCGCAACATCAGCTACTCGGTTGACTACACCGTCGGCGCGAACTGCGCCCGCGACGTAATCCTGATGACGGGGGCGGGGATCAGCGCGAACCAGGGCCTGGGCTCCGAAACCGCCAACGCCGGCCCCACACTCGCTGTCTCGAAGACCTCGACCCAAACCACCGTCGCGGTCTCGCCCGCCCCGCAGGCGAACAAGGCCTCCACCCTGACGGCGACCGTCTCGAACAACGCCACAGGTACCGTCGAGTTCTCCAACAACGGCAGCGTGCTGGGCACCGGCAACGCGATCAACGGCACCGCCGTCTACGGGTGGACCCCGACCGGCGCCGACGCCGGCCTCCCCTTCTCGATCACCGCGAAGTACCTCGGTGACGCCACAAACGCGGTCTCGATTTCCCCCGCACAGACCGGTACGGTCGCCGCCGCCCCGATCACACCCGCGGCCCCGGCCAACCTCGCGGTCACGCCGAACTCCGTCATCGCCGGTAACGCCGTCACCGTCTCCGGCAACGCCGAAGCCGGCAGCGCCGTCAAGGTCACCGCAGGCGACAAGTCCTGCACCGCCACCGCCGACGCAGCAGGCACCTTCCACTGCAACATCGTCCCCACCACCCCCGGAACCCTGACCGTCACCGCCACCGCCACCAATATTGTCGGCACGTCCCCTGTCTCGGCCCCGGTCACCGTCACCGTCACCCCTGTCCCGACCGGCACCGCGGTGATCACCGTTGACCCGGCCTCACTGACCGCAGGTAACCCGGCGACCATCTCGGTCGTCGGCGCCGACGGCGGTACGCACGTTACGGTCAAGAACGGCTCAGCGACCGTCTGCACCGCCACCGCCGACGCGAACGGCACCGCCACCTGCACGTGGACGCCGACCGCAGGCAACCAAACCCTGACCGCCGAACTCACGGTGAACGGCGCCGCGACCACCATCACCAAGACCGTCACCGTAGAGACACAAGGCGACGGCGGCTCCGGCGGCTCGCTTGCCGGACTGTTCGGTTCCAGCTAGTCCGATCCGATCTAGGCCACGAAAAGTGCTCGGACCAGGTGAAGTCACCTGGTCCGAGCACTCTTGTTGACCTCGACAGCACGGAGAACCACTCAGCCACGGAGGAAACTCGGCATCTTGCTGTTGTCGTGTCGTTGTTCGGCCAGGGACGATCGGCCCGTAGTGCGCGAAGTTTCGGGCAGGGTTTCAGGGTTAAGCGGTACATCTGCTCGGTCAAACATCAGCTATCGCCTCCACATCGGCAGAATTTGTCGCCGGCTTGCGCTCGTAGAGGCCAGCAGCGATCAAGGCGTTCGAGATTAACTACGGCGCAAAGTATCGACAAAGCGGTCGCGAAGATCACCCTCTCTGAGAGCCCGGAGAGCACCGATGCCGAGACCTCTACAATCACCATCGGAAACACCATGTCACGCAGCAATCCGACATAGATTTCCGCCACGGGGTTCTAGACACATCCGAACAAAACTGACCTGCACAAATCCAATCACCGACCGATTGTCGTAAACCGAGGATCTTTGTCATCTTCGGCGCCCTCGCAGAGTTCGAACTAAACCTGATCCGGTCGAGGACTCAGGTCGGTCTCGCTGCAGCCCGAGCCCGTCGCCGCACAGGAGGCCGGCCACCGAAGATCACGCCGACGAAACTCACTCAGGCACAACGGATGCGGGAGAACGGCATGCACCTGACCGACATCGCCGAAATCATCGGCGTCGGCAGGACAACGCTGTACCGACACCTGAAATAGTCCCGGGATTCACATCGTCGGCCTACTTGAGTCGACGGTCTCCGAGCAGCCACTTCGTCGCGTGGAGCCCCACTGGCAGGAATGGACTTTCACCTGGGACACGAACAACGTCGGGCGACACACCCTGAGAGCGAGAGCGACCGACGCCGCTGGAAACGTACAACCCGACGTTCCGCAGTGGAACCGGCTGGGCTACGGCAACAACGCCATCGAAGTCATCTATGTCAATCGTCGATGACCTACGGAGGAAAGGATCCGGCGCTGCCGTTGCAGCGCTCGGCTCGCCGTTCTCGCTGATACTGGGTGTCTCAAGAACATCGTTCGACAGCCCGAGATGGGCATCTGCCCCACGCCTTGGCTCAGGTACACCCGAGGTTCGGAGCCCACATCGCGCCGCGTTAGTTGTCGGGATAATCGTAGCGATTCTTGCCGCCACCACCAGCATGAAAACTCACCTGCGTCTGGTGTAGGCGCAACAGCCGGGCGACCGTGTGCGGTCCGGCTGCACCCTCTGGATGAGTGGGAAGGACCCGCCCTCCGGCGAGTGACAGCCGGAGGGCGGGTCAGGCGCGGCGGAATCTGCCCACAGATTCACCGCAGCAAGCCTTAGGTGCCCAGCAGACTGACTGTATAAACCCGTTGCACGACAGAAGCCCCCAACCTCTCCAGGCTGGGGCATTTGCCGTTTCCAGGAAAAGGTAGGTCAGCCGGCACGTTCTGTGCTCGCAGATTCCCCCGGGTGGCCTAACATTCTGGCGACCGACAGACGCGGCGCGTTCGCGCAACCACTGTCGAAGACCTACACCGGAACTCTGGCACCGATTTCGCGGTGGACTCCTCCGAGCGCCAACCGAGTGGCGATTGTCATCAGCCCGAGTACCGCGAACAGCACTCCGGCCCAAACCAATTGACGCGTTCCCAGTTGTCCGAGAAACCAACCGCCGACCATCGTCCCCACCGTGATCCCCAGATCAACACACCGACAATCATCGGGACGAAGTGCGGACCCACGAGATAAATCAGCACGTACACCACGACGCACAGAACCGGGAAGGCTACAACCGTTCGTACAACGCTCTTCCCGAGCATCGCTCCGAACACGAAGTTCCCGAAAATCATCACAACACCGAAAACCAAGAGCATCGCACTGATCCACGATCCACTCATCCCCGTCACGTCACCGAGATACTCGGCGAAATAGCCGTACACCGAGAACATGGCCGCAAAGACGAACGTAACCGAGATAACCGTCAACCACACTCGCGGCCGTCGTAGGATCCCGACCTGCGCACCGTACGACATCTGTTGCGTCACCGGCGACGAGGGCAGGAGCGCCATGATTCCGACGAACGCGAGAACGTTGATTCCGGCACCGAAGACCAACGCCGTCGACACCGAGAAGTTCTCGGCCAGATACGACGTCAACGGCACACCGAAGGCGAATCCGACTGTGACACCGGCAAACACCTTCGTCGTCGCAGCGGCGGCCTTCTCAGGTGGCACCAGACGAACCGCACTCGCAAGTGCGACCGCGAAGAAGACCGGATGCGCGACGGCGGGAATGATCCGGAAAGCGAACATCATCTCGAAACTCGATGTCGTCGCGTAAACCAGATTGGATACCGCGAACACCGCAATCGCCACCAGCAGAACGGTTTTCCTGTTGATTCCCGAAGCGACGAGCGTCATGAACGGACCCGTCACTGCCACGACAAGTGCGAATACACCGACCAACCATCCCGCACTTGATGTGCTGATGCCGAACTTCTCGGAGATCTGGGGCAGAACCCCGATGATCCCCATCTCGGTCGTGATGATTCCGAAGACGCCCAATGCCAGGACCGGAATCAACAATTTCGACTTCACGACAATTTCCTCCCACGGCACTGTCACGTTAATCGATTCGGCGCCTTCCTAAAATCCCACCAGCCTCATGA
>NZ_JASHKR010000183.1 GCF_030056815.1 Rhodococcus sp. IEGM 1379
GAACGCCTCAAGGCTGTCCTCGACGACATCAAGAACAGTGCCGGACAGGTCATCACCTTCATCGACGAACTCCACACCATCGTCGGGGCGGGTGCCACCGGTGAATCCGCCATGGACGCCGGCAACATGATCAAGCCGATGCTCGCCCGTGGTGAGCTGCGGTTGGTCGGTGCCACCACACTCGAGGAATACCGCAAGTACATCGAGAAGGACGCCGCACTCGAGCGTCGTTTCCAGCAGGTACTGGTCGGTGAACCCTCGGTCGAGGACACCGTCGGCATCCTGCGTGGACTCAAGGAACGGTACGAGGTGCACCACGGTGTCCGGATCACGGACTCCGCGCTGGTAGCAGCGGCTTCACTGTCGGATCGCTACATCACCTCGCGCTTCCTTCCCGACAAGGCCATCGACCTCGTCGACGAGGCCGCGTCGCGTCTGCGCATGGAGATCGACTCGCGCCCCGTCGAGATCGACGAGGTCGAACGCATTGTTCGGCGTCTCGAGATCGAAGAGGTCGCACTCGAGAAGGAAACCGACGACGCATCCAAGGCGCGGCTGGACAAGCTGCGTCAGGAACTTGCCGACGACCGCGAAAAACTCAATCAGCTCAGCACTCGCTGGCAGAACGAGAAGCAAGCCATCGACTCGGTGCGCGGGCTCAAGGAACAGCTCGAAACCTTGCGAGGCGAATCCGAACGCGCCGAGCGTGACGGCGATCTGGGCAAGGCAGCAGAACTCCGATACGGCCGCATCCCGGCCTTGGAGAAGGAACTGGAAGAGGCAGCCCGGATTTCCGGCGCAGCTTCCGACGGTGATGTCATGCTCAAGGAAGAGGTCGGGCCCGACGACGTCGCAGACGTCGTCGCAGCCTGGACCGGTATTCCGGCCGGCCGGATGTTGGAAGGCGAAACAGAGAAGCTGCTTCGCATGGAATCCGAACTCGCCAAGCGTGTAGTCGGCCAGGTGGATGCAGTCACAGCGGTGTCCGACGCGGTTCGACGCGCACGCGCAGGTGTCGCCGACCCCAATCGGCCCACCGGTTCGTTCCTGTTCCTCGGCCCGACCGGCGTCGGTAAGACGGAGCTCGCCAAAGGATTGGCGGACTTCCTCTTCGACGACGAGCGGGCAATGATTCGCATCGACATGAGCGAATACGGTGAGAAGCACTCGGTGGCCCGACTCGTCGGTGC
>NZ_JASHKR010000028.1:0-46846 GCF_030056815.1 Rhodococcus sp. IEGM 1379
ACAAACGGCACAACCCCAGACGCCACCCTGCAAACAACCGTCACCGTCGCAGCCGCAGCAGAGACTCCCGCCCAGATCATCACCAGAATATGCGGACACTACGTCGCCACCCCCACACCCGACAGCTTCACCGATTGTTCCGGCAAGGACTTGACTGGTGCGGACCTGACCAGCGCGAACCTGCACTACACGAACCTAACCGGCGCGAACCTGACCAACGCGAAACTGACCAACGCGACCCTGGACGAAGCGGAGCTGACGAACGCGAACCTGCACTACACGAACCTGACCGGCGCGAACCTGGGCGGCACGAATCTGACTGGCGCGAAGCTGACGAACGCGAATTTAACCAACACGAACCTGACCGGCGCGAACCTGACCAACGCGAAGCTGTACTACACGAACCTAACCGGCGCGAAGCTGACCAATGCGAACCTGAACCAAGCAGACCTGACCGGCGTGGACCTCACCGGCGCCAACCTGTCCCATTCATCTGTAATGCCGACCGACATTACTGTGGCCGCCGAATCCGCAGACGGCACTCCCGCTACCTGGACCACCCCCACCCCGCCTACCGGACTGCACTTCATCGACTGCGATCCTCCCTCCGGGACGATATTTCCCCACGGAATAAGCTATGTGACCTGCGACGTCTCCAGCATAAGAAACAGCATCTCAACGACAGGTTCAGGTACCTTCACCATCACCGTCACTGCCGCACCGATAGGCGCCGAACCGCCCACGACCGGATCCCTCGGCTCGCTGGGTAGCTCATTCTTCGGTTTCGGAAGCTGATATGAGTTGAGTTAGCCCTTCACAAACACCTCCGGAGATGACAGGAAGGGAATGTCGAAGTTCCCATTCCAGAAGACCGGCACGTTACTGCGCCGTTCCTCGCTGACACTGCCCCGGAGGTGTTTGTCGTGCCTGTGCATGCCGCCCCAGTCACACCGTCCACGATCGTCGTTGCCGTCGACGTCGGCAAGACCACAGCCGCAATCTCTGCCACCGATACCGCCAGGCACCGACTCTTCGGCCCCGTCGACATCACCATGACCCGATCCGACCTCACCGCACTCGTCATCCGACTCACCGACTGCTTTCCGCGATCAGCGCAGGTCAAGATCAGTATCGAAGCCGCCAGCCACTACCACCACCCGATGCTCGACTACCCGTCCTGGCCACCAGAATGGGAGGTCCTCGAACTGAATCCCGCCCGGGTCAGCGAACAACGCCGCATCCAAGGCCGACGTCGCATCAAGACCGACGCCATCGACCTCGAGGCGATCAGCCATGAGACGATCTACCGATCGATCTACACCACTCGGTGGGATGTCATTCCACAGAAGCTGTGCAAGCGCCTACGAACACGGAGACCGATTCGAAAGAACAAGCGGCACAGTGTTAAAGGGCAATGGAGGTCGCAGATCATCGATGCACGCCCGATCGAGGATCGACCCGCAAGTGCCGAGGATCGCAGCGTGACTGGCCACATGGAAGGAGATTTGGTGATCGGTTCGAAGAACAGCCAGGTTGCCACCTTGGTGGATCGCAAGGCTCGCTACTTGACGATCGTGCAGACACCCACCCGGCACACCACCTCGGTAGTACCCGCACTGGTGCGGGAATATGCACGGATGGATCCGGCACTATGTCGGAGTTTGACCTGGGATCGTGGGATGGAATTAGCCGATCACAAGCTACTCAGCGCAGCAACGGGCATCGAGATGTTCTTCGCAGCGCCGCGCAGTACCTATATCGCTGCTGGCCAAGAAACTTCCCCATCCGTCTCGTCCACACGGATCACTAACGGCATTGTCACATTAACGTGAATATTCGGTGGCACAGTGTGTTCGGATGCATGGTGACACAACAGCCTTGTCGCCACTACCTGTGGCGTGCCGTCGACCAGGACGGCACGGCCTTAGGACGTGCTGGTGTAAGTCCCTCCGAAACGCCAAGGCTGCCACACGGTTTTTTTCGGAAACTGCTCAAGGGACTGGAGTACGTGCCGCGAGTGATCGTGACAGACACACTCGGCAGCTACCAGGTCGCGCACCGTGAGCTGATGCCCTCGGTGGAGCATCGCCGTTCGCGGTATGTGAACGACCGCGCCGAAAACAGTCATCAGCCGACCCGGCAGCGGGAGCGGGTGATGCGGCGGTTCACATCGCCTGGCCACGCGCAGCGGTTCCTGTCCGCGTTCGGGGTGATCGGATCGCACTTGCCGTCCGAGACTGTATCTGCTGTCGGCCGGTGAGTACCGGCGGGTGATGGCCGATCAGTTCGCCGTCTGGTGTGAGGCTACCGGTAGCGCCGTCGCCGCCTGAAAAGGTAACGGCGACAAGGCTGTTGTGTCACCATGCATCCGAACACACTGTGCCACCGAATATTCACGTTAATGTGACAATGCCTCGTTCATACTCTCCACCCCACGCGCATGCGCCGAAAGCTCCGCCCGGGCCGACCGCATCGTGTGCCCCGGCCACGCGAACCGGGCTCCGACACCTCGAAATCCCCATCCGAGTTCGATACCGCGGCCCCGTTGGGCGTTGTCGGACTCCTCCCGATCCGCCCGTATGCGGAGCAAAGACTCTGATTTCGGGGTATTTCGCATCAGCACATTATCCCAGAACGGCCGCCGCGGCCTGCAGCCTACGAGCAGTACCACCGACGACCAACCGTTTCCCAGCTCACCGATACCCCCGTCTCTCACTGGAAAATATCTACATCGATCGGGGTAGATATTGCCACGTAGTTGTTGTATCTTTTCTCTCGTACTGAAAAGAACGAATCAAGAGGTGCGGGAGAGATGAACTACCCGCAAGCAGTACCGCAGGGCAGGGTCGCGCCGAGACCGAAAAGTTGATGTTGTGAGTGTGTGATCTCGGCAGCCCCTTTCAGAGCGGCTCCCGGACGTCACCACAAGTCCGGAAGCTCGAAAGAGTGCAGTTGTGTAAGGAAGTTCAACCCAGACCCCCGGCGGCCTCCACGGCGCCGGGGGTCCCGTCCGTTGACCGGCAGAAGACACCCCATTCGGGCAGAAACCCCGCCAACGCAATGAACGCACTGTCCGGAAAATTCGACGACGAAGACTACCCGGCATACAGCATGGGTCAGCCCACCGAATATCCCCGGCGTGCGGCAAGGATTCTCGGTGTCGGGCAAGCGGTCCTGCGCAGCCTCGACGCCGCGAAGCTCTCATCCGCAGCGATCCGGCAGCGGGTACCGGCACCCCCCTTCGCTGAATTCTCCCACTCGGGCGTTCCCTCTGGCCGCCGCAGCACCGCATTCGAAAGGTGAATCGAACTCTTGCGTGTGGCGCCTGAAGTTCCCTAAGGCCGGGGTAGCCACAGTAGTGATCGATGCAGTGTTCGTCCCCGGATCGTGTCAGATCACAGCCCCACGTCACAGCCCCACGAAAACTGTCACGGACTACGGTCGACACGTTTCCACTGGGCAGATACACCTCCGCCCTCACTGCATAATATCTACAGCCGCCGGGGTAGACATTCTCGGATCAGTGTTGTACCTTTTGTTTCGTAACAAGGAACAAGTCACAGGGTGCGGGAGAGATGAACTACCCGCAAGCAGTACCGCAGGACGGGGCCGTACCGAGACCGAAAAGTGTGTTGTTCAGTTAGGCAATCGGCTCGGAAGACCCTATTTGGAGACTCCTGGACGTCACCACGAGTCCGGAAGCCCGCAAGAATGCAGTTGTGTAAGTGAGTTCAACATCCGGCCCCCGGCGCAGCCCACCCCCCGTTGCGCCGGGGGCCTGCTCTTTTTCGTTTTTCACGCCTCGGGGGCCAGTCCGGTAACCGAAAGAGGACGCCCCATTCAGGCAGAAACGCCCGACAGCGCGATCAATGCCCTGTCCGGAAAATTTGACGACGAAGACTACCCGGCATACAGCATGGGCCAGGCCGCCGACATCCTCGGTGTCCGGCAAGCGTTCCTGCGCAGTCTCGACGCCGCGAAACTTCTCACCCCGCAACGCTCCGGCGGCGGGCATCGCCGCTACTCCCGCTACCAACTCCGTCTCGCTGCCCGCGCGCACGAGCTCGTCGCGGACGGTACGGCTCTGGAGTCGGCGTGCCGGATCATCATCCTCGAAGATCAACTCGCCGAAGCCCGACGCATCAACACCGAACTCCAGCAACGACATCCGCAGTCGGAGAACAAGCCCGGATCCGCACCCGAATAACCCGACACACAGCACTGCATCCGTCCGCCGTCCCTCGGAAAAAATTCTGGCACTCGGGGTTGCCGAGTGCCAGAATTTTTGTTTAACATGTTCTCGCACAGTATGTTCGGTCGCCCGCCGCGGTGGCGGGGACCTTTCTTTTTCACGACATGGGAGGTGTGTTGCTGTGCTTCGTTTCGACCCTTTCTCCGACATCGACTCCATCACCAAATCGTTGCTCGCCGCAGGTTCCGGCAGCAGCCGCAGTCCACGATTCATGCCGATGGACCTCTACAAAGTCGACGACCACTACGTTCTGCACGCTGATCTTCCCGGAGTCGACCCCGGATCCGTCGACGTGCACCTCGACGGATCCACGTTGACGTTGACCGCGCACCGCAGCGCCCCCTCCGAGGACGGTGTGCACTGGCTGGCAGGCGAACGATTCGCCGGCACCTACCGGCGACAACTCTCCATCAGCGACGACATCGACTCAGAACGTATCGCCGCCTCCTACGACAACGGTGTCCTGACGGTCAGCTTGCCGATCGCCGAAAAAGCGAAACCCCGCCGCATCGACATCTCCTCCGAGCCACCCTCCCCCGCCGGCACCGATCAGGCCACGCAGCCGGCATCGATCGAAGCCTGACAATCCCCTGCTCGTACGCATCACGGTGATGCCCGAGAACCTCTGTACAACGGTTCTCGGGTATCACCGCGTCTACCATCTTCTCCTCATCGCCGGGAGTAGTCAGCTTCAGCGCGCACAACAGATGGCACTGTCACGTTAAGCAATCAAGCGCTGATTGTGGTCGATCCGTGCTCGGAAACCTCCTGCTCGTGTGTGACTCATGAGGCTGGTGGGATTTTAGGAGGCGCCGAATCGATTAACGTGACAGTGCCGCATTACCTGTGGCGGGCGGTCGATCAGCACGGCAACGTGCTCGACGTACTGGTCCAGTCACGCCGAAACGGCAAGGCAGCCAAGAAGTTCTTCCGACGGCTACTTGAGGGTTTGGGGTATGTGCCGCGGGTGATCGTCACCGACAAGCTGGCGAGCTACCAGGTCGCCCACCGCGAGATGCTGGCCTCGGTCGAGCATCGCCAATCCAAGTACTTTCAGCAATCGAGCCGAGAACTCGCATCAACCCACCAGGCAGCGCGAACGGGCTATGAAACGGTTCACATCGCCTGGGCATGCGCAGCGGTTCCTGTCCGCGTTCAGTTCGAACTCACCGCACTTCCGGCCCAATCGGCACAAGCTCTCGGCGCCCCAATGGCGTACCGAGATGGCCGACCGCTTCGCGGTCTGGCAGGAAGTCACCGCGACTGCCGCCGCCTGAAAGTGAACGGCCCGGCGGTGTCCCGTAGTAGGATTCCACAAACTAGATGTGCCACTACACTTTTCGATTAACGTGACAGTGCCGTCACGCAGTGCGCAGCAGGGAGACGGTCAACGCGATCAGTTCGTCCTCGTAGGTGTCGAGGTCCCGCCAGACGCCGCCGACGAAGTCACGCTCCCACGCAGCCAGAGCGGATACAACGAATCTTGCTGCAAGTGCAACTCTCGCCGGCCGGTTCGAAGGAGCCAAGTGAGTCAGCTCAGCTGCAATCAAGTCATACAACTGCTGTAGCTGTTCAAGTCCCGGGATAGGTGGGTAGCTTGGATCATCCGGTATCAGTGTTTCCGGAGAACCGACGAAATCCATGCGGATACCCGCCAACCATTGTTCGTTGAAACGTGCCCAGTACGACGGGTCACCGGCAGCGACCTCCGCAACGAACGGGTGGATATACGCCCTCGTCAATGCTTCGAGGCGGGCGCCTCCTACGTCGGCTGCTCCAACGAGTTTCGCCTGGAGTTCCATTCCCGTCGACCGTTCAGCCCACACCGCGGCCAGAAGGCCGTTCCATGATCCGAAGTAGTACGCAATTGCGCCGTGGTTGCGCTGACCGGCAGCTCTCATGACCTCTCGCGCCGAAACACCGTGCAAACCGCGTTCCGCTACAAGACGTTCCGCGGCATCAATCAACGCTCGATGACCATTTGACGGTTTCATGCCCATCAGCCTACGAAACCCGCTATCGTCTCCAACTAAGTCAACTGACCTAGGGCAACTGACCTAAAGGAGATTTTGTGTGAGAGTTTCAAAGAAGGGTGTCGCTGCCGCCGCAGCAATGGCCTTGGTGTTGACAGGCTGCTCGAGCCAAGAAAATGCCGGCGACGGGCAGGCTCAGATCGATTTCGGGCAGCTATTGAGTCACCAAGCCTTATCTGGCAATGCCGTCCTGCCCAGCGCAAAACGGAGCGAGTTGATCACCTACCTGTCGCAAGGCCCGAAAGGCGAGAGTGTCGTCGTCTCGGGTTCGGTCTCCATCCCTTCGGGAACTGCGCCCGACGCCGGATGGCCTGTGATCAGTTGGGCACACGGGACAACCGGCGTGGCCGACGCGTGCGCCCCGTCGTCGGGAACCGTCGACGGCCCTGACGGCGAGTACCTGAAATACGTGGGACAGACACTCGACAGGTACCTCCAGGCAGGTTATGTCGTCGCCCAGACCGACTACGTCGGGTTGGGAACACCCGGTCTGCACCCTTATGTCAACGGTGATTCCGAAGCCAACGCAGTAGTGGACATTGTTCGAGCGAGCCGAGAGCTCGATTCGGACATCGGAAAGGCCTGGTATACAGCGGGACACAGTCAAGGTGGCCATGCCGCATTGTTCACTGCCGCACAAGGCAGTGCCCGCGCACCTGAACTGCAGTTGCGGGGAGCAGTAGCCATCGCGCCCGGAAACAACACCAGTCAAACACCGCAGTACTTCGCCGCCGGCGGACCTGAGGTGCGAGCCGCACTTGGCTACCTTCCGCTGATCTTGCTCGGCGCACAGGCCGCCGATCCCGCACTAGACGCCCAGGACTATGTCGCCGACGCTGCGAAACCCCTTGTCCAGAAAGCTTTTACAAGTTGCACCGGCACCATCGATGCCATCGCAGCCACAATCCCTACCGACCAGATTATGAAGTCCGACGCGAACATCGATGCCCTGGTCAGTTACCTCGAGACGCAAGAACCTGCACAGTTGCGCTTGACCGTCCCCACCCTCATTGTGCAAGGAACCGGCGATACCGCAGTGTCTGAAGTCGGTTCACGCGCACTGGCGGAAGCACTCTGCGCAGAGGGATCATCTGTCGGATACCGGACTTACGAGGGGCTTGAACACACTCCAGCAGTTCCAGCATCTTTCGAGGACACGATCGACTTCTTCCGTCAACTCGACGCCGGGGATAAATCACCCGACCTCTGCTGATCCCGCTCACGATCATCCGACCGCGAGCACACACAGTCCCCGCACGAACATTCGTGCACAACACAGGAGGAAAATCACGATGGGTTCTACTGCTTCAGATCTGCAGCTGATGGGAAACGCCGCCACGATAATCGGGGCGGCCGCGGGAATGCTCGGCGGACTCAGTGCCGCGATCGGACTCGTCACCTTCTTCGGAGCCGGCGGCACACTGAGCTGAACGTGCTGACAAGGCGCCGATAACGGCGTTCGGCCGGTCGATGTAGATATCGACCGGCCGAATCAGGACATCACTTGCTCCAGCCTTCCTTCGACTTCCGTGATTGCGGCACGCAAACGCCCCGATGGGGGCACTGTCACGCTGATTGAAAGAATCAGCGGCGTCGTTGGTTTGGAGTATGCGGCGATGTAATCCCGTTGGGGTTGTTCACGTTTCAGGAGGTAACACCGCTCGCGCTGTCGAGTCGGCTGATGCGAGTTCTCGGCTCGATTGCTGAAAATACTTCGAGCGGCGATGGTCGACCGAGGGCAGAAGCTCGCGGTGCGCCACCTGGTAGCTGCCGAGTTTGTCAGTGACAATCACCCGCGGCACATACTGCAAGCCCTTGAGCAGCTTACGGAAGAATCGCTTGGCGGCATTGCCATTTCGGCGCGACTGGACCAGCACATCGAGCACGTTGCCATGCTGATCGACCGCCCACCACAGATAATGCTGGGTGCCGTTGATTTTGATGAACACCTCGTCGAGGTGCCACCTGTCACCGGGCCGGGACCGCCGTCGACGCAACTGGTTTGCGTAGGCCTGCCCGAACGTGGCGCACCACCGCCGGATCGGTTCGTAGCTGACCACGACACCGCGTTCGAGCATAAGTTCCTCGACGCCGCGGAAGCTGAGCGGGAACCGGAAGTACAACCACACGCAGTGGTTGATGATCTCGACCGGGTAGCGGTGGCCTTTGTACGACGGCATCGAGGTTGTCACGCCACATTCTCCCAGTTTGCCGCGTTCAACAACGTGACAGTGCCCGCAGGACAGTTCTGGACGCTCTCGAACGGCTCTTCGGACAGCAAGCCCGAACTCCCCGGACCTGGTTGGAGAAGAACTGGACCGAGGACTCCTGGGCGCGCGGCGGTTACAGCGCGCCCCCTGCGCCCGGAACACTCGTCTCCATCGTCAGCGCGCACGCACAACCCACTGACGGAATCCACTGGGCAGGAACGGAAACCGCCCGCCAATGGCAGGGTTTCTGCGAAGGAGCTATCGAGTCGGGAGAGCGTGCGGCAACCGAAATCACTGACGACCACTTCCCGACTGCGACCCCAACTCCCCAGGAAGAACCGCTCGCATGAGCTGAACACCCACGCCGCCATGGGCGGTGAACTGCTCTCGACAGTGAGGCGACATTGACACATTAAGGGATTAACCTTAATCTCTGGGTATGACCCAGACCACGTCTCGACAGGCGATGATCGAGGCGGCCGAACAGATCATCGCCGAACAGGGATTGCACGCACTGACACTGACGGGCGTCCAGCTCGCGGCGAACCAATCCAACAAGTCGGCAGCGAAGTACCATTTCGGCTCCCACGACGGTCTCATCGAGGCGCTGGTCGAGGCCCGCATGTCCCCCGTCGATACCCGCCGACAGGAAATGCTCAACGAGATAGCGCGCCTGGGCGCCCCGCCGACCATCCGACAAGCCGTCGAGGCCCTCGTCCGGCCGCTGGCAGCGGAAACCCTCGGCCGACCCGGCAGCCGGTATGGGCGCTTCCTCGTCCAAGCCCTGTTCAATCCTGCTCTCGCCGACCTGATCCGGAAGCACATGAGAGCGGAAAGCTACAACCACGTGCGGGACCTGCTGATCGAACTCTGTCCCGCACCGAACCCGATCGCGATCTGGCGTACCGACAGCATCGTCATGCACAACATGACGATGCTCGCCGCGCAGGAAGCGGCGGACCGAACCCCCGCAGAGAGCACGGCGATCGTCTCCGATCTCGTCGATACCTGCGTAGCCATGCTCGAGGCACCGATCTCGATGACTACCACCGAATCCTTAGGAGCTACCTCATGACGTATGCACTTCCGGCGACTGCCGCACCCACGCCGACTGATCCGCTCGCTTACTTCGGGCCGATCATCGCCCCGAGAACCGCAGAGAATGTGGAAGTCCTTCCCTACGAACTATTCTCGCTGGAACCACAGACGCCGACCATCGGGGCTGAAATCTCCGGAATACGATTGGGCGGCGATCTGTCGGACGAGGTAATGGCGGAACTGCGCCGCGCACTGCTCGAATGGAAGGTCCTCTTCTTCCGGGACCAGGAGATCACGCGCGCGGATCATCGCGCGTTCGCCGAAGCCTGGGGAGACCTCGAGCAGCACCCGTTCTACCAGTACACCCAGCCTGGCCAAAGCGACGTCGACGTCGCCACACTCGCCAAGGACGCGGCCGCCGTCGGCGCCGAGAACATCTGGCACAACGACGTCACGTGGCACGAATTCCCTTCGTTCGCAGCGGTTCTGCGTGCCATCGAGATCCCCACCGTCGGCGGCGACACACTCTGGGCCGACACAGGCGCGGCGTACGACCTACTTCCCGACGACATCAAGGACCGGATCAACCACCTCGAAGCCGAACACGACTGGATCACCTCGTTCGGGTCCGGGATGCCACAGGAAGCGATCAAGAAGCTCCGACCGAACTTCCCACCGGTACACCATCCTGTCGTGCGAGTGATCCCGGAAACCGGTCGACGCGTCCTTTTTGTCAATGTTGCTTTTACGCAACGAATTCTGGGCGTATCGGAAGAAGAGTCGAACGAGTTGCTGCGCCTTCTGTATCGCCACCTGATGCGCCCCGAACTCCAGGTTCGTTTGCGCTGGAAGCCGAACACCATCGCTTTCTGGGACAACCGGACATGCCAGCACTACGCGTCGAGCGACTACTATCCGGCACGCCGTGTGATGGAGCGGATTTCGATCGTCGGCGACAAGCCCACAGGTCTCTCCCGATAACCTGGAGCAACAAGGAACTGCGACTTCGCACAATGTCGCGGCGAACCGAGGGCGAATCGTCGCCGTCCTCGGTTGCGCCATCGTGCTCTCGAATTGGCACTGTCACGTTGATTGAAAGAATCAGCAGCGTCGTTGGTTTGGAGTATGCGGTGATGTAATCCCGTTGGGGTTGTTCACGTTTCAGGCGGTAACACCGCTCGCGGTGACTTCCTGCCAGACCGCGAATCGGTCGGCCATCTCAGTGCGCCACTCGGGTGCGGTCAGTCGGTGTCGGCGGGGCCGGAAATGCGGTGAAATACCCGAGAAAGCGGAGAGGAAGCGTTGCGCGTGTGCGACCGATCTGAAGCGTTTCATGGCCCGCTCCCGCTGCCGAGTCGGCTGATGGGAATTCTCAGCCCAGTTGTTGAGGTACTTGGATCGGCGATGCTCGACCGAGGCCAGCATCGCGCGGTGGGCGACCTGGTAGCTCGCCAGCTTGTCGGTGACGATCACCCGTGGCAAATACCCCAAACCCTTGAGCAGCTTACGGAAGAATCGCTTGGCGGCGTTGCCATTTCGCCGGGACTGGACCAGCACATCGAGCACGTTGCCATGCTGATCGACCGCCCACCACAGATAATGCTGGGTGCCGTTGATTTTGATGAACACCTCGTCGAGGTGCCACCTGTCACCGGGCCGGGACCGCCGTCGACGCAACTGGTTTGCGTAGGCCTGCCCGAACGTGGCGCACCACCGCCGGATCGGTTCGTAGCTGACCACGACACCGCGTTCGAGCATAAGTTCCTCGACGCCGCGGAAGCTGAGCGGGAACCGGAAGTACAACCACACGCAGTGGTTGATGATCTCGACCGGGTAGCGGTGGCCTTTGTACGACGGCAAGCGGTGCTCACCCCACCGATTCTCCCAGTTCGCCGAGTTCAACAACGTGACAGTGCCTGCGCAATAACGCTGACCTGCGCACTTTCACCCAATATGACCTGAATGCGATCGCGGCCCGACTCAACGATCGACCTCGGCGGGTGCTCGACTGGGACAGTCCGCGCCAGCGAGAAGAGCAGGTGTCCACCAAGCTGCGCAACGGCACAAATAACGGTTGTCAGCGGCGGTTGGCATGATGATGGTCATGGCTGCTACAGGACTTCCCGAACTCGATGTCGCTCGGATCGTGAAGTATTGCGCCAGCAGGGTTCCCGATCGTCTGCGTCATGAGATTCGGGTCGAATGCGACATCGCGCCGCGTCATGTGACGATCTGCGAATGTCGGCCGCCATGGCGTGAGGACCTCGGCCCGGAGTGGACGCGATTTCCGATTGCCCGGCTGCATTTCACGAAGAAAACGGGGTTGTGGGCGTTGTATTGGCGGGATCGGGACCTCAAGTTTCATCGCTACCAGTTTTTGGATCCGAGTCCGCATGTTCAGGACTTGCTCGATCACATCGAAAGCGGTGGGGATCCGATCTTCTGGGGTTGATCCGTTATCGTCGGTGATGCGTTGACCTATTGAGACCAAGATCGGAATTCGACGCTTCTACGAAGGATGCGTATCCGCAATTCGTTCCGAGGTCGAGGTGTCGAGAACTCGTGTCGACAATCTATGTCGAATAACCTGTCGTCTTTATCTTTTCGACAGGCGTGGTGTAGGTCAGGCTGCCCAGCAGACGATGGCGATCGCGGAGGCGATGCAGCCGAGGACTGTGGGTCGCAGCGATAAATGACCGCATTCGCGCAGATCTCTTCGTCACCCCCCACTGCACCTATACCGATATACGGCGGAGCCGTCGCAATGAGGCCGATGACTACGGCTGGGGTCGCGGGTGAGTCGAGCTATCGCTTTTGAGACGGTCCTCGATCGATGATGATTCCTTCGCGGCGAAATCTGAATTGGCTCAATCTTTTTTTCTTTCGAGTGTCGATTTCAGATCGCACCGTTCGACCTTGGGGTGAGAAGGTCGAACGGCGACCTTCCACCACACACGATGAACGGATGACCCTGTGTCGAAGTACATGCTGATTTGGCGAGCGACCGACGAGTCGCTGGCCGCGATGATGAACACCGACTTCTCCGAGATGCTGGAGTCGATGGGCCGCTTCAACGACGAACTGATCCGGGCGGGCGTGCTGGTGGCCGCGGAAGGGCTCGACGACCCGAATGAGGGCGTCGTGGTCGACTTCACCGGCGAGACGCCGGTGGTGACGAACGGGCCCTACGGTGAGACGAAGGAGCTGTTCAACGGCTTTTACATCCTCGATGTCGCCTCCATCCAGGAGGCTGTGGAGTGGGTGAAGCGAGCGCCGATGGCGGCCGGCAGCAAGGCGGAGATCCGTCGGGTTCCGTCGATCGACGAGTTCCCGCAGGACAACGAGTGGGTGCAGAAGGAGCGTGCCTGGCGTGAGCAGACCGGGCAGCTCTGACGCCAGAGCCGCGGTGGAAGCGGTGTGGCGGATGGAGTCCGCTCGCATCGTCGGAGCGCTCGCGCGGTACACCGGGGACTTCGCGCTGGCTGAAGACCTTGCCCAGGAGGCGATCGCGGAAGCGCTCGTCTCCTGGGCGGTCGCCGGGGTACCGGCCGAGCCGACCGGGTGGCTGCTCACGACCGGGCGGCGCCGGGCCATCGACGCGTTCCGCCGCCGTGGCGCGCGGGATGAGCGGTATGCACTGCTCGCGCGGGACCTCGACGAGGCGACGCCGAGCCCAGATGCGCTGTTCGATGCGGATGCCATCGACGACGACGTGCTTGCGCTGATGTTCGTGTCGTGCCATCCGCTCCTGTCGAAGGAGGCGCAGATCGCGCTCACCCTTCGACTTGTCGGGGGCCTGACGACGGCGGAGATCGCGAACGCCTTCCTCGTGCCCGTGGCCACGATCCAGGCCCGAATCACCCGCGCGAAGAAGACCCTGGCCGCCGCCCGGGTGCCGTTCGCCGTGCCCGAGCCGGACGAGCGTCCCGTTCGGCTCGGCTCGGTGCTGCAGGTGGTGTACCTGATCTTCACCGAAGGATCGTCTGCGACCTCAGGCGAGGACTGGATGCGCACCGACGTGGCCGACGAGGCGCGCCGGCTGGCCCGCAGCCTGGTCGCGCTGAGCCCTCAGCCCGAAGTGTTCGGCCTGCTCGCCCTGCTCGAGCTGACCGCGGCTCGGTTCCCCGCGCGGCTGGACGCCGACGGGCGCGCCATCCTCCTCGATGATCAGGACCGGCAGCTCTGGGATCGCAGTGCGATCCGCCGGGGGCGAGCTGCGCTCGCTCAGGCATCCTCCCCTCGGGGACTCGGCTACTACGGGTTGCAGGCTTCGATCGCCGAATGCCACGCGGTCGCCTCGTCTGTCGCCGAGACCGACTGGCCGCGCATCGTCCTGCTCTACGAAGCGCTCGGGCGGTTGGCGCCGTCCCCGGTCATTGAGTTGAACCGGGCCGTTGCGGTCGCCATGGCGACCGGGCCCAAGGCAGCGCTCCAACTCATCGACGCTATCTCTGCACGTGGTGAACTCGCCGGCACCCACCTCCTCCGCACCGTTCGAGGCGAGCTGCTCACCCGACTCGGCCGCACCACCGAGGCTCGCGCCGAGTGGATGCGCGCGGCCGAGCTGTGCAGCAACGCGGCCGAACGAGCCGTGATCGAACAGAAACTCGGCGCCCTGCCCGCGTCGAACCGATTGGAGTTCCGTGAAACCGAACGTCAGTGTCCGGGCTGCGAGAGCGGAGGATTGGGCGGCGATGTGGCCGATCATCCGGAATGCGGCAACCGAACAGACAACATTCGCGATGGACGCCGAGCCGAGTGAGGACGGGATGCACTCCGAGTGGATAGTTCAGCCACCGGGACGACTCGTCGCCGCTCTCGGAAGGAGCTGTAGAGCCGGCGGCGGATCTACCCCGACCGACAATCTTCACAGACAGGTCGAACAGCTCCGTCCACCCGGATTCCAGGCCGTATGAATGTCCGACATGGAATCCACTGTCGGGCAGGGGCCGTCGCAGGACCATCGACCCCTTGTGGCGGCAGATCGTTCCGGTGGCTGCAGCCGCGCTCGCATACACCGTGCAGTAGTTCTCCGATTGGCGGCGGTACCGGGAGCAATCGCAGCGTTGATTCCGCGGTGGGGGGCAAGGTGGCCGAAGATCGGCGCAATACTGGCCGGACCTCCGCCTCCGTGGAGAACGAGGGCCGCTGGGCCGTCGCAGGCTTCGCCCATATGCAAGGGCACATCCGGATAGGGTTGGTAAGTAACGTGATTCATGAGTCGGACTCCTAGTGCTCCTGCGCGAATAGGAGACGACGACATCACGCGCGCGGCGCCATCCGTGACCGCGGATTGTCGGGGGGGTCGTCGCAAGGATTCAGCTCCGGAGGGACAGCAACGCCGAAGACCAACCCTCCACCTTGTCGAACAGTTGTCGCAGAGTCTGCACATGCCGCCCCACCGCCAGAACCCCGTCGCCGGCGAAGTCCTCGAACAACGACAGCTCGACCTGCGGCATGACGTCGGCCATCCCGAGCACCCAACTGAGTACCCGCAACTGATCCAGCGACCGTGCTCCCCCGGCAACGCCGTACGCGACCAACCGATCGCCCCGCTCCGCGTGCAAGTGATCGAACGCATTCTTGAGAACGCCCGGAATCCCGTGGTTGCACTCCGGTGTGATCACCACGAACCCGTCGAACTCGCCGATCAGCGCAGCTTAATCGAGGGTTCTCGGATCGCTGTAGCGCCCTGCCATCGGCGGAACCGGCTCCTCCAGATGCGGAAGTTTGTGTTCGGCGAGGTCGATCAGCACATAGTCCGCCTCGCGGCCGGCGGCGTGTTCGAGTACCCAGTCCGCGACCACGACACCTTTCCGTCCGGTACGCGTCAATCCGAGTAAAACCCCGATTTCGAGTGTCTTCACAACGATTTCCTGTCAGTCCGAAAGTGGTCAACAGGATTCAAACATTTCACGAACATGTTCGCCGCGAACATGTTCGTGATAGTGTTGGTTCGACCCCGAAGAACGCCAACGCGCCGCAGCTCCCACATACCTGGAGGAACAAAAATGACTGTTCATCACCCCATCGCCATCATCGGAGGCGGCCTCGGCGGCCTCACCACCGCCCGCATCCTGCACGTCCACGGATACGACACCGCCGTGTTCGAACTCGAGGTCGATCGGGATGCTCGCGTTCAGGGCGGCATGCTCGACATCCATGAACACAACGGCCAGAAAGCCATTCACGCCGCCGGACTGCATGAACAGTTCCTCGAGCTCGTTCACCACGGCGGCGAGGCAATGCGCATCCTCGACCGCGACGGTGTGGTGCATCGCGACGAGTCCGACAAAGGCACCTCCGGGCGCCCGGAGGTCGACCGCGGCCAACTGCGAGATCTGCTCATCGACTCACTCCCCGACGGCACGATCCGCTGGGGCCACAAAGTCGTCACAGTCCGCCCCGTCGAGACCGGCGCCGGCCGATACGAGGTCGAATTCGCCAACGGAGTCACCATCACCACTGATCTCCTGATCGGCGCCGACGGCGCCTGGTCGAAAGTTCGCCCGATCGTCTCCGACGAGCGCCCCATCTACAGCGGAATCTCGTTCATCGAGGTAGATCTCCACGATGCCGACAACAAGCACCCTGCTGAGGCGGCGATCATGGGCACCGGGATGCTCTTCGCCCTCGGCGGCGACACTGGCATCTTCGGTCACCGCGAAGGCGACGGCAGCCTGCACGTCTACCTTGGTCACCGCGCCGACGAACACTGGGTTGACACCATCGACTTTCACGACACCCCAACATCGAAGGCCGCCATCCTCGAACTCCTCGACGGCTGGGACAACTCCCTCCGAGGATTCATCGAGAACGCAGACACATCCCTCACCCCGCGCCGAATTCACGCCCTGCCCGTCGGCCACTCGTGGGAACGGATTCCTGGAGTCACGCTGGTGGGCGATGCCGCGCACGTGATGTCGCCATTCGCGGGTGAGGGCGCGAATCTGGCCATGTACGACGGCGCCCGGCTCGCCGAAGCCATCGCCGCACATCGCGGTAATACCGAAGCCGCGCTGGCGGCATACGAAACTGAACTGTTCCCTCGAAGCGCCGACGCGGCCCGCGAGTCCGCCGAGTCCCTCGAAGTCATCTTCGCCCTCGACGCCCCCAAGGGACTCGTCGAAATGTTCGAGGCCTTCGACAACATACCGGCACAGTAAGCCTCAGAGCCACCGATCCCGAGCACGACCGGCTGAACCCACCCATGCCTCTACTCTCCGGAATTACAGTCCGCAGAGCAGAGGCATAGAGTGACCAAACATCTTGATTCTCAACATTTTTCGCGATATTTGGCACCCATGACTCCGCCGCGAGTTCAGACGTTGCCGCATAGCCCAGCCGACCACTTTTCGTTCGTCACGAACATGTTCGTGATATTCTTAGGGATGCCCCAACCACCCGCCAGGCCGCTCAGTCGCCGCGAACGACCAGCCAAACCGGCCCTGACCCGCGCCGGCATCATCGCCGCCGGATTAGCCATTCTCGAATCCGAGGGAATCGACAAGGTCACCATGCGCCGGATCGCCGCCGCACTGGATACGGGGGCGGCCTCGTTGTACGTCTACGTTCAGAACACCGCGGATCTGCACGCGCAACTTCTCGACGAACTACTTGCCGATGTTCGACCGCCAGCAGAAGGTGACTGGCGGACCCGACTCATGAAACTCCTCGACAGTTTCTCCGACGTTCTCTTCGCCCACCCGGAGATCGCCCGAATCTCGATGTCGACCCAGACGTCCGGACCCAACTATCTCCGGCTCGTCGACGCGATCCTCGGCCTACTCCGCGAGGGCGGAGTATCCGACAAGCAGGCAGCCTGGGGTGTGGATTGCCTACTCGCCTACCCGACCTTCATTGCAGCAGAACAAGGCTCACGGACGAAGGCACAACGAGCCACCAAACCGGATCTCGCTGATCTGGCTACCAGTATTTCATCCGCCGACCCGGACGTTCTCCCGAACGTCGCTGCTGTCGGCCTCGACATCGTCAGCGGATCTCCCGAGGAGCGCCGGCGTTGGGGTATTGCCGCACTGATCACAGGGATCGAACAAACACCTCGTAGCTGAGGAAGTATCGCCGTCAGCTTTTGTCGCGGAAACGTAAGTGCCGCCACATATCCGACGAAACGTATCTACGAGTCCCATGCCTCATCTCGACGTTCTAACACTGCGGGTCGCACCGTGTAGACACGCCACGCCCAGCTGCGACCACGATCGGCGGCATCTTCCTTCGTACACGCCCGCAGCGCGGGTGCTCGATCACCGATATCGTCCGGACAGTGCTGCGAAGGGCACTGTCACGCTACGCAATCAAGCGCTCAGTGTGGTCGATCCGTGCTCGGAAACCTCCTGTTCACGTGTGACTCATGAGGCTGGTGGGATTTTAGGAAGGCGCCGAATCGATTAACGTGACAGTGCCATCGAGCACCTGGAGTCGCTCCTCTTCACTCAACAGGATCGACAACGGTGAGTGGTTCCGTATCTCGCAGGCGTGCTCGTCGTCGGATTCGACAACGGCGTGGACGGCCTCGATGTCGTTGTCGTCAACGATGCGCTCCCATTGATCGAGGCAGCGACGCAACGATTTTCCGGTGACACGACTGCGGATACTCTGCACTTTTTCTCGCACACGAGCGGCGTTCACCGAATGTTGTTCACGCTCGATTTTTCGAGAACAGCGGCCTGCAGAAGTCTGCCGGACGAGTCGGTTGCCCGGAGGGTTCGGATATCTGTGATCCAGATGCATCAGATGGCGAGAGGCAGAATCACACCCTCGCCACCGCCGGAGCGAGTCACTGCACACGACCGAGTTCCGCATCGATGAGCACGACGGCCGCCACCTTCGCATGGAGCGCAACAGAGGGATCGCGCGTAATGGCCGCGGTGCTCTGCGCACCTTCCGCGAGGATCGAGAGCTGCGCAGCCAGTGAATCAGGAGCGCCCAGCTCGCGGACGAGACCGGCCATGAAGCACTGGAACGACTCTTTGTGCTCGCGCACGAGCTGCGCGACCTCGGGGTGCGTTCCACCGAGTTCCCCGAAGGCGTTGATGAAGGCGCAGCCACGGAAAGACCCAGTGCAGAACCAGCCTTCCAGGTAATCGTAGACGGCAAGGAGTTGCTCGCGAGGACTCCCGCCCGTCGCGGCGAGATGCGCAGTGAGCCCCGATTCCCATTCCTCGTGCTTCCGATTGAGCACGGCCACAATGATGTCGCCCTTCGAGGGGAACAGGGCGTAGAGGCGACGCAGCGACACACCGGCGGCCGCGCGTAGTTCGTCCATGCCGACGGCCGCGTAGCCCTTGGCGTAATAGAGGTCCTCAGCGGCAGCAAGTATGCGTTCGTGCGCGTCGTTCGTCGTCATCCTTCGAGTCTAGTTGACTTGAGAACGTTCGTTCTCTACTGTTGGCGTCGCGGCGCGAGAACGTTCGTTCTCACCGGACCAGGAAAGGGACCCATCATGGCTTTCATCACCGTAGGCAACGAGAACAGCACCTCGATCGAGCTCTACTACGAAGACCAAGGGGCCGGACAGCCGGTCGTCCTCATCCACGGCTACCCCCTCGACGGACACAGCTGGGAACGCCAGACACGCGCGCTGCTCGATGCCGGATACCGCGTCATCACCTACGACCGCCGCGGTTTCGGACAGTCGAGCAAGGCGGGTGCCGGCTACGACTACGACACGTTCGCCGCCGACCTCCACACGGTCCTGGAGACACTCGACCTCCAGGACGTAATCCTGGTCGGGTTCTCGATGGGCACCGGCGAGCTCGCACGCTACGTCTCAACCTTCGGCCACACCCGCGTCGCGAAACTCGCCTTCCTTGCCTCGCTCGAACCGTTTCTCGTCGCCCGTGAAGACAACCCCGACGGAGTTCCGCAGGAGGTCTTCGACGGCATCGCCACCCAGGCCAAGGCCGATCGCTTCGCTTGGTTCACGAATTTCTTCTCCGACTTCTACAACCTCGACGACACCCTCGGTTCCCGAATCAGCCAGGAGGCCGTCACTGCGAGCTGGAACACCGCGACTTCCAGCGCACCAGTTGCCGCCTACGCGGTGGTCCCAGCCTGGATCGAGGACTTCCGCGGCGACGTCGAAGCAGTCCGCGCCAGCGGCAAGCCGGCCCTCATCCTGCACGGCACTGCCGATAACATCCTCCCGATCGACGCCACCGCCCGCCGCTTCCACCAGTCGCTGCCCGAGGCGGACTACGTCGAACTGGAGGGAGCACCTCACGGACTCCTCTGGACCCATGCCGACGAGGTGAACACGGCACTGCTGGCTTTCGTCAGCAAGTAGAGCCGAGCAGTATTCGTGCCCCGGCGGGCTATCGCTCCGCCAGGGCACGAATGTATGAAGCGCCGCGAATGCCGGTGTCCTTCAAGGGTGCCCGGCGGCAACCGAACCGTCCCCCGGGCGGTTGTCGTGTGGTGGCAGAGTACGTCTCGCAGTCTCAACCCCCTCGAGATGACGCCTCCGCGTTTACAGGTGTTCGGTGGTGCGCAGGGAAGCAATCGAGCGTATCGCATGGGGAGGGCTGAGCCGCATGACCACTGCACACAAGGTCACCACACACACTGCGGCACGCGGTGTCGAAGAGTCCATCCAGTTCGCGACCGCAGGTGTTCGCCTCGCCGGCGGCACGGTCACCGAAGCTGACAAAGCCGCAACCCGTCGGGTGCTCACCGGGGTGAGCACGGCGGAACAAGAGTTGACGGCGTTCCGCCAGGAACTCGAACTCTAACGTCTATTGCCTGCGAAAACTTCACAGTTCCGTTCCTGGGATGATTACTTCATCCCAGGAACAACTGTTTTACGGAACAATCTGGTCAGTGCTGCGCAGCCGTACGGGACCACGGACGCGGAGAAGTTGCGGCGCTTCGAGGAACGCGCGGCACCTATCCGGATAAGTGAACTCAACCAGCGGCCGATCCTGGGAAAAGTCCGATTACGACCACCTCAAAGCCGTCCACAAGGCTCTGTTCGCCGATGTATACGAGTGGGCTGGCCAGGAACGCACAGGACCGTTGAGTCAGATGAGCAAAAGCGGTCCTGACGTGGTGAACTTCGCACCGGGTGACCCGAATGCTCCGATGGTCAACTACGGCTACTACCCCGCCCCCGCAATCGCTGACGCCGCGAACCTGTAATTGCGGCGGCTCGCCAAACAGCCACGAGAACAGATCGCCTCGAGACTGTGCTGGGCAAGGTGCTCACCGAGATCGAGCAGCCGGCGATATCCCTCTCGACTCCGAAGCTCACCGCGATCGAACGTCTGGCACTCAGACGCGCACATACACCCTCCGAGGACGAATTCCAGATATAAAGCCCTCAGTCCACTCCCCAAGCAAAAGCAGCAACGACACCGGCGCCCAACCCGAGAATGCAATCTTTGGAATCGAGCCGCTTCTGGCCCCGGACAAGCGCGGACGCGCTACCGACGGCAATGACGATGAGAACCCAGATGACGATCTTGGTTATTGGCATCATGCCGCGCAGGGAACATTAATCTCCCGGGGACCCGCAAGGGGATGTGGATGCGACCGCCGCCGATCATGGATGGCACGGTTCGGCTACCGCGGTTTTCCCGCAGTACCCAGGTACTGCTGACCAAGGTACAGACGGGACCGTAGTCCGCTGTGCATGTGGTGAAACCTGCCTAGCCTTTTCGGTATGCGAAAGGCAGGATCATGATCACAGCAGAGGCGCTCACGAAGCGCTACGGCAACAAGGTCGCCGTCGACTCGATCGACTTCACGGTTAGACCAGGTCAGGTGACAGGATTCCTCGGCCCGAATGGGGCGGGTAAGTCCACGACGATGAGGATGATCGTCGGTCTCGACCGGCCGACCGATGGCAGGGTCGAAGTGAACGGACGTCCTTACCATGAACACTGTGCGCCGCTGAGAGAGGTCGGCGTGCTGCTCGATGCGAAGGCCGCTCATCGGGGACGCACGGCCTACAAGCACCTGCTCTCGATCGCGGCAACGCATGGTATCGGTGCTTCCCGAGTTCGCGAGGTCATCGGCCTGGCGGGCCTCGACTCCGTCGCCGGAAAACGCATCGGGGGGTTCTCACTCGGGATGGGTCAACGACTGGGTATCGCCACTGCCCTGATCGGCGATCCAGCAACGATCATTCTCGACGAACCGGTAAATGGTCTTGATCCCGAGGGAGTTCGATGGGTGAGGACGCTCATGCGAAGCCTGGCCGCAGAGGGGCGCACCGTGCTGCTGTCCTCGCACCTCATGAGCGAGATGGCACTGACCGCAGACCGGCTCATCGTGATCGGACGTGGCAGGATCCTGGCCGACGACCCCATCGACGATGTCATCTCGGGGGCTACCCGTTCGGTGACCCGCGTCCGCACACGGGAGCCAGAACGCCTGATGGCAACGATCGCGGGACCTGGCATCGTCGTCTCGATACTGTCCGATGGTGCCATCGAGATTTCGGGTCTGACCGCTGAACAGGTTGCAATGGCTGCGTCCAAAGCCGGCATCGTCCTGCATGAGGTCGCATCGCTGAAAGGTTCCCTCGAAGATGCCTATCTTGCACTCACCGCCGGAGAAGTCGAATACCGCTCATCAATCGCAATGCGGACAGGAGCGGACGGATGAACGCGTTCAAGAGACAGCGCACTACCTCTGTAAAGGGTCACGATCGCCTGAGCTTCACCCACGTCGTACGTTCGGAGCTCATCAAATTCACGAGTCTTCGTTCGACAGTCTGCCTCTTGATCGCGATCGTCGTGTTCGGACTCGGCGTGAGTGTCGCGTTAGGTTTAACCGTGCAAGATGCCGGATTGCCTGATGGGCCCTCGATAGGTTTCATGCTCGACCAGGTCACGATCGGAACGATCCTGTTCGGGCAACTCATTGCCGGAGTTCTCGGAGTGCTCGCGATCAGCGGCGAATATTCGAGCGGAACAATTCAATCGACGCTGATCGCCGTCCCGTCGCGGGTGACCGTGCTTGTTGCGAAAGCAGTCGTGCTCTTCCTCACCGTGACGGCAACCGCCCTCATCGCGATGTTCGGTTCCTGGGCAATAACACACCCGATGTTTGCAGCCTTCGACGTCGAGATCGGACTGGAAGCTCCCGGCGTGGTGTTCGCCCTCATCGGCGGAGCCGTGTACGTCGGTCTTTCGGCTGCCCTCGGTTTGGGTATCGGGACTTTGGTGCGTTCTGTCGCGGCCGGGGTCGCAACTGTTATCTCAGCGATTCTTCTGCTTCCGATCGTCCTGTCCGTGCTCCCAGCGTCATCACTGGTCAGAAACCTTCACCTCCTCACAATGTCGAAGGCCGGCGACGCCATGGCCGGCGTCGCTAATGCCGACGGAGTGTTCGTAGATCTCGCAAACGGATATGTCAGCGCGGCTGCCGGTTGGACCGTCGCAACTCTCTGGGCCGGTGTCTTCCTCATACTCGGAGCCGTCCTGATTCGTCGGAGGGACGCCTAATTCTCTCGCAAGCCGATCCCAGCCCCCACCACCCTCGCCGCCGACGCCTCTGGCTCATGGATGCCCTGATCCCGGCGATGTACGGAATATTCGCCGTTCTCCTGGCGGTGCTCTCGATCGAACCTCCGTACGTCACCCCGCTGTGGGCGATGGTCGCGCTGGGTCTCTGTGGCCTCGCAGTCCTGGCCTGGCGGCGTCGGTATCCGCTGCTGGCCTTTGTAGGCGCGATGGTGCTGTCTGTGCTTTCTTTGGCTGTCGGTTCGGGAGCCGAGACGATACTTGCCGTGTTCGCGGTATACACCGCCGGCGTTCGCCGCAGTGCATTGGGCGCCGGGCTCTATTTCGGTGTTGCGATGGTGTTCGGGGCACTTGGCGCGTTCGCGCTCTGTATTCGGGGAAGAATCGGCCCCCCAATCTTGGGCGTAGCGCCGCCGCCGCTTCCCCGAGATACCTTGTTGGACTGGGCCAACTTCTATTTTGTCATCGCCGTCGCCCTCCTGATCGCGACATTGTTCGGAATGAACGTGGGGCACCGCCGGCGTCATATCGGTGAGCTGGTCGACCGGGCCGAGCGGCTCGCACGCGAACGCGACCAGCAGGCGGAGATCGCGAAGGGCCTCGAACGTGAGCGCATAGCGCGAGAAATGCACGATGTAATCGCACACAGCCTCTCAGTCATCATCGCGATCTCCGATGGCGCGCACGCTGCGATCGGAGAACGACCAGAAGAGGCAAAGAAGGCGATCGCCCGCGTGGCCGAGACCGGTCGCAGCACGCTCGGAGAAGTGCGCCGCCTGCTCGGGGCGGTGCGCGGAGAGAACGGGAGTGCAGCCGCACAGTATGCGCCGCAACCTGATGCGTCGCAGCTGATATCGCTCGTGGCCGAGTGCGTAGCAGCAGGCCTCCCGGTGCACCTTGTGGTGACGGGGACCCCGTCCGTAGACCCGGGTCTCGGCCTCACTGTCTATCGAATCGTGCAGGAATCGCTGACGAACGTGCTGCGCCACGCTCGGCGGGTGAGATCGACAACGGTCACGGTAGCGTGGATGACGGACGAAGTGACTATCCTCGTTCGAGATGTGGGATCGACTGTGTCCTCGACCTCGAGTGGGGGGCGGGGCATTCCCGGGATGAGGGAGCGGGTGGCGCTCTACGCCGGCATCATCGAGGCCGGACCTCAAGAAGACGGCGGATGGCGTGTCTTCGCACGACTGCGACGGGGAGAGCGTTAGAGCTGTGGGCAACGATATCCGAGTACTTCTCGTCGACGACCAGGAACTCGTCCGCTACGGCTTCAGGCTGCTTCTCGAAGCTCAGCCGGGGATTACCGTCGTCGGCGAAGCAGCTGACGGAGCGCAAGCACTCGGAGCTGTCGACCGGCTTCACCCCGACGTTGTGCTGATGGATGTCCGCATGCCTGGCATCAGCGGGATCGAGGCGACGAAACGAATCACAGGTCTCCGTCCGGACATCCGCATTCTGGTTCTCACGACCTACGATCTCGACGAGTACGCTTTCGCTGCACTCGGCGCCGGTGCGTCTGGATTTTTGTTGAAGGACACACGCCCGGGTGATCTCGTCACGGCGATTCACGCCGTCCACTCTGGTGACGCGGTCGTATCACCGCGGATCACCGCGAAGCTCATTGAAGTTGCAGCCCCGCACCTCGGTGTACTTCGGACCGTCAACGCCGACGCGGCGTTATCCGAATTGACTGCACGAGAACGCGAGATCTTCGTACTTATCGCGCGCGGTGAGACGAACAGCGAGATCGCCGCGGCGCTCTACCTGAGCGAGTCGACCGTCAAGGCGAACGTGGGCCGAGTGTTCTTCAAGCTCAGCCTTCGTAACCGCGTCGAAGCGGTGATCCGAGCCTACGAACTCGGTCTCGTTGGTCAGTGATCTGGCCGAAGAGGGGATCCGATGGGGACCTGCTCCGGGATTAACCCCGATCAGCTCCTATCAGTCGCCCTGCCCGTCCCACCCCGAAGTGAGCAGGGGCAGGCTGCGGGGGCTCTGGAGGCGATCGAGTGGCCGGTCACTGTAATTCGTACGGAGGCCGCGCGTCTCCGTGAATTCGTACGGAGGCCGCGCGTCTCCGTGAAGTTCAGGCTCAATAGACGGTGCCGGGTCGTTCGTCCGCATCTCGGAGGTCTTGCCACAGAATCTCGCCCTGTTCGACTCGACACCATCGATCCCGAGCTGGGCCGTCTGCTGCGCGAACACCCTGACGGGTCCGCGTTGCTCGCACAACCCCGGAGTAGGGCCCCGTCGTCGCTGATCGACTGTTGCTCAGCTGGCCCACCCGGGTGGGTCCGCAACGAAGCCGCGTTTGTCGAGATGCAACGCAAATTAGCGGGACACACCGTGTTACTTTGACCAACCTCGGGTGTGTCATGGGGCCTCAAATCAACTTGGGACACTACTTCGGGCGGTAGTGCCGATTGCTACCGTTCAAGCGCCACCGATAAGGCTCACCACGTGTTCCGAATGTCGGATATCCGCGAACCATGCGGCAAGGGTATTGATCGCGGCATTGTGTTCGTTATCGCTGAGCGCGGCGGTGGCGTCGTCGAGAAAGACCACACGAAATCCGAGCTGGTGGGCGTCCTGCGCGGTGGTAGCGCAGCAACAGTCGGTCAAGGTGCCGGAGACGATGACCGTGTCGATGCCGCGATCGGCGAGTATCGCCATGGCGCTCGACGACCCGGTAGCGAATGCACTGAATCGTATTTTGTCCAGAACGATATCGTTGTCGGCCACGTCGATGTCCGGGTGCAGTTCCCAGTTGTGGGTACCGGACCTGAACTCGGCCACTTCAGCGCGGCCGAACTCTGTGCTCTGAAACTTTTCGAAGTACGACGACCAATCGTTAGTTGACGTGGTCGTGAAGCGGAAGAAGATGTTCGTTCCGCCATGGGAACGAACCGCTTCACTCACAGCGTTGATGTTCGCGACGATATTTCGAGCTTCAGTTACCGCTAGGAGTGCGCCGTCCTCGACGAAGCCATTTTGCATGTCGATGACGAGGTGAGCGGTGCGAGCGGGATCGAGAGTGTCGTAGGCGAACTCGCGTCCGCCCTTCATGGCGGTGTAGCGCGCGCGGATAACCGGGTCGATGACATTGTTGTGCATGTGATTTCCGTTCTATCAGGCGTCGGCGCGGTTGCAGGCGATTCGCGGATCCGCGGGATCGGCAAAGTACGTGCGCCCCTTGGTTGCAATGGCTACGGCGGTGTGCACGACAAAAGCAACGACGAAACCGATGTAGGCGGATAGCCCGTGCAGGATGGAGTGGTCGGAGATGAGCCAAATCAGTGAGGCAACAACAGTTCCCGCGAGCAGGCCGCTGATCCCGACAGGATTGAAACGGCGAATGTGGTTACTGCGGTACTCGATTGGTCCGGTGACAATCTTCATTCCGCCTCGAACGACGACGATATCGGCAACCACGCAAGCGACCCACGAAAGCAGGAAGATGCCGGTCCATTCGAGGAAGACGCTCAAATTACCCAGTACGTCGAACCACATCAATGCGAGCGCTGCGAGGGTGGTGAGGACAAGCCAGGTTCGGCGGCCGAGCGAATGAGCACCGAGGGCCTCCGAGCCGGAAGTGAGGGAGATCGAGCTGATATGCAAGTTCGTGAGGTTCACGCGGATCTGTGACACCCAGGCCAGGAGTACGCCGGGGACGAGTCCGAGAATGCCGACGAAATAAATCGCGGGGTCGAAGCTGCCGGTCGCGAGGGTGAAGTACATACCAAGCGGCATGGCAACGAAGAACAGGAGCGCGTAAGGAAGGACGACGGTGAGAAGCGCCTTACGCTTGAACTCATCGGCTCGGATGAAGCGGTTGTAGTCCGAGGCTTCGAAGGGATTGATTCCCACGGTTCCGGCGAGTCCGGCGATTACGGCAACAACTCCGACGACACCACCGACCGCACCTTCAGGCATTGCCGTGAACATGCCGGAAGGCATGCCGTCGTTGCGGTTCCACACGACCACGATCGCGGTCACAAGCAACACGAGGTAGATCGGAATGGTCCAGGTGAGGATCTTCGTCATCGAACTGATGCCCTTCCATGCCATCGGTAGGAAGATCGCGGCAACGACGATGTACCAGATCTGGTCGGGCAGATCCCAGAGCTGATCGACGGAGCTGGCGAGGATCTGCCCCTCCGTGCCGGCGTAAATGATGAAGGTTCCGGCGTAGATGACGGTTGTCAGTACCGAGCCGATGGATCCGAATCCCGCTCCACGAGTGAGTAGTTCGGATGTCAATCCTTCACGAGATGCGGTGCGCGAGACGATGAGTGCAAGAACGATCAGGATGACGAACGAGATGACCAGGGCGATCCATGTCGCGGCCGCGCCACTCGTCGTCAGGTAGAGGCCGCCGACGAGCGGAAAGAAGAAGGCGGTCACGAATCCGATAAGGACACTGACGATCGGCCCGGCACCGCGCTTCGCGTCCTCCGGAACCCTAGTCCTGGCGAAATCCTCTTCGGCATGCCGAGAGTCCACAAACGATGCGTCAGCTGGCATCTGTGTAGTCATGTTCTTGTCCGATCATCAGGAAGCCGCACGGCTGTCCCGTGCTGCGATCTAATGATCGTTATTGTATGTATGCAAACAATATCCGCCATGTTGCATCAGGGTTACATTTCTCCGGACGCCGACCTACGCCCTGCGACCTTCTGCAGAAGTTCGACAAACATCTTCGCCTCCCCATCAGAGAGGCCTGCAAGCAGGTCTGCGGCCGTATCCTGCGATGCCACGACCCCCGCGGCGTGCAACTGGCGGCCATGATCGGTAACCGACACCAGTCGCTGCCGCTTGTCATGTGGATCGCGGGAAACCTCGACCGCTCCGAGTTCACGAAGACACCCCACGATGCCCTTGATCGTGGCTGCGTCAGCCGAGATCAATCGCCCAAGTCGGTTCTGCGACAGCGGACCACGCTCCACTAATCGCACGAGAGCAGCAAACCGGGGCGCCGACAGCGATACCGGTGCACTCCCGCTGAACAACGCCGTACTTTCCTGGTAGCAACGACGCAGCAGATAGCCGATGTTGTCGTCGAGGACATAACCCTTTGCCGCGACTTCTTCTGTCCCCTGGCTCATGATGCCTCTCCGTCGCCGACATGACCCGAGAATGCTACCGCCGTCGTGTTACCCGGCTGTTTTCGGGAAATTTCCCTTCCAACGAGTCCGGGACGACTGGCTGCGTGAGCGGCCACGATCTGAATTACCAGCAGTACACCGATGAACGCGAGCACACTACGCCCGCTGGGGGTCGCACTCAGGAGGAAACCTGCAAGTAGCGGCCCACACGCTGCGACGAAGTACCCGAACGACTGCGCCATAGACGAAATCTCCATCGCATAGGCCGGGTTTTGTGTACGCAGTCCGAACAGCGCCAACGCATGGACCAGCGCCCCGCCCGTCGTCGCTCCGATTACTATGTTCCAGATCAGGATCTGCTCCGGGCACACCACAACCAGACCGAGGGCGACGACCGTCAACGACGCCGACCAGGCAAGAATGCGCTGGTCACGCGGCATCCGTCGCAAGACCCACGACCACAGTAACAACCCGACAATGCTACTGACCTGCATGATGCCTTGATGAAGACCAGCCGTCGTGCGATCGATTCCGGCCGCCACTTCGAGAGTCGGCCATGACGTGAGGATTACGTAGTAAACCGTCGACTGCGCTCCCATGAACACGGCCACCTGCCAACAGCGCGCCGACGTCCACGGCGACCACCCAGGCTCCACCAGGTTCGCCTCGCCGACGCGCGGCGAAACCGACTTGCGCTTCCGAAGGATCCGCGGAGCCAGGACCGCGATGCCGACCATCGGCGGGATCGCCCACACGCCGAGCGCAAGTCGCCACCCAGCGTCCGTCGCCTCGGCGATTGGCACTGCGGTCGACGTCGAGAGTGCTGCGGCCATCGCCTGCGCTGACATGTAGACACCCGTGATGACGGCGACATGGTCCGGAAAGTCCCGTTTCAACAGCGCAGGCATGACGACGTTCAGGACGGCGATACCCGCTCCCAGCGCGACCGTTCCGCACCACAGAGCGACATCGGAATTCAGCGAACGGACGCCGGCGCCAAGGCAGATCACCCCAAGAGCAACGGCTATCACAGCCTCCATGCTCCGCCCCGCACACAGTCTCGGGACAAGCGGAGAGAAGATGCCGAAACAGACCAGCGGAAGGCTGATCAGCAACGCTACGCCGACCGAGCCGATGCCCAGATCGTCCTCGATCAGTCCGACCAACGGCCCCACCACCGTGACGCCAGCACGCAGGTTCACTGCCGCCAGAACCATGATCAATAGCGCGTAGCCCCACCGCCGAACCTGCGGAACCCGCGGCAACTCCGAGTGTTCGAGCATCGACGACTGTGACATGACGATCCCATGATCCCATCGACAACTGAACGAATTATTTATTGATTGTTAGCATACATACAAATAGCGCATGGTCGATCCGAAGCCTGACGACAGACGTGACCTGGAGGTGAAGTCCAACAGGCTATCGAGTTGTCAGCTCACCGAACACCCTCCCGAGCTCCGAAATCAACGGGCAGCGGCACGTACGAAAATGCTTCTGAGCCATGCAGGAAGCGTCGGCGTGTTCGACGCACAGGCGAGACCGATGGCCTGATGTCCCGCAGACGGGTCGCGATCCATCTCGTAGGCGATGTTACGAGTCGCCACATCGATGGCACTGCACCCGCAAGGTGGTGCTCGAGGCCACCTACGGCTGGTACTGGGCGGCCGATACCCTGCAGGCAGCAGGCGCGAACGTGCATCTGGCACATCCGTTGGGTGTCAAAGGATTCCGATACCGGAGGGGTCAAGAACGACGTGCGCGACGCCAGCGATTTGGCGGATCTGCTGCGGATGCACCGCCTCCCCGAGGCGTGGATCGCCCCACCGCCGGTGCGGGAGCTGCGGGAATTGGTGCGCTACCGCGCGAAGTTGGTGGCGATACGTTCGGGGTTCAAGGCGCAGGTGCACGCTGTGCTCGGCAAGGCCGGGTTGTTGATTGCGGCGTCGGACCTGTTCGGCGTCGAAGGACGTCAACAGCTGCAGAAGACCCCGCTGGCAGGTCCGTACGCGCAGCGCGTGGCGTCGTTGCTGCACCTGATCGACGTACTCGACGCCGAGGAAGCCGTGTTCGCCGGCCGGATTTCCGAGCAGTTGCGGGAACACGACGGTTATCGGGCGATCCAGGCGTTGCCCGGGGTCGGGCCGATCCTGGCAGCGATATTTGTTGCCGAAATCGGCGACGTCACCCGGTTCGCCGGCCCGGAGGGGTTGTGCTCGTGGGCCGGGTTGACACCGCGCCACTACGAGTCAGACGCCGTTGTGCACCGCGGGCATATCACCAAACAAGGCAGCAAACTCGTCCGCTGGGCCACGGTGGAGGCGATTCAACGTAAGACCACCGCCAAGATCGCTGCCGATCGGATCCGGATCGAAGCTCGTCGTGGCAAGAACATCACGAAGATTGCCGCGGCTCGAAAACTGCTCACCCTCGTCTATTACGGGCTGCGCGACGGGCATATCCGCGCACTGACCCGCAGTGGGGCGGCGTGAGCACCCCGGGCGCAACACGTGCGCGGCCGCTGCATTGTCTGACCCCCGAACGGCGTGGTCGCCAACGTGATTGACCCCGCGTGTTGCTTCGTCGTATCGCTCCATGCCCGCCCCCGGCCTGGCGAAGGGATGGCCGGCAGCCGAGGTAGCTCGGCCCTGCCCAACCCCACACCAACGCTGGAGACGTTGCACCACAACCACATACAGACATCGAATCGCGATTCTGGCCCTCGACGTTCTCAGGCTCCTACCAGTCTGCGCCGGGCCGGGCGACCATCACGACCATTCGTCCTCGCTGACGCTGCGGGCGCTGTGCCTTGACCCCCGGCCCTCACCCAGCGCTGCCCGCATGGAGCCGAAACCCCGTAAAACACCACCCTTGACAAGGCCCCGCTCCTACAGGGATGACAACACCCGGCGCCGGCCATGTCGAGCGCCCGTTGCCACGCCGTAACGGTGCCCGCGAACTCGATCGGATCACGCTTGGCCGCCGGTAGAAAATTGTCGGCCTGACCGAATCCCGCTATGCGGACCGGGGTCTGGGCTGCGCGGCCGCTGCCAGTACGCTCACCAGGCAGATCGCGCCGCTCGCCACCACCCCGACCGCCGTGCTCGACTCGGTATCCGGCGGGCTCGCGGTGCTCACACCGACCGTCGCGTCAACCAGGTCCTGAGCGCCGCCTCGGTCTCCCCCTCCACAGCTCAGGTTAAAGACAAGCTCAGACCAATAGTCGATCGAGCACTCTCACGGAGTGCTCCAATCCCGGACCTTGATAGTTTCGAGTTCCTCGGTCGCGGAATCGAAGTCGGCAACAAGTCCGTCTCCGTCCAGACTTTCCTGGATCGCTGCCTGTGCGTTTGCCGGAAGTGTATGCATAATCTGCCGGACCCGCTCCTGCCGACGGCGAACCGCACGGCGCTCCGGATTGCCCGGCGTCGCCTTCATCTGCGCAACAATGCCCTCGACATCCTCGACACCGCCTGCATGGTGACCCGCGTCCACCAACGCCCGCTCATGCTCTCTCGCTGGCCGGCTACCGGACACCAGTCTGGCGCATCGACCGGTGACCCGTAGCTCTTATTAGGGATGGACCCGTAGCTCTTATTAGGGATGACAGCGCCAACGGACATCCCTAATCATTCAACATCGACTTCAGAAGGAATGCCTGAACCGCGGTTGGTACTGCCCACGGCCGCTCCGGGCCCAGGAACACTGTGAGTCGCATCAGTCGGGGGTGTCGGGCGTGGCACCAGCGAGCAGGCCCACGGCGGCGGCACTCGCGAGAACAGCACGAAGGAAGCGGCGCAACTGCGCCGCTTCCATCGTGTCGAGGCCCGCTGTCAGGACCGGTTCCAACCCTTCGACGCGCGGTCGCAGATCGTCGAGCAGACGGCGTCCACGGGTTGTCAGGTGAAGGACGTACCGGCGACTGTCGTCGGTGCTTCTCGTGCGCGTCAGCAGCTCACGCGCGGCCATGCGGCGAACCATGTCCGCGATGGTGGAGCGATCGAGGTCGAGAGCTTTGCCGAGTGCGGCCTGCGACGCACCCGGATTCCGCGCGAGCACCGACATCGCGGCAAACTGCACGCTGGTCACCTCGATCGAGACGTCCCGAGTCCACGCGGCCAGATGAACCTGTTGCACGCGGCGGAGCAGGTGCCCGATGTACTGCTCGGGTGCCGGGACCGCGTCTACGAGCTGTTCCTGGTCGGAGGTCATCGAGCCATGATGCCGGAGAGAAAGGCGTTCAGTTCGGCCCTGTCGTGGAGTGGCAGGACCTGCGCAACGTACTGGTCGGGACGCACGAGCACGAGCGCTCCCGTGCTGCGATCGACCCCCCGCACGTCGAAGATGTCGGGTTCCTGCGAGCCTGCCGACGTTCTGGCCGCGAATACCTTCTCGTGGTCGACGAGTCCGAGTTTGCCGGTCGGCGGGCGCATGATCTCAGGGAGACTACCGAACGTGATGTCGCGAGCGGAACTCTGGACGATGCCGCGAACATCGACCACCGCATCGACGTCCGCACCGGAGTCTGAGTGTGCCACGATCGGCGAGTCCGGTGCCGAGACCAGCCAGTCCAACGTCGCCCGCCAGGCCGACTCGTCCGCGTCGGCGAAGGCGTACAGGCGCCAGCGACCATCCGCGGTCGCGGTATGACCCAACTCGACTCGCCTGCAGTCGGACACGCGGGTGACCGGCGCCGAGTGAAATCGCAGACCGACTGTGAATCCTGCTGCTGCGAACTGTTTTTCACCCGTGTCGATGAGTCGCGACGCGGGATAGCGCGTGGCGACACCAGCGGTGTATCGGCCCTGTCTGACGAAGTAGTCCGCCAAGGTCTCGGCACTGTCCGCAACAGACGCGCCCGTGGGGGTCGCCGCGAGCATCGTCGACCACTCTCGATCGAAATCGATCAGTTCCTGCGCGACCGGGCGTCGTTCGTCGTCGTAGGTCTGCAGAAGCGAGGGCTCCGCTCGGCCTTCGAGCACTGCGGCGAGTTTCCAAGAAAGATTGAACGCGTCCTGCATCGAGACATTCATGCCCTGCCCTGCCTTGGCGCTGTGGGTGTGGCAGGCGTCTCCAGTAATGAAGACGCGCGGCAAGCGATCCCGGCCGACTGCATCGTCGAATCCGTCGGCGATGCGTTGCGCTACTTCGTACACCGAGAACCAGACCGTCTTCCGAACATCAAGGGTGTAGGGGTGCAGGACCCGTTGAGCCACTGCCACTACATCTTCGGCGCTCATGGCACGGATCGCCTGGCGGTTGTCGGTCACCGTGCCGAGGTCGACGTAGAGACGGAGGAGGTAACCGCCTTCGCGAGGGATCAGCAGGATGCTCCCGTGCTCGCCCGACTGGATCGCGGCCTTGAGGCGAATGTCCGGGAAGTCCGTGACGGCAAGGATATCCATCACGCCCCACGCATGGTTAGCGCGATCACCGTCTAGGGAGCGGCCTATCGCATCACGAACGCGGCTACGGGATCCATCGCAGCCCACCACGTAGCGTGCGCGACACGTGCTCGTCTCCCCTGTCGCCGCGTTCTTCAACGTGGCGACGACCGGACTGTCGTCAAGAGGTACTGCGAGATCGACCAGTTCGAGTCCGTAGTCGGGCTCGAGTCGTGTCGGCGAGTGACGCATCGAGTCGAGCAGGTACTCGTGGATCCGAGCTTGATTCATGATGACGTGCGGCATCTCGCTGAGGCCGTCCTCGACATCTTGCACGCGTCCCGTCCGAATGATGCTCGCGGGGTTCTCGGGGTCGGGGCTCCAGAACGACGTCTCGTTGACCCAGTACGCTTCCTCGAGCAGTCGACTCGCCAGCCCGAGGGCCTGAAACATCTCGATCGTGCGGCACGCGACACCGTCAGCCTGCCCCAATTGCATCGGACCGTCCCGACGTTCGACTACCCGCGTGCGGATCGACGGAAAGCGGGCCAGTGTCGCAGCTAGCACCAACCCGGCGGGTCCCGATCCGACGATCAATACGTCCACGTCCTCTGCGTCGGCGACAACCTCCGACGACCGATCGGGTGTCCATCGAGGGTCACCGGCATGGAATCCGTCTCGGTAGTACTGCATGTCTGCTCCTTTGTGTGGCGTGATTCACCCCATATAGTACGTACCCCAACGATTATGCAAGCACTCGACCATGACGCTGCCCGTTCACTCCGTCTGCGCCGGATGACCCTGCCTGACCAATTCGGCGGCGGTGTCGAGGCCGTCCACGTAGCGCCCCGTGCTGAAGGAAACGAGAACTCAGGATCGCCAGAGTCAACGCGCCGACCGCGCGACCGGACCCATCGACGCCGCACAACCCGCCCTCGGTTTTCCACTGTCAAGTCAATTGAGGGCCTTGATGATTCGGCCTGGATCAGGTCTTGCCTGGATCGGCCCGAAGACAAACCTGCACCGACGTCGCCGGCGGAACCATCACCGCCGCCGGACGATGCTTCCTCCATGGCGCCCACCACGCCCGCGTGGGCGCCTACGAATTTGCGCACGTCGAAGCCTTCGACACCACCACCGTCGCCATCGACGGCGACGCCCATGTCCGTGCCAGCGCCGGCGTACACATCACCGGAGAACACCAGTCGACGAATCTGAGCATCGACACACGCCCGATCAGTCGACTCGCCGACCACCTCAACCGATAGAGCCGAGTGGAGAGGTGCCGTCGGCACCGGCCCGTGTGAGTTGAAGGGGCTGATCTTCCACAGTGGACTGTCCGTCAGGAGTGCAGTCAAGGACAGTTCCCAGTTCGACGGTCCCCGGATTTTCCGCATCATCGACGACCCTGACGATGGGAAGTGCCTCGAACGTTTCTGCGCAACAACATGAATCAATCCGAAACGGTGGCAAGTGGTACCGAGCTGACCGATCCCGATCGCTACTACCAAATCGCCCGCTATCAACTCCGGCGAGCCGCAGTCGGCGTCCGCCGACTCGAAACACGAGTCACCCACTCACCCCGAAACACCGTCATCCCCGCGCCACCCAGCGACGAACAATCCAAGACATGACTGGACCCGATAATGACGCGATGTAGCCAGATCATGGCAGAGGTACGTGACAATTTCTGGGCACCACCCTGACGAGTTCACAGGCCACGCGTCGACCAGACACGAATCAGCGAAAAATTCCGACGGCTGGCACGGTCCACGTCCGCGACGCTCCAAAGCACACGCGTCAAATGATCGCGTAGCCAAGCTCGTGCGCCGCGGTGTAAATACGGTCAGCCAACGCCGGATGACTCAACGGCTGCGAGAACTCCGGGAGAGCGGGGAACGCGTCGGAGGCACGCTCGAACAATGCCATACACACGGTCCCGGCATACCGGCCCCGGTAGATGATTCCGTCCAGACCGTCATGGGAACGGTGAATCGTCCTGGCCCAGTGCTGAGTTCGGCGATGCGCCGCTGAATCGAGTGCGTGATTCCCACCGACACGGGTTGCCCACACTCCGGTGCCGATTCCGGACACATCGAGAAGGCGCAGTGACCTCACGAACTTCACGCCAGTGAGGAACGGTTCGCAGTGCCGCCGGTCGATGACGCGTGAGGATTGGAATGCTTCGGCCAGGGCGCCACGGGGATTGCTTGCGCCGTACCAGATTCCGTATTTTGTCCGATCGCCCGGAGGGAGCGGATGGTGATCGAACCGAAGGACCGGCCCGAAGGTGCGAAGTCCGTTCCAGGCAAGGACGTGAGGGCCGGTGGTGCGGTGCACCCGCCAGACCACCTCGCTAGGTGACCACTCGATCACCTCGTCGGGAAGAATTCCCGCATCGCGGAGGTCCTCGATCGACGGTGGCGCAGGCAACATCACCGCCATCTACGCGGACTCCCACTGCGCCGCAGTGATCACATCGGCGGCCTGACTGATATCGTCCTCGGTTCCGGCGCACCCGGTCAGCCACGCCACGATCGACACCGGCTCACCCTCGACGATCAGCGACTGCTGCGGCGTCGTGAGCAGCGCCTGCACGGACAGCGGATGCATGTCGACCTCAAGGAGCGAAACGATCTGGTCGAGATGAGGTACCTGACCGGCGGATGTGAACTGGGCAGGCGGAAGCAACCGGTTCCGGCCAGAGGTGAAGGCCCACAGCTTGTGTTCGGCGAGGATTTGGCGGATCCGCGCCGGCGTGACGCCGAGTCGCTCTGCGGCCTCCGGGATGGAGAGTGAGGCGTGCACCAGGTTCTGCATGCGGATATCGCGGTCTACCCGCGCTGATGCCGCTGCCAACGGATCAGCGACGAACCCGGCCTTGTCGAGAATCTGCGCATCGTGAGCAGAGAGGACTGGTGCGGTGGCGCTGCGTTCGGAGGCGAGACCTTCGAGTATGTGCCAGAGGTGACTTCGGTCGAGTTCGGTACCGGTGACCTCTTTCAGTGCGTCTTCGAAGGGGAGGTCGCCGTGCATGAAGCGGTCTTTGGTGCTGCTGGTTGCTGCGTCCGACATCTCCATATCCTTTCGTTGATTTTCGCCCGTAAATCAATGATAGCTCGCGGGGAGGGTGACAGCCACTGTCCTGCGGCCTCAGTGGTCCGCGCACACGTACTCGGCGCTCGATGGTGACGGTGTTGACGTGCACGAACCCGTCCTCGCGTTGCCGTTCCTCTCGGCCAACTTCGGCGCCGCGGACGACAGAGTGATGACCGAGAAGACCGCAAGTCGGCAAGTCGGCAAGTCGGCAGGTCGGCAGGTCGGCAGGTCGGCAGGTCGGCAGGTCGGCAGGTCGGCAGGTCGGCGAAATCCTGCGGTCGATCCCAGGTCAGCGACCGACGCAGATGAGCAGGTAGCCGGCTCAGGTAGGTGATCAACCATAGTCCGTATCCGCCCCCGGCCGTGGGAGCGTTTCTTCCCGCGAGATCTTCGAATCGGCCGATCGGTACGCAGCTCGTGAAATACATTGCTGTCGACCACTTTCCGCGACGGTATGTAGAGGCAACGGTAGATCGTCTCGTGCGAAGCCCGCATCTGCGGATCGTCCGGGTACTCACGCCAAAGCCAGACGGCGATCTGCTGCGGTGACCACTGCTCATGGAGCTTTTCCGTGACGGTTTCCCGCAAAATCGGCGGAGCGCACAGGATCGATAATTTGGGGCGGCGAGCGCGGACATACGCCGCTGCATCCGCCTCGACCGCCCCGTAGTTCTCCCGCCCTCCGTTGCGGGCGAAATCACGTGCAATCGTGGACGGTGATCTTCCGAGTGACTCGGCGATCGTCCGAGCGCTGTCGCAGGCGGCGATTCCACGGGAAACTTCTTCTCGCTCACCTGCTGTGATGTGGCCGGCCCGTCGCGTTCCTGGGACCAGTCGGATACCACCGGACTCACGCAGGAAACGACGAATTCGAGGCATCGTTACTCCGAGGACCCGCTCGATTTCTCCTAGCGATTCTCCACGGCGATGCAGATCCCAGATCAGGTTCTCTTGCTCCACGGTGAATCCGAGTGCCTTGCTGCCCATCCATGCCTCCACGATCACGCATCATCTCACCGGTAGTGATGCGTTGACCTGTTGAGACCAAGACCGAATCTGGGACTGTCTCACCCATCAATGCACCAAAACCGAATGGGAGAGAGACATCTGAATTAGTGCATAACTATCCACGGCATCTAGACCGTGTACCGGCACTTCACCTCGCCTGACGAGCCTCACCGTGCCAAATAATTCCGAGAGTCACAGCTACACCCGAGTGAGGACGCCCAAGTCAGGACACGCAACTGCAGCTCGACGCATTTGTCTCCGTCGGCGTGCAGAAGCGGATGTGTTAGACAGCCTCATCGCTGCGCAGGTGCAAGCGTGACATTGGGTGAGGGCGAAACGACGCCGAGCAGCTCGCGCACGCTCACTGGTTCAAGAAGCCGCAACCACGACAACACCGCGCACCAGGTCCGGACGATCCGCAGCGAGCATGCGGGCGACATAATGCCCGAACGCATGGCCGGCAACGACCACCGGGCCGACGCCGACGTGCTCGATGACAGCGGCGGCGTCGCGCGCGAAATCGTGCACGGTGAGCCCGTTCATCGGCCCCGAGCTCGCGCCGATACCACGCGGATGCGGGCGCAGAACCAGAAATACTTCCCGGACAAGACCTTCCGCTACTGCATCGAACTCGTACGAGTCGCGGCCCAGCGACGGCAGCAACATCACCGGAGTACCGGAACCCTGCACCGTGACCTCTATCGACACACTGTCGTATCTCACGATCTTTGCCATACACCGAGTGTGGCCGATGGCGGGCGAGTTTCCCAGCACCATGTCGGTGTGCCGGGAATCTACCAGGGCCCGCGGGGATCCGAGGCACTCCCACGCGCAATGTTCCTGCGGCACAGCACAAAGAACGTGCCGATGCCGTGCTTGGGCATGGTTGAGCTGGCCGGCAAGGGAAAGCACTTTCCTACCTCGCCGCCGGAAGTAAGTAGTCAGTGTTCACAGATCAAGTGTCACATTGCGCGCACGCCGCGGTGCCTCGAAGCACCGATCACTACTTCGCCGTCGAACCGGCTTCCACATGGCGGCTTCCTCGTAACTTCCGCTCGACGTCGCACGCATCGATATCGCTACGCAGTCGTGCGAAAAAAATGTCAGACGGTGTCGGGACAAGTTGCAGGGCAACACCATACGACACTTCGAGGGCCATGCAGCGTTCGCAAAGTTCCCCGTCGGTCAGTGTCGTCACATCAGTCATCAACACCCCTTCCCGGTACGTGCCGGAACTCTCGAGCAATTCTTCCGCGTCCCACTCGCGTACCGCGCGACACACACCGACATTACTTAATCTTTACCTTATTGTCGAGTTGCCGACCGCAAATCGCCACCGCGAACACGGCCTCAATCTTGTCGGCATTGGTGAGTAAAAATTCCCGGACTCGGCCGACGCGAAGACGGTCCGCGGGCGTGTCGGCATTGCTCACCCACGCACATCGACCCCACTATCAGCAGCGGGTACCGGCCGTGCGGGATCGAAAGATCGTCACCTAGTCACGGAGACCACCACACCAGATCATGCCCGATTTTCCACTCGGACTACGATTTTCGGAAACGCTACAGACAACGGCTACTGCGCGCTGAAGAGTGCACGGTGAATTTCCTCGCCGGTCTTGCTCTCAGGATTGGCGAGGGCAGTGATGGCACCGACCGGTGCCCCATCCGACCTGGTTTCCGCCTGGCCGACCTCCGCTTGCGGGTCGTAGAAGAGCAGTTCGCTACCGTCATGCCTACTGTTCACAGTGCTCCCATATCTTTGTCGTATTACATGTGACACGCAGCTACACCCACGATTCACACCGGTCCTCGGTCCGGCCGGTACAAGTCCGCACGAGACAGTCGACGATCCACGTCAGGGCGCCCGTGCGCACTGATCAGGTACTGGACATCATCGACACGAGCACCTGGTGTGCCGAGTCCGACCGGGTCGAGAAACTCACCGGCGCTGTATTCCACTGTACGACTCCTGCGAAAACCCCGTGCGCGCACCGTCGACTCCGGTGAGCAGATGACCGAGGGGCCAGGTTCTTCAAACATCGATCCCGCTATTTCGCGCGCATCGCCGTTGCAGCGTCGATCCGTCAGTCTCGCCGCACCGTGTCCGTGGCCATGAAAAAAGCGGATCTGGCGCACTTTCCGTGATTATGTTGTGCCACTGGGCCATACGGCGTAAATAACACGCATACGGGGCAGTCGAGATTGACCCGTCCGCACATTTGCCGTTTGAGCATCTTGATAGTTACGCGAAATCTGGCCGTGAGGATGATCATGTCTGCGCGGGGGTTGACCATGGAGTTGGGGAGATGACTCGGGCGGAACAGTGGTGTTGGAGGACAAGGGCCGGTGCTGGGTCGGCATGTGCAGGCGACCGGGTGGCTGTGATCGTCGACCGATCCCGGTCGGGCTCCCCGGACGATCGACGCCAGCCGCGTCCATATCTACGGTCTCGAGCACCGTTATTGCACCTACCCCTTCTTCGAACAATGCCCACACAGGATGGCGTGCGCACACTGTAACTTCCACGCCCCCAAGACATCTGGTAAAGACCAACTTTTGGAGGCCAAAGACAATCTTCCAGCGTATGCTCGCTGCCATCGCACTCAATGACGACGAGCACGCAGCCGTCGATGATGGGTAGAGTGCTCTCGGCAATCTCCTGGAGCGGCTGATCCACGTCCCGACTCCGACCGGTGCCACGCCGCGTGAGATCAGTGTTCCGGCCACCGCGACATTGCTTCCGATCGTTTCGGTCAACCAGCGCAGAACCGGATGTCCTTGACAATTCAGATTCCACAGACTGATGCGGTTCACGTGGCCTTCGACGGCGCCGGAACTTTCGATCTTCTCGAGGATTTCGCGTAGCAGCGGCGTGCGCGCTACGTATCGACTGGGCTGGTTTCCGATTGCCGCATCTGCGAGCGTGTGTTCGTAACGGCTCTGCACCCGTTTCGACGAAACACCACATGTCGGACAGTGCGCCGAAGTCGACAACAGCGACGCCTGAATGCGGACTCCACCTGCGGTCACATCGACCGAATCGATTTACACGCAGGTCACAACAGTTCTCAGAACACCAGAACGATCATCTCCCGTCGACTTCCACTCCTGCCGGAACGACACACAACGCAGGTGAGCCATCACGGAAAGTGGGCCAGAACCAGTTTTCGTCCGTCGTTCACAAAATCAGCCACTGGTGGAACTCAGTACTTGTAGGACTGGCCGCCATCGATTGGGATGACCGCCGCGTTGATGAATCCGGCATCACCGGAAAGCAGGAAGGCGACCAGATGGGCGACCTCCCGGGGCTTGCCGAAGCGCTTCATCGGGTTCGGCTCGACGAAGGACTTGCCAACTTCTTCCCAGTTCTCGGGGTCGATCTGCTTGAGCGAGCCTTCGACCATCGGAGTCATAATGGCGCCCGGCGCGATGGCGTTGATCTGAATGCCGTACTGGCCGTATTCGATGGCCGAGTTGCGGGTCAGTCCCACCACGCCGTGCTTGGCTGCCGAGTACCCGGACTGGTTGCCGACGCCGCGGATGCCGCCAACGGAGGCGGTGTTGACGACGGCGCCGCTGCCTTGCTCGCGCATCACTTTCAGGACGTGCTTGAGCCCATAGAAGACGCCGGTGAGGTTGATGTTGATGACCTTGGCGAACTCGTCCGACCCGAAGTCCTCGGTAGGGTTTTGCTTGCCTTCGATGCCGGCGTTGTTGAAGAACCCGTCGATCGTCCCGAAGTGCTTGAGGGTCTCGGCGACGTAGTTTTCGACCTCGGACTCGTTGGCGACGTTAGCCGTCAGGGAAATGACCTGGGCGTCGGGCGCAACTTCCCGTATTTCCCGCTCGGTCTCCTGCAGCCCGGCTTCGTTCAGGTCCACGAGGGCCAGCTTGCCCTTTTCCTTGGCGATCTCGACAGCCGCTGCGCGTCCCAGCCCGGAGCCAGCACCGGTGATGATGACTGACTTGCCTTCAAACTTCTGCATGTTGCGTTTCCTCTCGGTGATACCAGCAGTAATCCCACCGGCAATTGTGCAAACGCATACTTAGCCGATCTATTCCTGCGGTGCCATCGAATCCGGACTCCGGCCGCCGGCCGCGGATCAGGACTTGGAAAACGGCTGTTGCAGGGCCTCGTCAACTTAACTGAGCCTTAACTGGGCCGTGAATCAGCGATGATCGCCGGATCAGTCGTGGAGACGAGACGCGGGTGGATGCGACGCGGTCGCTGTATACACAGCACCGCTATCGGGCGCAGATAATCACGCACTCCGTGCGGCTAACCAGTTCACCTCGAACTTGCGCGACGCCGAGGAGTTGATGCCCGCCCACGGGCACTGTCACGTTGTTGAACCCAGCAAGCTGGGAGAATGAGGCGTGACCACCCCAATGCTGTCGTACAAAGGCCACCGCTACCCGGTCGAGATCATCAACCACTGCGTGTGGTTGTACTTCCGGTTCCCGCTCAGCTTCCGCGAAGTTGAGGAACTTATGCTCGAACGCGGCGTAGTGGTGAGCTACGAGACGATCCGGCGGTGGTGCGCCAAGTTCGGGCAGGCCTACGCCAACCAGCTGCGCCGACGACGCCCACAACCCGGTGACAAGTAGTACCTCGATGAGGTCTTCATCAAAATTAACGGCACCCTGCATTACCTGTGGCGGGCGGTCGACCAGCACGGCAACGTGCTCGACGTACTGGTCCAGTCACGACGAAACGGCAACGCAGCCAAGCGATTCTTCCGTAAGCTGCTCAAGGGCTTGCACTATGTGCCGCGGGTGATCGTCACCGACAAGCTCGCCAGCTACCAGGTCGCCCACCGCGAGATGCTGGCCTCGGTCGAGCATCGCCAATCCAAGTACTTTCAGCAACCGGGCCGAGAACTCGCATCAACCCACCAGGCAGCGCGAGCGGGCGATGAAACGGTTCACATCGCCTGGGCACGCGCAACGATTCCTGTCCACCTTCTCGGGCATCTCACCGCATTTCCGGCCCAACCGGCATAGACTCTCGGCGCCCGAATGGCGTACCGAGATGGCCGGCCGCTTCGCTGTCTGGCAAGAAGTCACCTCGACCGACGCCGCCGCCTGCAAGTGAACGGCAGGGCGGTGTCCTGTAAAGACTGTCCCAAACAGGCGTCGCTGCTAGGCTTTTCGACTAACGTGACAGTGCCGTCGAGATTGTGCAGGATCGTTCGGCCCACTCCAGTGCCACTCCTCAAGAATGACCGCCACTGGTCGGACCGCTCCGCCTCGCCCCGAGATTCCCGATGCACACGAAAAAGGACGAAATGCCGTCAGGCGGATTCTGCCCTGGAAGGCACCGCCCGCCGCGAAGCTGCCGGCGGCTTCACCGGACGCACACCCTCCTCGGCGCACAGCAGCACGTGAAACTCCACGACCTGCACGCTCGGCGTGAACACTCCACTGCGGACCTGGCAAAGACGTTCAATCTCGGTAAACCCGGTATCTTCAAGTACTCGGTGCCCCTTCGCGATGTCAATCCCGCGGCGTGGCACGGCATCAGTCCAGCGACCGGGAGCCGGTGGTATCGAGCCAGAGCGCCAACAGATCCTGTACACGGCGGCCAATCGACTCGGGCTCACCGAGACTGGTCGCCACCTGCACCGCTCCCACGAACGCGGAGCACAAGCTCTCCCCCAGCCCCACCGGCGTGATGGTGGTGGTGGCCAGGTCCCTGAGAGGAATGGCGTGCTCGACGATGACCGTGACCGCACTCGCCCACGCCCGATACACGCGGGCGTTTTCGTCGACATCGCTCTCGAAACTCAGCAGCAATCCTGCCCGCACCCGAGGATCGGTTTCCACGTACCACGCCAACTCCCGAAAGACCGCCACAAGCTGACGGTGGGCCGACCTTCCACCGACGACGTCATCGCTGATAGCGGTAGCGGTGGTAATCGTCTCGACGAGAACCTCACACCACACCCGCACCAGATACTGCGCCACAGCCTTCTTCGACGAGAAATGAAAATACATTGCACCCTTGGTAATTCGGGAATCGGTGACGATATCGCTGACCGACGCCGCCGCATACCCGACCGAGGTGAAATGTGCGGCCGCCTCTCGTACCCGGGGCCGTATCGATAGTGCAGGCGATGTCATGCAGAGCGCTGATGGTCATGAACTACCAATCTGAGGTCGGCTCCCGGCTGCGGACCGCTTGAGGTCGTCATCCTCGAAGACCCGTCCACCGGTAAGAGTTGACGTTACAAAAGTTCGAGGAAGCCTCCGGCGGTGCGCAGTACAGGCAGATCCTGGGCAGGCTCTGATCCTCCTCGTCGGTTGGGCTATCACACGTCGTGTCGATGTTCAGGGGAATCCGTACAGCCACCGCAGCTCCCTGAGCGTCTGTACTTCCTCCTCGGTGAGGGCGTCGGCTTGTGCCCACCCGATAGCTCGGAGCTGATCGTTATGTCGTTGGGCGCGTTCGGGACCTGGAAGGTCGGCATACGTCGGGGCGTCGTCGCCGTGTGCAGGTGTGAGATCGAATTGAGCGAGGTAGACGGCGAGGGCCGCGGACTGGCGGCGATGATCACCGGGAGTCATCCGAGCGCTTTCCGCTTTGTGCTCGCGTCGCTGCTGAACAGTGCCCTCATATGACCGTCACTCTTCCTCGTCGATTCCGCGGCACCTATGTGGCCGCAGGGTACGGCTAGATTCCATGTGGCATTCGTAGCCCGAGCGCACCGGGATGGGTGAGAACCTAAAAAAGCTTTCTCCCACCGGCCCATCACGGCCGGCAACAACACACTCACCGATTACTGCGTCGGCAATGACGGTCGAAGTCACGGCCCCCGTCGCCGCCGCGCCGTCCTGACCGGATCACCAGCCAGGCTCTGACTTCGGTATCGCGGCCGACCGGGTCCGAAACTCCGTCGAGTCGTGGCCGCTCCCTCTCAGAGTGCGTCCGGGAACTTACGATGGCGATGGGTGGTGTGGAAGGTTCCTACATATCAGGTCAGTGATGTCGATTCGCTGCCCGTACCCAGGAGCCCACCAATGTCGTCATTGCTGATCTCGTTGTGTTCGTCGTGCCCGCCCCATCCGTCGCGCGGGCATCGCTGCACGGCGTATTCGTCCTCGTCGCTGACCGACGCGCAGTGGACGATGCTGGAACCGTTGCTACCGCCGCCTGGTAACGCGGCGGGTCGCGGCGCCGGCCCGAAAAGCATTGCCGCCGAATGATCCTGGATGCCCTCCTGTACCTGGTGCGGGGTGGTATCGCGTGGCGCCAACTGCCCGCAGAGTTCCCGCCTCCGACCACCGTCTACGACGTGTTCACCCGCTGGGTGCGAGCCGGGGTGTGGCGGCGCATCCATGACCCGCTGCGCGACCGACTGCGGGTGCGGGCCGGACGAGATCGATGCCCGACCGCGGCGGTCATCGACCCGCAGACCCTGCCCGCAGCCGACACGGTGCCCCGATCCAGCCGCGGATGGGACGGCGGGAAACGGACGAATGGGCGCAAACGACACATCGCGGTGGATGTGACCGGGCTGCTGCTGGTCGTGGTGGTTACCGCCGCGTCGATCCCCCGGCCGTGATGCCGCGTTCCGGCTACTGGCGCGTCTGCGTGACGCGTTCTCCACGATCCGGCTGGTATGGGCCGACGGAGGCTACCCCGGTCGTCTGATCGGCTGGGCGAACCAGGTTGTCGCCCTTCAGATTCAAATCGTCAAACGCATCCCCGGCAGTACCGGATTCCACGTCCGGCCCCGGGTCTGGGTCGTCGAGCGGACCTTCGCCTGGATCAACAAGCACCGTCGCTGCGTCCGCGACTACGAAACCAGACCCGACCACCACGAAGCCATGGTGCACATCGCCATGATCTGCCTCATGACTCGACGACTTGCACGAATCTCATGAGTATCCGGACGCCCTCTCAGTCCAGCTTTCGGGAGCAGTCATCCTCGTGAGTGGAGGGCAACGCTCATTTGGGGACCGGTCTCACCGATCCCCTCCCTTGGTCAGTTCGTCACGTCGTATCCGGGTTCGGCGGATCTCGGCGCACGCTCGACATCGAGGTCGTCGTGATCGCCGCGGCCGGAAGGATTTTCGCTATCGAGGAGCCGTGAGACGTTCCGTGGGTTCGACTGTGTCGCCGCCGTCAGGCCGCCAACGATCGCGCTGTCATCGACGGACATACCTGGCGGGTGAATCGCCCTGTTCGTTGTCTTGCCGACCGGCCGATGTGCGACACCGACGAGGCCGACACCGGGCCACTCGGCAGCCTGGACTCGACGACCTGACCTCCAGCAGCACCACCCACACACACAGCGAAACGCGAAGACCCCCATTTGTCGTCGGCGACACACCGAAAGACACGCAACCGGAGCCCCGGTCCTCGCTTCGACATTGGGTGGCCGCGTAAGTGACAAGAACATTCCCCTCACCAACATTCCCCTCACCCCGCACGTACCCCGGGCCACTGACTTCACCGACAGCTCGTACTGCATCCGCAGTAGAGAAACATACCTCCGAATCCCGTGACCGCCGTAGTCCATGCCGGTAACTCGTCGGCGGCGGCCGGCACGACGAAAAGCCATCAACACACACTCACCCCGGAAGAGCGTGCGTCCCTGCCGCACACCTACGAGACCGGGCAGTTCACAATCGAAACACTCTGCCGAAAAACAAGTTTGAAGCAATCAGCCCTGTACACGAACATCGAATCGGCGCGCACCGAACGGGACGCCGACAGTCTCCCGGCACCCTGATCTCGCCCCGTCAGCCGATCCGGCACAGTGTCGAGATACAGCGCAGATCAGCGAAACACACCGCAGCTTCCACTACCACCGGAGAAGCCGACACCAGGCTTCCACCCCGATACGGGCCCATGTCGTGACGGATGTCCATTATGTTCTGGTGTGGTAGCCACCCCTCCCGTGTGACTGCTACGCGCCCCCGAGGTGCGGACCCCCGGAAGGACACCCTTTTATGGCCACCATGTACCGGTCGACGTCGCAGACCCGGCGAAGCCGACTCCTCGCGGGCATCGGCGCCGCCGCGATCGCACTCACCACCCTCGCCGCCGGAGCAGGACCGGCCTCCGCAGACACCGTCACCGCCACAATCCCGGTCGGCACGACTCCGTTCAGCGTGGCGATCACCCCCGACGGAGCCCGCGCCTACATCACCAACTACGACAGCGCCTCGGTGTCGGTGATCGAGACCGCCACCAACACAGCCACCGGAACCATCCC
>NZ_JASHKR010000028.1:46946-59534 GCF_030056815.1 Rhodococcus sp. IEGM 1379
GCCTCGGTGTCGGTGATCGAGACCGCCACCAACACAGCCACCGGAACCATCCCGGGCGCGAATCCGTACGGCGTGGCGATCACCCCCGACGGGTCCCACGCCTACGTCACCAACCTCGGCAGCGCCTCGGTGTCGGTGATCGAGACCGCCACCAACACAGTCACCGGAACCATCCCGGTCGGCCAGAGTCCGTACGGGATGGCGATCACCCCCGACGGGACCCGCGCCTACGTGGCCAACTACGACAGCGGCACCGTGTCGGTGATCGCGATCGATCAAGCACCCACCCTCACCGGAACCCCCGCCGCCGGAGCCCTCGACCAGCCCTACCGCCACGCCTTCACCGTCACCGGCCAACCCGCACCCACCGTGACCGTCACCACCGGCGACCTACCCGCCGGCCTGAACCTCACCAACGACGGGGTGCTCTCCGGAACCCCCACCACCGTCGGGCAATTCGAGTTCACCCTCACCGCCTCCAACGGCATCGGCACTGACGCCGTACTGCCGGTGGTCCTCGAGATCACCGACACCACCCCACCAGTCACCGGATCACTCGGCAGCCTGGACTCGATGACCTGGACCTCCTGACCTCCAGCAGCACCGCCCACCCCGACCTATTGGGGTGGGCGACCGCGTAAGTGACAAGAACCTTCCCCTCAGCCTCCGACACCGGGCATTGAGGGACTCAATCGCGTTGGTGGAGCACAGGACTCGCCGTATCTCGATGTCGTAATCGAGGAACGGTATGAATTCCTGCCAGGCATTGGTCCACAATCGGCTGATCGCCGGATACGTCTTGCCCCAATGCTCGGCCAACTCGTCGAATTCGGCCCGCGCTGCCGCCTCGGTCGGTGCCGCGAAAGGTCGGCTTGAGATCGTGTTTGAGCGCATCCCAGTCCTTACGAGATGACAGCCGGAACGTGTTTGTCGATCACATGCACGACGCAGGTCGCGGCCGTGGTGGCCGGCCACACGTGCTCGACCACCTCCGGCAATCCCTTGAGCCCGTCGCAGACCAGGAAAAACACATCCCGGGTGCCCCGATTACGAATGTCCGTCAAGACCGACATCGGAAAATTTGGCGCCCTCGCCGCCCGTTCCGGCCCACAATCCGAGCACGTCCCGGCTGCCGTCGAGACTGACGCCGATCGCGGCATAAATCGGCCGGTTCGCGACCTGACCGTCTCGAACTTTGACGACGATCGCATCGATGAAAATCGCTGCGTACACCTCGTCGAGCGGTCGGGCGGACCACTCCTGCATCTCCTCGAGTACCTTGTCGGTGATCCACGAGATGGTCTCTTTCGAGACGGATCCGCCTGGGTCGGGTGACCGGAGGCCCATAGGCCTCCGGCTCCCACGGTATCTGCTGCAATTTACGACGCAGAACTCTCGACTGACACGCCCGGAAGCGGTAGCGCATGGGCACTGGGTCACCACCACGCCTCTCACCTTCGCAGTAGTCATCGCCGTCTTCGTACTCGTTCTGACGCTAACCGTCCCGGCGGCAAGGCATCTCGCAGTTGAGCAGAACAGCAGCAGTTGACACTACTGGCGAGAATTCCCGATTCTCCGCCTATGCCTGTCGGTGGGTGTGGCGCTACCGTAAGCGGTAAACGGGCGGGTACGACTTGTTCTCGGAGACCAAGATCTAGTCCTCAGCCCCGGCGAAGCAGCCGAATTCGATACCCATGTCCCGCACTGGTTTTCTACCGCAGATGACGCATCTGCTGAGCTGATCATTCTCTTCGGCCAGCAAGGTGAGCGCGCACATCTTCGTTCCCGGTCAGAGTAGTGACGACTACGTCGAGGGCCAGATGCCGCTGACTTTACGGGCTGGCGCGCCTGCCCTGGGTCGGGTTCGCCCATCAATACCGCTCCCTGGGTAACAACGAACTCCGCTTCGTCCTCGACCGACACTGGAAACGCCTCAACCACACCCTCGACCTCAAGCATCCTCGTCATCGGTAACCAGCGACACCGAGCGGCAACAGAACACCGCCAAAGAGCACCCAAAACCACACCCTGGTCGGAGCGGACTACCGCGCCGTTGTGGTTTCGATTAGCCCGGTGGGTGGTTCCTGAAAATCGGAAAACAATGCCCGGTGGATGATTTCGGTGAAGGACGCGGGCCTCGAACGGGCCTGTTGCGCGGACTGATTCATCGGGCTACCGCCGGCGTCGGGCGAACCGTCGTCGAGTCGCTACCGAACCAGAGCATCAGAAGGTCCTCGACACGTCGGCTGATCGACTCGGGTTCCCCCAGACTACTGGCGACGTGCACGGCACCGACAAACCCGGCGCACAGGCTTTCCCCGAGCCGCGGTGGTGCGGCTGCGGCTCCCAAATCCCCTGAGCGAACAGCGCGCTCGACGATGACGCTGACGGCACTCGTCCATGCGGTGTAGACCTGCGCAGACTTGTCGACTGCCGGCTCGAGACTCATGAGCAGCCCTGCTCGCACCTGGTGGTCCTGTGCGACTCGGTAGGCAAGTTCTCGGTAGATGGCAGCGACCTGCTGATGTGGGCGCTCGTCGGTGGTGGGAATGCGCGTAATCGTGTCGGTCAGGACTTCCCCCAGACCTGCACAAGGCGATGCGCCAGTGCCTTTTTGGACGAGAAGTGGAAGTACACCGAGCCTTTGGTGCTGCTGGCCAGCTCGACGATGCCGTTCACGGCGGCGGCGTAGCTGAGGGTGTTGAACTGTGAGGCTGCGGCCTCGACGATGGTGTCATGGGTTATCTGTGCTCGTTTTTGCAGGGGACGTCCACTGGTTCTCGTCCCGGTTCCCGCGCTGGCTGATACGGCGGTGTCGATAGAATTGTCCATAGTCTGAGACTCCAATCTGTGGTCGATTGCTCTGGCGGCGTTCCTGCACTGCCAGGTCTCTTTCATGTGCGTGGTGCAATGAGCCGCGTAGCCTCTCCCCCGTTGCCCTCAGCTCACTGATGCAAGTTCTTCATCGTGGAAGGTCTCGGCTGCCCACATATCGAAGAGGGGTGGGCTATCGAATCCTGCTGCGCGGGCGGCGGTATCGAATCTTTCGTAGCGGCGCCATGAGGTCGAGGTGACGACGGGAGGCGTCGAGTTCTGGGCGATCGCTTCCCAGTGCAAAGCTATCGCTCATGAGGAGCACTGTGCACCTGGCTGAGCCGAGGGACAGCGTCGAATCAGTGAGTGTGACGCCGGCATCTCCCAGCCACTCAAGGTGATTGCCTGACCATTCTTCAATCGAACGGTTTACCGATCGGCGAGCTGCTGGCACGTTACGTAGACATCGGCCGTCTTGACCTCCCCTGAGAATCCCGTTTGTTGTGACCCTTGACACGAAACCGTAAATGAATGTAGCTTCATTTCCAGTGAATGAATATTCATTTGTAATGAGCACATCCTCAAACGGTGGTGAAAAAGCCACAGTGCAACTCGAATCGGCAAGAACCGCCTCGACAAGGGAGTCCCCCATGACTGACTTCGAAGACATCGACTACGCGATCGACGGATCTGCCGCGATCATCACGATCAACCGGCCACATCGCTACAACGCGTTCCGTGGAAAGACGGTTGAGGAGCTCATCAAGGCGTTCCGTGCAGCTTGGGCGGACAGTGCGGTCTCGGCGATCATCCTGACCGGCGCGGGAGAGAAGGCGTTCTGCACGGGCGGCGACGTCAAGCAGCGTGCCGAGACCGGCGACTACGGTCCCACCGAGAGCGGGATGTTCGAAATCGGCAACTTGCACAAGCTGATTCGTGATGTTCCCAAGCCTGTGATCGCTGCGGTCAACGGCATCGCAGTCGGCGGAGGACATGTTCTGCATGTGCTGTGTGACCTGACCATCGCGTCCGAGACTGCGAAGTTCGGACAGGCCGGCCCGAGAGTCGGTTCATTCGATGCCGGCTTCGGCTCGGCATACTTGGCCAGGGTTGTCGGCGAGAAGCGAGCCCGCGAGATCTGGTTCCTGTGCCGCCAGTACGACGCCGCCACAGCCGAACGCTGGGGTCTGGTCAATTGGGTCGTGCCCGCCGATCGACTGCTCGACGAAGCGAAAGCGATCGCCGCCGAGATCGCCGAGAAAAGTCCCACGGCGCTGCGCTTCCTCAAGCAGTCATTCAATGCAGACACCGACCATCAAGCGGGGCTGAGCAATCTGGCCATGTCTGCCCTCGATTTGTTCACCAAGTCCGAAGAAGGCCTCGAGGGCGCAAAAGCGTTTGCCGAGAAGCGTCCTGCCGATTTCGGCAAGTTCGTCAAGGCCTGAACTGCACTAGTTCCCAGGGACGACAGTCCACTCACAAGCCCAAGGACAAACATCATGAACAACAACATCGCACTGGTAACCGGTGCCGGTTCAGGAATCGGCAGGGCAATCGCGCTCGCCTTCGCGGCGCAGGGTGATCAGGTGGTTGCCGCCGATCTCGATCTGCTGGCCGCCGAAACCACGGCCAAGGAATACCCCGAACTGATCACGGCATTGCCGGTGGACATCGCGGACCGTGTCCAGGTGGATGCGCTTCGCGATCGAACACACGCGGAAGTCGGGGTCCCCAACATTATCGTCAATGCTGCCGGCTGGGACCGCACCGACCAATTTCTCAACGCGACAACAGAATTCGCCGAGAAGGTTGTGGCAATCAATTATCTCGGTCCGGTGCACATCGCCAGTTCCTTCCTACCGGGCATTATCGAGGCCGGTAATGGTGGCCGGGTAATCAATCTGGCGAGCGACGCCGGCCGCGTCGGCAGTGCCGGTGAATCCATCTACGCCGGCGCGAAGGGTGGTGTCATTGCGTTGACGAAGTCCTTGGCCCGCGAGATGGCCCGCTACCAGATCAATATCAACTGCGTTTGTCCCGGACCCACCGATACCCCGTTATTCCAGGCGCAGCCAGAGAAGCTCAAAGAGGCTCTGGCGAAGGCCATTCCGTTTCGACGGCTGGCCCGTCCGGAAGAAGTTGCCGCACCGGTGCTGTTCTTCGCGTCCGAGTCCGCATCGTTCATCACGGGCCAGGTGATCAGCGTCAGTGGTGGCCTCACCATGGCCGGCTGAGTCCGACCGACCGAAGGAGGCAACGATCATGACTGATGCATACGACGCCCGGGCATACCGGGAGTATTTCGAGAACGACTTCACATATCTCAACGGATTCCGTCGAAATACGCACCGCTATTGCGATCGCATCGCCTTGAGTTCGCCGCTCACCGGAGAGCGAGTGACCTACGCGCAACTCGGGACGCGGGTGGATCTACTGGCCACGGGGTTGATCGGTGCGGGCGTGCAACCCGGAGATGTGGTTGCGTACCAACTGTTCAACGGCATCGAATTCGCCGAGCTCTACCTCGCCACACAGGCGGCGGGCGCAGTGGGCTCCCCGATGAACTTTCGACTGGCATCGGGTGAGACGGTGTTCATTCTCGAGACCAGCGCCCCGAAGGTGTTCGTCTACGACACCGAGCTGACCCCGATGGTGCAGCAGGCGCTCGATCGTGTGTCGCATAGGCCGTCGTTGATCATCGCGGTCGGTGACGGTGAACCCGTATCGGTCCCCGGAGCCGTAGTGATTCGGTACTCGGAGCTGGCGGCAGATACTGCGGCACTGCCGGTCTCGAAGCGGACGATATGGGACGAGACCACGCGTCTCTACACTTCGGGCACCACCGGGATGCCCAAGGGCGTGCCGCTCAACAGCATGATCGAAATCTTCAGTGCACACGACGTGATCATGCATTTTCCTCTCACACCGGAGGACAAAACTCTGAACATGACGCCGTGGTTCCACCGCGGCGGACTGTATTCAGGCGGCCCAAACCCCTCCTTCTACGTCGGCGCGGAGGTAGTGCCGCTGCGCACGTTCGACGCAGATGTCACCCTCGACCTCGTGGAACAGTTCGGGCTGACCTTCCTGATCGGCGCTCCCACCAACTTGGCGATGTTGGCTACTGCGCAGCAAGAACGCGCCCGCGATCTTTCCTCGCTACGGGGCATCGTCACCATGGGTGCGCCGCTCGAGAAGGAAGCCGCGCTGCACTACCAGCAGATGCTCAACCCGCGTATCTTCAACGGCTACGGCAGTACCGAGGGCTTCTGGAACACTTTTCTTCGCCCGTCGGACCTGCCGGATCGGGCCGGCAGCGCCGGTCGGGCCTGTACCGACGACGACGTTCGGGTGGTCGCGTTGTTCGAAGATCGGCTTGCGCTACCGCACGAAACCGTCGAGCGTGATGGTCAGGACGTAGGCGAGGTGATTATCCGATCACCGAAATGTGCTTTGGCATATCATGATTCACCTGATCAAGAGAAGTCGAAGTACAACAACGGCTGGTTGCATATCGGCGATCTCGCCACCTGGGACCGCGAGGAGTTCGTCACGATCGTCGGACGCAAGGACGACATGCTGATTTCCGGGGGCGAGAACGTGCACCCTGTACAGGTGGAGGAAGCACTCAATCAGCATGAGCTGGTGCTGGACTCGCTTGTCGTCGGTGTTCCCGACGAAAAGTGGGGACGAGTCGTCGTGGCCTACGTCGTCGCCGATGACCCGTCGCTCACGGCAGACGATCTCGAGAAACACTGTCGAGCGCACCCGTTGCTGTCGACGTTCAAGAGACCACGGGCCTACAGATTCGTAGACTCCTTGCCGGTGTCGGCCACCGGCAAGAAAGTCCACTACAAGGCCACTCTCAGTGCGGCCGAAGAACTGGCGGACGGCAAGTTCATCCGCCCCACCGTTACCGAATCGAGGACCACCCCATGAGCGCAACCCGAACCCTGCCCGCATTCGATCCACTCGACCCACTCGGTCTCGACGCGTCCTACTCCGATGACGAGATCGCGGTCCGCGACACCGTCCGCAGCTTCTGTGCCGAGCATGTCACGCCGTACGTTGCAGACTGGTTCGAGGCCGGCGAGTTGCCCGGTGTGCGGGACTTGGCAAAGGAATTCGGCAAACTCGGCATCCTCGGCATGCACCTGGAGGGCTACGGCTGCGGCGGCTCCTCGGCCGTTCACTACGGACTTGCCTGCCTCGAACTCGAGGCCGCCGACTCCGGCATCCGGTCACTGGTGTCGGTGCAGGGTTCACTCGCGATGTTCTCGATCTGGAACAACGGTTCCGAGGAGCAGAAGCAGCGCTGGCTCCCGGGTATGGCTGCCGGCGAACTCATCGGGTGCTTCGGCCTGACCGAACCCGACGTCGGTTCGGACCCGGCGGCGATGAAGACCCGTGCCCGCAAAGACGGCTCCGACTGGATCCTCAACGGCCGCAAGATGTGGATCACCAACGGATCGATCGCCGACGTCGCGGTCATCTGGGCTAATACCGACGAGGGTGTCCGCGGGTTCATCGTCCCGACCGACACCCCGGGTTTCAGTGCCCACACCATCAAACACAAGCTCTCGCTGCGTGCTTCCGTCACGAGCGAATTGGTCCTGGACAACGTGCGACTGCCGCAGGACTCGATGCTGCCCGACGCCAAGGGAGTCAAGGGGCCATTGTCGAGCCTGTCCGAAGCGCGATACGGAATCATCTGGGGTGCGATGGGCGCTGCCCGCTCGGCGTGGGAGACAGCACTCGAGTACTCCAAGCAACGCACCCAGTTCGGACGCCCGATCGGCGGTTTCCAGCTCACACAAGCAAAACTCACCGACATGGCCGTCGAACTCCACAAGGGACAATTGCTCTCGCTGCATCTCGGCCGGCTCAAAGACACTGTCGGACTACGACCCGAACAGGTCAGCTTCGGCAAGCTGAACAACACCCGTGAAGCAATCGCCATCTGCCGCACGGCCCGGACCATCCTCGGCGGAAATGGAATCTCGTTGGAATTCCCCATCATTCGACACATGGTCAATCTCGAATCGGTGCTCACCTACGAGGGCACCCCAGAGATGCACCAGCTGGTGCTAGGCCAGGCCTTCACCGGCGAGAACGCCTTCCGCTGACAGGAGTGAACCCATGACTGCACGATTGACCTACGATTCTGAACACCTCCAATTCCGTTATGTTGTAAGAGATTTCGTTCGAGACAAGATCACTCCGTTCAACGAGGATTGGGAACGAGCGGGTTGTCTCGACCGGTCATTGTTCACCGAGGCCGGTAAACTCGGTCTGCTCGGCTTCCCGGTCCCCGAGAAATTCGGTGGGCCGGGTGTCGAGGACTTCCGTTATCACGCGATCGTCATCGAAGAAGTCAACCGGGCCGGCAATGCTGCCGCGGGCATCGCCTTCTCACTGCAGAACGACGTCGTGCTGCCGTACCTGACCGACATGGCCACGGACGAGCAGAATGCTCGCTGGTTACCTGGAACGGTCACCGGTGAAACTGTTCTCGGTATCGCGATGACCGAACCCGGTACCGGTAGCGATCTGACGGGCATACGCACCTCGGCTGTGCGCGACGGTGACGACTACGTCGTCAACGGCAGCAAGACCTTCATATCGAACGGCCAGAACGGAAACTTGTTCGTCGTCGCTGTCCGTACATCCGACGACAAACACAAGGGCCTCTCACTTCTCGTCGTCAATTCCGATACCGTTGGCTTCAGCCGGGGCCGCAATCTCGACAAGATCGGACTGCACGCGCAAGACACCAGCGAGCTGACGTTCACGGACATGCGAGTGCCGGTTGCGAATCGCCTCGGCGAAGAGGGTCAGGGCTTCTATCAACTCGTGCACAACCTGCCCCAGGAGCGGCTGTCGTTGTCCGTCGGGGCCGTCGCCGCGGCGGAGGGTGTATTCGCGCAGACTCTCGAGTACGTCAAAGCGCGCAAGGCGTTCGGCAAGGCTGTGGCGAGTTTTCAGAACACACAGTTCGTACTCGCCGAACTCGCAACCGAACTCGACATTGCCCGTACGTTCGTCGATGACTGCATCGCAGAACACGTTGCCGGTGAACTGACTGCAGCGCGCGCGGCGCGATTGAAGTGGTGGACAACGGAACTGCAGGTGCGTGTGGCGGACAGGTGCCTGCAACTGCACGGTGGCTACGGGTACATGCGAGAGTACGCAGTGTCCCGCGCGTTCGTCGATGCCCGCATCCAGACGATCTACGGCGGTACCACCGAGATCATGAAGACGATCGTCGCAAAGGATCTCGGTATCTGAACATGGACCGGCTCGATATCGTTGACCTGAACTGACATGATCCGGCTGCACCGAGGAGCACCACAATGACTATCGATTCCAGCGGCCTGTCGATGGACGAGGCTGTACGAGCTCTCCGTACCGACTCGCGTCGTCGCCAGGTCCTCCGCGCTGCGGTCAAGGTCATGGAACGTACCGGATTCCACCAGATGTCCATGCAGGCATTGGCTGATGAGGCCGACGTCAGCGTCGGCCTCATCTATAAATACTTCGGCGGCAAGGAGGACATCCTGCTGGCCACCATCATGACTATCCTCGACGCGTTCCGGGATCAGCTTCAACCGGCGATGGATACGGTTGGGGACGATCCGGTCGAACGACTAGCTGCGGGTATGCGACGGTACATCGAGGTTGTCGACGAGAATCTTGACGGAACAGTGCTCACCTACCGGGAGAGCCGGACTCTTGACAGTGCTGGCCGCGCACGAATCAAGGAACTCGAGGTGGAAACCGCAGCACCGATGCGCGACGCACTCGAAGCGGGCATCGCGGCGGGTTCGATGAACGAGATCGATGTCGACCTGATGGTTTTCGACATCATGCTGCTCGCCCATGGGTGGGCGCTCAAACACTGGCATTTCGGCGCCATTTACACACTCGACGAATACATCCGGCTGCAGACCCGCTTCGTGCTGAACACGGTTGTGTGTGAGGACCAGCGCAGCAAGTATTCCCAACTTCTGAGGTGACCACGTGACAGTACGCATCCAACGCACAGGCCGAGTAGGCACCATCACCCTGGACCGCCCGCCCGCCAACGCATTCGACGAGACGCAGACGGCGGCACTCGTGGCCGCCGTAACGGACCTCGACGCGGATTCCGATATTGGTGTCGTGTTGATCCGCAGCGATCAGCGGATCTTTTGCGGTGGAGCGGATATCGCAATGATGGATTCCTGGAGCGGAACTCCGGACCGCGGCGATCGGCTGCGCAGATTCACGGCTGCATTGCAAGACGCGTATGCACTTGTCGAGTCGATGCATACGCCGTCTGTGGCAGCTCTCGCCGGCGCGGCCACGGGCGGAGGCCTGGAATTGGCGCTGGCGTGTGATTTCCGGGTAGCCGGCTCCGGAATCAAGCTCGGCCTTCCTGAAGTAGGAATCGGGCTGCTACCGGGGGCCGGGGGAACGCAACGGCTCACCCGAATCGCGGGACTTTCGGTGGCCTACCGGATCATCTTGGGCGCTGAACTGGTGAGCGGCCGCGAGGCCGAACGACTGGGTATCGTGCACTGGGCCACCGACGGGGATGTCGATGCCGAAGCCCTAGCCTTGGCCGAACGACTCGGGAAGCTTCCTCCCCTGGCCTACGGCGCGGCCAAACGATGCATTGCCGCGGCACACGGTGACGGCGGTTACGTACATGAACTCGACGAAATCAGTCGACTCATCGAAACCCCCGAGACCACAAGGCTTCTGGAGGGTTTCATCGCACGGTCTGCGTCTACGTCACGCTGACCGGATCTCGGTTCGCGAAGCGTTGTGCCAGCGTGGCATACACGATCAGTTGGATTTGATGAAAGATAATCAGCGGCAACACGATCAGACCCACCGGCTGGCCAGCAATGCGCACGGCAGCCATCGGTAGACCGGTTGCCAACGATTTCTTGAATCCGCAGAAGATGATGACGATCTGATCGGGAAGATCGAAGCCGAGTTTCCTTCCGGCAAGGGTGGTTGCCCCCAATACGGCAGCACACCACCACCAGTATCAGGATCTGCCAGCTCGTGATGGTGCCCCAGATTCCGTCTTTAATGATCTCGCTGAACGCGGCGAAGACAACAAGAAGGATGGATCCGCGGTCGACGAACTTGGTGGGCTCCGCGTGCTTCTGTAGCCAGCCGATCACCAGCGGACGGATCAATTGGCCGACGATGAACGGCACCAGCAACTGTGCGACACGCATTTGAACCGATACCGGACACCTTCAGTCGCAGATGCTGGCGATGAGTTCCTCGGCAACGTCACGCACCTTCTGGTTCGTGCGCTGCGAGGTATCCGTGAACATACGGAACGCAGCGTCGGCGTCGACACCGTGAATCGCGATGACGATGCCCTTGACAAGGCCCCGCTCCTACCGGGATGACAGCACCCGACCGAGACCGGGTCTATATCGATCACGGAATCAGTGGCCGGCAGACCCGGCGACCCGGACTCGACAATGCGATCAACGCTGCCCGCGAAGGCGACGTCTTCTGCATGACCAAACTCGATCGACTCTCCCGGTCCGCGAAGGACCTTCACGAGACTGTGGGGCGACTGGCGGACAAGGGTGTGGCGTTGTCGATCGACGGGAAGATTTACGACCCGACCGATCCGATGGGCAAGATGTTCATCGGCGTTGTCGGGTTAATGGCTGAGTTCGAGTCAGACTTGATCCGGAGTCAGACTTGATCCGGAGTCGGACGCGGGATGCTGTTGCGGCGGCCGGCAAGATGAAGGGCCGTCAGCACAAGCTGACGCCGGAAGGGCGTGCGTATCTACTGCAAACGTACGAGACCGGGCAGTTCAAAATCGAAAAACTTTGCAGAAATACAAGTTTGAAGCGTTCAGCACTGTATTCGAACATCGAGTTGGCGCGCACGGAACGGAAAACCGGAATGCTCCCGACAGTCTGATCTCGATCCGTCACGTCTACAGCTGACTGAATTTGTCGAGCACTCCGTACCGAATAGCGTCCGCGGAAAAGCGCGCCAAAAAATTCCGGGAGCCACCAGCGAAGGCTGTCTCAGAAACGTCAGACACACTCAAGTAGACGCTAAAAATGGTGAGACACGTTTCTGAGACACATTACGATTCGACGACTGTTGCAGTCGATTTCGCTCCGGAACTACTTTCTACCGCCGGGTGATCCTCGGCTGGCGATCTGAATTTGCTTCTCCGGTCACGCGGTGGTGTCTCAGCTTTGCGTGTCTCAGGAACGGACGAATGAGAGACGACCCGAAGTAGCACATAACTATGCAAAAGGGGGTTCCGCGGCGGTCGGGGTCAGGATTTTGCTCTATGCATACGATCGAGTCATCGGAGGAGATCTCTTCTTTGTTTACGGAACACCAAGTTGGAGGTTGAGATTGTGAATCGTCAAAAAGGTGTCGCTGTAGCAGCTGTCGCGGTTGTCCTCGTCGGTTCGTACTTTGCGCTGACCAATCGAGGCCAGAATCAACCACCTGGAACAACGAATCCTATGACGGTTCAGCAATACGACCATGGTGCGACCAGTGGTCTTGGACATACTGAGGTCATGACGAGCCGAGGAGTGGTCCGCAGTTGGGACGTGGGGGGTATGCAGGGCGTGATCGACTCCGCAGACACCCCGAGCGGTAGCTGGACTTCATGGACATCCGTAGTGGTCCACGGGTTCCCGGCTTTGGTTGAAGGTCAGGAAGTCGAGTTCGAGTGGAATCAACTCGACGAGCCTTCAGACGGTTACGACTTTCACACCGTGC
>NZ_JASHKR010000184.1 GCF_030056815.1 Rhodococcus sp. IEGM 1379
GGCTGTGTTCGGTGCCGGAAGTGTAGTGGTCACGATGAGTCCTGATCTTGTCGAACGTAAAGAGCTTGTCAATACCCGAGGTATTGAATACTCTAGGTATCGTGACCGATTCCCGTCAACCGGACTTCGTGCCGGCAACCCGCCCCGGACGTGACGTAGTGCGGCAAAGACTGCTCGACGCTGCAGCGGAAGAATTTGCGGAGCAGGGATTCAGTGCTGCACGTCTCACCGAAGTTGCCCGGCGCGCAGGCTTCACCAAGGGCGCCGTCTACTCCAATTTCGAATCCAAACAGGACCTGTTTGCCGAACTCTTCGCCCAGCGATCCCTTGAACTTGCCGGACGTGTGCTCGGCGAGATCGCCGGGATGGGTCCATCCGACGCTGCGGGTAAGGGCGGCGAAGCCATCGCAGCATCTATGGTCGACGATCCGGGGTGGTCACTGCTCGTCCTCGAGTTCGGAGTTCTCGCCGGACGTGATCCGCAGATCGCCCAGGCGTACCTCCGTGAGCGTCGGCACTTGCGTGGTCAATTGGTCGAGTTGATCGGTGAACGAGCCCGCGAGTGGGGCGTCGACAACTCCTTTGACGTACGCACCACCGCAATCTCCTTGATGGCCTTGATCTCCGGACTGGTCCTCGAACATTCCGTTGACCCGGAAGAAGTGGATCAGGCGGCAATGGGTGCTGCAGTGACTGCATTGTTTGCCGGTGCCGTTGCGCGAGCAGGGCTGACGACGCTCTGAGTTCGCACGGGGATTGTGCCGTCGCAGACGCAATAAGGCGCGCGACGGCACAATCGGTGCGCGGCTAGAGATCCTCGCGATCACACGTTCCTGATTGCACCCAACCGCGTCGAAGATGGCGGGATGTGACATCTACGCGCTGGTTGCGTGCAAATAGGAACAATCAAATGTGGACAAGTTGGTAAAACAACGCAAAACGCCCGCGACCGAAAAGGTCGCGGGCGTTTGTACTAATCAAACTCAGACGGTGGCGGGAGTGCTCTCGTCGAGTTTCGGATTTTCCTTTTCGAGCTTCTTGTTTCGCAGGACGCTGCTGATGAACGCTGCGCCGATCAAGAAGACGCCGACAAGGCCGGTGATGATCTCGTTGATGTGAACGCCGATGGACACCATCAAGATGATGG
>NZ_JASHKR010000128.1 GCF_030056815.1 Rhodococcus sp. IEGM 1379
CGCTGTCGATTCGTGCAGATCTGACGATCGGTGTCAGTTTGGGCGCGGAGGCTCGTGAGAGCCGAACACCCGCGCGAGTGGGCACGGAGCCACGTCCCGTCGACGAGTGGGTGGGCCGATTCAAACGCGGCACCGCGCAGTTTCTCGACCGGGAGACGGTGAAGTCTGTGGTGTCTCGATTCGGTGGTCACTCGACGGGTATCGGATTGGACGAAGTGAGTCTGGACGAGCATGGTTTGGACGAGGGGGCCGTTGATGCTGGTCCTGAGCTCGCTCCGAAGATCGGTCGTTTGGAGATCATGGGCCGATCACTCGAAGTTGTGCAGTCCGCGCTCGCCCGGTACCAGCTCGCCGTATATCCACCGGACGTTCTGATTCAGGTGCCGCGCAAATCGGCTCGGAGTCTCGACTTTGCACGGGCCACCGAGATGATCGCGATCGGCCGGGCGCTGACCGAATCCGCTCTCGATGCCGAGGATTTCTGAAGACTCGGGTCCGATAAATGACACGGCTGACATTTGTAACCTGGCGTTCACCCGATATGTGGCGAATTTCGTAGCGGGATATCGAGAACCGAAGTACCGTCGGCAGTATCGAGTAGCGCAGAAGTTACTTGTGCGGGAGGTTCTGATCGTGACTGAAATATTCAGTGCGAGAGGGCCGGCGCCCGGCCCTTGTTTCAGCTGACACTTCCGTCATCTGACACCAGAGCCGTCCGGTCCAGCGAGTCGAGTTTGCGCGGGTGCCGCGCAAGCCTAGGAGCCCAACGTGACTGCATCACGCTCTGTCTCTAGCCGGAATCATTCGGGAGATGCACTTCGCACCTATGTATTGGATACGTCGGTACTTCTGTCGGATCCATGGGCAGTCACACGATTTGCCGAGCACAGTGTGATCCTTCCACTGGTTGTGGTCAGTGAACTCGAAGGTAAAAGGCATCATCCCGAACTGGGATGGTTTGCCCGAGAAGCGCTCCGGATGCTCGACGATCTGCGCATCGAGTTCGGTCGCCTCGACAGGCCGGTGCCGATCGGCACCGAGAACGGTACCCTGCAGGTAGAACTCAATCACACCGATCCCGCGGTCCTCCCCATCGGATTCCGTACGGACAGTAACGATTCGAGAATTCTTGCCTGCGCCCTCAACCTTGCCGCCGAAGGCAAGGATGTAGTTCTGGTCAGTAAGGACACTCCGCTGCGCGTCAAGGCCGGCGCCGTCGGGCTTCCGGCCGACGAATACCACGCTCACGACGTCGTACCTTCCGGATGGACGGGCATGACGGAACTGAATGTAGCGTCGACGGATATCGACGAACTGTTCGGTGAAGGTTTCCTGGACCTCGACGAATCTCGAGATCTTCCGTGTCACACCGGGGTTCGGCTACTGGGTGGGTCGTCGAGTGCGCTGGGTCGGGTCACCCCGGACAAGCGAATTCAGCTGGTCCGCGGTGACCGTGAAGCCTTCGGCCTTCACGGGCGTAGTGCGGAACAGCGTATTGCGCTCGAACTCTTGATGGACGAAAGCATCGGAATCGTCTCTCTTGGAGGCAAAGCGGGCACCGGCAAGTCGGCACTGGCATTGATGGCGGGCCTCGAAGCAGTGCTCGAGCGGCGCAGTCAGCGCAAGGTTGTCGTCTTCCGGCCACTGTATGCCGTTGGCGGACAAGAACTCGGATACCTTCCGGGCAGTGAGAGCGAGAAGATGGGCCCGTGGGCTCAGGCCGTTTTCGACACGCTCGACGGGTTGGCTTCACCGGAGGTTCTCGAGGAGGTCCTGGCCCGCGGAATGCTGGAAGTCTTGCCGCTCACCCACATTCGTGGACGATCGCTTCACGATTCATTCGTGATTGTCGACGAGGCGCAGTCGCTGGAGCGGAATGTGTTGCTGACGGTGCTTTCTCGGCTGGGGACGGGATCTCGCGTCGTACTGACCCATGATGTCGCGCAGCGGGATAACCTGCGGGTGGGTCGACACGACGGTGTTGCGGCAGTGATCGAAAAGCTCAAGGGCCATCCGCTTTTTGCGCACATCACCCTCACTCGCAGTGAGCGTTCACCCATTGCCGAGTTGGTTACCGAGATGTTGGAGGAGTTCGGTCCCACTCCGTAAAGCAATTCTTCCCGTGCGACTTTCGTGTCGCACGGGGAGAATGTTACGCCTCGCGAGGTCCGAGTTCCGTATTCAGTACTTCCTGAACCACGCGCATCGCGGCAAGTCCGGCCGGCGCGCCGCAGTACGCGCTGGCGTGGATGACGGTTTCCACGATTTCGGTGCGGGTCAAGCCATTTCGCAGCGCACCGCGCACGTGGCCCTTGAGTTCGTTCTCGGCGCGCAAGGCAATGAGCATACCCAGATTGATCAAGCTGCGGCTACGACGGTCCAACCCGGGCCGCGTCCACACCGATCCCCACACATTGGCGGTCACGAAGTTCTGTAGTTCTTCGCTGTCGGTTCCCCGGGTTCGATCGAACGCTGCGTCAACAAAATCGGCGCCCATCACTTCGGTTCGCACGGCCAATCCGGCGTCGAAGGAGTCGGGTGTGTTGTTCTCGGTCATCGCGAGTGTCTCTCTTCCGGCGGTATTTTCAGGCCGGAGACAGCCTACTGCGAGCGCCGCTACCGACTACTGCCTGTCCGACTGCGGTCAGCACACCCCACATTACGTCCCGCAGACTGAAGTAGTCCCGCCACACCGCGATCTTGCCGTCACGCAATTCGAAAGTTCCACACACCCAGAACTTGATGCGCAACGGGCCGACAGTCAAGATGTCGGTGCGTTCCGTCAGGACAGTGAGGTGGTCGCCGACGATGTGGTGCATGTCGGCCTCGAACCTCAGTGACGGTTTTGTGACCAGGCGAAGGGCTCGAGTCACTACCTTCTTGCCGCGCAACGTCGGTAGCGAGACGTTCTGCCAGACGATGTCATCCGTCATCAGTTCTGCGGCACCGTCTACATCGAAATCGGTGAGGGCACGGAACATCTTTCGAACTGTTGTGACCGAATCAGTATTCATCGGGATCCCCTTCACGAACTCTTGACGAATGTGCCCAATCCATCCTGGTCGAAGTACTCCAAGATTAACGAGCTTCCGTCGAAAACGGCTTTGGAAATTGTTCCGATCGGCGCATTCTCGCTTTCGGGACGGAACGTGTACGTGTTTCCGTCCCAGTGTGTCAGCGGATAGGTGACGTTGGCCGGCCCCAACGTCAAGGTGAGCGTGCCGTTCGCGTCGGTTACTTTTGCGGGACCCCAATACGAATTGTCGTAGGTACCGGTCAATCCTGGGAGCGGCGCGGACGGCGCAGGACTGGTGGGCGTGGGTTTGTCTACCAGTTCGCCTGCCGGATCCATCTGGGCGGAAAGCATCGCCTTGTACGGTGTGCGCCAATCCCGGGTGATCTTGCCGAATTCGACGAGGTCCGCGAATTCGGCGTTGAGTGCCTCGGGAACTCCCGTCGGGCTGCCGTTGGTCAGCGCCACGATCCCGACGTCGGCCGACGGAATCATCAACACATTTGTGGCCGCACCTAGAATGAATGCTCCCGAATGACTCAGTCGCACACGTCCAGACGAACTGTCGGACACGCTGAATCCGTATCCGTAGAAGCCCGCTCGCTCACCGAGGGTTGTCGGGTGATGCGAGATGACTTCCGGGCTGACGGCGGGAACCAAGGCATCGGTCTCGACGATCCGCGCGCCGTTGTACTCACCGCCGCCGAGGACCATGTCCATCCATTTGGCCATGTCGCTGGCTGACGAACTCACGCCGCCGGCCGGAGCCTGGGCGTCAGGCTGTCGCACGACGCCGGACGTGTACTTGCCGTCGTAGAGTTGGTGGCCGACTGCGCGGTTCTCGCGCGCCAGGTAGTCGGCAAATGTCGACGACGTCGAGGTCATGCCCAGGGGTCCGTAGATAGTGTTCTGAGACAGCGCTTCCCAACTCGTTCCGGCCGCGGCGGCGACGGCTTCTGCGCCCGTGGTAACCCCGAAGTTCGTGTACTCGTAGGTGATCCGGAACGGGTTGAGCGGGAGTTGGCGAAGCTTGTCGAGGATCTGAGCTCGGTCGAAGCCGATGTCCTCGAGTGCATCACCGGCGTGGTCGGGTAGTCCGGACCGATGCGAATAGAGATCGGAGATCTCGAGGTGATCAGTCACCCAGGGATCGCTGAGGGCAAAGTTCGGCAACTCGGACTTCACCAGCGTGTCCCAGCCGACCGTTCCGACACCGACCTCATGCGCGACAACCGTGGCGCCGACAGGCTTGGACAGCGACGCAAGTTGGAAGACCGTATCGGCGTCGACGGGAGCATCTTTGCCTTGCTCGCGTACACCGAATCCTTTGGCATAGACGGTCTTGCCGCCATGAACGACGGCGATTGCCATGCCCGGCACTCCGGAACTGTCCATGAGTTCCTGTGCCAGTCCGTCCAGTTTGCCGACGGCGGCATCGATCTGCCCATCCGGGAGCGGCACACCTACATCGAGGCTGGGGCTGGAATCGCTGATGACGGGGCCGGGGGAACTGGGGTTGTTGCTTGAGTCGTCCGACGCGCATCCCGCGACCAGAGCGAAGGTGAGGACCACGGGAATTGTCAATGCGGCGGCGCGAGTCGCGTTTCTGCGGGCTCTGGACACGAGGGTCTCCCTGGTCGGGCAATCATCGAGATTGTTCGGTTTGTCCATTATCGACGAAATCGGGGACTTAATTCGGGTGAATGTGGAAAAGGACCGAATATCAATCCGCACGTGGCTACGTTGGTGTGAGGACTGCCGACATCATCCGGCCGTTGTCACGAAGGGAGACGAGGAAAATAGATGGACATCGAATCGGGTGAAGTATCGAGTGGGTACCTCTACAGCATCAGCGATTCCGGCGATCTCTACCGCGGCCGGGAACTGAGCGACGGCGGTACTGTGATCGAGGCGTATCTGGAACAGTCGGATACGTGGGTGGCGAGTCCCGAGGATTACATCTCTCGTTCTTTCTGCTCGGGAGAGTTCGAGCGCATTTCGCAGGATGAGGCCGAATCGATTGTCGACGAAGCGCGTGAAGCCCGAAGCCAGTGGTCGGCTGAGAGTTGACAGCAGTCCGGCGGCCAGCCGGTAGATGGTGTAGTTACCGGTCGCGTTCTCAGCCCTTGACCTTCGCCATCGCAAGGACGTCGAGGCGCTTGTCGAGTTCCTTCTCGCTGAGCTTATCCGGAACCAGTCCGCGTTCGATGACGACCTGACGGATCGTCTTCTTCTCCTTCAATGCTTGTTTCGCAACGGAGGCGGCTTCCTCGTAGCCGATCGCCGAGTTCAACGGAGTCACGATCGACGGCGAGGATTCTGCAAGCGTCTTGAGGTGCTCCTCGTGGGCAACCAGTCCGCTGACGCACTTGTCCGCGAACAGGCGAGAAACATTCGCCAGTAACATGAACGACTCGAGCAGGTTGCGTGCCATCATCGGAATGTAGACGTTGAGTTCGAACGCCCCGGCTGCGCCGCCCCACGCGATGGCCGCGTCGTTTCCGATGACCTGCGCCGCGACCTGGGTAACGGCCTCCGGCAGAACGGGATTGACCTTGCCGGGCATGATCGAGCTACCGGGTTGAAGGTCCGGCAATGCCAGTTCGCCGAGGCCGGTCAGTGGTCCCGAACCCATCCAGCGAATGTCGTTGGCTATCTTCGTGAGTGAGACGGCAATGGTGCGCAGAGCTCCCGACGCTTCCACCAAACCGTCGCGAGCAGCCTGAGCCTCGAAGCTGTTCTTGGCCGGAACCAATGCGTCGATGCCAGTTGACTTGACCAGCTCGGCAACAACTTTGGGCCCGAAGCCGTCGGGTGCGTTCAATCCCGTACCCACTGCGGTTCCGCCGATCGGCAGTTCGCCGAGGCGGGGGAGTGTGGCCTTGATTCGTTCGATGCCGGCTTCGATCTGCCGTGCGTAACCGCCGAATTCCTGCCCGAGTGTCACCGGAACCGCATCCATCAGGTGAGTGCGTCCGGACTTGACTACCGTCTTCCATTCGGCGGACTTGGCTGCGAGAGCAGCATGCAGATGTTCCAGTGCCGGAACAAGATCCGTGACAGCGGCTTCCGTCGCCGCGACGTGCGTGGCCGTCGGGAAAGTGTCGTTGGACGACTGCGACATGTTGACGTGATCGTTCGGATGTACGTCCACATCATTGGCCTGCGCGATAGACGCGATGACCTCGTTGGCGTTCATGTTGGAACTGGTGCCCGAGCCGGTCTGAAAGACGTCGATGGGGAACTGATCGTCGTGTTTGCCGTCGGCAATCTCATTGGCTGCCGAGATGATGGCATCTGCTTTATCCGCGTCGAGAAGGCCGAGATCCTTGTTGACCTGTGCGCAGGCGGCTTTGAGAAGTCCCATGGCGCGAATTTGAGTGCGCTCGAGAGGCCGGCCGCTGATCGGGAAGTTTTCGACTGCGCGCTGAGTTTGCGCTCGCCACAGTGCATTGATGGGGACCCGAACTTCACCCATGGTGTCGTGTTCGATTCGGAACTGCTGCTCGCTGCTGTCCGTCATTACTCCAGATTAGGGGCCTTCGGCCCCCGTGCGCACTTTTGGTAGTGGTGGCTACCAAAAGTGCGCACCGGGCGAAGCCCTAGAAGGTCAGTCGATCTGCGCCTTCTTCACCGTCGAAATCGACGGAGCTGTACTCGCGAAGCTTCTCGAGACGGTGGTACGCGTCGATCATGCGAACGGTGCCGGACTTGCTTCGCATCACGATGGACTGCGTGCTGGCGCCGCCGCCGTAGTAGCGAACACCGCGCAGGAGGTCACCGTCGGTGACGCCGGTGGCGCAGAAGAAGACATTCTCGCCGGAGACGAGATCTTCGGTGGTCAGGATGCGATCGAGATCGTGGCCGGCGTCGATGGCCTTCTGACGCTCTTCGTCGTCCGTCGGAGCGAGCTTGCCCTGCAGCGAACCACCCATGCAGCGCATCGCGGCTGCGGCGATGATGCCTTCCGGGGTGCCGCCGATGCCGACGAGCATGTCCGTGCCCGACTCCGGACGAGCAGCAGCGATAGCGCCGGCGACGTCACCGTCGGAGATGAGGCGGATACGTGCGCCAGTGTCGCGAACGTCCTGGATCAGCTTCTGGTGACGCGGGCGGTCCAGGATGCAGACGGTGATGTCGGAAACCGACGCCTTCTTGACCTTGGCGACGCGCTTGATGTTCTCGGAGATCGGTGCGCTGATGTCGATGACATCGGCTGCGTCCGGTCCGACAGCGATCTTCTCCATGTAGAACACGGCCGACGGATCGAACATCGCGCCGCGCTCGGCAACAGCCAACACGGAGATCGCATTGGGCATGCCCTTGGACATCAGTGTGGTTCCGTCGACCGGATCGACAGCGAAGTCGCAGTCCGGGCCGTCGCCGTTGCCGACCTCTTCGCCGTTGAACAGCATCGGCGCTTCGTCCTTCTCGCCTTCGCCGATAACGACGATGCCGCGCATGGACACCGACGAAACGAGCTGACGCATCGCGTCGACAGCAGCGCCGTCGCCACCCTCTTTGTCGCCACGGCCTACCCAGCGACCCGCAGCCATTGCGCCGGCTTCGGTGACTCGGACCAATTCGAGAGCGAGGTTACGGTCCGGGGTCTCACGATGAGTGCTGCTGGCCGTCATGTGCGGTGCCTCCTGGCGCGTTCGCGGTCGACGGGGTGTGTCGACGCAGTGGTTGCTTCAGGCGTGATTCTCCCAGATGGGAGCCACTGTGTGCGTTGTCGGGTCAGTACAGCGGTGATTTGTCGCTCTAATCGGGACCGGGAATCGTATCTACCGCCGAGTACCTGGATACTGGGGATGTGGCATCGAAGAAACCCCGCATTCTCGAAGACAACAAAGACATGGTCTGGTCTCTCGTACCGTTGGTGCTGTTCTGCATCATCATTGCGGGCAT
>NZ_JASHKR010000129.1 GCF_030056815.1 Rhodococcus sp. IEGM 1379
GCATGCCCGGTCATGGTGATGTCACTCTGCTCGAAGGCCAACTTCTCCCCCGTAGCAACACGAACCTGCCACTCCACGAGATCGAGTCCGGTGACCATTTCGGTGACGGGATGCTCGACCTGCAAGCGGGTGTTCATCTCCATGAAGAAGAACTCGTCAGGTTTGTCAGCGGAGACGATGAACTCGACAGTGCCGGCGCCGGTGTAATCGACGCTGCGAGCCGTGTTGCACGCTGCGGCACCGATCCGGTCGCGTGTCACCTGATCGAGCAAAGGCGACGGCGCCTCTTCGATGACCTTCTGGTGGCGTCGCTGCAGGCTGCATTCGCGCTCACCCAAGTGAACGACGTTACCGTGCTGATCCGCGAGCACCTGCACCTCGATGTGCCGGGGCCGCAGAACGAATCGCTCGAGAAACAGGGTGTCGTCGCCGAACGAGGAGGCTGCCTCTCGTCGTGCACTTCGCAATGCCTCGGCGAGGTTCGCGGGGTCTTCGACCAACCGCATTCCCTTGCCGCCGCCGCCGGCCGAAGGCTTGACCAACACTGGATATCCGATGTCGTCGGCCGCAGCAATGAGGTCTTCATCGGTCAGGCTGGGTCGGGCGATACCCGGAACCACGGGAACACCAAACGCCGCAACGGCATTCTTCGCGGTGATCTTGTCGCCCATTACCTCGATGGCATGCTCGGACGGTCCGAGGAACGCGATACCCGCAGCCGCGCAGGCTGCCGAGAATGCCGAGTTCTCCGATAGAAAGCCATAACCCGGATGGATACCCTGAGCTCCGGCTGTCTTGGCGGCATCGATCACCTTGTTGATGACGAGGTAGCTCTCGCGAGCGGGTGCCGGTCCGATATTGACGGCTGTGTCTGCCTCACGGACATGGCGTGCATTCGCGTCGGCATCGCTGTAGACGGCGACGCTGCGAATTCCCATCTCGCGCAACGTGCGGATCACTCGAACCGCGATCTCGCCACGATTGGCGACGAGGACGGTATCAATCGTACGAATCTCAGTCATTACTCTCACATCCGGAAGACGCCGTAGGAGACCGGCTCGATCGGCGCGTTTGCACACACCGAGAGAGCCAGGCCGAGAACAGTTCTGGTATCTGCAGGGTCGATCACACCGTCATCCCACAGCCGTGCGGTGGAGTAGTACGGATTGCCCTGCGCCTCGTACTGCTCACGAATCGGCGCCTTGAACGACTCTTCGTCGTCCGCGGACCACGGGTTACCCGCACTGTCCAGCTGCTCGCTTCGGACCGTCGCAAGTACTGATGCAGCCTGCTCGCCGCCCATCACCGAAATACGCGCATTGGGCCACATCCACAGGAAGCGAGGCGAATACGCCCGTCCACACATGGAGTAGTTACCGGCGCCGTAGGAACCACCGATGACGACGGTCAGCTTCGGAACGCGTGCACAGGCGACGGCCGTGACCATCTTTGCGCCGTGTTTCGCGATTCCGCCGGCCTCGTAGTCGCGGCCCACCATGAAGCCGGCGATGTTCTGCAGGAACAGCAGCGGAACACTGCGCTTATCGCACAGTTCGATGAAATGTGCACCCTTCATGGCAGATTCACCGAAGAGCACTCCGTTGTTGGCGATGATGCCAACCGGATGGCCCTGGATGTGGGCGAATCCGGTGACCAGGGTCTTGCCGTACTCTGCCTTGAACTCCTGGAACGCACCGCCATCGACGAGCCTGGTGATCACTTCGTGCACGTCGTAAGGCGTACGTGAATCCGTGGGCACCACATCGTAGAGTTCACTCTGATCGGCGACGGGCTCAACCGTCGAAATCACATCCCACGGACGCTCCGAGCGTGGCCCGAGAGTGGCAATGATGTTGCGCACGATACGAAGTGCGTCGCGGTCGTCCTCGGCCAGATGGTCGGTGACACCGGAAACCTTGGAGTGCAGGTCGCCGCCGCCGAGCTCTTCTGCCGTCACGATCTCACCGGTGGCAGCCTTCACCAGCGGCGGACCGCCGAGGAAGATAGTGCCCTGGTTTCGGACGATCACTGCCTCGTCGCTCATCGCGGGAACGTAAGCGCCGCCGGCGGTGCACGAACCGAGCACCGCTGCGATCTGGGGAATTCCCTTGGCGCTCATAGTCGCCTGGTTGTAGAAGATGCGTCCGAAGTGCTCGCGGTCCGGGAACACCTCGTCCTGGCGGGGTAGGAACGCTCCGCCCGAGTCGACCAGGTAGATGCACGGGAGATTGTTCTGCAGCGCCACTTCCTGTGCGCGCAAATGCTTCTTCACCGTCATCGGGTAGTAGGTGCCGCCCTTGACTGTCGCATCGTTGGCAACGATGACGCATTCGCGTCCGGAGACGCGGCCGATACCGGTGATGACACCGGCGCCGGGGCACTCGTCGTCGTACAGGCCATTGGCCGCGAGCGGTGACAACTCGAGGAACGGACTGCCCGGATCGAGGAGCGAATCCACCCGATCTCGCGGAAGCAACTTTCCGCGACTGACGTGCCGATCTCGCGACTTCTGGTTGCCGCCGAGTGCAGCTTGTGCCAGTTTCTTCTTCAGTTCCTCCACCAGAACGGTGTGATCGGATCGGTATCCCGATCCTTGCGTGATTCCACTGGGAGTCATCCCGCCGCCTTCGCCATGAGTTAATGCTCGATAACTGAAACTAGATTAACTATGATTAACTGAGTTGTCCAGATCACAGCCGAGAAAGATCGAAGAAAATGACCTCTGAGCAGGTGACCGCTCCGACACGACGCGATCAGATGAAAGCAGACCGTCGTCGTCAGCTCCTCGACTCCGCCGCACGGTTGATCGCCGAACGCGGATTCGTGAGCGTGCGACTGGAAGATCTCGGCGCTGCCGTCGGCATCAGCGGCCCCGCCGTCTACCGGCACTTCCCCAACAAGGACGCCGTCCTGGTCGAACTCCTCGTCGGAATCAGCACCCGGTTGTACGAGGGTGGATCTGCGGCGGCAGACGCAGCAGACTCCCCGGTCTCGGCACTCGACGCCCTCGTGGAGTTTCACCTCGACTTCGCACTCGGCGAACCCGATCTCATCCGTATCCAGGACCGCGACCTCGAAAGCCTTCCGGCCGACGCACGTCGACAAGTCCGCCAGACACAACGCAAGTACGTCGAAGTGTGGGTAGATGTCCTCGAAAAACTCGATCCGACGCTCGATCAAGAAGACGCCCGCATCAAGGCTCATGCCACATTCGGCCTGATCAACTCCACTCCACACAGTGCAAATCCGGCGTCGCCGGCGCGCACTCGCCGCGTCCTGCGCGGTATGACCCTCGCCGCACTGAACCGGACATGACAGCATCGGTGGCAGACTGGTTACACCAGCTAATAGATGAGGGTGAGCCGAACGTGGAAGACAGCAGCGCAATCAGTCGAACCGAGTTCGCCGAACTGCGCACCGAGTTCTCCCGATTCATGATGTTGTACCAATTCGGCATTGCCGAACTGATGACCAAAGTGAACATCCTCAAAGACGAGTTCACTCACATCAACCAGTACAGCCCCATCGAGCATGTGACCTCCCGGGTCAAGACTCCCGAAAGCATCTTGCGTAAGGCCGAGCGGTTGGGGATTCCCTTGACCATCGACGACATCTCGAAGAACATCTTCGACATCGCCGGTGTGCGTATCACCTGCAGCTTCATCTCGGATACCTACCGCATCGCCGAGATGCTCACCAGCCAGTCCGACCTGCGGGTCATCGAGCGCGAAGACTACATCGCCGATCCCAAGCCGAACGGCTACAAAAGTCTGCATCTCATCGTCGAGGTTCCCGTCTTCATGAGTGACCGGGTGCGCTACGTCCCCATCGAACTCCAGATCCGAACGATCGCAATGGATTTCTGGGCCAGCCTCGAGCACAAGATCTATTACAAGTACAACCGCGAAGTTCCGGTCGAACTCATCGACGAACTCACCGAAGCTGCCGCAGCGGCCCACCGTTTGGATGTGAAGATGGAGCGTCTCAACGACGAGTTCGCAAAAATCAAGGCCCTCCCTCATCCGGACGACGACCTGCTCGATCAGAGACTGCCGGCACACTTCCTCGAAGCCCTGCGTCTGCAACGCGGAGTCTGACCTGCGGCGACGCCCGGTTCTGGTCCCCCCATTCCGAGCGAACGTACCTTTCGGCGCATCCAAGGCGACGGGCGTACCGTTCGCTCAATTGGGGGCTGGTCAAAACAGACAAAAGTGCGCCCTCCCGATTGGGAGGGCGCACTTTTCTGCTGGTACGGACGCTCTACTTCTTGCCCGTCACGGCTGCGTAACCAAGCGAGAGAACTGCCGCTGCCGCGATGCTGATGATCCAGCGAATCCAGTCGATTCCGCCTGTGTTTCCCTTACCCAGGAGGCCCTCCCAGACCCAGTACCCGATCAATGCACCGGCAATACCGAGCACGACGGTGATGATCATCCCCATCTGCTGCTTACCTGGCAGTACGAGTCGAGCAAGAATTCCGATGACTGCGCCGAAAATGATGGTTCCGATAATTTGACCCATGACAGCCCCTCTCACATGTCGTGCACGCACGCGGACGGAAGATCACCGCTCAATCGAACAATAAACCACAGCTACAGATAACTGGTGCTCGTTGTCCGAAATATTGTCCGAGCTGCAACGTACACCGACGCTCAGCGGGTGCGCAGGGCAGTCAGACGATCCTCACTCGCTCGCACCACTACGTTCTCCCCGGACCACAGCTCCCGCATTGCCCAGCCGCCGAACTCGACTCGCGCATCAGGTTCCACCTGCACTTCCCAGGTCCGTTGTCCTGTCCGAGGATCGAGTCCGTACACCATTCCTTCGTCGACGACCGGCACACCGTTCCACGCAACCTCACCCACGCGGGGAGCACTCGACTGCCACAACACCTCTCCCGTCGCCAGGTCGACAAACTGCACCGGTTCGGATCCCCGTCCCGCAACAGCAACTACGCCATCGATCACCGACAGCGACGACGCGTTTCCGAATACCTCTTCATTGGTCCAGAGCCGCTTACCGGTGGTTCGATCAAACCCGCTGCTACCGAGGATGATCGCTCTGGACTTGTCGGATGGTTGGTCGAGCAGATAGCGGCTCCCGGAATTCCTCGAACCTACGGTGGTCTCGCGAGCGATCTCGACGCCGCGCGAATCGAGGGCATACACGCTGGGTGTGCTTCCGTCGCAGCCGTCGTCACTGACCGACGTCACGCCGTCCGGACTCGTGTGTGCCGACGTGCACGAGGTGTAACCGAGTCGCCATCGCTGTTCACCGGTACCGACGTCGAACCCGAGTGACTCGTCGAGTGAAATCACGCCCAAATCCCCGTGCACCGAAAGCAATGGTCCGGAAAAGCCTGATTCCCAGTATCCCCCTACGTCAAATGCTTTGGACCAGTTACCTTCCGGGTTGTCGACGGTTCCGCTGTGTACCCTGACGTCGTTGTCCTCGATATTGCCTTCGAGCGCCAGAATGTCGCCCTGGTCCGCAACAACTGCGATGGGATTCCATGGCGTCCGAATATCCTTGCGTTCACCGGATTTCAGGTCGAATATCGCAAGACCTTCGCCATACTCGGACTCTCCGACCATGCACAGCACCGATTCTTCCAGCAGTGCCGGAGAACAACCGGCAATATCTGCCGCGGCACTACGCCACCGAACCGAGCCGTCCGCGGCGTCAAGACCCACCAGCTCCGCGCCGTCGAGTACGCCGCGACGACGATCCGGCATACCTACCAGCGTCACCACGGTCGAGCCGGCATCGACGAGACCACCTCTCGTCATATTAGATTGGGTTCCGCCGATCGGGCTGCTGAAGACAGCGAATTCACGACCGAGAACATCCGCGGCGTCCACCGACCACACCGGAGTTCCCTCCGTCGTCGAATGTGCTCGGCCACCGATATCGACCACGGTGAAGACGGCTGCGGTCACGGCGAGCGCGGCAGCAACAGCTGAAATCCGCAGTCGCGCAGCAGCGGACAATCGCTTCTTCATCGAATAACCAACCCGTCGAGCATTGCGAGATGCTCCAACTGCTCGAACGTCATCGGCTTCACCGGCGAATCGGCCGACGAACGCACGCTCACCCTGGCGCCGTCCGGTCTGGTAACGACGACTGACCGGTAGGTGCCACTCCAGTCGCTCGTGTCACGTTCGATCATCGACCCGTCGGGCGCGACGACTACGGAATCGGGATGCCCGTCGTAGGACGGGTCGTATTTGTTGGGCAACTCCGGAAGTGCTTGCCCACTGGTGATCACGATGCTGAAGGACACGTCCCCGGCATCCGTTCTCCCGCTGAATGCTTGACAGGCGGTTGTGTTGTCGTGATCTGCCAAGACAAGTGAGCCCGGTGGTGCGTCGAGCACCGGCATCCCGGGCGGCGCCGTGCGCCATCCTTCCTCGAGTGCAGAGTTGAGTCGGGCAACTGCGTCTCGATCCAGTTTCCGCGCATTGCTCTCGACTCCGGAATTGCCGGAGCATCCCGGCCGGGGAGCCGGAATGCCCAAGGGAACAGACGCACTCACCCGAAACTCAGGCAACGCAACCAGATTGACCAATTCGTCGACCGTCAGCGGAATCACCCCGCTCGGCGCAGGGGCAGGTTCTGTTTGATTGTCCACGTCGTCGGCATAGGCATTGACCCGAGTTCCGTCCGGCGCATACAACGTGGCCGAACGTGACAGTGACCGAACTCCGTTCGTCTCACTCCACGTCTCGTGCGTATCGATGACGACACCGCCGCCGAGGGTGCGCCTCTCGTCCAGACTTCCAGCGACACACGGTGGTACCGCGGTACCGCCGGCATTCACCGACACACTCACGACCCCGTGCTTTCCGTCACGCGCGAGTGTTGCCGTCGCAGTGGTACTCGCCATCACCGCAAGGGATAAATCGCCGGGCAGGCCCGATGACTCGTCCGGCGCGAAGATCGGTCCGAAAACCAAAGAGTCTCGCGCTGAGGCGAATACCATCTCGACGGAGAGCGGCAACGCTTGCCCAACCGCGTCCGACATCACAGTTGCCTTGGAACCGGAGAACCACGGAAACTGCGGATCGTCATATCCCCGACTTTGAGCGAAGTACATGAGACCGTCGTCGTCATCGGGCGCTTCTACGCTCTCACATCCGGGAATGGTCGTCGGAAAATCCACCGTGGGAGTCACGAACGAGTATTCCGTTTCATCTTCGGCGACTGGCTCTTCCGTAACCACAGACGTCTGACTCGATATCGCAACGGAGGATTCGAACGAGGCGGATCCGGTCCACCGGTCGACCAGTCCGGCGAAGACAATCCCACCGGCCATCAACGACACGACGGTAAGGCCAATGGTCCACTTCTCCGTCCGATCTAAACCGGATTTCTTCTCGGCCACTAACCCTCGCAGTCCGTCATAGGCTTGCCGAATGGGCGCTGCCTCTCCCCGGACCTGTCGCGTCGAAACCCAATTTCGTTACCGACCGAATGGTTTCCATTGACGAGAGCGTTACTACACCCGGACAGGTACCAGATCCTCGTCCGGATCCTCCTCGATCGGAATCAAACGAATTGCTTCGCCCTCGATATCAATGTTGGGCAGGATTTTGTCGAGCCACGCCGGCAGTTTCCACGCAGAATCACCGAGTATTGACATAACCGCGGGAATGACGATCATTCTAATGATGAAGGCGTCGAAGAAGACTGCCGCTGCGAGTCCGAAGCCCATCATCTTGCTGGCGGTTTCGGAAGACAACATGAACGCGCCGAATACCGAGATCATGATGATCGCCGCCGACGCGACAACTCGTGCGCCATGGGTGTACCCCGAAATGATGGCGTCCTTGGCTGAGTGCCCGTGCACATATTCTTCGCGCATTCGAGTCACCAGGAATACCTGGTAGTCCATCGCCAAACCGAATACCAC
>NZ_JASHKR010000130.1:0-3435 GCF_030056815.1 Rhodococcus sp. IEGM 1379
CAACCTTATCCTTGACCCGATATCCTTCCGACGAATCATTACCGACACGACAGCGAGGAATCGGCGTGGAGTTCGACGTCACCATCGAGATCCCCAAGGGTCAGCGCAACAAGTACGAGGTCGACCACGAGACTGGCCGCGTAAAGCTGGACCGTTACCTCTACACCGCCTTCGGCTACCCGGCTGACTACGGATACATCGAGAACACCCTCGGCGAGGACGGCGATCCACTGGACGCCATGGTTCTGCTGCCCGAGTCCGTCTACCCCGGCGTAATCGTCGAGGCTCGCCCCGTCGCCATGTTCAAGATGGTCGACGAGGCCGGCGGAGACGACAAGGTCCTGTGCGTTCCGGCAGGCGACCCTCGCTGGGATCACATTCAGGATCTCAGCGACATTTCGCAGTTCGAACTGGACGCGATCAAGCATTTCTTCGTCCACTACAAGGACTTGGAGCCGAACAAGTACGTCACCGGCGCTGACTGGGTCGGCGCAGCCGAGGCAAAGGCCGAGGTCGAGGCTTCGATCAAGCGTCTCGCCGACAACGGCGGACACTGACGCATCTGCGTAAAAAAATCCCCGCACATCTTTTCGATGTGCGGGGATTTTTTGTGCTTGCGGTTACTCGCCCGTTTCTCTACTCACCCTGAAAGACCGGGGGGCGCTTCTGGAAGACGGAGGTAATGGCTTCGGTCAGATCCTGCGACGGCAGGAACGCCGCGTTCCAGGCTGCGACGTAGCGCAGGCTGTCGTTCACGCTCGCGCTACGCGTGTGATCGAGGACGTCTTTGATGCCGTGGACGACGAGCGGCGGGTTGAGAGCAATCTCCTTGGCCGTTGCGTGAGCGGCCGCAAGGACGGCGTCTGCGTCGGCGAACACGTCGTTGACCAGACCGATTTTCTCGGCGCGTGCCGCATCGATGTCCTTGCCGGTCAGTGCCAGTTCACGCAGGTGGCCGTCGCCGATGATCGCGGGCAGACGGGCAAGACTGCCCATATCTGCGACGATGGCAACCTTCACCTCACGGATGCTGAACTTTGCGTCGGCGCTCGCGTAGCGGATGTCGGCGGCGGTGATGAGGTCGACGCCACCACCGATGCACCAGCCCTGGACTGCAGCGATCACGGGCTTGCGGCAATCGGCAACAGCGTTGATGCCCAACTGCATGCGCTTGATCATGTCGTGGAATTTGGTTCGAGGGCCGGCCTGGGCCTTGTCTGCCATGACGGCGCCGAACTCTCCGCTCATGGCAGCCAGGTCCAGTCCGAACGAGAAGTGCTTGCCCGAACCGGCGACGACGACGGCCCGCACCTCAGGATCTGCGTCGAGGTCGGCGAAGATCGCTGGGAGTTCACTCCAGAAATCCGGGCCCATCGCGTTGCCCTTGCCGGGGCCGATCAACGTCACCTGGGCAATGTTGTCTTCGCGCTCGACTGTGAACGCATTCCAACTCTTCTGTTCGCTCATTACTCAAGAGTAACCTCGAGTGGCGGTCAGCCGAAGAGTCCGGCCTCATCCAACACCAAGACCAGCAACGACACTGCGATCAGAGCGAACATCGTCAGCATTGCGATTCTGGTGGCACGTTCACTCGTCGGCGGAAAAACTCGGACCGCCGGATGCTCCGCGACGTACTGAGACAACGGAATTGTCCGCTTGCTCGACGTTGCCGAGCTCCTTACCGCGACACTCGTAGCCATTGCATTGTCCTTTCACCTTCGCGGTCCACTTCGAATACCCGAAAGGTCAAGCATCCGACGAGGTTCGACTTCTCCAATCTAGACCCGCCTCACGAAGAAATCAGCTCGAGGATCCTGCGAATCTGCTGAGAACCGGAAACTCTTCATGACACCCTGAAGCGGGTATCCCTGTTGATTAACCGAAAGGTTGATTCACACAGGGCAGGAGGAGCGATCGCCATGACGACAACGGCAGAAAACAGCACTCCTGACGACGGAGCGTCGCCGAAGCATCGACTGAGTTCGTGGTTGCTGGCAGATATCACCGAGGAACCCGGCGGACACCTAGGCCCGCACCGCATCGCACCGAAAAAGGAACATCGCCACCCGTGGTGGAAGGTCATGTGTCTGACGGGTGTCGACTACTTCTCGACACTCGGTTACCAACCTGGAATTGCCGCCCTCGCAGCCGGGACCTTGGCACCTCTCGCAACCATCGTTCTGATCCTGCTCACCATCTTCGGCGCCCTGCCGGTATACCGCCGTGTTGCCCGCGAAAGTCCACACGGCGAAGGTTCCATCGCCATGCTCGAAAAACTTCTGCCCAAGTGGCGGGGAAAGATATTCGTCCTGGTGCTGTTGGGTTTCGCGGCAACGGATTTCCTGATCACGATGACGCTGTCGGCCGCCGACGCCACCGCACACCTTATCGAAAATCCTTTTGCGCCAACCTTTCTCTCCGGACACACAGTCGCGGTCACTCTTGTTCTCCTCGCACTCCTGTCTGCTGTTTTTCTTCGCGGTTTCACCGAAGCCATCGGTATCGCAGTGGGCTTGGTCGCGGTTTACCTCGCACTGAATCTGGTCGTGATCGGCACAGGTTTATGGCACATCGCGACGGCTCCGTCATTGGTCACCGATTGGACTCGGGCAATGTCGACCGAACACGGAAACCCCGCGATGATGATCCTGGTCGCGTTGATCGTTTTCCCGAAACTTGCTCTCGGACTGTCGGGTTTCGAGACCGGCGTCGCCGTCATGCCGCAGATCAAAGGTGATCGGGCCGACACCGAGGAGAATCCGGAAGGCCGTATCCGCGGAGCTAAACGATTGCTCACCACAGCCGCATTGATCATGAGCGGGTTCTTGCTGACATCAAGCCTGGTGACGACAATCCTCATCCCGGAGAACGAGTTTCAGCCCGGCGGAGCGGCCAACGGTCGAGCTTTGGCATTCCTCGCTCACGACTATCTGGGGCAAATTTTCGGAAGCGTCTACGACCTGAGCACCATTCTGATTCTATGGTTTGCCGGCGCTTCCGCGATGGCCGGCTTACTCAATCTGGTTCCGCGATACCTCCCCCGGTACGGAATGGCCCCGTCGTGGGCGCGGGCAGTGCGCCCACTCGTCCTTGTTTTCAGCATCATCGCGATCACCGTCACGGTCTATTTCGACGCGAATGTCGACGCCCAGAGTTCCGCGTATGCAACCGGCGTTCTTGTCCTCATCTCCTCCGCGACGGTCGCCGTCGCACTCTCGGCACGCAAACGTGGCGCCCGAAAATTGTTCTGGGGCTTCAGCTTTATCGCAGTGCTGTTTGTCTATACGACCATTGCCAATATCGTGGAGCGGCCGGACGGAGTGAAGGTCGCGTCGTTCTTCATCGCCGCAATCCTCGTCGTATCGTTGATGTCTCGAATTTCACGGGCATTCGAACTGCGGGCCACTTCTGTCGAATTCGACGAGACCGCTTTGC
>NZ_JASHKR010000130.1:3535-7760 GCF_030056815.1 Rhodococcus sp. IEGM 1379
TTCATCACCGACGCCGCGAGCGAGGGCTACCTCGCGATGGTCGCGCACGATGCTGAACATCTCGACGAAAACCAATATCGAACCAAGGAACTGCAGCAGCGAGCCGACAGCAACATTCCGTCGACCGAATCGATCATCTTCATCGAAGTCAACGTCATCGATTCCTCCGATTTCAGCACCGATCTGCTCATTCACGGGCGCAGGCGCGGCGAGCATCGCGTTTTGTGGGTGAACAGCCCGGCAGTGCCCAACACCATTGCGGCAGTGCTGCTGCGAACCCGGGACCTCACCGGAGTGATTCCCGACGTGTACTTCGAGTGGTCCGAGGGCAATCCACTGACCAACCTGCTGCGATTCCTGTTCATCGGTGAAGGTGAAACCGCTCCGGTCACCCGCGAGGTCCTACGCCGCGCAGAGCCACATCGGTCTCGCAGACCTCATGTGCACGTGGGTTGAGTTCACACTTCGGCATGTTAAGAATCTGAAAATTCGAACCGAAAGGACTTCACAGCCCCGAGGTCCACGGCGGATCATATGTTGATCGCGCATCTTCGTCGGCAGACCGGGAGAGCACATGCTGCTGCATCAGTCGATCGGGTTGGAAAGGTTCAACGAACTGCCCCGACCGAAAGCTATACACGCGCTGTACGAGTGCTGCTGTTCCATGACCTGGGCGTGCTGGGTCAGTGACGGCCGCCCGTTCAGAAGCTACGCAGAGGTGCTGGCGAGAGCCGAGGACGCGCTGCTCGATCTCTCCGACCCCGACGTCGAAAGCGCTTTGCAATGCCACCCACCGGTGGGCTTACGCGCCCATAGTGCGCCGTCTCACCTGGAACAATGCTCGATCTGGGTTGCCGACAAGCAGGTCATGGCCTCCATCAGAAATGCGGGCGAGGAGTACGAACGGACCTTCGGATTCCGGTACATCTGGTTCTCACACAGGCACGACGCCCACGAACTCCTCGAAAATATCAGCGTCCGCCTGTCCAACCCGCTATCCGTAGAACGCAAGATCTGCGTCGACGAGTTGGCAAAGATCACGTGCACACGTATCGAGCGCATGCTCGGCCCGGAAGGCGGCTATCCGGAGTACTGAACAAAAGAAAAGCGGGTGTGGCGCCACTGGCTCCACACCCGCTTACTTGCTTTACCGCCGAAGAACTCAGAGTTCGAATTCGGCGGGAGCGATCCCGACTGCGAAACACATGTCCCGCACTACTGCGCGCTCGTGCTGATCGAAGTTGCCGTCGGCGCCGCCGATGATGATCCCGATCTGGATGACGGCGCGAGCCTGATCCTGCTTGGACTTGAGCTTCGCGATTGCTGCGGTCGCTTCGAGCTTTCCGAACTCGAAATCGGAAGTCAGCTTGCTGCAGTACCAATCGAACTGCTGACGCAACTCGTCCGGCGGGAAGACTGCCAGCGACTCGTTACTCATGATCAGTGCCGACGTCTTCTGACGCTCGGACGGGTCGATCGAGCCGTCTGCTGCAGCAATCAGCGCGCACATCGCCATGCTGGCGTTCTTGAATTCCTTATTCTGGAACTGGCTCGTCTTGGTCTTGAGCTGGCCGTTCATTTCCTGAGCCTTAGCCTTCAGCTGATCCCAGAATGCCATGCGTCTCCTCGGGTAATGCCGCCACGCACCGCGCGTAGTGGTACCACCACTCTGCCTGGGAGGTCCGCAATGCGCCATCTGGTTCGCATCAATACTTGTCGGTTGGTTCCCATATGCTTCAAAAAAGTGGGCAAACAGGGACGAGGGCACCTGCGCATCCCGCCTGACAACCGGCAGTGACCACATTCGAGAGAGCGTGATCACAATCAGAATCGAGAACCGCTTCCGTGACAGCCTTGCCCGAACCAACGGGTGCATTCCCTCAGCCCACCGCGACTGCGCCGGCGCTCGATCCCGGTCTCACCAACCGTGAAATCGAGGTGCTTCAGCGTTGGCTCAAATCCGACAGCAAACCCGTCGTATCGGCGCAGCTACGCATCTCCATCGGAACCGTCAACACGCACCTGACCCGGATTCGAGGAAAGTACGCAGCAATCGGACGGCCTGCCCCCACCAAGACGAGTTTGCTCGCGCGCGCACTGCAGGACGGCATAATCGATCTCGACGAACTCTGACACTGCCTCGGTCGCGTCAGAACTTGTCGAGCGCGGCAAACAGTTGAGGTTGGTTCGCGGGGTCGAGAACATCCGGAACGAGGACCCAGTGCGAACCCGTCCACGGATCCTGGACGTCGATCTCACCAGCCGCCGGTACACGCCGACATCCGTTGGACAATGCGGCGACGCTCTCTTCCGTCGAGTTCGACTCGTCGTCGCCGACAAGCACTATCGACAAACCGATCGTCGGCCCGCACTCGGCGAGAAACATGATCGCATGAACGTCCTGCTCCGAATATCCATGCGGAAAATCGCCGAGTATCAGCAGTCGTTGAGTGCTCGGGGCTACCTGGTCGGCGGACATGCCACTGGTTCGGGCAAGCTCCGCCAAATCCACCGATTGCGCCAGGTCTGTCAGCCGGGCCGATATCTCCGAATGGTTTCTAATCACCGGTCCGGCCAACAATGCAGACAATCGATCCGTCAACGACGTGAAGGCACCGGTCAGGTCTACGACGTCGAGCAGCGGCATGGGGCCGGCAGCCATGATTCGCAGCGTCAACGCACTGACCACACCGATTGCTGCTGCACTGGACGTGCTTTCAACCCAGACGGGCCTGGTCAGCGGAATCGGCAAGCAGTACGGCACCGTCAAGACCCCGCGGTCAGCGGCAGATAAGACGCCCAATCTCACACCGTCACTGGAAGTTACGGCCTCGAGAGACTGGGGCGTAGTGCCGTTCTCCGACGCCCATACCGGCGATTCCCACGACGCCATCGCCCGCGGAAGAACCGTGTCGACCACCGTCAGTTCCTGGGTGAGTTGCGCGGAATCACGAGTGTGACTGGCGCGGGCAGTCTCCACCAGTTCGTCGTGACGCTTCTGCGCCGCTTCGCGCGCCGCCACACCGGCCGGTGAATTGCGGGTGCTCGCGTCGGCCACCGCTGCCGTCAGTTCCATGTCCAAGCGCGTCATCGCATATTCGCTACTCGAAATCAGTGACGCTGCCGAGCGCGATGCATCCTCGAAGATCATCCACATTCGTTCGAGCCCGCGCCCGTCCTCGACTGGCTCGACATCGTGAACTTGTTGCACTGCAGCCGAACTGGCTGGTGCATCATCCACCTCGACGCCATGGACTCCGATGAGCTCGGCCAACCCGCCTGCATACCCCTGCCCGACGCCTCGAACTTTCCAGACTCCGTTTCGGCGGTACAACTCCCAGCAGATGACTGCTGTCTCCGAACCTGCGGTTGGTATGGCGAATTGACCTATCACCGAACCGGATTCATCGGTCAGTACCGCCGAGAGGCAGGCGGCACGAAACGCTCCGGCCTGAGCGTGGCTCGGATCGACGCTCACAATGCACAGCACTGCAGCAGCATTCGGGTGGACGCGATCGAGCTCCACCTGAATACTGTCTCCTGCGAGTTGCACCCCGGCTGTGGTGGGCTGGTTATAGAACACAAAATCCTCGGACGACAAAGCCCGAAGGTGTGTATCGGTAACCAACGCAGACACGTCGAACGGCGTCTGACTCGACGCACGGAAAGTCACGACAGATGCGTGCAACGGCGCATTCTGCCCCGGAACGAACTCCACAGTCACAGAGATGAACTATGCCATCAAGAAACGGCCCAACTGCGGAGCCGCCTCGCCTGCATGCTTGGCCTGGATACCTTCGCCGATTGCCTGCAGCTTCCATTCACCGTTCTGCCGGTAAACCTTGGCCATCACCATGCCGGTGAACGGCATACCGCCCTGAAGGGTGTACCGCGCCAATTCGGAGTTCGTAGTGCTGTCGACGAGTCGGCAGAACGCATTTTGCACCTGCTCGAAAGTATGTCCGCGGTACGACGTAACCGTGAAGATCACCGTGTTGACGTGAGCCGGGACGCGCTGGAGATCAACCGTCATTACTTCGTCGTCACCGTCACCGTCACCGGTCAGGTTGTCACCCATGTGCCGCACGGATCCGTCTTTCGACGTGAGCTGACCGTAGTAGCAGACGTCGATGAGGTTGCCGTCCGCATAGAGCAGCGCCGAAGCGTCGAGGTCGACGTTGGCGGTGCGGTTGCCGAACATTCCGCTCTTCTTGATCGGATCCCA
>NZ_JASHKR010000185.1 GCF_030056815.1 Rhodococcus sp. IEGM 1379
ACCATGTCGATGAAGTCGACGACGATCATTCCGCCGATGTCCCGCAGGCGCATCTGGCGAACGATCTCTTCGGCAGCTTCGAGGTTGTTTCGCGTGACGGTCTCTTCGAGGTTGCCACCCGCTCCGGTGAACTTGCCGGTGTTGACGTCGACAACCGTCATGGCCTCGGTGCGGTCGATCACCAGGGTGCCGCCGGATGGCAGCCACACCTTGCGGTCGAGTGCCTTGGCCAACTGCTCGTCGATACGACGCGCTGCGAAGACGTCGATGTTGTTGTTCGGCGTGTACTTCTCGAGTCGCGGCAGCAGATCAGGAGCCACGGAGTTGATGTAGTTCTCAACCGTCGTGTGCGCCTTCTCGCCTTCGATGACCAACTTGGAGAAGTCCTCGTTGAACAGGTCACGAATCACCTTGACCAGCATGTCCGGCTCTTCGTACAGTGCCTGCGGCTGACCGGACTTGCCGGCGTCCGCCGCTGCGGCCTGCTCTTCGATGCCGGCCCACTGCGACTGCAGACGAGTGACGTCGCGCGCCAGCTCTTCTTCGCTGACGCCTTCGGAGGCAGTGCGAATGATCACGCCGGCGTCGGCCGGAACGATGTCGCGCAGGATTTCCTTGAGACGCTTGCGCTCGGTGTCGGGCAGCTTGCGGCTGATACCGGTGGACGAACCTCCCGGCACGTACACCAGGAATCGTCCGGCCAGCGAGATCTGCGTGGTCAGGCGAGCACCCTTGTGCCCGACCGGATCCTTGCTGACCTGCACCAGAACCTGATCGCCCGGCTTGAGAGCCTGCTCGATCTTGCGGGAATTGCCACCGAGACCGGCAGCTTCCCAGTTGACCTCGCCGGCGTACAGGACGCCATTGCGACCGCGTCCGATGTCGATGAACGCAGCTTCCATGCTGGGCAGCACGTTCTGGACACGGCCCAGGTACACGTTGCCGACCATCGAGGCAGCTGCCGAGTTGGTGACGAAGTGCTCGACGAGAACGCCGTCTTCGAGAACCGCGACCTGTGTGGTGGCATGCGGCTGACCGCTGTCCGCACGATCACGAACAACCATCACACGATCGACAGCCTCACGGCGTGCCAGGAACTCGGACTCGGTC
>NZ_JASHKR010000029.1 GCF_030056815.1 Rhodococcus sp. IEGM 1379
GCGCCTGTATGGTGTTATCGGTTGTAGTTGTCCCTATTGGATTGGTGGACGTAGACAGACATGAAACTGTTCTTGGATATCCTGCTGGTCGTCACCAGCTTGCTCCTTATTCTGCTGGTGCTGCTGCATCGCGCTAAGGGTGGCGGTTTGTCGAGTCTGTTCGGTGGAGGTGTCCAATCCAGCCTGTCCGGATCGACAGTTGTCGAGAAGAACCTTGATCGGTTGACGGTCTTCACCGCCCTGATCTGGCTGATTTCGATCATCGGCATCGGCCTGGAGATCAAGTTCGCCTGATTTCTCTTCCGCATCACGTTTTTGCCACAGAACCCCGCCATCGAGCGGGGTTCTGTGTTTCGGCCGATAATTGAGCAATGACTGAATTTGCCGCCCAGCGCACAGACCATCCGCGTGAAACACCACGTGAAGCCACTGAGCCACTGCGCGAGGACATTCGGCTTCTCGGAGGAATTCTGGGGCAAATTGTTCGGGAACAAGCCGGTGATGCCGTCTTCGATCTCGTCGAGCGTGCCCGGGTGGAATCGTTCCGGGTTCGTCGCAGCGAAATTGACCGCGCAGAATTGGTATCACTGTTCGCAGGAATCAGCACCGATGATGCAATCCCGGTCATTCGAGCGTTCAGCCACTTTGCGTTGCTCGCCAATCTCGCCGAGGACATCCACCGTGAGCGTCGCCGCGCTATTCATATCAACGCCGGTGAGCCTCCGCGTGACAGCACTCTTGCCGCCACCTACACAAAGCTCGACGGTGCAGATATCGATTCGGCGACCGTCGAGAACGCATTGCGAGGGGCGCTGGTGTCACCAGTCATCACTGCTCATCCGACGGAGACCAGGCGCCGGACGGTGTTCGAGACCCAGTCCCGCATTACGGAGTTGATGCGCTTTCGTGAACGCACATCCCTGAGCGTCGACGAAACCGCGGACGTTGATTTGGATTTGCGTCGCCAGATCCTCACACTGTGGCAAACTGCGCTCATTCGTCTCTCGCGCCTGCGTATTCAGGATGAAATCGAAGTGGGCTTGCGCTACTACGACGCGGCCCTGTTCGAGGTCATTCCCAAGATCAATGCCGAAGTGCGCAAAGCACTTCGAGGTCGCTGGCCCGACGCCGATCTGTTGCGTGAACCGATACTGCGTCCCGGTTCCTGGATCGGCGGCGACCGTGACGGTAATCCGTATGTGACGGGGGAGATCGTCCAGCGCGCTACGACTCGGGCTGCGGCCACCGCGATCGAGCACCACCTGGCTGAACTCGAGCATCTCGAACGTGAACTGTCGATGTCGGCTCGGTTGGTGTCGGTGACACCGGAATTGGACCTCCTTGCATCGAAGTCGGGTGACGATTCCGCCTTCCGTGCTGATGAGCCCTACCGCCGCGCAATTCGTGGTATTCGGGGACGGCTCAGCGCCACCGGCATTTCCGTGTTGGGGGAGCTGCCCGCACATGGGTCCGACGACGGACTCGACGCGTACACCGAACCCGCGCAACTGCAACGCGACCTTTCGATCATCGATACGTCGCTGCGCCGCAACGGTGATGCGACCATCGCCGATGATCGACTCGAACGTCTGCGAGAAGCTTTGGAGGTGTTCGGGTTTCACCTCTCCGGATTGGATATGCGTCAGAACTCCGACGTTCACGAGAGTGTTGTCGCTGAAATGCTCGCGTGGTCGGGCGTTCATCCGGACTACACGTCGCTCTCCGAAGCGGAGCGTGTGGAACTGCTGTCCGCCGAACTCGCCACGAGGCGACCGCTCACTTCTCCGGACGCGGAGTTCTCCGAACTGACCACCAAGGAATTGGCGATCATGGCGGCTGGCGCCAACGCCGTGCGAGTTCTGGGAGCCGGCGCCGTTCCCAACTACATCATCAGCATGTGCACCTCCGTCAGTGACATGCTCGAGGCCGCGGTCCTGCTCAAAGAGGTGGGAGTGCTGGACCCCGGTGTCGGAGGCGATCCGTCATGCCCCATCGGCATCGTTCCGCTGTTCGAGACGATCGAGGACTTGCAGGGCGGCGCCGCGACATTGTTGGCCACGCTCGATATCCCGATCTACCGAGCCATCGTCACTTCGCGGGGTGAGAGTCAGGAAGTGATGCTCGGGTATTCCGACTCGAACAAGGACGGCGGATATCTCGCTGCCAACTGGGCGTTGTACCGCGCGGAACTCGATTTGGTAGAGGCCGCCCGAAAGAGCGGAATCCGGTTGCGGCTCTTCCACGGCCGCGGTGGAACCGTCGGCCGTGGCGGTGGACCCAGCTACGAGGCGATTCTCGCTCAGCCTCCCGGGGCTGTCGCCGGTTCGCTGCGCATCACCGAGCAAGGCGAGGTGATCGCAGCCAAGTACGCGGAACCTCGATTGGCGCATCGCAACCTCGAAACTCTGATCGCGGCGACTCTCGAATCGACCCTGCTCGATGTCGAAGGACTCGGCAGTGGCGCGGACGAAGCCTATGCGGTCCTCGATGAACTGGCTGCTTTGGCTCGTAGCGCGTACAGCGAATTAGTTCACGACACACCAGGATTTGTTCAGTACTTCGAGGCGTCGACGCCGGTCGCCGAGATCGGTGCGCTCAATATCGGAAGCCGGCCGGCCTCACGCAAGCAGACCGAGGCGATCTCCGACCTTCGTGCGATTCCGTGGGTGCTGTCTTGGAGCCAGTCTCGCGTCATGCTCCCCGGTTGGTACGGCACGGGTGCGGCTTTCGAGCGATGGATCGACAGCGATCCCAATCGCCTCGCGACGCTCGCTCGTTTGTACGAGCAGTGGCCGTTCTTCCGCACTGTGCTGTCCAACATGGCGATGGTGATGTCGAAATCCGATATGGGACTAGCTGCTCGGTACGCCGAGTTGGTTCCCGACGTCGAACTGCGTGATCGGGTCTTCGGAATGATCACCGAGGAGCACGAGCGCACCATTCGTATGTATAAGGCGATTACCGGATACGACGACCTGTTTGCCGACAATTCTGGTCTCGAACGTTCGGTTCACAATCGCTTCCCGTATCTGGAACCGCTCAATCACCTGCAGGTGGAGTTGATCAGGCGTTACCGATCTGGTGATGAGGGCGACCAGGTTCGGCGCGGTATTCAGTTGACGATGAACGGTTTGGCGACGGCGCTGCGTAACAGCGGGTAGGTCGGCTGGCGGGTGTTCAACCGACCCATGATTGTCGGCGCAGAGTGATGACGACACGACGGACAGCTTTGTCGATCCACCGGGTAATTTCACCGCTACCTCACCCGGATCTATCGGGATAGTTCGTTCGATTACTCATTGGTCCATTTCACAGTTGGACGCCCGTTCATGTGGTAGACATCACAACGCCTGGCGTAATCGGGAACGGCGGACGTTAGCGGTGAATCGGTCATCAAATCGTTCACCGCAGCGGGTTCCGCACTCCGTAACGCGCCGAGCCGCTGGCCATCGCGCCATGCGACGTACTTGTCTAGAGGAGGTCCGCCCGCAATGTCCCCTGCTCTGCTGAACAACCCTGCTCTGCTGAATACTCCTGCGCTGCCGAAAACCCCGGGGCCGCTCATGCTGGGAGGTAAACCCGCCTCCGCAGTTGTCCGCGACTTCGTCCCGCTGGCGGCCGAACTTGTGAATCACTTCTCCCGCGAGAGTCCGATGTTCAAGTCCTTCCACATGGAATCCGTGCAGGAGGACTTGGTTGCGGCGACCGAGCAGGGTCTGCAACTGACGATCCAGCTCATGGACCACAAGAAACTACCTACCGACGCCGACCTGGGCAGCATTCACACCCTGACTGTCCGTCAGGCACGTAAAGGGGTCCCGCTCGGTGCCATTCTCGCTCTGACCGACGAGGGCGTTACAGCTTTCCGCAACCTCATCCTCAGCCGCGCGGAGGCCGAGGATTCCGCGAATCTCAAGGAGCTCAACCACCTCCTGTTCGCACTCGCGCAGCGACTTCACTCGTTCGTGTCGGTTAGCTATCTGGCTGCGATGCCCACCGGTGTGGAGCTGGAGGAGTACTCGGTCGGCGCTCTCGTCAAAGCGATGCTGGACGGAAATGATCCCACTCAGCTCGCGTTGCAGATGGGCATCGAGCTCACACCCAGCTATCTCGTACTGCGGCTCCTTGTGAGCTTGCCGCGGCCGCGGCCGGGGGCCAAGGACGGTGCACACCACCGATTGCAGGCCTACCGCGGTTTGGCTGCAGTACAAGCCAAGATCGCCGCCCACTTCGGGGTGACTCTGTTGGAGGCTCCCGCACCGCAACGTGGGCTGGTGCTCATCGAGGGAACGCCCCACTGGGGATCGGTGTGTGAGGTAATCCGACAGGCGAAGGACGAGATCGGGGTGGAGATCACGGCTATCGGCGAGAACTCGGCTCTCGAGGACATCTCAGCCGCCGAGGCCACTACCCGCGAGTTGGCCCACCTCGTCCGGCGACTGAGGCTGCCGGCCCGTCCATACCGGATGGAGGACCTCGCGCTGGAGTATCAGCTGACTCGGAACGGCCCAGGCCGTGACAGCCTGATCAACCTGCTCAAGCCGCTCGACAGCAACCCGGAGTTGCTGCAGACGCTTTCGGTGCACCTGGCGAACGACCAGCACAGGCAGCGCACCGCGTCGGCGCTGGGACTGCACACGAACACCGTCGACAACCGCATCAAGCGCATCGCTCACCTGACCGGATTGGACCCGACTCTGCCCTCTGAGCTGCTCAAACTGCGTGCCGCAATGATCTCGCTGGCCTTCGCCAGCACCGATATGGACATTCGTCCAGCGAAATTGTGAAACCTCACATAGCTCACTAGTAACTATCCACTCTTGGCGCTTCGGCCCCACTTTCCCGCCCGGAAACGGGTTATAAAAGTGTGGTGCGAATCACCGCGCAAATCGGTAACAACAAAGGGGATCTACATGAACAACGGCCAGGCAAACGCAGTTCTCGGTGCTTTCCTCAACACCATCTTTCAGGTATTTAATGCTGGCAGCAGCAACACCGGTTCGGTAGACGGTGGCGGAGTCGGAATCTAGAGACGCGTTTCGGGGTCCTGCGCGAAATCCTTCGCGCAGGACCCTGCTCTAGCCCCCCAACTTGGGGGGTGGCCTTGCCACGGCCCCCGCTGAAACCAGGAGCAAACTTATGATTTCCTCACCAACTACAGGCGCATTGGCCGTCGTTATGAACACTGTCTTGCAGTTGTTCAACGCGGGTAGCAGCTTCCTGTACACCGATAATTCGGATCTCTTCGGCGGCGGTGGCGGCACCACCACGCCGCCCGCACCCTAATCGCTTCACCCGCTCGCATAACCCCGCCGCGGCGCAGACAGGAATTAACGTGAACTACGGTCAGTACCTCCAGGGAAGCCTGGCAATCGACTTCGGCTCTCTTTCCCGGGCACTCGGCTTCGGCAACGGCTCAGTGGTGTCGTTCGGCAGCGCCGGAAGTGTTCAATTCAGCAGTCTCGGCGGATCTTGACAATCACCGCCGTCCCACACGCTCACATGCGTATTTACTCGCGAAACAGAAAGCAGGTCACTCCGTGCCCACAATTCCGCTCACCGGTGACCCCGTTGTCATCAACATAATTGTCCAGCTCTTCAGCGCGGGAAGCAGTAACGCACTCGCTATGGGCGGCGTCGGCAGCAGCGGTCTCGGTAGCACCGGACTAGGCAGCTTCGACTCAGCGAGCCTGGGCAGCACTGCTTAGGAACCACACTCGAAAAGGGCCTGAATCCGGTATTGCACCGGGCTTAGGCCCTTTCGTGCTTCTGAAGGATATTGTTCGCTCACCGAGTGAAATCCTTCAGGACTAAATCGGCTGACGACCTACCTGTTGATCTTCCGTACCTGTGCGGCAGAGAGGGCCTTCGCCTGCAATGGTGCGGTGAAGGGCCCGTCGACCACCGGCCGCATTCCGGCGAACAGGATCTCCAGGTGACGCCGCCACGCTTCGGGTGCAACGGAATGCGATGTCTCACTGATGCCTCGCAGCGCCCAGAACAACATGGTGATGTCGGTGGGAGTGATATCGCTTCGGATGCGACCACACCGCTGGGCGCTAGTGAGGAGCTCGGCGGTGCGGGTGCGAAACTCTTCGAGAGCATCCGGTTCTGCATTCGAGTGATCCCACAACTGGGGCAGGCACGCCCACTGCACCGACTGGAGTTTGCCGGTTTCGAGCACCAGCGCTTCGAGGCCCGACCCGTCCTCTCGACCCGTCGCCTCGCGAGCTGCAGCAGCCAAACCCAGCCTCATCTCGCCGACCAATTCATCGATCAGAGCCTGCTTGCTGGGGAACCGTCGATACAACGTGCCGACGCCGACACCGGCAACGCGGGCAACTTCTTCAACAGCTGCGTCGAGGCCGGATGCGAAGAATACCTGAGCCGCGGCATCCAGGATCCGTCGGCGGTTTTCTGCCGCGTCCTTGCGGAGCGGTTTGTCCTCGCGGAGCGGTTTGTCACTGCGGAGCGGTTTGTCACTGCGGAGCGGTTTGTCACTCGTAGTCTTCTGTGTCGCCATGTCAGTTCGAAATAGTAGCGGTGCTCGTCGCGTCCGCGCGTTGCGCGTCATTCGGAATCGCGATGGGCGTGTGCTCCTTCGGAATGAGCAGTGCCGCGGCGGCACCGAGTGCGCTGGCGACGGACAGGATGGCAAACCCTGTGGTGTAACCGGATTCAGCGGGAAGTCCGTCCGGCAGTAGGTGCGCGGTTACGACGCTGGCCATCATTGCTGAACCTATCGCTCCACCGATTGTGCGAATGTTGGCGTTGGTGCCGCTGGCCGACCCCGTCTGATGTGAGGGAACTGCATGCACGATGATGCCTGACATCGAGGAGAAGGCGAGGCCGAAACCGGCGCCCATCAGCAGCATCGACAGCACAACCTGCCAGATCTCCGAGTGTGCGAACGCCAAGATCAACTGCGACGCACATGCGGCTACAGAACCGCCCACCAGTACTGCCTTCGCTCCGAAACGATGCGACAGGCCACCAGACCCGATACCGGAAAGAAGGAACGCCACGGAAAGGGGCAACACGATCAAACCGGATTCGGTGATCGATGAATTGAAACCGTAGCCGGCTTCCGATGTTCCTTGGAGGAAAGCCGGTACGAATGCGAATATCGAATACATTGCGATGCCGATCAGCAAGGCCGCCAGGTTCGTCGTCCACACTGCGGGGATGCGCATCATTGCCATGTCGATCAACGGACTGGCACTGCGTAATTCATTCTTCATCCAGAGCGCTGCAAGAACGGTAGCCACAACGAGCAGGCCGAGAACTGGACTCGACGCCCAACCCCACTTGGGAGCCTCACTGATTGCGACGAGCAATGCAATCAACCAGGACGAGAGCAGCACGGACGCAATCCAACTCACGCGCCCGGGAGTTCGTACGGGGGACTCGGGAATGATCAGGTGTGTCACGATTGCGGCGACACCGAGGGCGATAGCGGGAATCCAGAACAGCCAGTGCGCGTTGAGCGTGTCGACGATCGGACCACCCAATACCAGGCCTAGGCCGCCTCCGACGCCGATCAACGCAGATATGACACCCACCGCTCCGGTCACTTTGTGTCGGGGGAATTCGTCGCGAATGATCCCGAACGCCAAGGGGATGACGCCGCCTGCGATTCCTTGAATTGCTCGGGCCACGATCATGACGGTGATCGACGATGCCAATGCCCCCAGAATTGAACCGACGCAGGCGATGATCATTACTGCGGTCAGCACCTTCTTCTTGCCGATCATATCGCCGATCCGACCGAGGATCGGGGTGGCGACGGCCGCGGCGAGCAAGTAGGCCGTCAGGATCCAGGTGACGGTATTTCGATCAGTGTGTAGGTCTTGCTGTAGCAGTGGCAGTACCGGCGCGACCAGTGACTGCAACAACGAGTAGGACGTAATGGCAAGCGCGAGTACCAGATAGATGAGCTGGTAGGGAACGGCTGCATTTTTGTGCAGCGGCGTCTCGTTCATAGCGTTGCTCCTCTTGCGAAGCGGAATGGGAATTCCGCTTCTGGGAGATTAGCACGGTAAGCGGAATCATCATTCTGGTACTTGCGGCCGTTGCCACGTGTATCCGTTCGGTTCAGGACTGAGGCGACAGGGTGAGTACTGAACCGGACGGCAAGTAGGTTAGCCGTCAAAACCTCGAATCAGTTGCAGCAGTTGGGATCCAGGACAAGGCGGAGGGCTTCCAGGGCGTCGGGGCGCGCTCGGTAATAGACGTTCATTCCCCGTCTGTCGGCGATTACCATGCCGGCTCTTTTCAGCTGACCCAAATGGTGACTGACCGTCGATTCGCTCAGTCCGACGCTCTCGGCGAGGTCGCAGGTGCACACCTCGCCGTCGGAATGTGTCAGCAATATCGACATCAGCTTGATGCGTGCTGGGTCTGCGAGTGCCTTGAGTCGGACGGCCACCTGTAGTGCGGCGTCATCGGAGATCGGGCCGGCTGCGACGGGGGAGCAGCAGATCGGTGCGGTTGTGTCGATGACAGGCAGGGCCTTGGGCATGCGTCCATTGTGCTCTACCTTCTTGACATACGTCAAAAAGGTAGAGCATACTGAATGGGTAATTCGACATATGTCACACAGGTGGAGGTTTCCATGTCCCGCGTTCAACTTGCCCTCAATGTCGACGACCTTGATCAGGCCGTGACGTTCTACTCGAAACTGTTCAACACCGAGCCTGCGAAACTGAAGCCGGGCTACGCGAACTTCGCGATCGACGAGCCGTCACTCAAACTGGTCCTCCTCGAGAACCCCGGAACTGGCGGGACCATCAACCATCTGGGCGTCGAGGTGGAATCCAGCGAAACTGTGCACAGTGAGATCGCCCGGCTGACGGACGAAGGTCTGTTCACCGACGAGGAAATCGGCACGACCTGCTGCTTCGCGACGCAAGACAAGGTGTGGGTCACCGGACCGGCCGGGGAGAAGTGGGAGGTCTACACGGTCTTGGCCGACTCCGAGACCTTTGGTTCCAGTCCGGCGCATCTCGACGTCGTGGCTTCAGGTAGCGCGTGCTGCGTCACCACCGAAGGTGATGTGAGTGCTCCCACCGGTTCGTCCTGTTGTTGATCGGTTAGGCGGTTGCCTGTGCTCGGATAAGTTGCGCAACCGTCGACGACGAGATGCACAGAACGATCGCCGAGGCGCTCACCAGCCACAGGCCCCATCCAATTGACGGGACGACGGACATTCCGGCGATTTCGATTCCCCGTTGAAGGATGGTTGCGGCATTGGCCCCGGCGACGATCAATACCGCGACCCCGGCCAAGGGGCCTATCCAGTGATTCTTCACCTCAGGAGTGATGCCGCGGAAAAGGTGCGTGAGCAGAGCAATCGCCGCACAGATGCCGAGGACGAGGGTAATCGAGCCACATTCGTCAAGGCCGGTCCGGCTTGACGTGTGGTTCGTCATCCACGGCCCGACGCTTCCGAAGATGATGCCCGTACAGGCCCAAATCGAAACGATCAGATTCGGCCGAAAATTGCTGGGCATAGTCGATGGGAATTCCAGCGGAATCATGACGGCATACTGTTCGTACGGTCGATTCGGTGAGTACGTCACTCGGTGGACCATCCATTTCTTGCGCCGCTGTCGAGCTTCTCTCGAGCGTATTTCGGAGTCTAAAGTCCGCTCAGCTCGTTGTGACCATATTGGCAATATCCGCTCAGCTGCTTCGACATTCAGCGCAGAAGGCAGCCACAATTTTTGATTTGTCGAGTTGCGGTGTCATCGAGCAAAATTCAGTGCTTCTCGGATCCAAGCGCCGAATTCGATACCGGAACTCGTGCCGGTTCGATCAACTTCCAGCCAACCGTTGCTCATCGGCTTTCCCCGCATTTCGGCCCAATGTGCACCCTTGTGTGTCAGTAGTTCGTCGACGCGGTCCGGTTCGCATCGGACCATGAGGTTTCCGTGTGAGTTTGCGCTGACCGCCAACTGTCCGTCGACCATGAAACTCAGGCCACCGAACATCTTGACTTCACTGACGCCGGTCTCGTGCTCGAGGGCGTCGCGGATGCGTTCTGCGAGGGCTTTGTCGTATGCCACGGGGCTGCTCCTCGGTTGTGACGTAGTACATAGCCGCACTGTGCTGAGTCCAGACTAGACCGCCAGTTGAAGGAACGGCGTCAGGCAACTATTGATTTTGTGCAATTCGCTCCTCGTTTTCACTATTTCCGGCCAATTTTCGGCAATGACCTGCTTGCGTAGCAATGATTCTCGGATCCTGCGGCGCGTCCAGCGTCGGCGACATCCTGCGAATTCTCGGCGACCTTGCGATAGTAGTTCAGCCTGGATACCGGGATTGGGGCAGCTGACCCTACGGCAACTCGATCAGTGACCGCTACCGATCGACCGGTCGGTAGCCCCTGCGCCTGACAATGCTCTCGATGTGGACTTTGCTGGTGCGGGCGGCATTGGGAGGTGGCGGTACCGTCGGCAGCGATCCACTTCGGCCATGGCTCGAACCGCCACGACGTCGCTCGTATTGATGTAACTGCGAGGGATTCAACAACTTTGAGAAATTATCGTACGCTCGCCTGTAGTTCGCGGTGCGGCCGAGGTGGTGACATTCCCGCCGAACCTGGCGTTGCGACGGGTGATGAGAACCGGCTGACAACTGCTGGGTGTAGTTAGTGCTCGCGAATCCCGACAGTAGGTCGCAAGGTCGGGGCGAGTGACCATGAAATGGGCTCGAAGTCGCCGCCGTAGGTTCGAACCGTGCCGTCCAATGGTGGCGATTCGTGGGCATTTCAGACGAGTTTCACAAAATGATGGACGGATGTCCAAAATGCAGTTATTGTCTAGCATCGTCGGGCGAAGAGGTCATTGTGCCTCAATCTGACAATTGTCGGAACTTTGGAAAGGCCCTACATGCGGACCCTGCTCACGCTGGTCACTGCTGCTCTACTCGCTGCCGCCGCGCCCGCAGCGGCCGTTGCGCTGCCATTGCAGTCAACTGTCGACATTCCCGTAAACAGGTTCAGCATTGGTTTGATCGATGCGCCCGGCGGACAGCCGTATATCGTGGAGACCCCCAAGCCAGGAGATACGATCACCCGGCAGGCGCGGGTGACCAACAATGCCGGTTCAGCCCAAGACATTTCCGTGTACGCCGGTCCCGCCGATATGGACGACGGAAAGTTCAACGTGGAGAACGCGGGAGAAGTAAATGCACTCACCGCCTGGACCAGCGTTGACAAGCCCACTGTCCATCTGAATGACGGCCAGTTCGCGTATGTGACGGTCACCATCAAGGTTCCGTCCACTGCGCCGTCGGCAACCTTGTACGGGTCGATCTGGGCCGCGATTGGCAATTCCCGGGTGGGCGTGCGCATGGACGTGAAAGTTGGGGGCACCAACGGACCGGCGGCAAATTTCCTGATCACCGATCTCATTCCGCAGCGTCAGTCGGATGGCGCTGCCGTGGTTGCCGCCGCGGTGACCAACACCGGTAACCATTCCGTAGACATGACCGGCAGGCTGTATCTGACCGACGGACCGGGCGGCCAGTGGCTCGAGGCAGTGCTGGCTCAGCCGACCACCCTGGCAGCGGGGGCAAGCGGAACTGTGCTGTTCGTAATCCCGAACAGTGCATCGCTGCCCAACGGTCCGTGGAAGGCAGATGCTCGCTTGAAGAATGGGTATTTCGCCAATCAGTCCACAAAGAACATCACGTTTCCGAATGCTGAGTCGCCCGCTACAGGGTCGCTCGGATCACTCGGGTCCGGATCGCTCGGATCACTCGGGTCCGGATCGCTCGGATCGCTCGGGTTCGGTTCGTAACTTCGGCTCGACGCGGGCTTTCCGCGGCGTCCTCGATAGCTGTTCACGATTCGTTTTGTCGTGAAAATTTGCAAGGACTAGTTGCCCGCACATGGCCGCTCGGGTCGGCCGTAGGGGCGCGATTGAAGATCATGGCGACCCGAGCGCTCCACATCAGGCCTCCGGAGGTCTCCGGAATTGCCTAAGAGAAGAGGAAACATGCGTAAGACTCTCATCGCCGCGGCGGCCATTGCCGCCACCGCCGGCTTGCTGATCCCGGGCGCCGTCGCGAATGCTGCTACTGACAGCCAGGTTGTCGACTTCACCGTGACCGCGGCAACAGGTGGCGGCCTCTCGGTGACTATTGGCGGCCCGGTGAGCACGCTCGCGCTTCAATCGCTGGGTACGACGGCAAAGGGCGACCTGACCCTGTTCGGGATTGGAGACTCCCGCGGTGGCACGACTGGATGGAATGCTTCGCTCGCACTGGACGACTTCGTTAATGTGTCGAATTCAGCTATGAAGATCCCGGCCACCAACGCCACCTATACGCCGAATGCCGTGAACGGGCTGATCGGTGGAGGATCTGCCCCCATTGTGAGTACTCAGCTCAAGAACACCCCGACGGTTGTCATCACGCGCTCGAACCGCGGTCCGGGAGCGTGGTTGGAGGCGGCAACGGTGATGAATAACAATGCTCTGTCCGTCGAAATTCCGACGTCCGTCGCACTGGGACAGTACAAGGCCACGCTGACGCTGTCCGCAATCTAGTTTCAGGACTGCCTTGCCGGCGCAGCAGTAGTCGGCACAGGCAAGAATCAACTGTTCGGGGCGCCACGAGCGGCGCCCCGAACAGCTATGGAAGGTGATTTATGCGTGCACTACTCGCTCTGTTGGCCGCCACCGTTCTGATGATCGGCTCTCCCGCGGTGGCGCTTGCTGACCCAGGTCAGGGCGACGGCAGCGGTGCGTCATCGGGTTCGGTCACGATTTCCCTTCTCGACGTGGCTACCAGTCTCAAGGACGACCCGCGCGCAAATATCTACATCACCGACAATGTTCCTCCCGGGAACACGATCACGCATCAAGTCCGCGTCACCAACAACACCGGAGCGCCGGCCACCCTGGACGTGTACGCCGGCTCTGCCAAGATCGTCGACGGTGCATTCACTCCGGAGAATCGTGGCGTGGATTCGGAGTTGACCTCCTGGATTTCCCTCGACAAGTCGGAACTCCAACTCGATGACGGTCAGTCCCAAGACGTCACCGTCACCATCGCTGTGCCCGCCGACGCCCCCGAGGCGGAGCAATTCGGAGCTATCTGGGCGTCTACCCAGCCGGCGGCTGACAGCATCGATCAAGTCCAGGTTGTCTCCCGAGTCGGAGTCCGTGTTTACCTCTCTGTTGGCGAGGGGAACGGCCCGCCGTCGGATTTCTCCATCTCGAGCCTCACCCCGCAGCGTGATGCCGACGGCAACGCAACGGTGGTCGCTAACATCAAAAACACCGGTGGACGGGCAATCGATGTGTCCGGCACGCTGGACCTCGCCGACGGGCCGGGTGGCCTTACCGCAAACACGGTGAGCGCACGTACAACAACAATCGTGCCGGGCGATGGCGGCGAGGTTGTCTTCGCTCTGCCGAACAGCGCCGCCCTGCCTGCAGGGCCCTGGCAGGGAACAGTGAAATTGGAGAGCGGATTCAACAAGCATGAGTCGTCGCTAGAAGTTACCTTCCCGGACAAGGGAATTGGTGATTCGGTCAGTGAATCCAGCTCGATGTCCTTAGGTGCGATCCTCGGTGCGATTGCAGCACTTGTCTTGGTGATCGCCGCCGCATTCTTTGTGATCGGTCGCCGCCGTGCCGCAGCCGGAAGCCAGTCTGACCGCAGCGACAGTTCGCATGGGGCGGATCTGCCGTGATGCATTCCCAATCCGCACGCCGGTCCGCTTCATTGTTGGCTGGCCTCGTCGCCGCTGGGGCGCTGGTACTTGCCAGTGCCCCCGCGGTGGTGGCCGAGCCAACGTCGTCGACCACCTCTGCGACATCCACTCCGATCGAATCGGAATCGGATACGACAACCCCCAGTGCAACATCGGTGACAACAACGCCGAAGGCCACACGCACTCGCGTGCCGACGCCCGATTCCGATGAGCCCGCAACGAGCACCGACGAAGATCCCACGACCACAGTGTCGCCGACTACGAGCGCGACACTCGTCGAGTCCGTCGACAAGCATGAGGACGCCGGCGGACTCACAGTGTCGACGGGTCCGCTTGTGTTGAATGCGGCACCGAAGCCGGGAAGCGTCGTGAGCGGACAGATGACGGTCCAGGTGGAGGACACCCGGCCCCGGTCCACGGGGTGGAATGTCGATGTCAAGACCACGGACGCGCGCGGCAGCGGCGGCGGCAGTTTCACGCCCGGCCCTGATTCCTACTATCGCGCGTTCGACACCGCATGCAGTTCCTCGAATGGAACCATGCCGTTGACAGCGCAGACCACGACCGTGGCGACGTCGCAGCAGAGCTGCCCCGATGCGCGCTGGACATCGGACGTGGGAGTCGAAATTCCCGCCGATGTTGCACCGGACAACTACTCATTGACCATCACACACTCGGTGTACTGACCCGCAGTCGCCGCACCAGCAGGATCGGTTGCGGCGGCTTTCCCGGCGATGTCAGGCGGTCCGCCAGAAATCGGGCCGGGTGCCGTCGATATCGGTGAAACCGTATTCGATTCCTAGTTCGCCGGAGCTGATCGAGCGCTGGTTCCATCGGCCGCGTTCCGGATCTGCTGCGAGGGCAGCAACCGCTCGGCCCACAAACCGCGGGGATTCCGACCGCGCGAAATCGGGGGGAGCGGTTGGCCCTTCACGTTTCGGATCGAGGGCATGTCGCCAATTCGATTCTGCGACACCGAAGTTATCGAGCATCATCTCCGACCTCAACCATCCGGGCGTGAGAGCTACTGCGGTACCACCGAACAGTGCGAGTTCGTGCCCTTGCGAGTACGCGAGTCGGTTCACCGATACTTTTGCCAAGTCGTAAAACACGGATATGCGATAGTTCGACGCGTTGTATTCGGTAGTGCCGTCGGTCATTTCGAGCAGCAGGCCGCCCGGTCGGTCGATCATCAGCGGCAAGAGATGGTGCGACGTGATGATATGCGTGTCCAGGGCGAGGCGCAGGATCTGAAATCCTCTGTCCAGATCGTGCTCCCAGACCGGTGTATTCCACTCGTCGGGGCCGCCCTTGAGTAGTTCCGCACCCCAGATGTCGTTGACCAGGATGTCGATGTGGCCGAAATCGGCGCGTAATCGTTCCGCCAGGTGCGCCACCTGAGTGCTCTTGAGGTGATCGACAGCAATCGGGATTCCGATGCCGCCCAACTCGTCGACCAGCGTCGCAGTCTCTTCGATGGTTTCGCTACGGGGATAGTCGGACTGAAGTATGCCCGTGGAACTACTCCGACCGGTACAGATGACGCTCGCGCCGGCTTCCCCCAAAGCTGCGGCAATGCCGCGGCCCGCGCCTCGGGTTGCTCCGGCAACAACTGCTACGCGCCCGCGCAGGGCATCTGCATTCGGTGACCACGTCATCGGTTGATTCTTCTCGCAGTAGCCGTTTCGTTTCAAGGCCTCCTACCGTTCGAGGAACCGAAAGGGCCGACGGCGCGTCAAAGTTTGTGACTACTGAAAGAACGTGGACCGGGGGGAACATGAATCGTTGCGTGGGGCAGAGTGCCCACTGGAGAAATGGTGTTTCGTCTATGAGTTCGGTTGTATCGCGTCGAAACTCGGGGAGATTAGCGGCATTGCGATTGGCTGACATCTGCCGCGCCGCAGACGTTCCGCCGATCTGGGAGTCGCCCGAGGACGACTCCCAGTCGGTGTGAATCGAAGATCAGGACAACTGTGATGCAGCGTCCGAATCGAGGAACCAGCGAGTGGCGACCAAGCCGGTGGCACCGGCGCATGGCCAGTCGACAGCTGCGGCGCCGCCGACGGCGGCTGCAACAGCCTCGGCTTTTGCGGCGCCCGAGACCAACAGCCACACCTCTTTTGCGCGCTGGACAGCGGGCAACGTCAGGGTGATGCGAACCGGCGGGGGCTTGGGGGAGTCCGTGACCGCGACAACAAATCGAGATTCTTCGCGAACGGCGTCGGTATCGGGGAACAGTGAGTTGATGTGCCCTTCACCGCCCATCCCGAGGAGGTGAACGTCGAACGTCGGAACCTGATTTCCGTGTGCCTGCGCACCCAGCAATTGCTCGTATGCCGTTGCTGCGCCCTGCGGATCGCCCTCGTAGATGCCGTCTGACGCTGCCATCGGGTGCACACGTTCCGGATCGACCGCGACGTGATCGAGGAGAGCTTCCCGCGCCTGTACTTCATTGCGTTCGGGATCGCCGGCGGGAAGGAAACGCTCGTCGCCCCAGTACAGGTCGATCTGCGCCCAGTCGATGTCGCCGGAAGCTTTGCGCAACTTCTCGAGCAATGCGATGCCGGTGCCGCCGCCGGTCAAGACGATGGAAGCGAAGCCTCGAGCCTTCTGGGCGTCGACGATAGTTGCCACCAGTCGTGCTGCCGCCGCATCGACGAGCTGTCCTGCGTCCGAAAACTTCTCTACGACAACATCACTCATAGGTAACCTTCTCCAAACCGGCCAAAGCCTCTTCGTAGATTTCGTCGGGATCGAGTCGGCGCAATTCCTCAGCCAGGCAATCGCGGGTTTCGCGGCGACCCAGCGAGACAAGCGCATCCGGCTGACCTGTGCGGATCAAGGTTGCCGTGGTGCCTTCCTGGGGCCTGCTGATGGAGATACTGCGGGTTTCGAGTTTCATCTCGACACACAGCTCGCCCGTGCGGCGGTACACCGGACCGTCGATCTTGGCAGCCAACCAACCGGCCAAGATATCCAGTGCCGGTTCGGTTTTCAGGCCGGAGACCACTGCCGAGACGATCTTCTCGTGCGGCGGTTGATCGAGCGCCGACGCCAGAAGTGCACGCCAGTACGTCACGCGACTCCACGCCAGGTCGGTATCCCCCGCGGTGTACGACGCGAGTCGAGCCTTGATGGTGGCGGTGGGATCGGGTGCGCCCGTGGCGTCGGTGATACGACGGATCGCAAGCTTGCCCACCGGATCCTTGGCCGGAATCTCGGGAGCCTCGAGAGGCCACCAAGCCACGACCGGTGTGTCGGGGAGCAGGAACGGGATGACAACGCTGCTCTCGTGATCCGCCAGGGGACCGTAGAGGCGCAACACCACAACCTCCGAGGCACCGGCGTCGCCGCCGACTCGGATCTGAGCGTCGAGACGAGGTTCACTTTGCTCGTCGCCGCGCAGAAGCACGATGACGCGGCACGGGTGCTCGCGGCTTGCTTCGTTGGCGGCTTCGATTGCTTCTTCGGCGTTGCCGGTGTCGCGGGTGCAGACGACAAGTGTCAACACACGACCCAACGTGACCGCGCCGCCGGTTTTACGCAGCTCGACCAGTTTCTTGCTGACCTGAACCGTTGTGGTGGAAGGCAAATCGAGAATCACTAGGGCCGTCTCCATTCGCGTCCGGTGCGGTTCATCATCTCGTCGGCTGAGGGTGGTCCCCACGTGCCGGCCTCGTAGGGTTCCGGCTTGCCGCCGGCTGCCCAATGTTCGAGGACGGGATCGAGGATCTCCCAAGACAATTCGACTTCGGCGTTCACCGGGAACAGTGACGGCTCGCCGAGGAGGACATCGAGGATGAGACGCTCGTACGCCTCCGGCGAGGACTCGGTGAAGGCCTGGCCGTAGGAGAAGTCCATGTTGACGTCGCGGACTTCCATGCTCGATCCCGGAACCTTGGAACCGAATCGCATGGTGACGCCCTCGTCGGGCTGCACGCGGATGACCAGTGCGTTCTGACCGAGATCCTCGGTCATGGTCTTGTCGAACGGTAGGTGCGGCGCACGCTTGAATACGACCGCGATCTCCGTAACACGCCGCCCCAAACGCTTGCCGGTGCGCAGGTAGAACGGAACACCTGCCCAGCGGCGGGTATCCACTTCGAGGGTGATGGCCGCAAACGTCTCCGTGGTGGAATCTGCTGCGAATCCGTCCTCGTCGAGGAGTCCGATGACGGGCAGACCACCCTGCCATCCGCCCGCGTACTGACCGCGGGCAGTGGTCTCGTCGAGTGGCTCGGCGAGACGGGTGGCGGAGAGGACCTTGATCTTCTCGGCCTGGAGGTTGAGCGGCTCGAAACTGATCGGCTCTTCCATCGCGGTGAACGCCAACAGTTGAAGCAGATGGTTCTGGATGACGTCGCGAGCTGCACCGATGCCGTCGTAGTAACCCGCGCGGCCGCCGAGACCGATGTCCTCGGCCATGGTGATTTGCACGTGGTCGACGTAGTGCGCGTTCCAGATCGGATCGAACAACTGGTTTGCGAAACGCAGAGCCAGGATGTTCTGAACCGTTTCCTTGCCGAGGTAGTGGTCGATCCGGAAGACCGTGTCCTCGGGGAACACCTTGTTGACGACTGCGTTCAGTTCACGAGCACTCTCGAGATCGTGACCGAACGGCTTCTCGATGACTACGCGTCGCCACTGACCCTCTTCGGCCTGGGCGAGCCCGGATGCCGACAACTGCTCGAGAACCTGAGGGAAGTCGTCCGGAGGAATCGCCAGGTAGAAGCCGTGATTGCCGCCGATGCCACGCTCGGAATCGAGCGTCGCCAACGTGTTAGTGAGGTTCGTGAAACCTTCGGCGTCGTCGAAGTTGCCCTTGACGAAACGGATGCCGTCGGCCAGACGCTCCCACACACTTTGACGGAACTTGGTGCGTGCACCGTCCTTGACTGCGTCCAGGACTACCTGGGCGAAGTCTTCGTCAGTCCAGTCACGCCGGGCGAACCCGACCAGAGCGAATCCGGGCGGCAGCAGTCCTCTGTTGGCAAGGTCGTAGATTGCCGGCATCAGCTTGCGTCTGGCCAAGTCGCCGGTGACCCCGAAAATCACCAGGGCGCAAGGCCCGGCGATATGCGGAAGACGTTTGTCCGTGCTGTCCCTGAGGGGATTGACCCAATCTGCTGCCGCCGCGGAATCGCTCACTGGCTCAGCTCTTCTGGGTTGCTACGCGGAGCTGCTCGGCCGTGGCCTCGAGCAGTTCGTTCCAGGACACCTCGAACTTGTCGACGCCCTCGGTCTCGAGAACGTTGAACACGTCCGTGAGATCGATGCCGACGGCTACAAGCTGATCGAAGATCGCCTGAGAAGCCGCTGCCGTGCCGGAGATGGTGTCGCCCGTGACGTCGCCGTGGTCGGCGAGCGCGTCGAGCGTCTTCTCCGGCATGGTGTTGACCGTGTTGGGTGCAACCAGTTCCGTGACGTAGAGCGTGTCCGGGTAGGCAGTGTTCTTGACGCCGGTGGACGCCCACAGCGGACGCTGCGCCTTGGCGCCGTCAGCGAGGAGAGCCTGGAATCGCGGCTGAACCTCGAAAACCTGCTGGTACGCGTTGTACGCCAGACGAGCGTTGGCCAGAGCAGCCTTGCCGCGAAGCTCGAGAGCTTCCGGCGTGCCGATGGCGTTCAGGCGGTTGTCGATCTCGGAATCCACGCGGGAGACGAAGAACGACGCGACGGACTCGATGGACGAGATATCGCGCCCGGCAGCCTTGGCTGTCTCCAGACCGTCGAGGTACGCACCCATGACGGCTTCGTAACGCTCGACCGAGAAGATCAACGTGACGTTGACGCTGATGCCCTCACCGATCACCTTGGCGATGGCGGGAATGCCGGCCAGCGTCGCGGGAATCTTGATGAGAACGTTCGGACGATCCACGATCTTGTGCAGTTCGATGGCCTGCGCAACAGTCGCATCGGTGTCGTGAGCCAGGCGAGGATCGACCTCGATGGACACGCGACCGTCGACGCCGTTGGAGGCCTCGAACTGCGGTGCCAGGATGTCGCACGCTGCGCGGACGTCGTCGGTGGTGACTGCCGTAATGGTGGCGTCGACATCGGCGCCGCTCTGGGCGAGTTCACGAACCTGCGCGTCGTAATCCGAGCCCTTGGAGAGTGCGGCCTGGAAGATCGACGGGTTGGTGGTGACACCCACAATCGACTTGGTGTCGATGAGGTTCTGCAGGTTTCCGGACTGGATGCGATCTCGCGAAAGATCATCCAGCCAGATGGAAACGCCTGCAGCGGAGAGCTTTTCGGTGTTCACATTCTGTGTCATCGAGATCATCCCTTCACAGCTGCGAGGGAGCGCTGCGCGGCCGCGACAGTCGCGTCGGCAGTGATGCCGAACTCCCGGTACAAGGTCTTGTAATCGGCGGAAGCGCCGTAATGCTCGATCGAGACGGCCTGGCCGGCGTCGCCGAGAATGCGCCACCACGGCATCGCGATGCCGGCTTCGACGGACACGCGTGCACGGACGGCCGGCGGAATGACCTCGTCGCGGTACGCCTGATCCTGCTCGAGGAACCAGTCGAGGCAAGGAACAGAGACGACGCGCGTGGCGACGCCCTGAGCTTCGAGGGTCTCACGAGCCTCGGTAGCGAGGTGCAGCTCGGAACCGGTGGCCAGCAAGATGACCTCGGGTGCACCGTTGGCGGCATCGGTCAGCACGTAGGCGCCGCGCTTGACGCCGGCGGCTGCCTTCTCCTTGGTGCCTTCGAGAACCGGGACATCCTGGCGGGTGAGGGCCAGAGCCGTCGGGCCGGTCTTGTGCTCGAGCGCTGCCTGCCAGGCGAACGAGGTCTCGTTGGCGTCACCCGGACGAACGACGGAGAGGTTCGGGATGGCGCGCAGAGCAGCGAGGTGCTCGATCGGCTGATGCGTCGGGCCGTCTTCGCCCAGACCGATGGAGTCGTGGGTCCAGACGTACGTGACCGGCGTCTTCATCAATGCAGCCAGGCGAACGGCCGGACGCATGTAGTCGGAGAACACCATGAACGTTCCGCCGTACGGGCGGGTGGGGCCGTGGAGTGCGATGCCGTTGAGGATCGAGCCCATTGCATGCTCACGGATACCGAAGTGGAGCGTGCGGCCGTAAGGCTTCGCGTTCCAGTCGTTGGTGGAGATGGAGTAGGGACCGAACGAATCGGCGCCCTTGATGGTGGTGTTGTTGCTGCCCGCGAGGTCAGCGGAACCGCCCCACAGCTCCGGCAGGATCGGGCCCAGTGCGTTGAGCGCGGATCCGGAAGCCTTACGGGTGGCAACACCCTTGGCGTCGGGCTCGTAGGTCGGGAGAGCGTCAGCCCAGCCAGCCGGGAACTCGCCGGCGTGGAGACGATCGAAGAGTGCCTTGGCCTCGGACTCACGCGCTGCCCAGGCGTCGAACTCGACCTGCCAGCTCTTGTGTGCGTCGGCGCCGCGGGCGACGACCCCACGGGCATGAGCCAGAGCGTCAGCGTCGACGTCGAACGACTTGGCCGGATCGAAGCCGAGAGCTTCCTTGACTGCCGCAACTTCTTCGGCGCCGAGAGCGGAACCGTGAACGTCACCGGTGTTCATCTTCTTCGGTGCCGGGAAACCGATGATGGTGCGCAGCAAAATGATCGACGGACGATCGACGACGGCCTTGGCCGCAGCAACTGCGTCGAGGATGCCGGAGACGTTCTCGCCGCCCTCGACATGCTGAACGTGCCAGCCGTACGCCTCGTAGCGCTTGCCGACATCTTCGCCGAGAGCAATGGCGGTGTCGTGCTCGATGGAGATCCTGTTGTCGTCGTAGAAGACGATCAGGTTGCCCAGTTCCTGGACACCCGCCAGCGACGACGCTTCGGACGTGACACCTTCTTCGATGTCACCGTCCGACGCGATCACGTAGATGTGATGGTCGAAAGGCGAGGCGCCGACCGGGGTCTCCGGATCGAACAGTCCACGCTCGCGGCGTGAAGCCATAGCCATGCCCACAGCGGACGCGAGGCCCTGGCCCAGCGGACCCGTCGTCATCTCGACGCCGACGGTGTGACCGAACTCCGGGTGGCCCGGAGTGAGAGCGCCCCACGTGCGGAGAGCTTCGAGGTCTGCCAGTTCGAGGCCGTAGCCCGACAGGTAGAGCTGCGTGTACAGCGTCAGAGACGAGTGACCGCAGGAGAGGATGAAGCGGTCGCGCCCGACCCACTCTGCATCCGACGGGTCGTGGCGCATGACGCGCTGAAACAGGGTGTAAGCCAACGGCGCCAGGCTCATTGCGGTTCCGGGATGGCCGTTGCCGACCTTCTGAACCGCGTCAGCGGCGAGCACGCGGGCGGTATCGACAGCCTTGGTGTCCAGGTCGGTCCAGTCCGAAGGATGGACTGGTTGCGTGAGGACGTGGATCTCGTCTGTGATCGACACTGGCAGATGTCTCCTGACATTGTGTACGTGGATTGCGAGGGGTGAGGTGTCCCTCCACTGCGTCACCTAGCCTAATGGTCCCAGCTGTCCGGGTCGATTCGGTTCCTCGATGCCTGCGGTCTACCATCGTGCGTAGTAGAAAATCCGAGAGTCCATCAGAAGTGTCAGCAGTGTGTCGTGAAGAGATAGTGCGGTAACGCGTGGTGCAAGGAGAGAACGTGCGGACAGGGCAGCAGCCGAGCGGACATGGCTTCGGCAGCCCCGGAGCAGCCCCGCGGGCGACCAACCAGAACTCGGTTCTAGGTCGCGCATTGGGCAAGGTTCTGGCGTACATCGCGCTCACGAAGCCGCGAGTCATCGAATTGCTGTTGGTAGCAACAATTCCGGCGATGCTCATGGCAGACCGCGGAAATGTCGACCTCTGGCTGGTGCTGAGCACCCTGTTCGGTGGATGGATGGGCGCCGCAAGCGCCAACTCCCTCAACTGCGTCGTCGACGCAGACATCGACAAGGTGATGAAGCGCACCGCAAAGCGCCCACTGGCACGAGAAGCCGTCCCGACGCGCAATGCGCTGATCTTCGGCCTGGTTCTCGGACTGGGATCGTTCCTGTGGCTGTGGTGGCGCGCCAACCTGCTGGCCGGCATCCTCGTCGTGGTCACCATCGCGTTCTACGTGCTGATCTATACGATGGTTCTCAAGCGTCGTACCTGGCAGAACGTCATCTGGGGTGGCGCTGCCGGTTGCATGCCCGTCTTGGTCGGCTGGTCTGCCGTTACCGGTTCGCTCAGCTGGGAACCCATCGTTCTGTTCCTGATCATCTTTTTCTGGACGCCTCCGCACACCTGGGCCCTCGCCATGCGTTACAAAGAGGACTATAAGGCTGCGGGCGTCCCCATGCTCCCCGTCATCGCGACTGAAGAGCACGTCACCAAGCAGATCCTGTTCTACAGCTGGGCAATGGTTCTCACCAGCTTCCTCTTGGTTCCGGCCGCCGGCCTGGTTTACGGCATCGTTGCTCTGCTTGCCGGTGCCTGGTTCCTGCTCATGGGCCACCAGTTGTATCGCAGCGTTCGCGGCGGCGCCGAGGTCAAGCCGTTGAAGCTGTTCCTGCAGTCCAACAACTACTTGTCTGTGCTGTTCGTCGGCCTGGCCATCGACTCCGTACTCGGGCTGCAGACGATCGGAAACATGTTCAGCTGATCGCCTGCAGCATCTGAATCGACTACGGGATCAGCACGATCGATCCCGTAGTCGCTCTGCTTTCCAGATCGCGATGAGCCTGCGCGGCATCGGCCAACGGATACTCGGCGCCGACGCGAATAGCCAAAGTTCCCGCGGCAATGGCGTCGAATACCTCACCGGCTCGCCACAGCATTTCCTCGCGGGTGCGGATGTAATGAGCCAACGTCGGACGTGTCAGGAACAGTGATCCCGACGCATTGAGCCGCTGCGGATCCAGCGGCGGAACAGCACCACTGGCAGCTCCGAAAAGCGCTACTGTTCCGCGAATTCGCACCGACGCCAGGCTGGCATCGAACGTCGTGGCTCCAACTCCGTCGTAGGCCACTGCCACACCCTCGCCGTCCGTCAGCTCACGAACACGGGCTGCGATGTCGTCGTCGTACCGCAGAACTTCCGACGCCCCTGCATCGCGTGAGAGTTGTTCTTTTGCATCCGAAGACACCGTCGTGATGACCCGTGCGCCGAAGGCTACTGCCATCTGCGTAAGGATCAGACCCACTCCGCCGGCACCGGCATGAACGAGGATAGTGTCGCCCGCTTGGATCGGGTAGGTCGACTTCGCGAGGTAGTGCGCAGTCATCCCTTGCAGGAGTGCGGACGCGGCAACCGGAGCCGGAACACCATCCGGAACTTTCACGGCTACATCGGACGGGACAACCACCTTTTCGGCGTAACTTCCGGTGGCTGCCGCCCAGGCAACCCGGTCGCCGACGGAGAATTCCGTCACATCTGTGCCAACCGCTTCGACGACGCCGGAGCCCTCGTCGCCCGGAATATAGGGGAGATTTCTCGGATACATGCCCATCCGGAAATAGGTGTCGATGAAATTGATGCCTATTGCTTCGGTGCGAACGAGCAAATCGTTCGCACCGGGCGTGGGGTCGGGTTGTTCGGACACAGTGAGAACATCTGGTCCGCCGGTTTCGGAAACGTAGATGGCTTGCATGTTTTCTGTTCTACACCGGTTGGGTCGATGCCTCATGTTGCCGCATGGTCCATGCCTCGTGTTGCAGCGCTACTACTGCCCAGTATTGTCGAGCTATGAGCACCGATACCGAGAAGTCGGACGCCACGCCGTCCGCTGCTGCGCCGGAACTTCCGAAGTCCACGGTCAAGGCAATCACCAAGTTTGTCGCTGAGCACGGTGGCTCTGCCAGCGCCGTCATTCAGCCTGTCGGCCTTGCAGGCGTTCGCATCACGCTCGTGGGTGCCGACGGCAGCCTGGGCGACCAGGTAGTCGAGGACCTTGCGACGGCAAACGCCGTCGTCGCGTCCTTCGACACTGTCACTGTTGCCGAGTGGGAGCGTGAGCTCACCAGCGTCGTCACTCCGGTGGACGGTCACTTCAAGAAGATGGCCGGATGGGTCGCCAACCAGACGCGTTTCCCGCAGGCGCGCAACGAATCCTGAAAACAGATGTGGGGCGGTCAGAAAACACCTTGTCGGTGTTTTCTGACCGCCCCACTCGTCTTTGTCGGTATCAGGCCGGTACAGCCGCGGGTTCGTACTGCCTCGTCTTACCAGCTGCCCAGACGGCTGCTGTTGCAGCCGTGCACAATCCGGCGCCGGCAACGTGGAAGATAACCAGGATTGCGGGGACGTCGGTGAAATACTGAACGACTCCGATCAAGGCCTGAGCGACGATCAGAACGAGCAGAACGTGCAGGCGTTTCTTCACTGCCGCTGACGTTCCGACTGCGTACAGACCGAACGTCAATCCGACGACCAACGCGAGATATCCGACGAGCAGCTGTGAATGCAGATGCACCAAGGTGACGATCTCGATCTGGAGTCTGGGCACAATCCGGTCGAGGTTCTTGTCTCCGGCATGGGGACCAGCGCCTGTCACGAGGGTTCCGGCCACCAATACGCCGGCCAGTGCGACACCGGACAGCGCTGCGAGCCAGCGCAGCGGCTTCGGCATGACGATCAGGGTTGTGGCGTCGTCGGGCTCCGCGATCTTGGCGTACATGACGGTGGCAATCCAGACCATCAGCATCGATGCGACCAGGTGAATGGCGACCGTCCACCAGAGCAGCCCCGTCAAGACGGTGATGCCGCCCATGATTGCCTGCAGAACCGTGCCGAGCGGGATCATCCACGCGTACACGAGAACCTCGCGACGACGACGCGCACGAGTCACAGCCAGCACGATTGCGGCGGCAACGATGACGACGACAAACGTCAGCAGGCGGTTGCCGAACTCGACGATTTGGTGAATAAACGCAACCTCACCGTGTCCGACCGGAACAAAGCTGCCCGGGAAGCACTGCGGCCACGTGGGGCAGCCCAATCCGGATGCCGTCACGCGCACAACCGCACCGGTGACAGCGATGCCGCCTTGGGTCAAGATCACGATGAACGCGATGATCTTCTGCGTCTTCAGCGAGGGGAGAGGTAGTCGATCCACCAAGCTCAAAAATCCGGAATATGCACGATTCACCACGCCAACGATGGTAGTTCCCCGTCAACTACAGCGTGTCGTTGGGTGCTTCCCGGGTTACCGCTCCGAAGTGAGGAGTGGAAGTGTCAACTACAACGATTCTGGATGTTGCTCAGCAGACCTTGGCGAACAAGCAGGTCAAAGCAACGACTGTGTACCACTATCTGAGCACTCTCAGATGCCTGGACCTGTGCGATGTCCCGATAGAACAGGCAACCTTGGGTTTTCTGCACAACCGTCTGCAATCGGTGCTGAACCCTTCGACCCGCAACAAGCACGCGATTGCGCTGCGTTCGATGCTGGGTGTTCCGTTGAAGGTCTACAAAGGCGAACAGCGAATCTATGCGTTGGCCCCATTGGAGACCATTCACCAGACCCTCGAATCGTCACGGTACAGAATGTACGCATTCTCGATGCTCTATGCAGGTCTGCGACTAGGCGAATCGGTTGTGAAACAGCGCATGACGGGAAGCACGATGCTCGTTGATCGACAGTTGCTACCGAACGGCAGCCTCAGTACGGCCAAGTCATCCGGTCCTGTTGTGGTCCCTGACTGGTTTGTAGCGGAGTATGCCGAGTGGAATCCGAAGGTCACCCGGAACACTGTGTATCTGGGTCTGCAACGAACAGGACGCAATGCCGGTATCGAGGTCACTCCGCATGCACTCAGGCACAAGTTCGCTACCCAACTGGTCAACAACGGTTGTCCACCCGAGATTCTGCGCCGACAGTTACGTCACCACGACGTGCAGACCTCGTTGAAGTTCTACGTGCAGACCACGACCAATGACGTGGAAGCACAGGTCAAACGAGCGTTCGACCGCTGAGCAAACAAGGAAGGCAGATCAAAACCGATCTGCCTTCCTTGTACTTGGATCTATCTTTCTATCCGTTGAGGCTTCTGCTTCTTCGGATGATGGAACTCAGGGAACTGGATACTGCTGTCCAGTGTTCCTGTATCCTCGAACTTGACTTTGTAGACCTTCGAGTAGATGTGTCTGATTCCCAGAAACGCCCGGTAGTCAGAGCATCCAAGCTCATGCAATCTCTTGATAACTGCTTCTAAATCTTCAAATAAACTATCTGTATCTGTTTTGTACTCTATCGAAACCATATTTTCCTTTCAAATGGCAACCTGTGCCTTTCTCTATTATTCAGCATATTGCTCGGTAAAGCTAGTTATGCACTATACGAGCTAGCAGTAATCGGGTATGCAGCTAGGGTGTTTGTACCTTTGCTGCCTTCTGATTAACCGTAGCTCATATAGTGCACGTGGAATCGCTATTCGTACTGTTTGTTCTGCTTGGCGTAGTACTGGATCGTTGGTGATGTTGGCTTCTCGAAGCGAACCGTGACGGGATATCGATGCTTTGGATACTTCGATAGAAGCTCTTCCTCTGATTCGTATTCACGCAGGTCGCTCATGCTACTTTTCGCGCGCGCACCGAATTCTGTCGAGCTGTTGGTTTTCTTCGATTTTTCCGTGGAACTAGTCAGGGGCACACCTGGTCCTCGAATCATTCTCTTTATTGATTCCGGGATTTTCGGGCGTTCGTCTGCGGAAGAATCTATTATCTCTACTGCTTGACGTATCCCTTCACGCTGTCTGTCGGATAGGGAGTTAAACCAATCGACTGTATCGGATGGGTAGTAGTCATAAGTAGGTGGCTCAGTGGTCTCGTCTACATCGTCCAGATGGATTTGATTCCTCGGTTGTTCGTGTGAGTGCTTCTTGGTATTTCGATGTTTCCAAATATCCTTTCTGTTGTTCACTATGGAGCGCATATAGTACGAGTTTCTGTGCTTTGGATCTATTTCAGATTTCAACATCTGAGAGTACTTCTCCATCGCATCAGAGAAAATCATTTCGTGAGTTTCCCCCGGTTCTAGCGGTCGGTTGTAAGCCCACTTGCGGACTTCATCCATAAATACCTGGTGAACGTCCAAATTGGTTCTACACTCGTCACGGCAGACAGAACTTGTTACCTTGGTTACCTGACTGTATCGAGTATATTTCATCTTCGGCTTCTTGCGCTTTAGATGGTGCTTGCTTCCCGACACCCAGAAGTCGTAGTCGGCAGGGTCGGGATTGGATTCATAGAGAATTTCCCTGCATCTGTTCTGCACTGAAAGTCTGCGCGTATGAATCTGCTGGTCGGATTCCAAAGGGAAGCTTTTGCGTAGATTTTCGAACAGAGTGATCGTTCTCGGACTTGCATTGTAGTCAACGAAGCTGTCAATTGTGACTTGCTCCGTATTGTTGAAATCTGTGTGTTGGAATTGAGCAGTTTTCTCGTGGAACTGTTTAGATTCAATTCCCCGAGTATCATCAGTTTCAGTATGATCGCGATAGTCGCTGGTTGAATGCACAGTTGGCATACTGGGGTGTTCTGCAAACCTGATGTATGGGTTTGCAGCATGCCTGTAGTCAGAACCACGGCAAGCAGCAGCATTGGCAAAGCCCAGATGAAGCACAACGGATGAAAGGCTTGATGCAATCCATTCATCTACCTCATTGTCATTATTTGGTAGATTTTTGAGAGCAGCAGTATTCGCAGCCTCCAATCGATCTAGAAAATCCTGATGCAACCTGCTATCGTAATCGTGTTCACCTTCGTACGTAAATCGATAAGCAATTCTGATCCAAGTTACATGATCTTTGAGTTTAGTTATTGCACGGTTCGTGTTGAACGATCCATCATCCCAAAAGTTGGGGGTAAAGATATCAATATTATTCATTCTATTTTTCTCCTATTAGTATAATAAAAAGACCATACTGGCTAGTAGTCCAGGATGGTCTTTTTTCTTTCTACTACACTAATAGAAAAACTATGTAAGAATTCTCCAATCGCTACTAGACGAGGTGATTTGATCTAATGAACAGTCTACCAAAACGCGCACCTTTGTGCAACTTATCCGAGATTCACCACAGGGCATGACAGGGTCGTGCTGATGGGTGGAGTCGTTGAAGCTAGGGTTCACGTTTCCATATCAGCGAATAGAATGCAAATGCGCATATAACCTTATCTGATATTGATCCAGAGTATTAGTCGGCAGCAAAGACGGATAAGGTTAAACGAGTTTTATCCGTAGAACCGGGTAGGGCTGGGGTCAAGTGCAAGCACGCAAAACCGCAGGTAGGAACTGTGTGGCAGCAATCGACAGTGCAGCTCAGCAGGGCGGTACTCGCTAGAACCAGCAGGGAAACGAGACTGCAACCCCATTTGCGCTCAGCTCTGGTTAGGTCGTGTCTGATGAGTCTGGCTACGCAGAACCCGGCTGTAACGAGTTCTAGCGATCAGCCGATTACAGGGTGAACCAGTCAAAACGCTCGTTTTGCCTGTAGCGAGAGGATGCAGGGTGAACTCGATGTCCGATGTGTGGAACACGAGACGTCCCGCTGTTTGGTAGGTGCAGCAGTGCTATGTCTAGGGATCGTCGTAGTGCTTGCTGCAACAGGGGTGCTGCAACGCCAACGGCCACTAGTCGGTTCCGAAGACTGTTTCGTCTCCGCAAATGACTCGGATGCGGGTATGTGGAAAATCTAGCCTATTGAAATCTCCACACACCCGCTCATTTAGCTAGGAATACATGCCTTCACCGAAATTTACCAGGAATGCAAAAATCATCCCGAATGGATACAGTATTGCGTTTACAATATCAATGGACATATTGCACCATTTTCTGTAGTTGGTTTACGTGACTCGCTGAGGCTAGCATGAAGCCCTATTCTGCAAGTGCCTTTCGGCTAAGTTTGCATTGACCAGTTCTGAGAGTTTGGGGAGCCTTGCATCCTTGCTCCTGCGGCGCTATCCAGTATCGATGTCAAGTATTAGTCCTCGGCACTGTGCAGCAGTCCCAGCTAGACGTAGTTGATTAGTTTAGCTAAGCAGAATCAGGTTGTAACGAGTTGATCGAACCAACCGATAGGTCTGAAAACCGGACAAATCGAGAGGTCAACAATGGGGCAGAAGTGTAAGGGATGCATGGGCACGTATCTGCTGGCTGATGGATATTGCAAGGACTGCAACAGGAAGAACATGAACGTCATGCGCGATGACACGGTCGATCCGAGAGTCTTGTTGCTGCTGGGTCTCGTCGTGGTGATCGGACTCGTCATCTGGTTCTTCGTTGCATTCAGCGATGCGATCCTGACGGCGATGGGTGCGATTGGATTGATCGCGATTGGCATCTGCGTACTGCTGGTGCCATTTGTCCTTGCAGCACTGTTGTTCAAAGCAGGGAAGTAGCAGAAAATGGTATAATAGGTATACGCGAATAGCCTACCTAGAATAAGAGATGCACCTGAAAGACAAAATTCTCTCAGGTGTATTTTTCTGTCCAAAGTCGGCGGTAGAGTGTCAAATTGCAGCACCGCCTATAAACATTAAATGCAGCGTCAAGTATGGTATAATAGATAAAGAGACTCAGCCTTTGGTAGGATATCTGTTTCTCGCAGAGTAAGTGTTATTCATTGTATTTTCTCCTCTGTCCTCGTGCCGCATTCATGCGGCACGAGGGCCTTTCTATTTATGAGCTTATAATGAAACGTAAACGGAAAAAGGTGTTATAATAGAATGAGTCACTACAATTAAGTGACTAGATAACTAGTTGAAATTATGAAATATAGCAAAGAATTAGAGTATGCAGTAGATGAGCTAGGTTGTTGGATTTTCGCCGGGTGCAAGGACAAGAGCGGCTACGGAATTATCACCTATAAAACAAAGAACTACAGAGCGCACCGTTACATGTTCCTGAAGCATAAAGGGAAGATAGCAGATGGTCTAGTCATTCGGCATACATGCAACACGCCAAGCTGCATTAATCCGAATCATCTTCTGCTAGGTACGCAGGCACAGAACATGCAGGACAAAGTTGAATCAAAGATTCGATACTGCGCCGGTGGACATCAACTGACATACAGCAATAGCTATAAATGGAACAATAGATTGATATGCAAGATTTGTAAGGCAAAGATATCTGCCCGAGTTGGCAGCAGTAGAAAAGGAGAACAATAATGAATAAAGTACAGGTAATTAGAGTTGCAGCTGGAACGATTGCATTCGAGTGCAGAACAAGAATTCAAGCAGATAAATGGGTTGAAGCTAGGAGGCAACTAGCGGGACATGATCCAAGTATGTATGACATTCAAGACGTTGATTGAAGCTGATGGTTGCAGAAAGTTGATATAGGTATTCCGTTCAGCCTTCTGCGCTTAAGCGAAACGCAGCAGTTCTATACTTAATTTTCAAAACATCGGTACGAGTTCAGTCACGTATCAAACGAAACATAGTTAATTAGCAAAAGGAAAGGATTTGAATTGATTGGCAAAGTATGAACGTGAGGAAAGAAGAACCTTCGCAGAACTGGCAGGTGACGTAGGACTGGCGAAGGCGAAGCGAGAACTTGGATACCCAGAGAGTTGGGCAACAGGCAAGAAGTGGTGCGAAGAGTTCGGCATCGAAATAGAGATTGATGCACTGAAAAGTAAAGCAGCACAGTACAACTCGTTTTACGAAGAGACTGAACTACGTATCGCGCAGCAGGATGCACTAGCGCGTGGTCTCGAGCTGTTGGAAGACCCGAAGCTGACACCAGCCGAGTACGACAAGATCGTCAGCGGGTTGAAGAAAGCTACCGACAGCATCCAGCTGCTTCGTGGCAAGGCAACCAGTCGCAGCAGCACACAAGAGGACTCGCTCGAAGTTGATGTGATCAAGCTGTACGACGATTGGAAGGCCGGCAACGCCGGCGGTTCGGCATGAAAGTCACCGAGTACCTAGACAATATCCCCATTGAACTGTTATCTACTTCCAACGGTCGCAAGCTCGTAACCAGGGATGATCCGATGTTGTTCGCGATTGTCTACCTGATCGATCACTTGAAGTTCGAGCAAGACGAACCATCACTGTCAGAGTTCCACATCGCACTAGCCGAGTACGGCAAGAGCTGGATCACCGATGATGCAAGCAAAGACTGCTTCATCGCACCTCGAAGTGCAGGCAAGACAACTTGGTTGTTCCTGATCCTCACACTCTGGGCAGCAGCACACGAACACTTGAAGTTCATCGCAGCATTCAGCGACTCGGCATCTCAGGCTACGCAGCACTTGCAGACGTTCAAACATGAGCTGGACAGCAACGAGCTGCTTCGCAAGGATTACCCAGAGTTGTGCAAGCCGCTGATGGGCAACAACGTGAAGCGTCACATTGCTCAGTCGAACGAACAGATCCAGCAGTCGAACGGATTCAGCTTCTCGGCTAAGGGCATCGACGCAAAAGCGCTGGGCATGAAGATCGGCAACCGCAGACCTGATCTGTTGCTGCTCGATGACATCGAACCACCCGAAGCGAACTACTCAGCACTCGAGGTTGCGAAGCGATTGGGGACTGTGCTCAACAGTGTCTTTCCTCTGAGCATTAAGGCAAGGGTTGCGATCATCGGTACTACTACGATGAGCAATAGCATTATCGATCAGCTCAGAAAAGTCGGTGAAGCACGGTTGGCGTGGCAGAATGAGCTAGAGAAATCGTTACACTTGAATCAGGATTCAAACGCGTCTGATGAGCATCTGAAGCGACATCGATTGTCAACTCAAGTACCGATAATTAATAATTATGTAAGTCTGGATAAGGGTACCCTAAATGATGCTGATCTTCGTATTGGTAGCTCAGATGCAGCAGAATCGATTGACCTACCTTTTGGTCGTCCGCTAACTGAAAAGGGTGCAAAGTTCGGCAGCTCGGAAACTGGCGGTTGTTTTCCGGTGTGTTCAGATATTGAATCGGATAGCTCTATTGATGATTTGTCAACCGACATAGATTCAACCATTGATAGGGAAGATGGATTTATTAGCGAGCCTGTTAAGAATCTGGTTTGTAACGATCCTCGAGAATGCTTGATTTCGGCGCAGAAAAGTGATGTTAAATCAGATGGGTGGGAAACCGCTACATCGACACCATTAAGCCGGGTATCAAATTTTGATAATTCAGAATCGTTGCAGTCGAGACAAAACGCAGAACTAGAAAAACTGATGGGAAAGCCTCAACCAGCACTGCAAGAGTTCGACCAGCAGAACATCATCGAACCAACAGACTTCTACGAGTCACTTGACCAGGCATTGCGCTGGGTGATTGACGAACAGATCAAGGTTCACTACTTCCCTGCAATCGTGGTTGATTCTGCCGGTACAGAGCGTTCACTGTGGCCTGAGTTCTGGTCTTTGAACTATCTGAACAGCATCAGGCATACCAGAAATTTCTATATGAATTATCTGAACAAGCCGACAAGTCTCGATGCTGCATATTGGTCTGAGTCAGATATTCCCATTGCACAGCTCGAAAGCTATCGATACACGCTGATCAGTGTCGATCCTGCTATCAAGACAAAAGCAGCAAATGACTACACAGGGATTGTGGTTGTCTCATTCGGGGATGACGGAAAATGCTACGTTCGTCATGCTGAGCAGCTGCGCATTGTCTCTACCGAGCTGAAGCAGAAGATCAGTGATCTGATAGAGAAGTTCGATGCAAAGCTTGTCTATTGCGAAGTGAACCAGGGTGGTGACCTATGGCGATCAGTCTTCGATGGAATCCCCGCGAAATTCAGAACTGTGCATCAGACAGAGAAGAAAGAACTTCGAGCAGCAAGAGTGCTGGACTACTACAAGAAGAATCTAGTATTCCATACGAAGAACTTTGCTGATCTAGAAGAACAGATGTTTGCCTTTCCGAAGGTGCCGCATGATGACATTCTCGATGCTATGGCAACAGGTGTTCACTATTTTCTCGGCAACAGTCAGAAGTCAACTGCACGCAAGCGAAGTTACATATAAGAATGATATTATCAATACAATGAAAAGGAGTTATATAGCAAAAACATGAATTTAGAAGACAACTTGGTTGAGTACAACCTCGAGAACGATCTGGCTTTAGCCGTACAGACAATTCTCGACCGACAACAAGAGTACGAAAAGGCTGAAAAGTATTACAAGGGTGAAGTTGACGAGGTATTCGCGTCACCTTCGGTTCGCAGAGCACTGAGCAAGATCGGTTCTGATTTCCGTATCAACTTCGCTGCAATGCCGGTCGATGCCGTTGCAGCACGCCTCGAGATTGATGCGGTGAAATCTGTATCTGCTGACGGTGCAGACGTGCTCGATGCAGTGTTCGAGGACGCAGAGCTGGAACTAGAGCTGAAACGCACGTTCAAGAACGCTCTGATGTTCGGTGATGCCTACATGTTCGTGTGGCCTGACAGTTCAGGCTCAGTGCAGGCGTACTACAACAGCCCGAAAAGCACTGTCGTTCTTTACGATCCAGAAAATCCACGTGTTGCAGCAGTCGCAGCAAAGGTCTGGGTTGTGCCAGTAGCGGGGGAGACCAGACACAGGGTCAACCTGTACTACGCAGATGCGATCTACAAGTTCATCAGCACAGCGCAACGTCTGCCGATGACAGTGCAAGCAACGGACTTCGCTCCGTACCTCGATGCAGACACGGACGAAGCCGGGTACGTGCAGAACCCATACGGACAGATTCCGATCTTCCACGTTGCAACGGATCGTCCGTTCGGCACTCCCGAGCACAAAGCTGCATACGGACCCCAGGACATCATCAACAAGCTGGTGATCACACAAATGGCATCAGTGGAGCACTACGGCTTTCCGACGCGTTACGTGCTCTCTGAGAACCACGCGAACGTAGCCAACGACTTCGATGATGACGACGATTCCGCAGACCTGAGCGGAAATCCAGGCGACCTGTGGATGCTGACGAACACCAAGCAGGTCGGACAGTTCGATGCAGCGAAGCCGGATACCTATCTGGCTCCGTACAAGGAATACATCAGAACTATGGCAAGTGTGACGAGCACTCCGCTGCACTACTTCGAGAACACGCAGACGAATGTCTCTGGTGAGGCTCTACGTGCCAGCGAAGCAGCTTTGATCAAGAAGGTACGAGACAGACAACTGTCGTTCGGTACTGCCATTCGATCAATGTTCGTGTTTATCTTGAAGCTGCACGGAATCAAGTCAGACGTGCAGTTGCACTGGGTGCAACCTGAGTCGATTGACGATAAAGAACGATGGGAAGTCGCTTACAAAAAGGTCCAGGCCGGCCTACCTGTTAAGCAGATGTTGATTGAACAGGGTTACGACACTCAGATTGTAGAAAGCTGGGATTTGCCGGTACTGAATCCGCAGACGAACCAGTTAGAACAAAATACAGAAAATGAAGGAGATTTAGCAGCATGACAGAACAAGATAATGAACAGAGCGAAACAGTGAACGAGCTAGAGCAGATTCGAGTTGCATTGAAGAACGCAAACAGTGAGTCTGCTGCACATCGACATACGGTGAAAGAACTAGAACAGCAGCTTGCTGCTCTTTCCGAAGCTACGGACAGGTTCAAGTCGCAATCGATGAACTCGCAGATCAGCTCTGTGCTCGAACGAAATGGGATAAAGAATCCGAAGGTTGCCAACCTGTTTGATCGAGAAAAAGTCTCGTTGGACGATGATGGAAACCTGATGGGTGCAGACGAGCAAATCGAACAGATCAGAACCGAGTTTCCCGAATTGTTCGTAACTCGGGAGCAGAAGATTCCTAATGTGGACGCAGCTGATCAGCTAGCAGCGAAACGACCTCTGACTAGTGCAGAACGACTATTGAAGCGAAACGATCACTAACCCTATCTATCGATTTAGTCTTCGAAGAGAAATGGCAAGAATATGGTAAAATAGAAGTAATAAGAACCGAGATGGAACTTTAACCTGAGTGTTTCCGAGATGGAAAATGGGTACAGCCTAACGAGCTATAAACGAAATTCATAAGAAAAGAAGTGCATTAACATAGCAGCAGTAAACGCAAATGCTTGGATTCCTGAAGAGTTCGGCTCAGAGGTAATCGCAGCAGTAGAAGCAAGTTCAGCCGTAGAGAACTACGGTAGACGTATTAACATGAATACGGATACGCGCAAGGTTGCCCGTATCGGTGAATCAGCAGTAACAGTAGTGGCAAAGAACAGTGCGTACCCAGAGGATGCAGTCAACCTCGATTCGGTATTGCTAGATACAGTCAAGTTCGGCGGTAGAAATATCCTCGCAGAAGAGGACATCGCTGACAGCAATGTAAACATTATTTCAGAGCTTCAGAAGCAGTGGGCGATCAGCTACGGCAAGACTCTGGACAACGCTTGTCTAGGTACGACAGCAGCCGGTAACGGTGGAACTGTTCCATTTACATCGGTGTACAAGGAAGTAAGCAGCAACGCAGCAGCGCACAAGATCGCAACAGCTGGACCAGTCACATACGACAAGATCAGCCAGACATTCGGCAAGGTCGAACAGGGTGGTTTCTTCTCTGACAGTGACGTGATCGTCATCGCTCACACAAGTCTGAAGGAATCGTTGCGTGGTCTCGTTGACGGCAACGGCAGACCTTTGTTCATCGAACAGGTATCGGCAACACAGCCAGCAACCTTGTTCGGCTATGCGTTGCAGTTCTCAGACGGAGCGAAGACAAGCGCGACGAACCAGCAGAACCCAACAGGCAACCCGCTGTTGGTGGTAGGCAACCGTCAGCACCTGATTCTGGGTGTACGCAGTGGTCCCGAATCGTTGATCAGTCACGATGCAGGATTCGCTACAGACGAACCTCAATTGAAGATGCGAGCACGTAGAGCCTTTGCTGTCGGTAGAGCAAAAGCCTTCGGCATCCTCGAAGTAACAACAACCTAAGTAGGCTACAGGGTGCGTCGATAGTGGCGCACCCTGTTTCGATGACAGAAAAGATCGAATTTCTTGTAGTTCTACCGACTGTAGGAAACGCTGAAAATCTAAATGCTCCACCTATGACACTTGCAAGCAGGGTTCATGAATTCTGCCTCAGACGCAATTTGATCGTGGCATCTATAACGGAGCAATCATGTACCGATTCTATGTAGGGCAGATTCCGGTAGGAGATTTCTTCTTCAAGATCGTTGACGAACGAAAGCTGCCGAGAAAAGTTGCAATCTGGTACCAAAGCGCAACTGTGCTGATTCGTAGACCTGACGGAACTGTCTACTCGGATGGATTTGCCTATCCAAATGTGAATCCTGTACATGGTATTGACTACAGATTCGGCAGCACTTCGCCGTTCACTATGCCGGGGGAGTATGCGATGCAAATAAAGCTAGTGAGAGATAGAGAGCCCTTTGGGGTAGATTACACAGACCCGGTAGCTATCGACGTGTTCGAGGCTATCGAATGAAAGGATTGATCAGAAATATTAGCTTCAATGAATGACGTATTTACGTTCACTGGTACAACTGTCAACGACAACCAGATCAGACACGCTCAGGCGATAGTCGAGATTTGCGCCGGTAGACCTGAATCTATGGTAACAAAAGAACGTGACAAGCAATGGATGAAGTATGCAGTGAGTTGGCAAGCAGCATACATCGATAATGCTGACGTGTTTCAGCAAGCCAACGTGCAGCAAGTCAAACAAGACAACTCAACAGTGACATTCGGAGATAGAGTCTATGCAATATCTCCATTAGTGGCAGAGGCAGTGAAACGACTCAGTTGGTACAGCTCGAGAAAGATCAATCTCAAAGGCTACGATTTCAAGCACGACAAGCTGCCTGCGTGGTGGACCTGGTGAACTTGATTCCGAAGTCGTATCCGAGTCTGATCGATGTCTATACGAATACGCAGACAATCGATCCTAATACGAACGAGACGATCAACCGTTGGAACTATCTCGAGCCTGAAACTGTTGCCTGCAATGTCGTTGCGTTGAAACCAAAGGAAATGTTGGAGATATTCGGTAAGCAGTACGCGAACAAAAAGTTCGTCAAGATCGAGACAGCAAGCAAGTTCGATCTGTCGCAGCAAGCAGGAAACGTGAGGTCAAAGCGCGGTTCGGTGTACTTCCAGCCTGGTGACGATCCCTACGTGTTCAACATCAGTAACGTGAACGCGCAGATCGATCAGCTAGGCAACATCGTCTGCTACGAGCTGTATTTGGAGTACTTCGCTACGTTGTCTGAGATTGCTCGATGAAGTAAGTGATCTAGCGATCAATCGCTAGATCACTTACAGTCAGGATTCGGCAATGATTCCGTCAGGATTATTTTCGATGTCGTTTATCCTACGTTCCCACTCGTTAAAGAACTGCTGTCCGTCGATAAAGCTTTGGGCTCCTTTGCTTATTATTACGAGTGGGCGACGTACATCGCGGCTCAGTTTTGCGACGTCTCTGACGTTTTCCTGAAATCCCTCTACCGAACTGATAGCTGATCGTCCAGCCTCAGACAATGTGCGCACTTGGTTCATGAAATCGAGGACAGATTCGTCTTTGCGTTCCGCTGGAGGACGCGATGCAATTTGTGAAAGAACTGTCACGATATTCTCGTTCATGCTCATTGCTTGTTCTGCGTACTGCAAGCCATTGTCGCGAAATTCTTCTGCAATAGGCATTAACTCATTTGCATAGTTTTTTGCTACGAATAGCTTTGCCGCTGCATTCCTATCTGATGCCTTCGACATGATTGGGGCGTAGCGGTTAGTGACATCGGAGATTTGGTTCATGATCACACTGAACTGCTCAATCGTGCCTTGCCATGCAGGGAAGAGCTCTTCGGCCGATGCAATAGCGTCAATTAGTCCTGGAGAGTCATCGTACTCATCATCCGGGCTGTCGTCCGAAGCTGCGGTTTTGGCCGTAGCAGATGGGATAATCTCGGGACGGCTCGCGACTTCAGTAGCGATATCAATCAATCGAAGAGCCAGTTTATTGACGGCAGTGCGATAGGGTTTGCTATCTTCGTCTTCAAGCCTCAGTTGGTCGAATCGTTCATACTGTGCTGCTGCTATTGCAGACCTAACTTTGTCTGTAGATTCTTCTACTAAATCGTCAACTGGAAAGTAGAGGATTGGAAGCAGAAGTTCGGGAACTTTTCTTTCCTGTGCATTCTGGGTAAATAGAAGGATTTCCCGTCGGCACTGCTCGCTTTTCAGGTATCTAGGAGTGACGATTGCGATAAAGAATGTAGTCTCAGTAAGTGCATCATCGATTGTAATTTTCCACTTTGCGCCCCACGCAATGTCTTTCCGGTCAACGAACATCTCGATCGACCGTGCTGTCAATGAACCAAATTCCTTCTGTACCAGCTCACAGAGTCGGAGGATTCTCCCGCCTTCGCCGTCGTTGTCATCGTGTACGTAGCTCCAGAACCCCGAAGGCTGTTCAGTGTTTGCTGTGGTCATGCCGGAATCGTACCGGTAGGTCGGACCTATCCGAGTTGGTGTGGTCCAGTGCTGACTGGTGATGCGTCCCAGGATGTTTCGTCATGCTTGATTCTCGAGCATGTTTGCCCGATGACTGATGTGAAGCGCAATCATCATGCAGGTGTTGCAGATCGCTGAACTGGGAGGCGGGATGACGCAGTTGACCGACGAATCGAAGCTGTGACTGGCGACACGCCGTTACGACACGAAAATACGGGCGCTGATCTGAGTCGACCTGGGAATTTCACCTATGTAATCCACAACATGTCGCGTTATGCGTTTCTGTCGGCCACTAGGTGTAGTGTTTCAAATACCGATAGCCCCGGTACCAATCCGGGTGTTGGACTGGAACGAGGCTTCACGGCTTGTCGAACTTTGCACGGTTCACTAGTCAACCTAGTCTTGTCGATCGATTTTGGCAAAAGATGTCAAGATCGTGTCTGGCACAGAGCTTTTGGTAGGAAGGCCCGAATATGGCCGCCAAGAACAACAGGATCGTCAGCCCCAATCCGAAGGGTGGATGGGATGTGAAGGGTGCTCCTGGAGGCAAGCGCGCAAGTGCTCACACTGATACCCAGAAGGAAGCTATTTCCAAGGCGAATCAGATCGTTGGCAAGGCAGGCGGTGGCGAAGTATCGATCCAGGGCAAGAATGGTCAGATTCGCGAGAAGAACACCGTCGCCCCTGGTAACGATCCCAGCAACGTCAAGGGATAGCTTGTAGTACGAAGCACCCCAGCTCTTCGGAGCTGGGGTGCTTGTCATTGCGAGGACAGTCCGAAGTTCGCTGCTACTGTGCAGTGGAACGTACAACTACATGCGGTTATCCGGAATATGCACGATTCACCACGCCAACGATGGTAGTTCCCCGTCAACTACAGCGTGTCGTTGGGTCAGCCCACTTCGCGATCGCCGGTGCACACAACCTGCCGCGCGATGGCTGGGCCGACCCTCGCAGGCCGAGTTGGGTGCAACCGCGCCCAGTAGTCGATTGACAGCGTCATCGATAGTTTTGACGTCGACTGCAGAGTGCCGGCATCGCGTGCCCGACTGCCTGGCGGTCAGCGGTTCCTGATCACGTCGTCGACAACTCTTGTCATGTTCTCTCCGAAGGCCTTCCGTGAGAATCGTTCGGCCCACGAACGGATCTTTTTCGAATCGAAGTCGCTCGGGTCGAAGTTCTCCATTGCTTCGGCGAGACCGCTGACCACTTTGCTGTCGTCGCCAGGAGAGACGAGTACGCCGGTCTCGCCTGGGATGACAGTGTCGAGCGCACCCCCTTCGCCCAAAGCGATCACGGGGGTCCCGGTTGCCATCGCCTCGACCGGAACGATACCGAAGTCCTCGACACCGGGCATCACCAAGGCACGTGCACGCCGGTAAAGGTCCAGGAGTTCATCGTGGGGGACTCGACCGACGAAGACGGTGTCCTCGGCAGCCAACTCCCGGCAGACGTCCATCCATCGACCATCGCCTACGACGACGAGTCGCTTACCCGCCTGCCGCGCAGCCCGGATTGCAAGGTCCGGTCGTTTGTAAGGCACCAAGCGACCGGCGAGCAGAAAGAAGTCTTCCCGATCGATTGAAAAATCAGGCGTGAAACCTTCGGTATCCACGGGTGGATGCACCACTATCGCTTCCCGACCCCACCAACGGTGAATTCTGTCCGCGACTTCGGTCGAGTTTGCGACGATTTGCTCGAGGCGTCCCACAGCTTTCAACTCGTCCCGACGTGCTACTCGCGCCAGCGCTGCGAGCACGGCGGCGCCGGCTACACCCCCCGTTTCCTGAGCCCGAAAAGCGGGATCCCAGGCCCAGCGCGCCGGGCTGTGTACATACGCGATGACCGGAGCGTCGGTGGCGAAGGCGGCCTGCGTGGCGAATGCGTGATGGCTCACCACCACAGCATCTACTGCTCCCAGTTTCATTCTGCGAAAGGCGCTGGGCAGCAGCGGCATCAAGGGGGCGTACGACGACCTCCCCATCAACCGGTAGACGCCGTCGACCCATGTCGTCACTGGAGGGGTCGATATACCCGCCGGTATGCCCGCCGGTCGTGCGAGGGGCACGTGGACTGCCGCGTGCGGCCACGTCAGGGACAGTTGCTCAACTACATGTTCGGAACCAGCGATTTCCGTGAATCGCTCGTGCACTATCGCCAATTTGGGTTCGTTCATATCTACTTCGAGGCTCCGCGACGTGTGGAAATCACTCGGCATACGCCCTTTTTATTCGAGGACTCGGAAAATGGAGAATTGCGGGTACTCACCCAAAGTCACCCTTCGCTGCCGAGAATGCATGTGAAAACCGCCGATGATCTCGACAATCTCAGTTCTTTCATACCGAAGATACCATTCAATATTCGGGGTCTGCATCTGGCCGGGCAACGACTGTTTTCACCGAATTGACGGACCTGCAAGAATGCTTTTATGCATACTTCCCGTGCCGGTCAGGCGAGCCGCGACGGCGCGTCGGTTGATCTGTTGTTTGATGCCCGGCATATTCGTCAGAGCGGTATCGGCACCTACATCAGGACCCAAATCCCTGTTCTCGAACGGGTTCTGGGCGATCACCGATTCAATCTGGCCATACTCGCCGATCGGAATGCGGTACCGGACGTGAGCGCCGAAACCCGCGTGGTTTTCGCGGACCCTGCCGATGCCCGGATGTATTCAACGAAGGAACAACGTGCGTGGAGACGCGCATTGTCGGTAACCCGCCCGAAGGCATTGTGGGTTCCGCACTACCCATTTCCTCTTGCTCTACTGTCTCCTCGTAGTCGCAATATTCAATTCTTCGTCACGGTGCACGACACTCTCCATATCGAAGACAACAAGCTGAGTGATCAGAATCGCGCCAAGAACGCGTACGCACGAACCATGCTGCAACTCAGCGCAAGACGAGCCAGAACGGTATTCACTCCGTCCCAGGCAACTGCCCGTTCCATGGTTGCCGTCGCCCCTTCCGCCGAAGTGCTGGTGACTCCCATTCCCGTCGACGACGTGTGGTTTTCTCCGTCGGAGTCCTCACTGTCGCCGATCCAGCCGCCGTACCTACTGTATGTGGGAAATATCAAGCGGCACAAGAACTTGCCCCTGCTTCTCGACGCGTTCGCAGCAATTTCGAGTTCCGTCCCGCACACGCTGGTGATAGCCGGCGGCGACGAGTCGCTCAGGACGCTCGACGATCGTGTGAACCGGCTCGTGGACAGCCTCGGTGACCGCGTGCAGCTCACGGGCCGCCTTCCCTTCGACCGGTTGCGTGCCCTGGTGGCACAAGCGGATCTGCTGATCATGCCGTCGCTGTACGAAGGCGCTGGCCTCCCGCCTCTGGAGGCAATGGCATCGCACACTGCGGTGCTGTCGTCGAACATCCCGGTCTTAATGGAAACGTGTGGTGATGGCGCAGAGTATTTCGACCCTCATGATTCAGGTGCATTGGCGGTGCTCATGAAGAAGTATTGCGGCGATGAACAAGCCAGGGCAGCATTGAGTGATCGTGGGCGCTCGCATGTCCAGCGACGCCAGTCTGAGATCCCGTCAACAGCAACTGCAGAGTCGATCTGTTCTGCACTGAGGAGCGCATCCCTATGACTGACAACGCAGCGGCATTACCGCGTCGCAGCTTCCTCTGCCTGCTCCCGGCAGCGCTGGCGCTCACCGCCTGCTCGGCTCCTGTGCAGGAATCCAGGCGTGACGTCCGCTTGGTCGCCGACGTTGGCGAGGTCCTCGACGTCCGCGATTTCGGTGCAGTGGGAGATGGGATACATGATGACTCCGTTGCCATCGGCAACGCCGTCTCCGAGTTGAAATCCGGAGGCGCCCTACGTTTTCCGTTGGGTAGCTACCGCTTCGCTCAGCGTCACCCGACAGGCAACGCTGCGATCTCGATAGTGGGGATCTCCGACGTTTCCATCGACTTCGACGCCGGTGCCGAGCTACTGATGGACAACCTGGACGTCGATGGTGCCGGTACGAGCCACGGCATCGTGCTGCGCGGTCCGTTGGAGCGCATATCTCTTCGCAATGTCACGGTGCGATGGGCAACTCAGCCGGCGCTGCGGTCGATGGGTGACGGTATCCGCGTCGTGGGGTACCCATCGGAAACGTCGACGGTGGCCACTGGTTGGACCGGCTCGCAGGGTCCGGCAGCTGAGGTGATGTTGCTTAATTGCCGAGTGGAGTCGAGCCCGCAGGCAGGCGTGATCATGATGGGGGTTTCCGACGTCACCGTCGACGGCCTGCACGTCGAGAAGACCATGGCCGACGGTCTCCATTTCAACGCGTGTCGACGCGGAACCATCGAACGCTTTTCAGCAACGAATACCGGCGACGATGGTCTGGCGCTGGTGACCTATTACTCCGGGGCAGCCGGGTTCGACAACGCTTCCGAGACTTTCTCTTTCCCTGCTTTGGGTGAGTGGTCGAACACCGACTTTGACGTCACCGACGTCCAGGTGTCTGGCGGCGCCGCAAACGGAGTGCGGCTCGCCGGAGTCAACAGGTCGACGGTAGCTGGAGTTGTGGTCAATGGAGTATCGAACGGCGCCGGTGTCATGGTCGACTCGGCGTCGATCGACTCGGGAGCTGGATGGCACTACGTGGCATCGCGCGGAGTGAGGCTGGACGGGCTCACCGTTGCGGACTCGCAGACCGGACTGCACGTGCTCGCAAGACCGAACGGGTCGACCGGCGATTCTTTCAGTCGGTTCGACCTCGATGTAGGGGGAGTTACCGTAAGCGACAGTCTCAGTTGGTCTGTCCTCGTGGAATCCATTGCGAACCCTCCGGTGACCGGTGTTCGGCTGGGGGATTGCACAGTGGCCGACACCGAAATAGCTCAAGGCGTCGGAGCTGTCGGGCTGCAGCGAACGCAGGATGTCTCACTGGGAACCGTCTCCGTCACGAGCGCTAAATCTGGGCTGGCGTTCTCGGCAGATAACTCGGCACAATTCAGGATCGATCAGCTCAACGTGCAAGTGACCGGTCCACAGCTCGGTTCGGAAGATGGACCATTCGCCGTGATCCAGGGCTCGTCCGGAACAGTGGTTGCTGCGGATTTGGTGTGGCAGCAAGCGCCCTCGTCGTGGCTACCTATTCTGATCTTCAGCGACAGCTGTGTTGATGGCTCTCCGGGGAACGCAGAGGTGAGCGTCGGCACCGTGACCACCGAACCGCCGAAGGCAGAGCCGATTTACGTAGCCTGCCGATGACGGAGTCAATGCCGAGCAGCGTTCTGTCAGACGTTTGTTCTGACGGAGCGGGCCTCGTGTGCGAGCAGGGGAGTAGCTGACAATCGTGCGCGGAATTTGCGTGCACTGCGTACCAGTGGCCTCGGAAAGTCATTGAGCACAACGCCGCAGATTCGTACATCGGCCAACGACAAACGCTCGATGGCAGCACCCAGTTCGGCATACCTTGTGTGGTCGGATCGCGCCACCAGCAGGACACCGTCGGCCGAGCGTCCCAGCACAAGCGCATCAGATCGGTCAGTCAACGCTGCGGTGTCGACGATGACATAGTTCGCGCGAGTAGCAAGGTCTGCGAGTCCGGTGCGCATCCGACTGCTCCCGAGTAGCTCGGACTGGCCGGCGACAGCGCGTCCGCCTGGAATGAGTGAGAGCTTAGGATGCCAACTCGCAGAGACGTATTGGTCGATTTCGGCATCGCCCAGTAGGTAATCGGTCAGTCCTGCCGGTGTAGGGCCTTCCTTGTCGACACCATGGCGTCTGGAACGTGTATTCGCATCCCCACTCACGGCGGCATCGACGAATATGACCTCGTTGCCGATCTCGGCGAGCGCGACTGCCAGGTTCACCGCGACCGCTGTCTTGCCGTCACCGCCGACTGCGCTGGAAACGATGATGGTTCGGCATTCGGCCCGGCCGGGTTCGTGGTCGGCGATCACGGTGCGAAGCCGACGGAACGCCTCGGCGGCAGGACTGTCTCGCGGGAAATCGACAACACCGGTTTCCATTGCCTTGTCGGCAGGAATGCCGGTCAGTATGGGCCCCGACAGAAATTTGCCGAGCGCACCGGCACCCTGAACCTTTCGGCTTACCTGCGTTCGCAGATAGGCGTAGAGCAGCCCCACCAACAGCCCCGCGATCACACCGAGTGCGATGTTGCGCACATACATCGGTCCGCCCTCGGCATCACCGGCCACAGCAGGGCTGATTACCGCCAACCGTACCGGGTCGGCGACCGCCAACCGTGCTGGGTCCTCGATCACCACTTCGGACTCGTCTGGCACCGGTGTGGTCCCATCCAAAGCCGCGACGGTACCGGGGAGTGCCTGCGCCAGAGAGTTGGCGAGCTCCGCTGAGATATCGGCGTCGTCCGCACGCACGGTCACCGTCAAGATTGCGCTTCCGACAGTAGCGCTGGCAGTGGTCATTTTGCGCACGTCGGAAATTGACATCTCCAATCCAGTGTTTCCAAGCGCGGTTTCGATGAGGAGGTCAGAGCTCAACAACTTGGTGTAAGCCTCGGTCCGTTGACGACTCGTACCATCGGTGTCCCCGAAGTGAGGTGTCTGGTAAATCATCGCCGAAGACTCGTAGCTCGGTGACTGCATACTGGTCAGGATCACGCCAAGGAAACCCCCGACCAGTGCACCTGCCAGCAGGACCATCCATCGATTGCGGACTGCGGCAACCGCTGAACGGAGCCATTCGTTGCCCACATTGCCCGGCCGATATGTGGTACCGGCAAAGTTGCTAGTCAACTGACTTCACATTTCCTCTCGAAATCATGTTCTCCAGTTTTCCCGGGGAACTGCCCTCGTGCCGCTACGAACATGCAGACAAGCGTCAGGAGGACAAGGAAAACGGTAATTCCTTGGGTAAGAAGCTGAATACGCCAAACCTCGGCAAAGCAGTAAGCGATAACGCCCGCCGATCCGGCGACCACTGGACCGTACGTCTGAAACCGGCCGAAAACGTAGCCTGCAAGCGGAAACAACAGGAGCGTGTAGAACCAACCCCAAGCTCCGAAATCTGCGTACATGTCAGCGAACGCCGAGTTGGTCGTGAAATTCGGTGCAAATGACACCGAAAATTCATAGGAGTCAGCGCCAAGTGACTCCTTGGCCCTGACCTCGTGCGCCGGGACCAGGAAGGTGGGAAGCGCGGCCGCCGCAGAAGTCACGACACCCCCTGGCCTGTCGAAGGTTCCGCGCATGACTGCGTCTGACACTCCCATTGACACCTGAGCTGGCACGGCGAGGTAGGCGCCCGATTGATAAAGGTTCATCGCGATGGGGTTCGAGACGCCCGCGTCGCGGTAGTAGTTGCCGTTCCGGACGTAGTTGAGCGCCGTGAGCAGCGTGAACATGATCGCGATCGCGGTGATTATCTGCCAGGGACGTACCGATTTGCGGTCCGGACTCTCCGTTTGGCGGGGCACTACCGCCTGTATGACCACGTACACCACGACAGCCATCAGCAGCGACAGGCGAGATGCGACCATCGAGTTCGCCACTAGGAGGAAGACAGCGAACAGCATGAATCCGAGGTGGAGCACCTTTTTTCGCCAGAGGTAAATGCTGATGGGCGCGGCCAGGATGGTCGCGTACCGAAGCGTCGCTATTCCGGCGGAGTCGGGGAGCGCCTCGGTGAACGCATTCCCGGTCTGGGTAGTCAGGGCGTCGACGATGGATGTCGCGGACGTGATTCGGTAATACGCATACCCAACGCCGATAGTGGCGACAGCGAGGATGAGGAAAAAATAACGTCGCTCGAATTTCGTGCTGGTGGTTCGCTCGACGACTTCTGGTGTCGGCGTCGTTCCAAGTCCCAATCGCCAACCGATCGTTGCCAGTACGACCACAGCGATGTACCAGACCACAAGCAACGTCACGCCGGCAACGGTGAAAGGTGCAGGTTGAAGGAATCCGCGTAGATCCAGCCATGAGCCGGCCGGGCACCCCCCGGCTGAACACCAACCGATCAAGGTGGCCCATGCAGTAAACGACCCTAGAACCGGCAACAGAATAATGACGGCCGGTGCGAGCCACCATGTCGGCGTGCTGTTGTGTGGCAAATCTTCGCCGGCCACTTTCGGCAAGAAATCAAAGTGCATGTTTGTCTTGGTGCGTCATTGCGCAACATTCTGCGGCGGGGCAGTACTGAGATTACGATCGGCACTGAGACTTCGCTCGGCGAAGAACGACCTCGAATCATTCATCGCCGAGTTCCCTTCGTCATAAAAGTGGCTCGATCTCAGCGAGCACGGCAGCCGATCCGTCGCATACACTACTACAGGTGCCACCAGGAATTGTCTTGAGCAAATTGGATGCCCACTCGAGAAACATTGGGTTGCCGCGTCACGAAATAGCCATTTGCATTTGTTCCGGAAAATTGACGATGCCTATCGTGCCTGCCGAGGCTGGGGAGTGCTGACGCGAGTTCGGTCAGTGGTAAACGTGAAAAGCGTTGAGCCATTGGTGCAGATCGTCGCGGGATTGGCGCTCAACGCATTCCCGGCAATTTTCATCGCAGTGTTCGCGCGAGTTGCGCCCATCGAGCAACAGGGCCGTCTTGCTGTTTCGCTAGCGATCGGAACCTATGTGGCGCAACTGCTTTCAGCTTTCGTCGTAGAGTCACGACTGGCCACCCCAGAAGCTGATCACAAGATATCGATGCCCTGGTGGATAGCATTGCTGAGCACAGTATCCGGGACCCTTCTCATCGTGAGTCCGACGGTTCCGCCAACGCCCGTCACGCTGATCGGAGTCTTGGGACTGTCGTCGGGTTTGCTGATGGCCCGAACTATCGGCGTGGTGCGGGGCAGATGGAAGCTGGAATCGGTGGCAGCGTCAATCCTCATGGTGGGTTGTCTGAGCGCTTTGGTCCTTGCCGTTCACGACAACGCCAATTGCGTCAGGGTTTTGGCCACGGGTGCTCTATTGGCCATTCTCATCAGATGTTGGCCATTGCCCGCTCGCCGTGACCTGGGTTTTCCACCTGACTTGACCAAAGCTGCGTGGGTCACCGGAGAAACCGCGACTGTCGGGATGGTGCAGCCGGCATTGTCGACTTTCATCCTGGCCGTTCTCGGACCGTCCGCTGCTGTTGGCTTCCGAGTTGTCTCCACCATTTCGGGGATTCTCGAACCGATCCTCGCCTACGGACGAGTGCGTCAACTCGCTCACGGGCACAAGGGCGAAGTAGCTCAAGTCGCGATGCTTCTTGTGGCCGGCACGACGGCGATTTTTGTCGGCGCCTACCTGGGTATGTGGAGTTTGATTTTCGGTCCTGCCTGGAACAGTTCACTGTATGTCGCTCTGGCAATCGCATGCGTGTGGAAGTTGTGCTTGCTCGTGACAACCATCCCCTTTGCAGCCCTGCGCCGGGCAGGTCGAACAAAGACGGTTTTCTGGCTGAGAGCAGTGAACACCGCACTTTACGTGGTACTAGGACTGACTTTCTTGTTCGGTTTCAACTCCAGCGCGGCGGTATTTCTTTCGTTTGTCATCACCGAGGTGCTCATGTTCGTTCCCTACCATCTGGCAGCTTCGAGGTCAGCGCCGGAATACAACGCGCTACTGGTCAGCAGAAAGCGAGCTCCCCGGTTTGCCTCCGAGAAGGCGTGAAGCCTGCTCGTCATTCCGCCCGTTTGAAAACTGCCAGCACTGTCAGCATCAAGATCTTGAGGTCCAGCCACAGGGACCAGTTCTCGATGTAGTAATTGTCCCATTCGGCGCGGTCGGCGATGGATGTCTGTCCGCGTAAGCCGTTGACTTGAGCCCACCCCGTGACACCCGCCTTCACACGGTGTCGCTCGCCGTAGCGCCGGATCTGCGCCTCGAAAAGCGTCACGAACTCGGGGCGTTCCGGCCGGGGACCGACCAGACTCATCTCACCACGCAGGACGTTGAGCAGTTGTGGGAGTTCGTCCATCGATGTCGACCGCATGAGTTTACCGATCCGGGTCCGGCGATCAGTTCCCTCGACTCCGCCCGGCGCGCTACCGGTTTTCGGAACAAACGTCTCGTCGTGAGGATCGGGTAGACGCATCGAACGGAATTTGAGGCAGCCGAAGACTTGGCCGTTACGCCCCACTCGGTCTTGAGCGAAGAAGATCGGTCCGGGTGAACTCCAGCGCACCAAGAGCATGAGAGTCAGGAAGAGGGGGGAGATCGCAAGAAGTATGCAGCCGGCGACGATTCTGTCGCTGATGTGCTTGGCCCGGAACTGCCAGCCGCTGGGATTGGTGTGAGGCACTGACAACAAAGGCATACCGCCGATGTGGTCGATAAGGCTCTTCGAGCCGATGACCTCGTACATGCGAGGCACCACCCACACCCGGAGTCCGTGGCAGTGCGCGATGCGGACAGCTCCGGTCAGTAGCTCCCCGCGAACTGTCGTGAATGCGATGACGAGACGCTCTGCCTGGGTCTTGGCGATAGCGTCTTCCAGGTGGTCGATAGTGCCCAGGTAGGGCACCTGATGGTCCGTCGAACCATAGTCGCCGCGTGCGGGGACTTCGTCCGACAACACCCCGACGGGGTTCATACCGTGTTCGGGAGCCGCGAACATGCGAGCGATGACGTGTTGGGTGACCTGTCCGGACCCGATAACCAAGGTAGGGGAGACGAGACGGGAGTGCCGCTGCAGGCGCCGTTGGACCACCACGCGAACCAAGCGGCCGAACGGGATGACAATGGTTGCGCATACCCACAGTTTCGTCACGGCGGCACCGGGGCGATCGGTGATTCCCGACAGGACCAGCGTGCACAGCACGAGCATCGACGCGATCGCAGCAGAGGAGAGGATCCCGAAGAACTCGTCGAGGAATCGGCGGTTGAGCGAGCGGCGATACATCGAGCGCGCACCCATGACGATCACAACCACAGGTACGAAAAGTACGAGCCACCACAACGGTGGATGAGGGGTACTCGACGTGGCAGCCCACCATCCCGCGAGTGCCACCGCAACCGAAGCCGAGAGCACATCGATGGAAACTGTGATGACGGTACTCAATGGGTCGGTTCGAATGCGTTGCGCGAATGTTTTCCGTGAATGCAAAGCAGCGGATGAGGGGCCGCCGGGGGCGGTCGAAGTATCGACCTCCAACAATTGTGGCAATTCCACTCCATTCACGACACTTAAACAATTGGTGCACTCACAATTAATCACACTCTTATGGGTGTAACAACATGGGCCGTGACAACCGCACCTGTTCGAGAGCGATTTGCTGTCTCAGTCGGCGAACAGAAGAAGGTTCGGAGTCTGGATTCTAGTGATCGAAGATAACGTTTTGGACGACGTCGGCAAGGTCGGTCATGATCTGAATCTCGCCGCTCGACCAATGCCGCGGTTGGTCGTCCCAGGCGCACAGGGTCCCAACCCGGTGACCCGCGTCGTTGACGATCGGGATGCCGATGTAGGCGCCCACCGCGCCGCTCAGAGCGGCCGAGTGATTTCGGAGCACCGGATGGTCGACGATGTCGTCGATTATGAGTGGGGAGCCACTGACCACCGTATATACGCAGAGTGAGTCGGGAAGATCATGAGTCCGTTGGCCTCCGACATCGCCTGAGCGGGATGCAATCCCGGCATGGACCTGCTCGGCGTCGGTGATCATGTTCAGGGCGGCGTTCGGGATACCGATCGCTTCGATGGTCAATCCGACTACCCGATCGATTTCGGGATGTGGTCCAGGTTCGAGTAGTCCGGTGTCGTACACCGCCCGTAGGCGCGCACTGTCGTTGATTACCGACCACACTGGCGACTGCCCCCCGATGACGCTCGCGCGCAGCCCTTCCAAGACTGCATCGAGTGCGGGATCCTTATACGTCCCGGTTATTTCGGCGAAGGTCTCACGAGTAGCGCCGTCGGTTTGCGCGGGTGTACCCGCAGTCGACTCTTCGGGCTTATTCGCGCTGTCGTCGTTTGAATTGTCAGGATTCGTTGCGTCCAACGGGCTTGGTGGATTCATATCTCTTCTTTCGTGAATCGGTAGCAACTATTTCAGTTACCATAATTAGTCCACCTGTACCGCATTTACAGGCCCTCGCCCTTGCGACCTTTTGCAAGTATGGACGCAGTCGATGCGGGACTGAAATCGACGGGCCGACCCTGGGCATGGGAGTTGCGATACAACCGCTCTCGAGCAAAGCCGACCCTGTGAGTCACCGTAGTACCACACCGGCCGTCCGGGGAAGGCGACACCTGGTTCAGCGTTGTCCGACGCCGCGAAGCGCCGATGCCTCCTCCGAAATCAGCGCCTTCCTCCAGTGGCTATCTCGGGCAAGGACGCGAGAGGTTCAGCTGCAGGGGAGTCGATCACGTGCCCGGTGACAGCTGACGATCTTGCCGGCCCACCCGAAGCTTGTCGAGATCACGATCCGCACAGCGAATCTTCAGCACCGGCTCATGACGGCTCGATCGCACCCGCAATGGGGGATTCCGCAAACGTCAATCTGGACTTCAATGCACATCGACAGTGATCCGCAACCGCAGGCGTCTGCCACTTTCAGTTCGCGCGAACGCGCACGGTCCAGAGGAGTATTCGCCTGTCGCGGTGATGAGCGCCGACATCTGCAAGGTGTCGTGAACGATGTTCGCCGGTATCTTCGTCGAACCGGCCTGCGTGCCGTCCGTCGAATCGATCACCGAGAAGGAGCAGTCGCCGAGTGGAGTGGTGTCGACTGCGCCGTCGCGGATGCAGTTGCCGGACCGGCCGCCAACAACATCGCTGCGCCGACCGCGCCAACGATTCGGGCTACTGTCCGCGCACGGCCTATGTGAATTTGAACCAACGTACTGCGCCGACAGTGCCGAGTGCTGCCCAGACGATGAGGACCAGGATCGCGAACCAGTCCATGGATGTGGCGAGGGCGGCGTCGAGTGCGTAGGCCAATGCTCCGGACGGAACCAACCGCACCAAGGTCTGTACAGCGTCGGGAATGTCGCCGCTGACAAAGACCATGCTGCCGATGCCTGCCATTGCGAACCACAGGATGTTGGCCAGTGCGAGAACGATTTCCGCGCGCAAGGTGCCACCGAGAAGAAGTCCGAGTGCCGCGAATGTGATGGTGCCCATAGCGATGACAACTGCGCCGAGCAAGAGTTCGGTAAACGTCGGACGCCAACCCAGCGCCAACCCGATCGCGCCGAGCAGTAGCGACTGCAGGGCGACGACGATGATGACGGATGCACTCTTGCCCGCGATGATTCCCCAACGTGGAAGTGGCGTCGCGCCAAGGCGTTTGAGGGCGCCGTATCGGCGATCGAAGCCCACCGCGATGGCTTGGCCAGTGAAAGCCGTCGACATCACAGCGACCATCATGACGCCGGGAAGTACGGTACTGACCCGGGAATCGCCAAGATCGCCGATCGGAAGTAGTGACAGTCCGATGAGCAACGTGATGGGGATGAACATGGTGAGCAGTAATTGCTCACCGTTGCGCAGCAACAACGTCAACTCGAGTTTGGTCTGTGCCGCCATCATTTTCGACGCGGAGTTTGCGCGAGGATCGGGGGAGAACGTCCCGGGCTCGAAGCGGTTCTCGGCCAACCGTCGGTCCCGGGCGCTGCTCTGACTGTTCGACGCTGTTTCGTTCACGACCTTGATTCCCGTCATCCCCTCAGATCACGACCGGTCAACTCGAGGAAGACGTCTTCCAAACTACGTTGATCGACGCGAATGTCGTTGATCAGTACATTCTGCTCAGCGCACCACGTCGCCACCGTCGCGACTGTCGACGGCTCGATCGCACCCTCGATCAAATACGTTCCCGGATTCGATTCGGCGACGCGGAATCCGGCCAGGGACGTCGCCAAGGAGTCGACGCTCAACCCGGCGGTCGTGGTCAACCGCAATTGACCTTCGGCGCCCTTGCTGGTCACCTCGGCCGGAGTTCCCGACGCGACGATGCGGCCGTGGTCGATGATGACCAACTCGTCGGCAAGTGCTTCGGCTTCGTCCATGAGGTGAGTGGTGAGCAGGACGCTGACGCCGTCACGACGCAGTGCGTCGATCAATTCCCACACCAACAGGCGGGCCTGGGCGTCGAGTCCGGCCGTCGGCTCGTCGAGGAAGACAAGCTCTGGACGCCCGACGAGAGCGCAGGCCAACGACAGGCGCTGTTGCTGGCCACCGGAGAGGCGTCGGTACGGGGTTTTCCGGGCATCGGTCAGTCCGAGCTTGGACAGGAGCCACGTGGGATCGAGGGGATCAGCGGAGTAGGCGGCGACGAGGTCGAGCATCTCGCCGGCCTTGGATCCGGGATACGCTCCGCCGCCTTGGAGCATTACGCCAATCCGGGAACGAACTTCTCCGGAGTCTGCGACGGGATCGAGGCCGAGCACGCGCACAGTGCCTGAATCGGGTGTGACAAAACCTTCACACATCTCGACGGTGGTGGTTTTTCCGGCACCGTTCGGTCCGAGCAGGGCAACGACCTGCGCGGACTCAACGGTGAGATCGATTCCGTCCACGGCGCGCACACCGTCGAATGATTTGACGACACCTTCGATGCGCACGGCCGGCGTCGACGATCTTGAAGCTCTCGAGGTCACGGGGAATCAGCGTAAGCCCCCGGGGAGCCGACTTGGTCCGCTGGCCCGGCATTCGTGATTTCCACTACTGGTTTGTCGATGCGCCAGGGAAGTGACTTCCGGGTGATGTAGATCAACAATCCTGCGGTGACGATGGTGGCGACAACTGCTTGCACGATCATGAATGGCAGGTACTCGGCGCCGTTCGACATCAGCATGACGCTGACGATCGAGGTGAAAACAACGGCCGGTACGCGGAAGATCGGTGCGGTTGCCCAGGCGGCGAGGGGCAGTATCGCCCAGAGTAGGTACCACGGCTGGACAACCGGGAACAGCAGAACGATGGCACCCAGCGCGATGCCGAGTCCGCCGACCGCGTGGATACGACCCATGTAGACGGCCATCATCATTCGGGCCGTGATCAGTACTGCAACCAGGTAGGCGATGGGGCGGGTGATGGTGAGAATCGCGGTCGTGTGGTCGCCAAGTCCGAGGAGCACACCGACCAATCCGGTTCCGACGCCCAGAATCGTGGGTATCGACATCCAGCTTCGAACGACCGTCGCGGTATTGAGCGTGTTGACCCACCCCATACCCAGGCCGCTGGCGAGGCTGATGAAGCCGATCACGACAACGGTGACCGCAGCCAACAACGCCGCGGCCGAGAAGAACGACTTCCAGTTACCGCCCCAGCGGCGGGTCAAGGCCATACCGACAAATCCGAGCGCAAGCAGGGACGGAATCTTCACGGTCGCTGACAATGCGATCAGTCCGGAACCGGCGATCAGTAGCGAAAGTGAGCGTCCACGGATGGGGCCCGCGCCTTCGACGGCTCGAAGCGCCACCTCGATTCCGGCGAGCATGAGTCCGAGCATGAGGGCTTCGTTGTGGATTCCGGCGACAAGATGGAACAGCAGAAGCGGATTTGCTGCACCGAGCCACAGTGAGCTGACTGCGGATACCCCACAGCGTTTGGCCAACCGAGGCAGGGCCCACACGATCAGTGCGACACCGAAGAGGACGAGGAGGCGATGAAGGAAAATGCCGGCGACGATGTTGTCACCGGTCAGTGAGCTGATTCCACGTCCGAGCCACAGGAAGAACGGCCCGTACGGCGCGGGGGTGTCGCGCCAGATCGTCGGGACCGTCCGGGTGAGAACGTGATCGACGCCGAGAGCAGCCTTGGGGCCGATCAAGTAGGGATCGAGTCCACGCGCCGCGATCTCGCTCTGCGCGAGGTACGAGTACACGTCCCGACTGAACATCGGCGGTGCCACGGACAGCGGAAGGATCCAGAGTAGGAGCGTCCGGTCGAGCTGGGATCGGCTCATTCTCCGCGGCGCACCCTTGCGGCTGCGCAGATCGCCGACGGCAAAGCGGCCCATCATCAACCACGCGAGTACGACGAGAACTGTGCCGGTCATCGTCATGGTGAGAGAGACAGTCGGCATGCGGCCGGGAAGGCTCAACACCCGCAGTCCGGCGGTCGGGTTCTGGAGGACCGGCTGTGCGCCGGCGCCCAGGGCGCCGATTGCCATCAGTACCGAGCCGGTGGCTCCGAATCGCCGAATCCCGCGCAGCTGCGCGGTTTCCTTTTCGTTGAGCACGGGGCGCTCGTCTTCGTCGCCGTGAAGAGCGGCTGTCATCGACTGTCGCGGCTTCGACCCGAAGGGACGGACGCCGAGTACGGAGAGGGCAAGATGCTTGGGTTTGTCCAGCAGGATCGCGCGGGTGGACTGCGCGGTCGTCTTCTGCGTGGGGGTCTGTGGCACCCAGGAAGCGTAGCGGCTCCGTCTTTGTGCGTAGGCAACTGCGAACAATGCGGGCAGTCCGACTATTCCGGAATGTAATGCAGGATGCCCTTAGTGGACCTGCGAGGGGAATTCCGTCACACTTGTGTTGTGAAAAGAAATGCGACAGGTACTCGAAGCAAGGAAGATGCAGGTCAGAATGCTGCAGCTTCCTCGCAGAGTGCTGTCGCAACGCCGGTGACGGTGAGCGTCGAAGGGCAGACCCGTGCTGCAGTGGTCAAGTTGCTGCTCGAAGAGGGCCCCATCACAGCCTCCGAAATCGGCACTCGGCTCGGCCTCAGCGCCGCAGGTGTCCGACGTCACATAGACGCATTGATCGAATCCGGTGAAGCTCGCGCTGCTTCGGCGTCGGCGCTCCGTCAGCGTGGACGTGGACGCCCGGCCAAGCAGTTTCAGATCACTGCCACTGGCCGCGGCCGTCTCGGTCATGCCTACGACGATCTTGCCGGAGCCGCAATGCGTCAGCTCCGCGAAATCGGCGGAGATGCGGCAATCGAGGAGTTCGCGAAGCGTCGGGTCCAGGCAATCGTGGGAGACGTCGAACCGGCCGATCCCACCGATGTCGCGAATGTAGAGGCGACGGCAGACGCTATCGCCGAAGCATTCAACTCCGTCGGATTTGCCGCCTCGACCAGGCCGGTGGGCAACGGCGTTCAGATCTGCCAGCACCACTGCCCCGTTTCGCATGTGGCAGAGGAGTTTCCGGAGCTGTGCGACGCCGAACAGGAAGCGTTCCGTCAACTGCTCGGCACTCATGTTCAACGTCTCGCGACCATCGCGAACGGTGACTGTGCCTGTACGACACACGTTCCCCTCGTATCGAACGGGAGTAGATGAAACCGCCAGACCCTTTAACCCCCAAAGTTTCTCGTTAGTTCTTCACAGTCAGAATTGCTTTCCTCGCTTCGAACTCAGCCCTCGTTGCGAAGTAAGCAGCCGTCAAGAAACAAGACTCCGGAAGGAGCTCGCATGACCGTCACATCAGACCAGGCGACTACCACTGCAGCTGCAGGCACCGAGCCGCTCACGCAGGACGAGGCCATTGCTTCACTCGGTCATTACGGCTACGGCTGGTCCGATTCCGACGTAGCCGGAGCCAGCGCCCAGCGCGGACTCTCCGAGGCTGTCGTGCGGGACATCTCTGCGAAGAAGAGCGAGCCGGAATGGATGCTCGACATCCGTCTCAAGGCTCTGCGAACCTTCGATAAGAAGCCGATGCCGAACTGGGGCTCCGACCTCGAAGGCATCCACTTCGACAACATCAAGTACTTCGTGCGGTCCAGCGAGAAGCAGGCCGAGTCCTGGGAAGACCTGCCCGAGGACATCAAGAACACGTACGACAGGCTCGGCATCCCCGAGGCGGAGAAGCAGCGCCTCGTTGCCGGCGTCGCAGCTCAGTACGAGTCCGAGGTCGTCTACCACTCCATCCGTGAGGATCTCGAGCAGCAGGGTGTCATCTTCCTCGACACCGACACCGGCCTCAAGACGCACCCGGAGTTGTTCCGCGAGTACTTCGGTTCGGTAATCCCGGCCGGCGACAACAAGTTCTCCGCGCTCAACACCGCTGTGTGGTCCGGTGGCTCGTTCATCTACGTCCCCCCGGGCGTGCATGTCGACATCCCGCTGCAGGCGTACTTCCGCATCAACACCGAGAACATGGGGCAGTTCGAGCGCACCCTGATCATCGTCGACGAGAACGCCTCCGTGCACTACGTCGAAGGTTGCACCGCGCCGATCTACAAGTCCGATTCACTGCACTCGGCGGTTGTCGAGATCATCGTGAAGAAGGGCGGCCACTGCCGCTACACGACCATCCAGAACTGGTCCAACAACGTCTACAACCTGGTGACCAAGCGCACCAAGGTCGAAGCCGGTGGATCGATGGAGTGGATCGACGGCAACATCGGTTCCAAGGTCACCATGAAGTACCCGGCCGTATGGCTGATGGGTGAGTACGCCCGCGGTGAAGTCCTCTCCGTCGCATTCTCGGGCGAGGGACAGCACCAGGACACTGGCGCCAAGATGCTCCACCTCGCGCCGCACACCTCGTCGACCATCATCAGCAAGTCCGTCGCCCGCGGCGGTGGACGCGCGTCGTACCGCGGCCTGGTACAGATCAACAAGGGTGCTCACGGTTCCAAGTCGACCGTCAAGTGTGACGCTCTGCTGGTCGACCAGATCAGCCGCAGCGACACGTACCCGTACGTCGACATCCGCGAGGACGACGTCACGATGGGCCACGAGGCCACAGTCTCCAAGGTCAGCGACGATCAGCTCTTCTACCTGATGAGCCGCGGCCTGACCGAGGACGAGGCGATGGCCACCATCGTCCGTGGATTCGTCGAGCCCATCGCGAAGGAACTCCCCATGGAGTACGCGCTCGAGCTCAACCGCCTTATCGAACTTCAGATGGAAGGGGCTGTGGGTTAGTGACCACGCCAGA
>NZ_JASHKR010000030.1 GCF_030056815.1 Rhodococcus sp. IEGM 1379
ATGTCGTGCCGGCTTCCGGCATGACCGTGTCGGTCGATGAGTTGCGCGCCGGTATTGCCGGTGTGTTGCCGGAGTACATGGTGCCGTCGGCGTTTGTGGTGTTGGATGCGATTCCGTTGACGGTGAACGGCAAGTTGGATCGTCGGGCGTTGCCGGTGCCGTCGTTTGAGGCTCGGGTGTTCCGGGCTCCGACGTCGGTGGTGGAAGAGGTTGTTGCGCAGACGTTTGCGGATGTTCTGGGTATTGAGCGTGTTGGCTTGGATGATGATTTCTTTGCGCTCGGTGGTAATTCGTTGGTTGCGACGCAGGTGGCGTCGCGTTTGGGTCAGGCTTTGGATGCTTCTGTGGGTGTGCGGGAGTTGTTCGAGGCATCGACGGTAGAAGGTTTGGCGGCCCGTTTGGGCTCGCAGGTGGGCGGCGGTTCACGCATCGCTCTGACTGCGCAGAATCGACCGGCGCAGGTGCCGTTGTCGTTCGCGCAGCAGCGGATGTGGTTCCTCAACCAGTTGGACATCACTTCTGCTGCCAGCAACATTCCGATGGCGATCCAGCTCACCGGTGAGCTGGATCAGGCTGCCTTGTACGACGCCGTCATGGACGTGCTGAAGCGTCATGAGGTTCTGCGCACGGTCTACCCCGAGGTTGACGGCACGGGATACCAGCGGATCCTTCCGGCAGCGGCGGTTCCGGTGAATCTTGCTCCGGTGCAGGTCGATGCGTACGACTGCGCGACGGCCGTGACCGAATTCTGTTCGGCTGGTTTCGATGTCACCGCTGAGGTTCCGTTGCGGGCCACACTGTTCCAGATTGACGACAACAGTTTTGTCCTGGCCATTGTCATCCATCACATCTCCACCGACGGCTTCTCGATGGGACCGTTGACTCGCGATGTGATGAGTGCGTACTACGCGCGTAGCAACGGACAAGCGCCCGCGTGGGCACCGTTGCCGGTGCAGTACGCCGACTACGCGTTGTGGCAGCGGGAGGTCCTCGGATCGGAAGCCGACGCCGAATCTGTTCTGGCTCAGCAAATCGACTACTGGGCACGCACTCTCGACGGTGTGCCGGATCAGATCACACTGCCTAGTGACCGGGTTCGCCCGGCTGTGTTCACGGGGCGCGGCGCAACACTGAGTTTCCCCGTCTCTGCCGAGACACATCGCGGGCTACTCGGTGTAGCGCGCGATAACCAGGCGTCACTGTTCATGGTCATGCACTCGGCATTGGCAACGCTGCTCGCACGATTGTCCGGCACCACCGACATCGCGGTGGGTACACCCGTCGCCGGTCGTGGTGAGGCGGAACTCGACGATCTGATCGGTATGTTCGTCAACACTCTGGTGCTACGTACGGAGGTGGATCCGGGGATGCGTTTCCGTGATCTACTGGCGTCGGCGCGCGAGACCGACCTCGCGGCCTTTGCCCACGGAGACGTGCCGTTCGAGCGTCTGGTCGATGTTCTCGATCCCGTCCGCTCACAGGCTCATAATCCTTTGTTCCAGGTAGCCTTGGCCTTCCAGAACCTGGGGCAAAGCCAACTGACACTGCCGGGGCTCGACGTAGCAGAGTTCGACATCGCTGAAACCGTTTCCAAGTTCGACCTTCAGTTGACGCTGGTGGAAGCTGTTGGCGGTCACGGAATGACCGCGACCTTCACCTACGCGACGGATCTGTTCGACGAGGGGACAGTTGTCTCCTTCGCCGATCGGTTGACTTGCATTCTCGAAGCGGTTGTCGCGGATGCGACGCAGTCTGTCGGCGACATCGACATCCTCGAAGTACCTGAACGTCTCGAATTGACCAGTCGTCGAGCATCTTCGGGTATCTCACCGAAGCCGTTGGCCGACATCCTGGCCGAAACAGCGTTGCGGTACCCGGGCAACGAGGCACTTCGCTTCGAGGGTCGTTCGATGACCTACGCCGAGGTCGACGCGTGGTCGTCCCGGCTTGCCCGCGTGCTGATCGCCCGTGGTTTGGGTGCGGAAGATCTGGTCGCGGTATCGATTCCGCGTTCCATCGAATCGGTTCTGCTGGTGTGGGCGGTGTCCAAGACCGGCGCGGCTGTTGTTCCGATCGATCCGCACTACCCGGCTGACCGTATCGCGCACATGGTGTCCGACTCCGGTGTCGTAGTGGGCCTGACGCGGGAAGCCGAACTGGCCGGTCTCACGGATACCGTGGAGTGGCTAGCTGTCGACAGTGCGCAGTGCGCGGAACTGATGGCAGCGCAGGACAGTTCACCGGTGCGCGCGGACGAGCGTGTCCGCCCCGTTCTGCCGGCGCATCCGGCCTGGGTGATTTACACCTCGGGAACGACGGGCTTGCCCAAGGGCGTCGTGGCAACCGGCGCCGGTCTCGCGAGCTTCAGTGTCACGCAGGCGCAGCATTACAAGGTCACTCCGAACTCTCGTACGTTGCACTTCGCGTCTCCGAGCTTCGATGCGTCGATGCTCGAGCTGTTTCTGGCTGTAGCTACCGGCGCGGCCATGGTGATCGTGCCGACGTCGATCTTCGGCGGCGACGAGTTGACCGAACTGTTCAAGTCAGAACGGGTCACGCACGCCTTCATCACGCCGGCGGCTCTGGCGTCGATGGATCCGTCGGGTCTCGATGACCTCGCGGTGGTCGGTGTGGGCGGTGAGGCGTATTCGCCGGAGCTGATGGCGAAGTGGGCGGATCAGCCAAACCGTCGTCGGACTTTCCTCAATGTGTACGGCCCGACCGAGACCACCATCGTCACCAATGTCAGTGAGCCGTTGATGCCGGGTGACCGGATGACTATCGGCGGCACCATCGGAGACATGGCGGCGTTCGTGCTCGATACGCGTCTACAGCCGGTTCCGGTGGGTGTTTCCGGTGAGCTGTACCTTTCGGGTCCGCAGGTCACGCGTGGTTACCATCGTCGTCCGGGTTTGAGTTCGGATCGGTTTGTGGCGAACCCGCACGGTCTGCCCGGTGAGCGTATGTACCGTACGGGTGATGTTGTGCGTTGGACCCGCGGGGCGAGCGAAGCGACGGGGAATGTCCCTGCGTATCAGGTTGAATATGTGGGCCGCAACGACTTCCAGGTCAAGATCCGTGGTTTCCGTATCGAACTCGGTGAGATCGACGCGGCCCTGACGGCTCATTCCGACGTCGAGTTCGCGGCGACGATGGGCACCACATTGGCCTCGGGTGCTTCGGCGCTCGTCTCGTACGTGTTCATCGGGAAGTGTTCAGCCGTCAGTTCGGCAGAGCTGAGTGAGCTCATCTCGCGTACGCTGCCCGCGCACATGGTGCCGGCATCGATCATGGTTTTGTCGGACATGCCGCTCACGCCGGCGGGCAAGCTGGATCGTAAGGCCCTGCCGGAGCCGGTGTTCGAGGTCAAGGAGTTCCGCGCTCCCACCACGGAGATGGAACGAATCCTCAGCGAGGTCTTCGCGGACGTACTCGGACTTGACCAGATCGGCACCGACGATTCGTTCTTCGCTCAGGGCGGAGACTCGATCATGTCGATTCAGTTGGTTTCTCGCGCCAAGGGACGTGGAATTCTCTTCTCTCCCAAGGACGTGTTCGAGAACAAGACTGTTGCAGCACTGGCGGAGGTCGCTGTATTCGGCTCCGACGCCGACGCTGCCACTGTTCTGGCCGAGATCGAGGGCGGTGGCACCGGTTGGATGCCGCTAACTCCGATCGAGCGATTTATGTTCGAACGTCCGGGTAGCTACCAGCGATTCAACCAGTTGTTGACGCTGGAACTTCCGCAGGGAATCGACCGGACCGGCGTTGTCGAAACATTGACCGCTGTCATCGATCACCACGACATGTTCCGCTCGCGTCTAGTCGCTGGGCGACGACCCCAAGACGGACTCGTGGACGATCAGCGCGGTCCCGGCATGTCGGTATCCGCGCCTGGCACGGTCGATGCCGACGCACTGGTACGCCGGGTGTCGGTGGATCCCGCAGTGGCAGAAGCAGAACTGTCCGCCATTGCTTCGGGAGCACTCGACGATGCACTCGGACGATTGAATCCGGCAGCGGGCGTCATGGCGCAGTTCGTCTGGATCGACTTCGGCGACGATCGCACCGGCCGGTTGATCGTGGCGGCGCACCACCTGATCGTCGACGGTGTATCGTGGCGAATCATCGTGCCGGACTTGATCTCTGCGTGGGCGCAGCGATCAGGCGGAACGACGCCCGTGCTCGAACCGACGGGCACGTCCATGCGTACCTGGGCACATTCGTTGGCTGCGGAATCGCGGTCCGACAAGCGTCTTGCAGAGATGGCGCGCTGGCGTAAGACGCTGTCTACGCCAGACCCGGTTCTCGGCTCACGGGCGTTCGACCCGTCCGTCGATGTCGCGGCAACAGTGGAGCGCGTTCGCGTCGAGGTGCCCGCAGATGTCACCGAAACACTCCTGACCACGTTGCCGGAGGTGTTCCGCGGCGGCGCCAACGACGGACTGTTGGCGGGACTTGCACTTGCCCTCGTTCGCTGGCGTCGTGAACGCGGTATCAGCACCGAAGCAGCACTGCTCCAACTCGAAGGCCACGGCCGCGAAGAGGGCGTAGTTCCGGGAGCAGATCTCTCACGCACAGTCGGTTGGTTCACGGCTGCATTCCCGATCAGCCTCGATCTGGCCGGTATCGACGTCGACGATGCGTTCAACGCCGGAGTCGCGGCAGGACAGTCGATCAAGGCAGTCAAGGAACAGTTGCTCGCCATCCCGGACAAGGGGGTGGGCTACGGACTGCTGCGCTACCTGAACGACGAGACTCGGGCGGAACTTACGAAACTGAGTAGCGGTCAGATCAGCTTCAACTACCTGGGCCGCATTGTGGCGGAAGATATTCCGGCTGCAGCCCAGGAGCTCGGATGGATTCCGGCTCGCGACTTCTCCGAAGTCAGTGCGCCGGAAGACCCGGACATGCCCGCTAACAAGGTCGTCGACATCAATGCAATCGTCAACGACGGAGCCGGCGGAGCAGTGCTCGAAGCGTCGTTTGCGTTCCCGAGCGGCCTACTGACCGAGGCAGAAGTCCAGGCTCTTGCCGATCTGTGGGTCGAAGCCCTGACGGCATTGGCGAAGCACGCACGCACCACAGGCGCCGGCGGACTCACACCGTCGGACGTGCCGCTGGTTGCGCTCACCCAACAGGACCTCGACGGCTTCGAGCAGCGTTTCCCCGCTGTGCAGGACGTGTGGCCACTCGCACCGCTGCAGTCGGGCCTGCTGTTCCACGCCGTTATGGCCGAATCGACCGTCGACCTGTACTCGGTGCAGATGGTGCTGTCACTCTCCGGCCGTGTCGACGCAGATCGACTGCACGCCGCAGCGCAGAGCATCGTCGACCGTCATCCGAACCTTCGGACCGCTTTTGTCGTCGACGGAACCGGCACGCCCGTGCAGGTTGTTCTCGGCGGAGTCGACGTACCGTGGCGCGAGATCGATCTCAGCGAGATCGCCGATGTAACCGAACGCACTGCAGAGTTGGATCGACTCCTCGTCGAGGACCAGGCAACGCACTTCGACATGTCGAACCCGCCGTTGATCAAGTTCACGTTGATCAAGATCGCGGCCAGTGAGTACCGCCTGGTGGTGGCGAACCACCACATCATCCTCGACGGCTGGTCTATGCCGTTGCTGCTCCAGTCGCTTTTGGGCCACTACGCGATGCGTGGGAACCTTCCCGCCCAGTCGCGGGCACTGAGTTACCGGAACTACCTGGCGTGGTTGGTGCAGCAGGATCGCAGTGTCTCCCGGGAGGCCTGGGCGCAGGCGCTCGGCGGCGTCGAAGAACCGACGTTGTTGGCTCCCGCCGTCCCCGGCCAGGAGTTCAGTGCGCTGTCGCAGAAGCTGCAGCTCTCGCTCAGCGAACCGGTAACCGCGGCACTCACCGGTTTGGCTTCCCGCATGGGCGTCACGGCCAACACGATCGTTCAGGCTGCCTGGGCAATCTTGTTGGGACGTTTGACCGGACGCCAGGACATTGTCTTCGGCGCCACGGTCTCCGGCCGTCCGCCGCAGCTCGACAGCGTCGAGAAGATGGTGGGCCTGTTCATCAACACGCTTCCCGTGCGGGTTCAGTTGGACTTGGCAGAGTCCGTCGAGGCTTTGCTTTCGCGGACTCAGATCGAACAAGCAGGACTGCTCGATCACCACTACCTCGGACTGACCGAGGTACAGAGCGCCGCCGGTGTCGGCGGACTGTTCGACACCTTGGTCATCTTCGAGTCGTACCCGGTGGACCGTGAAGGTCTTGCCGCGCAAGTGGAGTTCCTGGACGGGATGATGATCGACGACGTCACATCCGACGACTCGACCAACTACCCGCTCACCTTGCTGGTTGGTCTGGACGACCAACTGCACGTGACGCTTCGGTACCTGCCGGACTTCTTCGAAGAGTCGTACGCTCAGACTCTGTTGGGCCGCCTCGAAACATTGCTGACCGAAATCGGTGAAACTCCGACTGCTGCAGTCGGAGACATCGAGATCATGACTGCCGCCGAGCGCACTCTTGTGCTCGACACTTGGAACGACACTGCTCATGCGACGGTGGGTGGGTTGTTGTTGGATGGTTTCGATTCGGTGGTGGCGGTGTCTCCGGGGGCGCGGGCGGTGGTGTTCGGGGGTGAGGTGCTTTCGTATGCGGAGTTCGATGATCGTGTGAATCGTGTTGCGCGGTTGTTGGTGTCGTTGGGGGTGGGTCCGGAGTCGTTGGTGGGGTTGGCGGTTCGTCGGTCGACGGATTTGTTGGTGGGGTTGTATGCGATTGTGCGTGCGGGTGGGGCGTGGGTGCCTCTTGATCCTGATGCGCCGTCGTCTCGTAACGAGTATGTGTTGGATACGGCTGATCCGGTGTGTGTGGTGTCGACGGAGCGTGATGGTTTCTCGGCGTCGGGTCGTCGGGTTGTGTGTGTTGATGTTGTTGATGTGTCTGGTTTTTCGGGTGCGCGGTTCTCGGATGTGGATCGGTTGGCGCCGTTGCGTTCGGGGAATGCGGCGTATGTGATTTTCACGTCGGGGTCGACGGGTCGTCCGAAGGGTGTGGCTGTTTCGCATGGGGCGATTGTGAATCAGTTGGAGTGGATGCAGGCGGAATATGCTCTGACGTCTGTGGATGTGTATTTGCAGAAGACGGCGACGACGTTCGATGTGTCGTTGTGGGGTTTTTTCATGCCGTTGCGGGTGGGGGCGACGTTGGTGGTGGCTGCCCCTGATGGTCATCGGGATCCGGGGTATTTGGCGTCGGTGATTGATGAGCAGGGTGTGTCGGTGACGGATTTTGTTCCGACGATGTTGTCGACGTTTTCGTCGTTGGTGGATCCGGGGTTGTTGGGTTCGTTGCGTGATGTGTTGGTTATTGGTGAGGCGTTGCCGGTGGAGGCGGTGCGTGAGTTTTCGGTTGTGTCGTCGGCGCGGGTTCATAATTTGTATGGTCCGACGGAGGCGGCGGTGTCGTTTACGTTTGCGGATGTGACGGCTGCTGGGTCGGGGTCTGTGGTGTCGATTGGTGTGCCGGAGTGGAATTGCCGGGTGTTTGTGTTGGATTCGCGTTTGCGGCCGGTGCCGGTGGGTGTTTCGGGTGAGTTGTATTTGGTGGGGGTGCAGTTGGCTCGGGGGTATGTGGGTCGGCCGGATTTGAGTGCGGATCGGTTTGTGGCGTCTCCGTTTGGTGTGGGTGAGCGGATGTATCGGTCGGGGGATTTGGTTCGTTGGAGCAGTGTTGGAGAACTCGAGTACATCGGGCGTACTGATTTTCAGGTGAAGTTTCGTGGTCAGCGGATTGAGTTGGGGGAGATTGAGGCTGCGTTGACCTCGCATGAGTCGGTGTTGTCGGCTGCGGTGTTGGTGCGTGGGTCGGTGACGGGTGATCAGTTGGTGGGGTATGTGGTGCCGGCTGTGGGTGTGAGTGTTGATGTGTCGGTGTTGCGGGGGTTTGTGGGGGAGCGGGTGCCGGGTTATATGGTTCCGGCGGCTGTGGTGGTGTTGGATGCTTTTCCGTTGAATTCGTCGGGGAAGTTGGATCGGGGGTTGTTGCCGGAGCCGGTGTTTGAGGCTCGGGTGTTTCGGGCTCCGGTGTCGGTGGTGGAGTTGGTGGTGGCGTCGGCGTTTGTGGGTGTGTTGGGTGTTGATCGGGTGGGGTTGGATGATGATTTTTTTGCGTTGGGTGGTAATTCCCTCATCGCAACTCGAGTTGTCATGCGCATCGCCGAAGAACTCGATACCGCGGTCCCTGTTCGTCTCCTGTTCGAGGCGTCGACGGTGCACGAGCTGGCTGCGCGACTCGAAACGCACGTCGGCGAAGGAACTCGCCTGGCGTTGACGCAGCAGGACCGTCCGGCAGAGATTCCGCTTTCCCTTGCGCAGCAGCGTATGTGGTTCCTCAACCGGTTCGACGGTTCGGCCGGCGCGTACAACATGCCGTTTGCGCTGCGGTTGAGCGGCGAGCTTGACCTCGACGCAATGCGCGCCGCGATCCGCGACGTAGTCGCACGTCACGAGACCCTGCGAACCGTGTATCCCGAAACGGATTCGGGACCTGTCCAGGTCATCGAGCCCGTGGGATATACGCCGGTCGAGCTCGACATCGAGAATGTGCCGGAAACCGAGATCGTCGGCAAGCTGGTTGAATTGGCATCAACACGATTTGACGTGACAGCTGAAATTCCGCTGCGGATTCGGCTGTTCCAGGTTGCAGCGAACGAGTATGTCCTCGCAGTTGTTGTGCACCACATTGCAGCCGACGGTTCGTCGACCACCCCGTTTGCCCGGGACCTTGTCATGGCTTACGCGGCCAGGGCCCAGGGAACGGTGCCGGGTTGGACTCCGCTAGATGTCCAGTACGCCGATTACAGCCTGTGGCAGCGCGAGGTTCTCGGCAGCGAAGAGGATGACGAATCGGTTGCCGCCGAGCAGATCGGGTACTGGAGTAAGGCATTGGCCGGGCTGCCGGATCAGCTTGATCTGCCGACCGACCGTCTGCGTCCGGCTGCGCAGTCGTACCGCGGCGGTTACCTCCCCTTCGAGATCGACGCGGAGATTCACCAGGGATTGTCGGCATTGGCCCGTGCGCAGGGAACCACGCTGTTCATGGTGACGCACGCAGCTTTTGCAGTCCTGCTGGCTCGGTTGTCCGGGACCGACGACATTGCTGTCGGTACTCCGATCGCCGGTCGTGGTGAGCGGGCGCTGGACGAGTTGATCGGTATGTTCGTCAACACCCTGGTCTTCCGTATACACGTCGACGGCGGCGAGACTTTCACGGAACTGCTTGCCCGCGTACGTGAGAACGATCTGCAGGCGTTTGCGCATGCCGACATTCCGTTCGAGCGGTTGGTCGAAGTTCTCAACCCGGCGCGTTCGACTGCCCGCCATCCGCTGTACCAGGTCGGCTTCCTCTTCCAGAACATGGAACAGGCCAGCCTGGAGTTGCCCGGCCTCACGGTCAAGGGACTCGATATCGACAACGGTGTCGCGCAGTTCGATCTCCAGTTGATCGTCGGCGACAACTACGACGAACGTGGTGTCGCAAAGGGCATTTCGGCTGTCTTCAGTTACGCACACGATCTGTTCGACGAGTCGACGGTCCAGTCGTTCGCCGATCGGTTTATCGCGGTACTGGCCTCGGTTGTCGCGGATCCGTCCGTAGTGGTCGGTGACATCGGACTGCTCGACCCTCTCGAGTCGAATCGGGTTCTGCATGAATGGAATGCAACTGATCATGACACCGATTCCGCTGCGACACTCGTCGATCTGTTCGACGAGCAGGTAGCGGCCCACAGCGATTCCGTTGCGCTGGTCCACGGACATGAATCGTTGACCTATGCCGAGTTCGACGACAAGGTCAATCGCCTTGCACGTCACCTGATCGGCCTGGGCGTCGGCCCGGAATCGTTGGTGGCGTTGGGAATGCGCCGATCCATCGACCTGGTGATCGGCATGTACGCCGTCGTCAAGGCCGGTGGCGGCTACGTTCCGATCGATCCGGATCATCCGGCCGATCGCACCGCCTACGTACTCGACATGGCAGCACCGGTGTGCGTGCTCAGCACAGAGCGCGATGCCCCGTCGCTGCCGGATATCGACTCCGTCGTCGCTATCGACACTCTCGACCTGTCCGACGTCTCCGGTGATCCGGTGCGCGTCGACGAGCGGATCGCACCGCTCCGTTCGGCAAATACCGCGTACGTGATCTTCACGTCGGGTTCGACGGGTAAGCCGAAGGGTGTAGCCGTTTCGCACGCCGCGATCGTCAATCAGCTTCTGTGGAAGCGCGATCAGTACGGTCTCGATCAGACCGACGCGATGTTGCTCAAGACAGCGGCGACGTTCGACCTTTCGGTGTGGGAGTTCTGGTCCGCGTTGACCTCCGGTTCACGCCTTGTCATCGCAGACCCGGACGGGCACAAGGACGCCGAGTACATGCTTGCGCTCATGGCGCAGGAGAAGGTGACGACGCTGCATGCAGTGCCGTCGATGTTGGCGATGCTTCACTCGGCGGCCGACGGAAGCCTTCCGCAGTCCCTGAAGCGTGTGTTGGCCATCGGTGAGGCATTGCCGGCGGCAACTGCGAGCGAGTTCCGCAAGGTTTCCGACGCGGCTTTGGTCAACCTGTACGGACCCACCGAGGCTGCCGTGTCCGTGACCGCGCACAACGTGGACGGACGCGACATCACGTCGGTCTCGATCGGTGCGCCGGAATGGAACACGCAGGTCTACGTCCTCGACGAGCGACTGCACCCCGTCCCCGTCGGCGTAACCGGTGAGCTGTATCTGGCCGGAACACAGTTGGCTCGCGGCTATCATGGCCGGGCCGATCTCACGTCGGAACGCTTTGTCGCCAACACCTTCGGTGAACCCGGCAGCCGTCTGTACCGCACGGGCGACCTCGTCGTCTGGCGTGAAGACGGGGAACTCGAGTACGTCGATCGTGCTGACTTCCAGGTCAAGATCCGTGGCTACCGCATCGAACTCGGTGAGATCGAAGCTGTCATGCGGAATCAGCAGTCGGTGGAAGCGGCCGTCGTAGTGGCGAAAACCGATCCGCGCCTGGGTGATCGACTGGTCGGCTACCTCGTGCCGCAGGCAGATGCCAGTATTGATCTCGATGCGGTGAAGTCGGAATTGATTCGTGAGCTGCCGAGCTACATGGTCCCGTCGGCCTTGATGGTGCTGAACGAACTGCCGCTCAACATCAACGGAAAGATCGATCGAAAGGCATTGCCGGAGCCTGAGTTCGAGGCTACGGAATTCCGCGCTCCGAGCAACCCAGTCGAGGAAATCGTGGCTTCGGTTTTTGCCGAGGTCCTCGGTGCACCGCGAGTCGGGTTGGACGACGACTTCTTCGAACTCGGCGGAAACTCCTTGGTCGCTACGCAGGTCGTGGCCCGTTTGGGCCAGGCGCTCGACGCCCAGATCCCGGTGCGAATCATCTTCGAGGCATCCACCGTCGTCGCCCTGGCGTCACGGGTGCTCGAACATGCCGGCTCCGGTTCGCGGGCACAGTTGGTGCCGCAGGATCGGCCCTCGCAGATTCCGTTGTCGCTCGCTCAGCAGCGGATGTGGGTGCTCAACCGTCTCGACAGCAGTTCTGCTGCCTACAATATTCCGTTGGCAATTCGGATGTCCGGGGATCTCGACGTGGCAGCGTTGGAGTCGGCTGTATCCGATCTTGTTGCGCGCCACGAGATTCTGCGGACGTTCTACCCGGACCAGGGGGACGGTCCGACGCAGTCGATTCAGTCGAAGTCGGCGGCAACCGCCGACATGGCTGTGCTCTACGTCGGTGAGGACACGGTCGCGACAGAGGTCGCGAAGGTTGTCGGCCAGGGCTTCGACGTGACCACGCAGGTTCCGCTCCGAGTACGTCTGTTCCAGATCACGCCCACCGAACACGTTTTGATCGTGGTCGTGCACCACATCAGTGGCGACGCCTTCTCGATGGCACCGATGATCCGAGACACGATGGTCGCGTACACCGCTCGCACCGGCGGAGCGGCACCGCAATGGGCGCCGCTCGAGGTGCAATACGCGGACTACACACTGTGGCAGCGTGACGTCCTCGGTTCCGAAGACGATCCGAACAGTGAACTGTCGACGCAGCTTTCGTATTGGGCCCAGGAACTCGCCGGCGTTCCCGAACTTCTGGAACTGCCGACGGACCGTCCACGCCCGCCGACACAGTCGATGAAGGGCTCAGACTTCCTGTTCACACTCGGAACCGATTCGACGCGTCGTATCGCCGAGATCGCCCGCGAGCAGAACTCGACGGTCTTCATGGTCGTGCACGCGGCGTTCTCGGTGTTGTTGTCCAAGCTCAGCGGCTCCAACGACATCGCAATCGGCACCCCGGTAGCCGGTCGTGGTGAGCGAGTTCTGGACGACTTGGTCGGTATGTTCGTCAACACGCTGGTCCTACGCACACAGGTGGCACCGTCCACCACGTTCGTAGACCTGCTGCAGCAGGTGAAGGAGAAAGACCTCGCGGCGTTCGGCCATGCGGACGTCCCGTTCGAGCGTCTGGTCGAGCAGGTCGGTCGTGAGCGCTCGCACGCCTACTCGCCGTTGTTCCAGGTGATGCTGACGTTCCAGAACATGGCTCTGGGCACGTTCGCCTTGCCAGGTCTCGAACTCTCGGCGGTCGACGACGGATTCGATGCGGCCATGTTCGATCTCCAGCTGACCGGTATCGAGGAGTTCGACGAGGACGGCCGTCTGTCGGACATTCGGATGCGATTCACCTACGCAACCGATCTGTACGACGCCTCGACGATGGAGGTGTTCGCCGCCAGGCTGCGGGCCGTCGTCGACGCCGTCGCGGCGGATCCGACTGTGGTTCTGCGCACTATCGACATCGTGACGGACACGGAGCGGGCATTGCTCGAGGCTGCTGAGCCGAAGACGGTGGAGGACCTCCCGGATCTGGCTGCGGCAGCCGCAGCGGCAGACCCGACCGCGGTGGCATTCACCCACGGTGAGCACACTGTCACCTTCACTCAGCTGGCAGAAAAGCTGGCTACGACAAAGGCGACGATGGGCGCAGTGCTGGGCGCCGACGCACAGGCTTCGGTGTCGCTGAACGGTCTGGCTCCGGGCATTCTGCCGGCGCTCGGTGCTGACGGAATTGCATCGTTGGTGAGTTCTCTCATCGCTGATGCGCAGATCACATCAGAGAAAGGCACCGGCGTGATTGGGTAATATGAAGCATTTGCCCAGTGGAGAGCATCGAGACGGCACACGTGGTGCCGGATCGACGCCTTCCGTCCGTTGTCAGTTCGTCCGGTTTCAGTTCGTGCGCAGTCAGTTGGAGGAAGTCTAGATGTCCGTTGGTATACCTGGACCGAAGTCGCTGACCATCGAGGATCTTCCGAGACTGATCGCGGCGGTGGCCGAGGTAGACCCGGATCGGCGCGCGCTCGCACATGCCGGCACCGAGATCAGTTACACCCGTCTCGAGACCGAACTGACAACTCTCGACACTGCGATGGGCGGCGCTTTGGGCGCTGATGCACTTGTCCCCGTGGTCATCTCCACCGTTCTGCCGGAACTCATCGCGTCGTACGACGGTGGACTGGGTGCGATAGTCGACGCGCTCATCGCCGACGCGATGTCAGTAGTCGCCTTCGAGGTCCCGGTCGTTGCCCAACCCACTCTCGTTAGTTTGTTCGACGACCAGGTCGCCAGGACTCCGGATGCGACAGCGCTCCGGTTCGGTGAGATGTCGCTGACCTATGCGGAATTCGACGCCCGGGTCAATCGCCTGGCACGCGAACTCGTGGCACGTGGTGTCGGTCCGGATACCCTGGTCGGCCTCGGGATCCGACGGTCCGTGGAACTGCTCGTGGCGATGTACGCGATCGTGAAAGCCGGAGGCGCGTACGTGCCGCTCGATCCGGACCATCCGGCCGAACGCGTGGCCTACGTACTGGACGTGGCGGCTCCGATCCTGGTGCTCACCACGTCGACTGATGGTGCGGCACTGCCTGATGGCGTTGCTGTCCTCGAGATGGACACGATCGATCTGTCCGCTCACTCAGCCGAGGCACTGGTGGACTCAGATCGGTTGTCACCACTGCGCGCCGACAACCTCGCCTACGTCATCTTCACTTCCGGCTCCACCGGACGGCCCAAGGGCGTCGGCGTTGCCCATGGGGCTATCGTCGCCAATCTCCGGTGGCGTCAGGACGAGTACGCCTTCACGGCTGAAGACGTAATCCTTCAGAAGACGCCCTTCACCTTCGATGTGTCGGTGTGGGAGTTTTTCTGGCCGCTGCAGATCGGTGCCACTCTGGTCATTGCCGAGCCCGACGGGCATCGTGATCCGGCATACGTCGCACGCGCCATGATCGATTACGGCGTTACCGTCGTTCACTTCGTTCCGTCGATGCTGGCTATCTTCGTGGCGGAGCCTGCGATTGCAGAGATCAGCACTCTCCGATACGTCTTCGCATCCGGCGAGGCTCTTCCCGCGCAGACTGCCGCTCGGCTGCGCGCCGTCAGTTCAGCTGGGCTGCACAACCTTTACGGGCCCACCGAGGCTGCAGTCGACGTCACCTACTATGCAACTGGCGCGCAAGACGAGGTGTCGGTTCCGATCGGGCGTGCGGTGGCTGACACCGAACTGCTCGTGCTCGACGACGCCTTGCGTCAGGTTCCGCCCGGTGTTCCTGGTGAGTTATACCTTGCCGGTATCCAATTGGCGCGTGGTTACGTTTCGCGACCCGACTTGTCGGCTGATCGGTTTGTCGCTCACCCCAGCGCCGCCGGAACTCGGATGTACCGGACCGGCGACTTGGTTCGCTGGCGCGGCGCCGGTAGTGCGCGACTGCTCGAGTACATCGGCCGCACCGACTTTCAGGTGAAACTGCGTGGACTGCGCATCGAACTCGGCGAGATCGAATCCGCCCTGCTCGACAATGACGCGGTGGCGCAAACTGCAGTGGTGGTGCACTCCGATGCAATTTTGGGTGACAACCTCGTTGCCTATGTTGTGCCTTCTGCTGGTGCAGCTTTCGACTCCGAGAAGCTTGCCGATCAGCTGGGCGGGCGACTGCCCGACTACATGGTGCCGTCGTTGTTCGTCGAACTCGACGCCTTTCCTCTCAATGCCAGCGGAAAACTGGACCGTAAGGCGCTGCCCGCACCGGAGTTCACGGCCCACGTCGTCGAGTATCGCGCACCGAGCACCCCGGCGGAGGAGGCGTTGGTCACGATCTTCTCCGACCTCCTCGGGCGGGAAACCCTGGGCGTCGACGACGGTTTCTTCGATCTCGGCGGCAACTCGCTTCTCGCGACCCGAGTAGTGGCCCGCGCCAACGCCGAACTCGGCGTCGAACTGGATATGCGAGCCTTCTTCGATGCACCCACCGTTGCCGAGTTGGCTTCTCTGGTAGATGATTCCGCAGGTTCCGTGTCCCGAGCGCCGCTAGCTGCGCAGGAGCGCCCCGCGCAGATTCCGCTGTCGCTTGCCCAGCAGCGGATGTGGTTCCTCAATCGTTTCGACTCGGGTTCGGCCGTCGATCACATCCCCGTGGCGCTGCGTCTGAGCGGCGGCCTCGACGTCGATGCGTTGGGTGCCGCGATTGCGGACCTGATCGAGCGCCACGAGAGCCTACGAACGGTCTATCCCGAGATCGACGGCGTCGGCTATCAGCAGATTCTGGCACCCTCGGATGTTGCGATCGACCTGACTGCAGTAGCTGTCGCCGAATCGGAACTAGTGGACCGGGTTACGGCCGTGGTGACCGAGGGATTCGACGTGACGACGCAGGTTCCGTTGCGAGTCAAGCTTTTCCAGGTAGCGGAATCCGAATTTGTGCTGGTCTTCGTTGTCCATCACATCAGCGGTGACGGCTTCTCGATGGGCCCGATGGTCCGCGACGTAGTGGGAGCGTACGCAGCACGTTCGAACGGCGCCGCACCCGAGTTCCGGCCCCTCGAGGTTCAGTACGCCGACTTCGCCTTGTGGCAGCGATCTGTTCTCGGTGACGAGAACGACCCCCAGTCGCTGATTGCACGCCAGATCGACTACTGGAGCGAGCAGTTGGCAGGGTTGCCGGAGCTGCTCGATCTTCCGGTGGACCGACCACGTCCGCCCGTCGCCACCAATCGCGGTGCATCGCACAAGTTTTCGATAGATTTCGGGCTGCTGGCGCGGCTCGAATCGATCGCGCAGGCAAACAAGGCTTCGGTATTCATGGTGCTGCACAGCGCCATTGCGATGCTGCTAGCCCGCATGTCCGGCACGTCCGACATCGCGATCGGTACCCCGGTTGCCGGACGCGGCGACAGAGCGCTCGACGACGTCATCGGCATGTTCGTCAACACCTTGGTGCTGCGTACCGAAGTTGATGTGGCCGGCACCTTCGAGAGTCTGCTGAACGCTGCCCGCACCGCCGATCTTGATGCCTTCGGCAACGCCGACGTTCCCTTCGAGCGACTCGTAGAGGTGCTCGATCCTGCCCGTTCGCAGGCCCACAATCCGCTCTTCCAGGTCATGCTGGCATTCCAGAACCTCGGCCAGAGTGAACAGGGGAGTGCCGAACTGGGTGGGCTGACGGTCACGGGTGTGGATCTCCCGTCGGCTATCGCCAAGTTCGATCTTCAGTTCACTGTCTGGGAAGACACCGAGCGCGGAGGGCTGTCGCTGGTCATCGACTACGCCACAGATATTTTCGACGCGTCCACCATTGACTCGTTTGCATCGCGGTTGTCGATGATTCTCACGGCTGTAGCGCAAGATCCGACGGTTGTTGTCGGTGATGTCGACCTGCTCGGTGACTCCGAACGGCAGTTGGCAACGGGCACATGGAACGAGACGCAGCACGACGTCGAGCGGCGGACGCTGGTCGACATGTTCGACGCGCAGGTCTTGCGAACTCCGGACTCGGTTGCTCTCCGCTTCGAGGATGAGTCACTTACCTACGCAGACTTCGGTTCTCGGGTAAATCAACTTTCCCGCAAGCTGGTCACTCTGGACGTCGGCCCCGACGCTGTGGTGGGACTGGCGATTCGGCGATCCCTGGATTTGGTCGTGGCGATGTACGCCATTCTCAAAGCGGGCGGAGCGTACCTTCCGATCGACCCCGATCAGCCGGCTGATCGCAACGACTACGTGCTCGCGACGGCGGCACCGGTCTGCGTTCTGACGACTGATCGCGACGCCTTCGAGGCAGCGGGGCACCGTGTTGTCTCGCTGGATTCGATTGACGCGTCGGGTTTCTCGACTGATGCGCTCGTCGACGCCGATCGACTCTCGCCGCTGCGCGACGACAATACGGCGTACGTGATCTTCACTTCCGGTTCCACCGGAAAGCCGAAGGGCGTCGCGGTATCGCACCGAGCGATTGTCAACCGGCTCGAGTGGATGCAGTCCGAGTACACACTGACCGGTAGCGACGTGGTCTTGCAGAAGACTCCGTTCACATTCGACGTGTCGGTGTGGGAGTTCTTCTGGCCGTTGCAGATCGGTGCGAAACTTGTTGTTGCCGCCATCGACGGGCATCGCGATCCGGCGTACCTGGCTTCGGCTATTGCCGAGTACGGTGTCACTACCGCGCACTTCGTTCCGTCGATGCTGGAAGTGTTTGTCGGCGAGCCTTCTGCGGCGCAATGTAGTTCGTTGACTCGTGTGTTCGCCTCAGGTGAGGCTTTGGCGCCGCAGGTGGCGTCTAGGCTACGAGATGTACTGCCTTCCACCGCTCTGCACAACCTGTACGGTCCGACCGAGGCTGCAGTCGACGTGACATTCCACGAGGTTACGGAATCCGACATCATAGGTGTGCCCATCGGTGCGCCGGTCTGGAATACACGAACACTGGTACTGGATGCCCGTTTGCATCCGGTTCCTGTCGGGGTTGCCGGCGAGCTGTACCTCGCCGGGGTGCAGCTTGCGCGTGGATACCTCTCGCGGCCCGAACTGACTGCAGATCGATTTGTGGCGGACCCCTTCTCGGAGACGGGGGAGCGGCTTTACCGAACCGGTGACTTGGTGCGGTGGACACGGTCGAGCGCAGCGAGGGGGAATGACACTGCGGGAGAACTGGAGTACATCGGTCGAACTGATTTCCAGGTCAAACTGCGAGGCCTGCGCATCGAGCTCGGGGAAATCGAGATGGCACTGCGCGACCACTCGGTGGTGTCGGCTGCGGTGGTCACGGTGCGGGGCGATCAGCTGGTGGCCTACGTCATCGCCGCTGACGGCGCTCACTTTGACTGGGACGACGTCGCTGCGGCTCTTGCGGTGCGGCTTCCCGCCTATATGATTCCGAATGCTCACGTAGTGCTCGAGTCCTTTCCGCTGAATAGCTCGGGCAAGCTCGATCGCACGCAGTTGCCCGATCCGGTGTTGCGCGTCGCAGAGTTCCGTGAACCCCGCACCGAAACCGAAATTACTGTCTCGCAGGTCTTCTCCGACCTGTTGGGCGTCGAACAGGTCGGCCGGGATGATGACTTCTTCGGTCTGGGCGGAAACTCGCTCATGGCTACCCAGGTCGTCGCCCGACTAGGTCAGAGGCTCGACACCAGCATCCCCGTGAGGATGTTGTTCGACGCTTCCACTGTCGCTGAATTGGCTGGGCGGATCGAATCGGGAACAGCTGTCGAGTCGAGGCCTCCGCTGACTGCCCAGGTTCGGCCGGAACTTGTGCCGCTCTCCCTGGCACAGCAACGGATGTGGTTCCTCAACCGCTTCGAACCAGGATCGAATGTCGACAACATTCCGGCAGCATTGCGATTGACCGGTCCGCTCGACGTCGGAGCGCTGCAGGACGCACTCGATGATCTGGTGCGTCGCCACGAAAGCTTGCGAACGATCTATCCGGAGATCGACGGCGTCGGCTATCAGCAGGTACTCGAACCCGCGCGCCTGATCGATGTGACACCGGTCGACGTGGAACTGGCAGATGTCGTGGCCCGCGTTACCGACGCCGTGACACCCGGATTCGACGTAACCACGGAAGTGCCACTGCGTGTTTCGCTACTTCGAATCACGGATACCGAGTTCGTGCTGGTCTTTGTCGTCCACCACATCAGCGGCGACGGATTCTCGATGGGCCCGCTGATCCGTGACGTCGTCACTGCGTACGGCGCTCGTTCAGCCGGGACTGCTCCGCTCTGGGCGCCGCTGCCGGTACAGTTTGCCGACTTCGCGTTGTGGCAGCGCGAGGTTCTGGGCAGTGAGAACGACCCGGGCTCGGTAATTTCCCGGCAGTTCGACTACTGGGGAACACAACTGGCCGGGATTCCGGACCAGCTCGACCTGCCGACAGATCGGCCTCGACCCCGCATTGCGTCCAATCAAGGTGCGCACCACGACTTCTCCGTTGATGCGGCGCTGCTCGAGCAGTTGAACGCGGTTGCTCGGGAGGGCCATGCGTCGCTGTTCATGGTCTTGCATTCCGCCTTGGCGTTGTTGCTGTCCAAGCTGTCGAGTACTACTGACATTGTCATCGGCACAGCGGTTGCCGGACGCGGTGAGCAGATGCTCGACGACGTCATCGGCATGTTCGTCAACACCTTGGTATTGCGAACCGATATCGACCCCGCATCGACCGTCGCGGATCTGATCGAACTTGCTCGGGAGACTGATCTCAGTGCATTCGATCATGCCGACGTGCCATTCGAGAGTCTGGTCGAGATCATCAACCCGGAGCGTTCGCAGGCCCGAAACCCACTCTTCCAGGTCATGCTGACCATGCAGAACATCAGTGCGGCTGGTCTTGATTCGATCGCGATGAACAACGTGGCCGTGTCTGCCGTGGACCTCGAATCGCCTGTAGCCAAATTCGATCTCCAGTTGACGGTCAGTGAATCGACCGAAGGAGAGCAGGGCGGACTTCTTGCACAGTTCACCTATGCAACAGACCTTTTCAACGCTGCAACAGTAGAACTGTTCGCGAACCGGTACGTGGCGATCCTCGAAGCCGTGGCTCACAGCCGCTCAACCGCGGTCGGCGATATCGACGTAACAAATGCAGATGAACGTCGCCGCGTGGTCGAGGAGTGGAATTCGACAGCCCACGATGCTCCTGATACAACGCTGGTTGAACTCTTCGACAATCAGGTAGCGGCTACTCCGGATTCTGTCGCGCTCACTTTCGAGGGCAAGTCCCTGACGTACGCGGAATTCGACTCGCGGGTCAATCGTCTTGCTCGCTACTTGATCTCGATCGGCGTCGGCCCGGATGCACTCGTGGGTTTGTCGATCCGCCGGTCGATCGAACTGCTGGTCGCTCTGTACGCCATCGTCAAGGCTGGCGGCGCGTACGTTCCGATCGATCCGGATCAGCCCACCGAACGCAACGAATACGTACTCGAGACTGCCAATCCGACGTGTGTGCTCACCACGGATCGAGACGGCTTCCGATTTGATGGCACAGTTGTTGTCGCCGTTGACACCATCGACTTGTCCGGCTACTCGGACACCAGGGTTTCGGGCGGGGATCGGCGCACACCGCTCCGACCCGACAACACTGCGTACGTGATCTTCACGTCGGGATCCACCGGCAAACCCAAGGGCGTCGCGGTCACGCACCGGGCAATTGTCAATCGCTTGGTGTGGATGCAGACAGAGTACGGACTCTCCGGGACCGACGTAGTGTTGCAGAAGACTCCGTTCACATTCGACGTGTCGGTCTGGGAGTTCTTCTGGCCGTTGCAGGTTGGTGCCCGCTTGGTTGTGGCGGTCGTAGACGGCCACCGAGAGCCGGCTTACCTGGCATCGGTGATTGCGGAACAAGGCGTCACCACAGCGCATTTCGTGCCCTCGATGCTCGAAGTCTTTGTTGCAGAACCAGCAGTTCGAGGAGCAGTCGCACTTCGCCAGGTATTCGCCTCCGGTGAAGCGTTGGCGCCGAACGTTGCGCAGGAACTCCGTCGACTCCTTCCCGAGACTCGACTACACAATCTGTACGGGCCGACCGAAGCTGCAGTCGACGTGACGTTCCACGAGGTCACGGACGCAGATTCCAGCTCCGTTCCGATCGGTGCGCCGGTCTGGAATACGCGCGTGCTCGTGCTGGATTCGAGATTGCGTCCGGTGCCCGTGGGGGTGGCGGGAGAGCTGTATCTCGCAGGTATCCAGCTTGCACGCGGATATGTCGGTCGACCGGATCTCACGGCAGATCGGTTTGTCGCAGATCCCTACGGAACTACCGGTGATCGCCTGTACCGCACGGGAGACTTGGTGCGCTGGAACCCGGCTGGGGAACTCGAGTACATCGGGCGAACCGACTTCCAGGTGAAACTGCGCGGACTGCGGATCGAACTGGGTGAGATCGAGGCAGTGCTACGTGACCAGTCGTCGATTGCGACGGCCGTGGTGTCCGTGCGCAATGACCAGTTGGTTGCGTACGTGGTTGCGAAACACGACTCTGTCGTGGACTGGCAGCGTGTCGAAACCTCGCTCGCTGCCAAGCTGCCCGGCTACATGGTGCCCACGACACATGTGGTGCTCGAGACGTTCCCGCTCAATGCATCCGGAAAACTGGATCGCAAGCAGTTGCCCGATCCGATTGTGGAGATCGCAGCCTTCCGGGCCCCACGCACGGTTGTCGAGGAAGAAGTCGCACGCGTATTCGGTGAACTCCTGGACGTTGCGTACGTCGGACTGGATGACGACTTCTTCGCACTCGGCGGCAACTCGCTCATCGCAACCCAGGTTGTTGCACGGCTCGGCGAGGCACTTGATACCACCGTTCCAGTCCGTGTGCTTTTCGACGCGTCAACCGTGGAGTCTCTTGCCTCGCTGATCGATTCGTCGGCCGGTAGGGGCGGGCGACCGCCATTGGTAGCGCAGGAACGACCCGCTCGGGTTCCGTTGTCGATTGCCCAGCAGCGGATGTGGTTCCTCAACCGCTTCGACGCAGCGTCGGGTGTCGACAATATACCGGTGGCGATCCGGTTGACGGGTGAACTCAACATTCCCGCAATGCAGGCCGCCCTGCGAGACCTGTTCGATCGTCACGAGATCCTGCGGACGGTGTATCCCGAGGTCGACGGCGTCGGATACCAGAAGATCGTGGATGCTGATTCGCTTGTCCCTGATCTTTCACCGGTATCCGTCGACGAATCCGTGGTTCTCGATCACGTGACAAGTTTTGTACTGCCAGGATTCGACGTGACGCGTGAATCTTCGGTTCGCGCACGACTGTTCGATCTGGGTGAGTCGCGATATGTACTCGTATTCGTCGTGCATCACATCAGTGGTGACGGATTCTCGATGGGTCCGCTGGTGCGAGATGTTGTGGCAGCGTACGCAGCTCGGTCTCAGGGTGAGGTTCCGGATAGTGCGCCACTCCCGGTGCAGTACGCCGATTTCGCCTTGTGGCAGAGGCAAGTTCTGGGCAGTGAAGACGATCCGACATCGGTGATCGCATCCCAGGTCGGATACTGGCGCGAGGCGCTGGCAGATATTCCGAATCAGTTGGATCTGCCGATTGATCGCCCTCGACCCCGAGTTCTGTCGAATCGGGGTGCGGGGCATACCTTCACCATCGATTCCGAATTGCGCGCAGCTCTCGATCGCGTGGCACGGGAAAACAATGCCTCGCTGTTCATGGTGTTGCACGCGGCATTTGCGGTTGTGTTGTCACGTCTGTCGGGCAGCCCCGACATCGTGATCGGAACGCCGGCAGCTGGTCGAGGCGAGCGGGCACTCGACGATCTGATCGGCATGTTCGTCAACACCCTGGTATTACGCACCACGGTAGATCCGCATCGGTCATTTGCCGAACTGGTGAAGGGCACGAGAGAAACAGATCTCGGTGCCTTCAGCCACGCGGACGTTCCATTCGAGCGTCTGGTCGAGATCCTCAATCCCGAGCGTTCTCAGGCGCGGCATCCACTCTTCCAGGTCGGTTTGTCCTTCCAGAACTTGCAGCGCGCGAAAGTGCAGTTGGCGGAGCTCGAAGTATCCCAGTTCCCCCTCGCGGACCTGATGGCCAAAGTTGATTTGCAACTGACTCTCGTGGAAGCAACTGAAACCGGCAATGGTGGCTTGAACGCTGAGTTCACCTATGCAACGGATCTTTTCGACGAGTCGACGGTGGCGTCGTTCGCCGAGCGGTTGGTGCGGGTGTTGGCGGGTGTGACGGAGGATTCGTCTCGTCCGGTGGGTGCGTTGGAGATTCTTGACGGTGCGGAGTCTGCGCAGGTTCTTCAGTGGTCGCGGGGTGAGCGGATCCCAGGTGCGAGTGTTTCGATTCCGGCTCTTTTCGCCGAGCAGGTGCTGAGCAGTCCGGATGCACCTGCTGTGGTGGCCGGTGATGTGTCGTTGTCGTACACAGACCTTGATGTGCGGTCGTCGGTGTTGGCGGCGGAGTTGGTTGCAGCTGGAGTGGGCGCTGACGATGTTGTGGGAGTGCTTGTTCCGCGGTCGTGGCAGTGGGTTGTCGCTCTCGTGGCGGTATGGAAGGCGGGGGCGGCGTATCTCCCGATCGATCCGTCGTTGCCGGCGGAGCGTATCGAGGCTGTACTTTCCGACACAGCGGCACGGTGTGTGGTGGCGATCGACGACGTTGCAGCGGTAGTGCCTGTTGTTCGGGTCGGCGATGCGGTGGATTCGACGGTTGTGCCGGGGTGGGTTGATCGTTGGGTGCGCTCGGGTGCGGGCTTGCGTGCTGGTTATGTGATTTCGACGTCCGGTTCGACGGGTCGCCCGAAGCCGACGATTGTCCCGATGGTGGGTATCGCGAATACGGTTGCCTGGTATCGGTCGCAGATTCCGGCGGGTTCCGGTGTGTTGGTGGCGTCGTCGCCGAGTTTCGACCTGACGCAGAAGAATGTGTGGGGTCCGTTGTCGAGTGGTGGCAGTGTGTTCGTGGCGCCGGCCGGGTTCGATCCGTCGGAGATCTTGAGTGTTGTGGCGGGTTCGGTTGTGCGGGTGGCGAATATGTCGCCGAGTGCGTTCGAGGCTGTGGTTGACGCTGATGTAGACGGCGTGCTTTCCGGATTGGACGTTGTATTCCTCGGTGGCGAGCCGATTCAGGTCAGCCGCCTTGCAGCCGTGATGGATTCGGGCGTTCGGGTGGTGAACAGCTACGGCCCGACTGAGGCGTCGGATGTGGTGTCGTTCCGCGAGGCATCTGTTGGTGATATTTCGGGTGTGCCGATCGGTTCGCCGATTCCGAATATCGATTTGTTCGTGTTGGATTCGCGGTTGCAGATGGTGCCGGCAGGTGTCGTCGGTGAGTTGTATGTCGGCGGTGTGGGTGTGGGTCGTGGTTACGGCGCCCGGTTCGATCTGACGGCAGAACGCTTTGTCGCGGATCCGTTCGGCACTGTTGGAGCGCGCATGTACCGAACAGGCGACCTTGTCCGTCGAACCGCCACCGGTGCGCTCGAGTACTTGGGCCGTACCGATTTCCAGGTGAAGGTTCGCGGTCTGCGTATCGAACTCGGGGAGATCGAGTCGGCGTTGGTGGCAGTGGATTCGGTTGCATCGGCTGTAGTGGTGGTCCACCGCGACGCAGTCGTAGGCGACCGCATCGTGGCTTACGTCGTTGGCGCCGAGCCGGACCTTGTATCAGAGATATTGAGAGAAGCTGTGGCGCAGCGTCTGCCGGATTACATGGTGCCGTCCGCGTTTGTCGTTCTCGAAGAGATCCCCCTCAATGCCAACGGCAAAGTCGATCGACGGGCATTGCCGGCGCCGGCGTTCGAGGTTGCACAGTATCGAGAGCCGCAGTCTGACGTGGAACACGCAGTGGCAGCGGTGTTCGCTGATCTGCTGGGCCTCGAACGCGTCGGCCTCGATGACGATTTCTTCGTACTTGGTGGCAACTCTTTGATTGCGACCCGTCTGGCAGCTCGACTCGGCCAGGCACTTGACACGACGGTTGCGGTCCGGGCGCTGTTCGACGCGACAACTGTCGAAGCGTTGGCACAGGCAGTCGGCGCAACTGCGGGTTCTGGCCGGAGGAAGGCACTCGAGGCCCATCCGCGACCCGCGCGACTTCCGTTGTCGCTTGCGCAGCAACGCATGTGGCTCGTCAATCAGATGGATACTGCTGCACCGACGTACAACATTCCGATGGCGCTGCGGTTGACGGGAGATCTCGACCTCGAGGCGTTGCAGTCAGCGTTCCGCGACGTCATTGCCCGTCACGAGTCACTCCGGACGTTCTATCCCGGCGACGACAGTGGACCCAGTCAACGGATTCTCGGCGTCGAAGACGCTCCGAAAATTGCGGAACCCGTCGTTGTTGCCGACGCCGCCGAGATGTATTCACGAGTCGTCGATGTGATGTCGGTAGGATTCGACGTATCCGCCGAGGTCCCGGTGCGGATGGAGTTACTGCGCTGTGGGACAGACGAATACGTCTTCGCGCTCGTTGCGCACCACATCGCCGCGGACGGTGAATCCATGGCACCGTTGGCTCGCGACATGATGATCGCGTACGAGGCCCGAACCCGGGGCAGTGTTCCGGCGTGGACTCCGTTGACGGTGCAGTACGCGGACTTCGCGCTCTGGCAACGTGACGTTGTGGGCACGGTTGACGACGAAGACAGTGTTGCCAGTGCGCAACTCGATTTCTGGCGATCCAAGCTTCGCGGGATGCCGGCACTGGCCGGTCTACCGACAGACCGTCCACGGCCGAGTGCCTTGTCCCCGGCGGCCGGGGCCGTGGAGTTCGAGATCAGCGAGCAGATCCACGCTCGGTTGGTGGAGGTCGCTCGCGATTGGAATGCGAGCGCCTTCATGGCATTGCACGCCGCTCTGGCCGTACTGATCGCCCGGGTGGGCGCTACTACAGACTTTGCGATTGGTACGGCAGTCGGCGGACGAGGCGAGCGTGCACTCGACGATCTGGTCGGAATGTTCGTCAACACGCTCGCGCTACGGACCGAAGTGGACAGTGCCGCAAGTTTCGACGAACTTGTTGTCGCCGTGCGTGATGTGGATCTGGAGGCTTTCGCGAAGGCCGATATCCCGTTCGAAGAAGTGTCCGAAGCCGTCGGCGCGCCTGCTGGTCTCTTCCAGATCATCTTGTCCTTGGAACCTGCTGCCGGAGCAGAGTTCTCGCTGCCAGGGCTGTCGATCAGTGCGGTCGATGCCGCAGTGGTGTCGACGAAGTTCGATCTGCAGCTGACTTTGAACAGTTCAGCAGACGGATACGGACTGTCCGGTGTGTGGCTCTACTCGACGGACCTGTTCGACAAGGAAACCGTCGAATCATTTGCGGAGCGCTTCGTTCGTATTCTCGAACAGGTCACCGACGATTCGTCGATTCGGGTCGGTGATATCGAATTGCTCACCGCTGCAGAGAAAGAAGAGGCTCTCGGCGCGGGAACTCAGCGCAGCGTCTCGATAGCTCCCACGGCAGCACTCCTGCCGCAATTGCTGTCGTCGATAGTCGAGAGTGATCCGCAAGCGCCGGCAGTCGTCCTCGGCGGCGAGGAAATCGACTATGCGGCAGTTGATTCACGGTCTTCGCAGCTGGCGCGTCAGCTGATCGAGGAGGGCGCCGGACCCGGACAGCTCGTTGCGCCGGTAAAGCTGTCCGGAATCGACGCAGTCGTCGCCCAGTGGGCGATTGTCAAGACCGGAGCAGCCACAGTCATGGCGTCGGAAGCCATTCTGGCCGTCACACCGGAAACCGTCGCTCGCGCGGGCTCACAGTCCACCCGCCCGATCAGCTACGCCGACAGGCTGCGCCCGTTGACGGCCGAAGACATCGCCTATCGAGCTTCCGGTTGGGAGCTGATGTACGGCGAACTCTCGGACATGTTGGCAAGAGTGAGCGAGAAGTACGCCGTCGACGTCGAATCGCGGGTGCTGGCTACCGCGTCCGATGGCGTTGCCCTGGCCGACGGTATTGCCTTGGCGATACTGCTCGCGGCATCAGCCGGCGCAGCGTGGGTAGATGCTCCGATCGACCTCGAATCGCTCGAGGACGCGTTGGCCGACGATTGGGTGACACACGCGATCCTGTCCGAGAAGGCGGTTGCGCGAATCGACCGCAACGAACTTCCGGACCTCGAGTATGTCCTCGATGCGGACGACCCACGGAGCTGGTGAAGTCTCGGGATTGCGAGTGGCGGAACTCATAGACACTCGCAATGCCGACTGTCGGCGAGGCTCCTGGCTGTAACAATGGCTGCGGGTTGCCGATGAGCTGTGGGGAGCCAGTACGGGCCTGCAAGTAAGTGGAAACAAGAATTACGTGAAGGTGAGTTGTCTGATGGCGCCAGGGGCCGACGTATCTGCAGATCGATCACTGGACGTGATCGCATGAGTGCCGACGACATGGCACCGGAGAAGACGCGGGGAAGCCGCAAGCCCCGCCCCGCCCGCGCACGCCGGGTGCGAGTGCCACTGCTACCTCAACTGCTGGCAGCTGCCGTCGACATCGATCCGGCTGCGGTCGCCATCCGCTTCGACGGGCGGTCCGTCACCTACGCCGAGCTGGATGCGGCGTCGTCGCAGCTTGCTCGCCGGCTCATCGATCATGGGGTAGGCCCGGAGGGTCGGGTGGCGATCTCCATCCCACGGTCTGTCGAGTCGGTGTGCGCTGTGTGGGCCGTTGCAAAGGCGGGTGCGGCGTTTGTCCCCGTGGACCCGAACTATCCCGCTGATCGCGTCCTCCACATGATTTCCGATTCGGGCGCCTCGATCGGTCTGACCGTGGCGGCGGTCGCCGGTGGGTTGCCTTCGAGCTTGCCGTGGTGGGAACTCGACAGTGCGGAGTACGTGGCTCTCGCATCTGATATTCCAGCAGAGCCCGTGTCGTACACCGAACGCGTCGGAACTTTGCGCCCAGAACACCCGGCGTACGTGATCTACACTTCAGGCTCGACGGGACGACCCAAGGGCGTCATCGTCACGCACGGCGGTATCGCGGACCTCTGCGCCGAGCAGGTTGAACGCTTTGGGCTGACGGCCACGTCTCGCACCTTGCATTTTGCGTCACCGAGCTTCGACGCGTCCGTGCTGGAATTGCTCCTCGCTTTCGGTGGCGGTTCGACGATGGTGATCGCTCGTCCCGATGTCTACGGCGGAGACGAACTGGCCGAACTCCTTGTGAGGGAACAGGTCACGCATGCATTCATGACTCCGGCCGCGCTCGGATCGCTTTCGGCAGAAGACGGTTTCGAGAATCTCGAGGTCGTTGTTGTCGGCGGCGAAGCGTGTTCACCCGCATTGGTGACGCGTTGGGCGCCTGGACGCAAGTTCTTCAACGCGTACGGCCCGACCGAAGCCACTGTTGCCACCTCGATCGCCGAACTCGCCGGGGAGGGCCCGGTCACTGTCGGCGGCCCCGTCCGCGGTGTCGGACTGTATGTTCTCGACGCCCGGTTGCAGCCGGTCGCCACCGGCACTTCGGGTGAATTGTATGTATCGGGAGCGCACCTGGCACGCGGGTACAACGGCTTGTCCGGCACTACCGCAGCAAGTTTTGTCGCGAACCCGTTCGGAACCGCCGGTGAACGCCTGTATCGCACCGGAGATACCGTGCGTTGGATTCGGACCGACGGCGGCGAGCGTGATCTCGAATATCTCGGACGAGGCGACTCTCAGGTCAAGATCCGGGGTTTCCGTATCGAACTCGGCGAAATCGACGCAGTTCTCTCGGCTGTGCCCGGCGTCGATTTTGTAGCGACACTCATCAGGACTGGCCCGACGGGTGAGTCCGCGTTGGTGTCGTATGTGAAGGCCAAGGCGGGAGTCTGCCTCGACCCCGACGCGTTGGTTACGAGTGCACGGGCTGCGCTGCCGCGACACATGGTTCCGGCATCGATTGTGATGATCACGGAGATTCCGCTGACCCCGGTCGGCAAGCTCGACGTCGATGCATTGCCTGCGCCGCAGTTCGAATCCCGTTCGTACCGACCGCCATCCACACCTGCGCAGATACTTGTCTCCGACGCGATCGCAGACCTGCTCGGGCTCGAGCAAGTCGGAGTCGACGACGATTTCTTCGAGTTGGGCGGCAACTCCCTGATCGCAGCCAAACTGGTAGGTCGACTTGGCGCAGCATTCGAGACGCGCGTGCAGGTGAAGACTCTGTTCGAGGCATCGACGGTCGAATCGCTGGCAGCACGTATCGAAGCCGAGACGGACTCGGTCGGACATGTTGCGCTGCAACCGATGACGCGGCCCGAGCGGGTTCCGTTGTCCTTGGCGCAGAAACGTATGTGGTTTCTGAGCCAGTTCGATTCGGAATCGGCGGTCAACAATATTCCGATAGTTCTGAGGCTTACCGGCGAACTCGACGTGAGTGCACTCCGGAGCGCGGTGGACGACGTCGTTGCGCGGCACGAGGTGCTCCGGACCATGTACCCGGCTTTCGGCGGTATCGGCTATCAGGAAGTCCTCGGAATCTCGACTGCCGACATCGACTTGGTACCCCAGGATCTCGACGAATCCGCACTGCTCGCAACGTTGCTGCCGCTGGTCACATCAGGATTCGATGTCGCGACGGCTGTGCCGCTACGGGTTCGACTCTTCCGTACCGGTTCAACGGATTTCGTGCTGGCAATGGTGGTTCATCACATCTCGGCGGACGGTGTGTCGGTTGGTCCGTTGGTGCGCGATGTTGCGTTGGCGTATCTCGCCCGGGCGAGTGGTGAGGCGCCGGCATGGTCTCCGCTTGCTGTTCAGTACGCTGACTTTGCCTTGTGGCAGCGACAGGTCCTCGGTGACGATTCCGATCCGGCGTCACTGATGTCGGAACAATTGCGTTACTGGAGTGAGAATCTGGCGGGTCTGCCGGAGAAGATCGACGTGCCGTCGGATCGGCCGCGTCCGACTGTGGCGTCGACACGCGGCGGCGTGCACCGGTTCGAGATCGATGGTGAACTGCATCGTTCTCTCGAGCAGTTGGCGTTGGATCGTAATGTTTCGCTGTTCATGGTTGTGCATTCCGCGCTCGCAGTGTTGCTGGCGCGGCTGGCGTCGACCGATGACGTGGTGATCGGTTCGCCGATTTCCGGTCGTGGTGAGCCGGCGCTCGACGATCTGATCGGAATGTTCGTCAACACGTTGGTGTTGCGTACTTCGATAACTCCGGCAATGTCTTTCGCGGAGTTGCTCGAGCAGGTTCGTGAGACTGATCTCGGTGCATTTGCGAACGCGGACTTGCCTTTCGAGCGTTTGGTCGAGGTTCTGGACCCGGCGCGTTCGCAGGCGCATCATCCGCTGTTTCAGGTGGCACTGTTTTTTCAGAACATGGCCGGTGAGGCTTTGGAACTGCCGGGGTTGCGCGTCTCGGAATTTGATGCCGGGATTGATATCGCGAAGTTCGATCTGCAGTTGACAGCATCGCCGATCGAGGATGAGCCCGGCGTTGGCACCGGTATCGCGATGTCCTGGTTGTATGCGACAGACCTTTTCGATGCCGAAACTGTGGTGGCGTTTGCCGATCGGTTGACTCGCATTCTCCGCGCGATGGTTGTCGATGCGGAATCTGCAATCGGCGATGTGGAACTGCTGTCCACCAATGACTTCCAGAGAATCGTTCGAGACTTCAACGACACTGCTCAGGCGACGGTGGGTGGGTTGTTGTTGGATGGTTTCGATTCGGTGGTGGCGGTGTCTCCGGGGGCGCGGGCGGTGGTGTTCGGGGGTGAGGTGCTTTCGTATGCGGAGTTCGATGATCGTGTGAATCGTGTTGCGCGGTTGTTGGTGTCGTTGGGGGTGGGTCCGGAGTCGTTGGTGGGGTTGGCGGTTCGTCGGTCGACGGATTTGTTGGTGGGGTTGTATGCGATTGTGCGTGCGGGTGGGGCGTGGGTGCCTCTTGATCCTGATGCGCCGTCGTCTCGTAACGAGTATGTGTTGGATACGGCTGATCCGGTGTGTGTGGTGTCGACGGAGCGTGATGGTTTCTCGGCGTCGGGTCGTCGGGTTGTGTGTGTTGATGTTGTTGATGTGTCTGGTTTTTCGGGTGCGCGGTTCTCGGATGTGGATCGGTTGGCGCCGTTGCGTTCGGGGAATGCGGCGTATGTGATTTTCACGTCGGGGTCGACGGGTCGTCCGAAGGGTGTGGCTGTTTCGCATGGGGCGATTGTGAATCAGTTGGAGTGGATGCAGGCGGAATATGCTCTGACGTCTGTGGATGTGTATTTGCAGAAGACGGCGACGACGTTCGATGTGTCGTTGTGGGGTTTTTTCATGCCGTTGCGGGTGGGGGCGACGTTGGTGGTGGCTGCCCCTGATGGTCATCGGGATCCGGGGTATTTGGCGTCGGTGATTGATGAGCAGGGTGTGTCGGTGACGGATTTTGTTCCGACGATGTTGTCGACGTTTTCGTCGTTGGTGGATCCGGGGTTGTTGGGTTCGTTGCGTGATGTGTTGGTTATTGGTGAGGCGTTGCCGGTGGAGGCGGTGCGTGAGTTTTCGGTTGTGTCGTCGGCGCGGGTTCATAATTTGTATGGTCCGACGGAGGCGGCGGTGTCGTTTACGTTTGCGGATGTGACGGCTGCTGGGTCGGGGTCTGTGGTGTCGATTGGTGTGCCGGAGTGGAATTGCCGGGTGTTTGTGTTGGATTCGCGTTTGCGGCCGGTGCCGGTGGGTGTTTCGGGTGAGTTGTATTTGGTGGGGGTGCAGTTGGCTCGGGGGTATGTGGGTCGGCCGGATTTGAGTGCGGATCGGTTTGTGGCGTCTCCGTTTGGTGTGGGTGAGCGGATGTATCGGTCGGGGGATTTGGTTCGTTGGAGCAGTGTTGGAGAACTCGAGTACATCGGGCGTACTGATTTTCAGGTGAAGTTTCGTGGTCAGCGGATTGAGTTGGGGGAGATTGAGGCTGCGTTGACCTCGCATGAGTCGGTGTTGTCGGCTGCGGTGTTGGTGCGTGGGTCGGTGACGGGTGATCAGTTGGTGGGGTATGTGGTGCCGGCTGTGGGTGTGAGTGTTGATGTGTCGGTGTTGCGGGGGTTTGTGGGGGAGCGGGTGCCGGGTTATATGGTTCCGGCGGCTGTGGTGGTGTTGGATGCTTTTCCGTTGAATTCGTCGGGGAAGTTGGATCGGGGGTTGTTGCCGGAGCCGGTGTTTGAGGCTCGGGTGTTTCGGGCTCCGGTGTCGGTGGTGGAGTTGGTGGTGGCGTCGGCGTTTGTGGGTGTGTTGGGTGTTGATCGGGTGGGGTTGGATGATGATTTTTTTGCGTTGGGTGGTAATTCCCTCATCGCGATGAAGCTGGCGTCCGAACTGACCGAGGCCTTGGGCACATCCGTGCCCGTGCGCATGCTCTTCGGTGCGTCCAGCGTCGAATCCCTTTCTGCGCGAATAGAAGCTGCGCGGCAGGGAGATTCGAGCACGCAGGATCACCAGGCAACCGATGTGCTGTTGCCGATCCGAGAAGTTGGATCCGCGGCGCCGACGTTCTTCATTCACCCGATGAGCGGCTTAGCTTGGAAGGCCTCAGGGTTGGTTCCTCATCTCGACACCCAGTCACCCGTCTACGGATTGCAAGCCCCGGTCATGTCGGAGACATGGCAACTTCCGACGTCGGTCGATGCATTGGCTCAGCGCTACGTCCAGGAAATGCTGAGTGTGAATCCGAGCGGTCCGTTCCACATCGTCGGATACTCGCTCGGCGGGTACATCGGGCATGCCTGCGCAGTTCTCTTGCGCTCCAAAGGATTCGACGTGAAGTTGGCGATGGTCGACCCTCGCGGTCGCGCGGAACTGGGGGAGGGACAGGCGCAGGACAACGCCTCGGAATTGGCGGCAGGTTGGGGCGTCGACGTCGGCGGTAACGTGGATCTCAGTGTTTTGGATCGAGCAGATATCCTCGCGATCGGACGATCGGTCGACTCGTTGTCGTTCCTCACCGACGATCAACTCGGATCCCTGCATGATTTTGCAACCTCTGCCGCCGCAATGATCGAAGCCTACGAGCCCAGCCTCTTCGACGGTGATGCGTTGGTTCTGAGCGCCACCGTGGGCGTCGGAACTAATCCGGAACTGTCCGAGACGTGGCAGCCTGCCATCGCCGGCAGCCTGACGGAAGTATCGGTGGATGCTTCGCATCACTCGATGATGGATCCCGATCAGCTTGAACTGATCGGACCTCGATTGGCGGCGTTCTTCAGGAGTTGATCGGAGCGTCGGAGGACGTCGGCACACATCTGAACGAGAAGCCGACGTTCTTCGTATTTGTCGGGTTAGGTCCGAGCCCGGGCTGGGCAATCGCAGACGTCGGTATCTGCCTCGTGTTTCGGCTCAAGGGTGGAGCTTCCTGTCAAAAGGGCTGGGCAGCTTGGAGTTCCAACGCTATCTGAATGTGCCTTCGAATGTGTCGCCTGGGACGATCGGGATATTTCGGACTTCAGGTTACTGGAGCCGCACCTGACGACGAAGGCCACCTGCCCTCGACACTCCATATCAGGAGTGTCGAAAGCCGGTGGCCTTCGATGAGAAACAGGGTGTCTGTCAGACGCCCAAAGAGTTGGCGATGAACGGCCAGGACTTGTGGAGATCGTCCTGCCAGTAGCCCCACGAGTGGGTGCCCGTCGGGCGGAAATCCACCACGGCCGGAATGTTCAGCTCAAACAGACGCTTGGCCATATTCGAGGTGCACAGGTTGGTTGCAGCTTCGATCACGCCGCCGACGATGATCTGGTTTTCCAGATTTGCACGACCATCGTTCATACGCGGATTCTGCATGGTGTCGTTCGGGAAGCCGGGGAGACCGTTACCGGTGCTCATGTAGATCGGAGTTCCACGCAGCTTCTCGGCGTTCAGCAGCGGATCATGATCCCGCCATCCCTGACCGTCGAGGGGTCCCCACATGTTCGTGACGTCATCGACGCCACCGATCCACTCGGTGGTGATCCTGACGAACTGCTGGCCCATCGGATCGCTCGTCTGTGCACAGCCACTGTAGGCAGCGACTGAGCTGTACAGGCCGGGGTGTTCGATCGCGAGATTCAATACCGAGGTACCGGACATCGAGATTGCAGACAGTGCCTGCTTACCGTTGCTTCCCAGTTCCTTGTTCAGAATCGGGGGCAGTTCCTCACCGAGGAATGTCGACCACTTGTTTCGGCCGGCCTTCGGGTCGTCCTTTTCCCAATCGGTGTAATAGGAAAGGCGTCCGCCGACTGGGGTCGCGACATTGACGTTCTTATCGCTGAAGAAGTCGACAACATCCGACTGACGTTGCCAGGTCGCCGAGTCTTCTCCGCCGCCCGCGCCATTCAAAAGGTAGAGAATGGGGCGAGGCTCGGAATTATCGGCAGGAGTGATGACCTGGATGGGCACCACCTTGTCCATCGACGCGGCATAGACGTTGACGACGAGTTGCCGATCATTGATCTTCTGCACCGACTTGACGTACGAATCACTCGTAGCCACGTCGGATGCGGAATCGCTCGTATTGGTCGGAGCGGCTTGCGCAATGCCGGCGGTGAACAGTGAGCAGGCGATTGCCAGTACTCCGATGTGTGTGGCGCGACGCCAGGCTGGTCTCGTGTTTCGCGTCAAGACTTCTTACCTCTCGTTTGAAACTTTTCGGAAGACGATTTAATGGCTCCGAATGGATAAGTCGATCCGATCGTCGTATTCGTTACGTCACCGAGACGTTTTTTGCGTTCTCTCCGTGACGATTTCGATCGGTGTCCTTGGCTTGGTTCTATCTCGAAGCGGCCCGGCGGTATCCCCGGATTGCGGGATAGAGGAAGACTGCGATCATTCCGAACGACCAGGCAAAAGTCTTGAGTACAGGCTCGAGGACCGGCCCGCCGAGAGACATTCCACGCATAGCTTCCACCGCCACGGACATGGGCTGTGCTGCAATGACGGGCTGCAACCAGACCGGATATGCCATCGTCGGGACAAAACCGCTGTTGAAGAACATGAGCAGGGTGCATCCGATGGAGACGATCTCTACGAGTGGGAGATTCTCGGACACTGTGGCAAGAGCGGTCACCATCACGGCAAATCCGATTCCGAATGCGATCGGCAGGAGAACCATGCCGATCGCAGCTACCGGACCTTGATTGAATCGGAACCCGGCAAGACATCCGACTCCGATGATGACGATGGTCGTGAGGAGAACCCGCACGGCTTCCGCAATCATTCGACCCACCAAACCGGAGGCGCGATGGGCGGGAAGAGTCCAGAAACGACTGAGTAGCCCACTGGTCATTTCGCCTCGAAGACCGACGGCACTCGCAATGGAACCGAACATCGCCCCGACCAGAATGATCAACGGAACTGTGCCGTAAATACTGGGCTGCCCGGTTGCGGCGCTGATCGAGTTTCCGAGAACAACACGAAACATGATGAGTGTCAGCGCTGGGTACAGAAGTGCTTGGATCGCGGTGGATGGGTCACGCGCCCAATTGATCAGAAGGCGTTTCGCCTGGATCAGACTGTGAGTCCAGAGCGCCTGCGTCGAGCCTTCCGGAAGTGCCGCATCAGGTACGGGGAAATTCAGGGTGCGCCCGTTGCTCGGTTGCGCCGAATTGTCGACTGCCGTCATCACGACCGCCTCGTGCTTGCCCAGTATGCGAGCGGAGCACACACAGCGATCAATCCGACCGACCACATCACTACGGGGAACATGGTGTTCCAGGTGACTCCGCCTTGAGCGAGGTCACGCATGGCGAAGGAGAACTGTGACACCGGCTGATTACGTACGAAGGGACGGATCCACTCGGGGAAACCGGTTTCCGGGACGAAACCACAGGAGAGCATCCCGAGGATCAGCTGGGGAAGAGTCAGTGCCTGACTCGTAGCTTGAGGACTCTTGGACAGCGAACCGATGGCATCGGCGCCGAATGACAGACACGTGCTGAACACCAGCGCCAAAGTGCAGAACAGTATTGCCTGATTGAGGCCTTCGGCGAATCGGAATCCGATTGCGTGCCCGTAGATGAGGGCAGCTGTCAGAGAGAATACTGATCGAACGAAGCCACTACTCATCCGCGAGAGCAGGGGAACTGCGCCGTAGACGGGCATTGTCTGCATCCTGGAACTGAAGCCTGTGATCCGCTCCTTGGCAGCCATCTGAGCAGCTGAAATCGAGGTGAAGGCCATAGCCTGCAACACGATGATCGGCATCAGGAACTGGGCGTAGTCGATGCCTTGCAGTTGCATCACAAACTTCAACGGCAGGTAGAAACCGACAGTGAAAATCAGTGGGGCAATCACCGCGATGACAAGTTCGTAGCGACGGATCATCGAGCGCAACGTACGGCCCGTCAGTACCCACCACTGCATGACTGCTGAGGGGTTAGGGCGTCGATGCCGCCCGACGCGCGTGGCGGCCGGAACCGAAATCTCCCGAAGAGACACCTTCTGCAGCGACAAGTTCGTAGTCGGGTATTTCGTCGTAGCGGTCACGACACATCACCGGCTTTACCGGCGTCGGCGGTTGACTGATGACCGGTCAACGAGAGGAAGACATCGTCGAGGGACGGACGCCTCAAGGCGATGTCGGCGAGGGGGATTCTGGCATGGTCCAAACGTCGAAGCGCCTCGGCGAGCGTCGCGGAACCTCGCGGAGCGGGGATTGCGATCTTGCCGCTGTCCCGGGCCAGATCGAATTGAAAATCCGGCGGGAGCAGGTTGCCCAAGGCGTTGGCGACAGCGCCGAGCATGTTGGTATCCGTCGGCACGATCTCACAGAAGCTTGCTCCGGTGCGCGCCTTCAGTTCGTCAGCGGTTCCCTCGGCGATAACCGAACCCTTGTCGATCACGATGATGTTGTCGCTGAGAAGATCGGCTTCCTCGAGGTACTGAGTTGTCAGCAGAACAGTGATGCCCTGATCCTTCAGCGTCTGCACGAGATTCCACACGCTCTGCCGACTGCGGGGATCCAATCCTGTCGTCGGCTCGTCGAGGAATACGACCTCGGGGCGAACGACGAGGCCACAGGCGATGTCGATACGGCGACGCATGCCACCGGAATAGTTGGCGACGGTTCGAGCGCCGGCTTCGACCAGATCGAATTCTTCGAGGAGATCAACTGCTCGCTGCTTGGCAGAGGCGCGATCGAGTCCCATCAGGCGCGCGAACAGTTCAATGTTCTCCCGGCCGGTCAGAGCATTGTCGAGGGCCGCGAACTGGCCGGTCATCATGATCGAGCGTCGAACCTCCGCGGCATTGCGCACGGCGTCGTATCCGGCGATCATGGCGCGGCCACTGTCCGGACGGATGAGCGTCGAGAGCACTTTGACGGTTGTGGTCTTGCCTGCGCCGTTGGGTCCGAGGATGCCGAGAACCGATCCTTTGGGGGCCTGGAAGCTGATGCCGCGCAGGGCGTGGACATCTTTGAAGGACTTGTGAACGTCCTCCACGACTACGGCCGCATCCGTGGGAAAGGGCATTAATTCTCCGCTGTCTACATGAAGATGGTGGGGCTACCTGGTGGCTTGATGTGCCGATGCGGCCGATGGTGAGGCCGAAATGGGCACCGAGTGGATGGCCCGCACGGATTGCGGGAACCTTGATTGTGTATCTCCGAACGCCTTGAGCATGTTACCGGAGGTTGTCCACGCAACTCGGGGCGAAGACGGCCCCGCCGGACCCTTTTGCCTGGTTCCATGAGCAAGTGTGCAGTTGGGCGCCAATCATTTTGTGTGGCATTGCACACTTGTGACCGCCTGTCCGATGACTGATGTCACGCGAACATTGGTGTTCCGAGATGGTGTTCCGAGATGGTGTATCGAGTGATAGCCTGCCGTCCATGGGTGCCTTGCTTTCAGTTGTCGTTCCGGTATATAACGAAGAAGAATATATTTCGGATTGTCTCGAGTCTTTGTTGCAGCAGGGCGAAGATATTACTGAAATATTGGTTGTCGACAATAATTCGACAGACGGAACCGCTGAGATAATTCGTGATTTCGAGCGCCGGTCTCCTAAGATTCGATATCTGTTGGAAACTCAGCAGGGCGTCGTGTTTTCAAGAAACCTGGGGTTCAATTCAGCTCAGGGTGAGTTGATCGGGCGAGTAGATGCGGACACGAGGGTGTCTGCAGGTTGGGCCAGTGCGGTCTGCGAGTTTTTCGCCGCGCATGAATTCGATGCTGTTACCGGGTTCTCATTGTTCTATGACTCGCCTTTTGCGACCGTGCAACGCTCGGCGGTTGCCAAGCAGGATGCTCTCGGTAAATTCTCGGGTCTGAAAGATGCGCCCTCTCTCACCGGTTCGAACATGGCTATCCGGAAATCTGCGTGGGAAATTGTGCAAGATTCTGTCACTGATCGAAGAGATTTTCACGAAGATGTCGATCTGTCGTATTGCTTACTTGACCGTGGAATGAAATTTGCTCAGGATCTTTCGATGCGAGCGGAAGTTTCCGGTCGTCGCGGAGAAACCGGACCGATAGAGTTTCTTTCTTACAACAAAGCTTCCATCCTTACGTTGAAGCATCACGGCGCGATGACGCGTCGACTGCGCCTGATGATTTTCCGCAGTTCGATATTGCATGCGGTGTTATGGCCCGTCTACCGAATGTATGACAAAGACACGGACAAGCTGTCTTTGAAGAGGCTTTTCTTCCGGCCTTCAGCGCGGCAGATGCCAGTTGATTCGGGAGATCGCTGACTAGAGAAGAGATTTGTCGACGCCCAGGGTGTCGAACAGTTTTCGGATTCCACTGAAATCCTGAACCAGCAGTTCGGACCCGGGGGAATGCTTGACGTCCTCGATCATCCGGTTCCCGCCGGTGATTCCCTCAGCCTCCATGATCGCTTGCCAAGCTCCGAAGTCATTGCCGGCAAAAGCGGCCATCGCTTCGGCCGCACCGTCGGCGAAGCGTCGACGCGCATCGGCGTCGAGAGCCTCGAACACGGAAACGGCCAGAGCGTCGGCAATGGATGCGTGACAGAGTTCGTCCCGATTGTGGAGTCGGACCGTCGCGCGGTTCACCGGCTGAATATCTTCACCGTCGATGATCACGTCGAGGTACGAGCTGATCGAGATTTCCGCGACTGTCATGTATGCCAGGGAGATAACTGCGCGTGAGCGAGCATCCGGGCACTCGGCGAGCGCCCGCGCCCGGCTCCGGACCGTCTGTACTTCCGGCAAAAGCTTTGCCGGAAGCGATAATCCGCGTCCACGACGGGTCAAAGAACTCGCGTTGAGGTGCATCAACGTGTGGTACTGCTCGTCGACCATCGCCTGATTCACCGCTACTTCGACGGAATCGCCGAATCCGATGTCGAGCGCATCCAGGGCAAGTAGTTCGAACCCCGGATTGACCACCGTTCGTTCGATATCCATCACGTTCTTGTTGAAGGCGATCCATGCCCAGGCTCGGAGCCGTACTTGTTGTTCAGGCGTGAGTGCCCGGTAAGTGGGGTGCTGCGCGAAGGGAAGTAAAGAGTCCGGATAGTCGAGCTTTGTGGTGTCGAAGAGATCCTCGAGTTCGAGCTCGGATCGCTTGACGGCGGCTCGGCGCGACCAGTTCTCGGCAAGCCGACGGACGATTGCACTTTCGGCAGGATCCTCGGCATCGAAACCGGGAAGTGTCGGTGGAGCTACTCCGTGTCTCATCGATCTGTCCTACTTCCGTGAGCCGATCTCCTCGAAGACCCGCCGGCACAGGGTGTCCAACTCCTCTGATCGGCTCCCGAGTCCCTCGGCGGCAGATTTCACCACGTCCGAGAAGTTCTCCAGATCCCCGGTTGCCGAGTCCAGTCGGACGCATGCCGTGATCAAGGCCTTGCGGGCGGCCTCCGCATAGGGGTTGCCCGCTTGAACGTCCCAATACACCTCGGGTTCGCCGTTCACGATTCGAGCCAGCAACGCCGACAGCGTCCGGTGTGGGGGAGCCTCGACGCCGGCGACTTCTTCGGCGCTCACGTCGAGTTCTCCCAGTGCAAGGCCGAAAGCCAGTACCGATGCGTGGGTCAAGGCCTGAGTTGCCGCGGCCAGGCGGTCGTGACGATCCGGGTCCATCACGGAAACCGTTGCTCCCCACACCCGTAGACTTTCGACAAAATCTGCACCTCGTGGACCGCCCACGTACGGAACGGCGATGATCGGGCGTCCCGCTGGGCCGAGCGAGGGCCGGAACATCGGATTGACCCCGAGGAATTCTCCCGTCCGGCCCGAATTTTCGACGGCAACCGACATTCGAGACTTGACCGACAACGTGTCGACGATCAGGGCATCGGGGCGAACGACTCGCACAAGTGTGGGTAAGGCTGCTAGTGCGACACTTTCTGCCACGGCCAGGATGATGATGTCGGCTGAGGCGAGGGCCCGGAGCACGATGTCGTCCGGACCGGTGATATCGCCACGGAGAGGGCTGTCCGGGTCTGCCGGATCGAGAATCGCGACGGAACTTCCGTCTCGGCGCATGAGATCGACAATCATGGATCCGACAGCTCCGGTACCCCCGACCACGATCACGTCGTCACACCCAGTCGGCGACATCACCACTACCTGCCGAGTTCGTCGGTGTGACTGGCAACGACGTCGAGCGCACGAAGCAAAGTCGACGCCTTGACCGTTGTTTCGTCGAACTCTTCCTCGGCGTCGGACAAAGCAGTTATGGCGCCGCCGATGCCGAAACTGACACCCGTAGACGTAGCGACCAACGAGCGGATGACGATCGACAAATCAGCAGCGCCGCCGAGCGCAAAATATCCGATGGATCCGGAATACACTCCGCGAGGACCGGATTCGAGACGGTCGATGATCTCCATGGTTCGCACTTTCGGCGCTCCCGTCATGGATCCGCCCGGAAATGCGGCCCGAACGCAATCGACAGCAGAGCACTCTGCGCGCAGTGAACCGCGGACGGTCGACACCATCTGATGGACCGACGAATACGATTCGATCCCGAACAACCGTGGAACATGCACGCTGCCGGGAACGCAGACTTTTGCGAGGTCATTTCGTGTGAGGTCAACGATCATCAGGTTCTCGGCGCGGTCCTTTTCACTGTCGAGTAGGTCCTGTCGCAGCGCCGCATCCCGTGCTCGGGTGACGCCTCGAGGTCGTGTGCCCTTGATGGGTTTGGACTCGACATTGCTTTCGGAGTCGACGCGCAGAAACCGTTCCGGGGAGGCGGAAATCACCGCGATTCCGGTGAAATCGAGCAGTGCGCTGTAGGGGGTCGGGTTGATGCCACGCAAGAACTCGAAAGTGCGTCGGGGATCAATCGTCTCGGTGACACTGGCCATGTTGGTCAGGCATACCTCGTACGATTCGCCGACGCGGATCTGTTCGAGTGCATCCTCTATCAGGGCCAGGTATCGATTCCGGTTATGACGCAGACGTGCTTGTGTCCAGACGGTTTCACTGATCAGGGGAACCGGGATCCGCTCCCCGGTTGCAGCACCGATGTCGGCCAGAACGTCGACGGTATGCGCGAGCCAGTCGTCATCGACTGTGCTGTCCCGATCTCCGCTGTTCCAGTCTTCCGGCGACGAGTTCTCGCGTAGACGCAGAATGTGTGTCCGACCGGCAGTGTGGTCTATGACAACAGCGCGGTCGGCAAAGACGAACGCAGCGTCGGGAGTATCTGCGGAGTGCGCCGAAACGCCACCGGTCTGCGCTTTCAGCTCGTACCCGAGATACCCGACATATCCGAGGTTGAAGTCGAGTTCCGGATCCGCCGGAATGAACCGTGTGGCCAGTTGCCCATCCAGATAGTCGAAGAAGGGAACATGAATGTTCTCTTCCGGCAATCCCATTCGAGCAACTGTGACAACTCCGCTTCCCACGTCGTACGTAATGAACTCGGCCAGTTGTCCGGAAGCGTCACCCATGATCGTGAACCGAGCGTCGGGTTCCGACGTCGCGGCTCGATCCAGCCAATACGCGTTGGGGCCGTCGGCGAACAAGGCGGCATACGCGGCCGAAGGATCCACCGCGAAATCAAGACGAACCTTGTCGACTCGGTAGGACGACGCGGGGCGCAGGCTCGATGCGTGCACCGGTGGAGCCTGGTGCATGACGGACTCGAGACTTCGCCCGATCGACAGATCGCGGAAATTGGTCAGCAGTTCGACCCCGAATTCCGTACTGATCGATTCGGGGTGGAACTGAACTCCCCACATCGGCTTTGTCCGATGCCGCACGCCCATGATCAAGCCGTCCGACGTCCAGGCGGTTCGAACAAAGGCGTCCGGGAGATTCTCGACGGTCAGCGAGTGATAGCGGACGGCACGAAACGGAGAGGGCAATCCGGCGAAGACTCCCGTGCCGTCGTGGTCGACGAGCGAAATTCTGCCGTGCATGGGCGTCGGTGCGAGCACGACGTCGGCACCGAACAGTTGACAGAGCCCTTGATGCCCGAGGCAGACCCCGAGTAGGGGGAGTGGACCTTCCTCGATGAATCTTCGGCTGATTCCGAAGTCACGCTCCCGATCGGGCCGGCCTGGGCCTGGCGAGATCACGACGTTGTCGAACGCGGCAAGGTCGAGGGAGTCCCAGTCTGCGTCGTTGGTGATAACGGTGGGTACGACGCCGTTGACCTTGGTGAGCAGTGTGAAGAGGTTGTATGTGAACGAGTCGTAATTGTCCACGAGGAGCGTGCGGGAACTCATGACGATGATCCTGATCTCGGGCCGACGGATTCCCGAACAGTCTCCTCCGCTGTGGCTTGGCCGTCGATCACCAGGTCTTCGAGTCGGCAGGTCTCGGAGATCAGGAGTTTGTACAACGATTCGAAGAACTCGGGTGACAGGCCGTGCCGAAGGGCGAATTGTCGAGCCCGTTCCTGCACGAGGTGCACACGCCCGGGTTGCATCATCGGAACGTTGCTGACCCGTTTCCACTCTCCGATCTGCTGGCAGAGCAGCAGTCGTTCGCGGACCGCCTCGAGCAGCGTGGCGTCGATGGCGTCGAGTTCGCGGCGAAACTGTTCGAGATTGTCGATCCGAGCATCATCTGACTCGGTCGCATGCTCTTGGGTGGGACGGGTCGAGGGCTGGAAGTCGTCCACGGTGCCTCCTGCTGGCGCTCGGTCGGAGGCGACGCCGACCGATGCCCGAACCACGCTCAGACACCAGACACCGGTACCCCGACCGGACATCGCCGTTCGAGAAGGTGTTCCACCAATAGGACGCCGCGAAACAACGAAAATTCTTCTCCGAGCAGCTTTCCTCCCGCGTTCCGATTGGATATCGATTGCGTGAATCAGCTTGCCATTCAGCATTTTTGGTCCTTGTTTACTTCTTCGTGACCCACGTCGTGATCTGGGCATGCACAACTTCCTTGCCCGCAGAATCGAAAATCGAAATCGGTACGACCAGTTCGGTGCCGGTCGTGATGGAATCGAAATCAGGCAGGGCGTCGAGTTGTGCCACTGCACGGAGGCCCGTCTCGGCTTTGGCGAGATATTCGACGGTCATCGACTTCGGAATCCATCGGTGAGTGTCGGGAACCGTTGCTTCACTGAGCATTCCCATAGCGACCTCCGCGAGATTGCAGGCTGCGATCGCGTGAAATGTTCCCAGATGGTTATGCACACCCCACCACTTCGGCGCCCGAACCTCGCACAATCCCGGTTTAAGTTTGGTCACGCGGGGGACTATCGACGCGAAGTACGGGACTCGAACTGACATGGCCAGGGAGAAAAGTGCATGCCCGACGGCGTTGTCCGGGAGTCGCTGCCAGCCGCGATAGGTAGGGCTTGATGTCGTCATTCAACTATCTTACTTCCGAGTAAGTTCACTGTCGCGCGCATCACGTAACTCGACTAAGTCAGAGGAGTTGAGTAATCCGGCCGGCTACGGCATACTGGTCGGGTTGCCTTGTCTGGGACACGGTCGCTTGCGGCCGAGGACAGTCAAGGGTGAGACGTCACGAGTAGTCAGTGTGAGACCTCAGGGAATCAGGCCGATGATCGTGACCAAGTAAGACGAGATGTAAAAGCACGACGGAAGCAGTACCTACTTTGTGTTCGAATTCGAACACGTCCGGTACGCATCAAGCGCCAGATGATCGAAAGATTGTCCGGTGCAGGATGAGTGAGAGAGCGACACGCCCGACCGCGTGTACCGGAGAACAATGACAAACGAACAGCGGCAGCGGATCTGGATACGTCCCGATCGCTTAAGTGTTCGTCGTGTCATCGTCCAGGCAAGGACTGTGCAGACGAGGTAGCTCGAGCCTGACCAGGTGGGCTACGAAACGCGGCAAGAAAAGGACACTAAGCGTGGCGGGACAAAAGATCCGCATCAGGCTCAAGGCCTACGACCACGAGGCGATCGACGCGTCAGCGCGCAAGATCGTCGAGACGGTAACCCGTACGGGTGCCCGCGTCGTTGGACCTGTGCCGTTGCCGACCGAGAAGAACGTATATTGCGTCATCCGCTCGCCGCACAAGTACAAGGACTCGCGCGAGCACTTCGAGATGCGTACTCATAAGCGGCTGATCGACATTCTCGACCCGACGCCGAAGACGGTTGACGCGCTTATGCGTATCGACCTTCCGGCCAGTGTCGACGTGAACATTCAGTGACGGCGGAGACAAAAACAATGACTGATACCAAGATCAAGGGAATCCTGGGCACCAAGCTCGGCATGACCCAGGTCTTCGACGAGAACAACCGGGTTGTCCCGGTCACCGTCGTCAAGGCTGGGCCGAACGTCGTAACCCAGATTCGTACCGAAGAGCGTGACGGCTACAGCGCCGTTCAGCTTGCGTTCGGCGCAATCGACCCGCGCAAGGTGAACAAGCCGGTTTCCGGCCAGTTCGCCAAGGCTGGTGTGACCCCGCGTCGCCACGTCGTCGAGCTCCGCATTGCGGATGCCTCCGGCTACGAGGTCGGCCAGGAGCTCACCGCCGAGGTTTTCGAGGACGGCGCATTTGTCGACGTCACCGGAACCAGCAAGGGCAAGGGCTACGCCGGCGTCATGAAGCGTCACGGCTTCAAAGGACAGGGTGCATCGCACGGTACCCAGGCTGTTCACCGTCGCCCGGGCTCCATCGGTGCCTGCGCAACCCCCGGTCGTGTCTTCAGGGGCACGCGGATGGCTGGACGCATGGGTAACGACCGCATCACAACGCAGAACCTCTCGGTCCACAAGGTGGATGTCGAGAACGGTCTGCTGCTGATCAAGGGAGCGATCCCGGGCCGCAAGGGTGGCCTCGTGATCGTCAAGAGCGCAGTGAAGGGTGGTGCACGGGCATGACCAGCACCGAGACCAAGTTGACCCTGGACGTCAAGGTTGCCGGCGGCAAGACCAACGGCACCGTTGATCTCCCCGCTGCGCTGTTCGACGCGCCGGCCAACATCGCGCTTCTCCACCAGGTTGTTGTCGCGCAGCTCGCAGCTGCTCGTCAGGGAACCCACTCCACCAAGTCCCGCGGTGAAGTCCGCGGCGGTGGCAAGAAGCCGTACCGCCAGAAGGGCACCGGCCGCGCACGCCAGGGCTCGACTCGCGCTCCTCAGTTCGTCGGTGGCGGTGTCGTTCACGGCCCGAAGCCGCGTGACTACAGCCAGCGCACCCCCAAGAAGATGATTGCTGCCGCTCTGCGCGGGGCTCTCTCTGACCGTGCACGCAACGAGCGCATCCACGTGATCACCGAACTGGTTGCAGGGCAGACGCCTTCGACCAAGGGCGCAATGGCGTTCCTCGGCGAGATCTCGGATCGCAAGAAGCTGCTGCTCGTAGTGGGTCGTCAGGATGTAGCCGCTTGGAAGAGCGTGCAGAACCTGGAAGGCGTGCATCCCATTGCACCCGACCAGCTCAACACCTACGACGTGCTCAATGCGGATGACGTCGTGTTCAGCGTCGAGGCGCTCAACGCGTTCATCCACGGGCCCGCCGAGACCGCCCAGGAAGACAACAAGGAGGAGGCCAAGTGACGACCATCGCTGACCCCCGCGACATCCTGCTGGCACCGGTCATCTCCGAGAAGTCCTACGGACTGATCGAGGAAGGCACCTACACCTTCCTGGTGCACCCGGACTCGAACAAGACGCAGATCAAGATTGCCGTCGAAAAGGTCTTCGGTGTCACTGTGACCAGCGTCAACACCGCCAACCGTCAGGGCAAGCGCAAGCGGACGAAGTTCGGTTACGGAAAGCGCAAGAACACCAAGCGCGCTCTCGTGACTCTCGCCGCCGACAGCAAGCCCATCGAGATCTTCGGAGGACCGGTCGCGTAAGCGCCGGGACTTGACGAGACATAGAGGACGAGAAGACTCATGGCAATCCGTAAGTACAAGCCGACAACACCGGGCCGTCGTGGCTCGAGCGTTTCGGACTTCGCCGAGATCACTCGGTCGACCCCCGAGAAGTCGCTGGTTCGCCCGCTGCACGGTCGCGGTGGACGTAACGCACACGGTCGTATCACCACCCGTCACAAGGGTGGCGGACACAAGCGTGCATACCGACTGATCGATTTCCGTCGCAACGACAAGGACGGAATCCCGGCCAAGGTCGCTCACATCGAGTACGACCCCAACCGCACAGCAAACATCGCACTCCTGCATTACGCAGACGGTGAGAAGCGCTACATCATCGCCCCCAAGGGCCTGGTGCAGGGTTCACCGATCGAGTCCGGTGCAGGCGCCGACATCAAGCCGGGCAACAACCTGCCGCTGCGCAACATCCCGACAGGTACCACCATCCACGGTGTGGAACTGCGTCCCGGCGGCGGTGCCAAGATGGCCCGTTCCGCAGGTGCCAGCATCCAGCTGCTGGGTAAGGAAGGCGCCTACGCCACGCTGCGTATGCCTTCCGGTGAAATCCGCCGCGTCGACGTGCGCTGCCGCGCATCCGTCGGCGAGGTCGGCAACGCCGAGCAGTCGAACATCAACTGGGGCAAGGCCGGCCGTATGCGTTGGAAGGGCAAGCGCCCGACCGTTCGTGGTGTCGTGATGAACCCGGTCGACCACCCGCATGGTGGCGGCGAGGGCAAGACCTCAGGTGGACGCCACCCGGTCAGCCCGTGGGGTAAGCCGGAAGGCCGTACCCGCAAGAACAAGGCAAGCGACAAGATGATCGTCCGTCGCCGCCGCACCGGCAAGAACAAGCGCTAGGAGGGAGTGAAGGATGCCACGCAGCCTTAAGAAGGGCCCGTTCGTCGATGACCACCTCCTCGCGAAGGTGGATGTACAGAACGAAAAGGGAACCAAGCAGGTCATCAAGACCTGGTCCCGTCGTTCGACAATCATCCCGGACTTCATCGGCCACACGTTTGCGGTTCATGACGGCCGTAAGCATGTCCCCGTGTTCGTTTCCGACTCCATGGTCGGACACAAGCTCGGAGAGTTTGCACCGACCCGTACGTTCAAGGGTCACATCAAGGATGATCGGAAGGCGAAGAGGCGATGAGCAACACCGAAACCGCCAACCCGACTGCCAAGGCAGTAGCACGCCACGTGCGCGCTACGCCGATGAAGGCACGTCGTGTTGTGGACCTGGTCCGCGGGCGCTCGGTTGAAGACGCCCTGAACATCCTCAAGTTCGCGCCGCAGGCAGCGAGCGAGCCGGTCGCCAAGGTGATCGCCTCCGCAGCAGCCAACGCCCAGAACAACCTCGGTCTCGACCCGAGCACGCTTGTCGTTGCTACGGCGTTCGTGGACGAGGGCGCGACCCTCAAGCGGTTCCAGCCGCGTGCACAGGGACGTGCGTTCCGCATTCGCAAGCGCACCAGTCACATCACCGTGATCGTGGAGAGCCTGCCGACGTCCGGAACATCGACCCGTAATCGCCGGAAGGGAAGTGCTCAGTAGTGGGCCAGAAAATCAACCCGCACGGCTTCCGCCTCGGCATCACCACCGACTGGAAGTCTCGCTGGTACGCAGATAAGCAGTACGCGGAATACGTCAAGGAAGACGTTGCAATCCGTAAGCTCCTCGCCACCGGCATGGAGCGCGCGGGTATTGCAAAGGTCGAGATCGAGCGCACCCGTGACCGTGTTCGTGTGGATATCCACACGGCACGTCCCGGAATCGTCATCGGCCGCCGCGGCGCCGAAGCCGATCGCATTCGTTCCGAGCTCGAAAAGATGACCGGCAAGCAGGTTCAGCTGAACATCCTCGAGGTCAAGAACGCAGATGCCGAAGCACAGCTCGTCGCACAGGGTGTGGCCGAGCAGCTCTCGAACCGCGTTGCTTTCCGTCGTGCAATGCGCAAGGCCATTCAGTCGGCCATGCGTCAGCCGAACGTCAAGGGAATCCGCGTTCAGTGCTCCGGTCGTCTCGGCGGCGCCGAGATGTCCCGGTCGGAGTTCTACCGCGAAGGCCGTGTGCCGCTGCACACGCTTCGTGCGGACATCGACTACGGCCTCTATGAGGCCAAGACGACCTTCGGTCGCATTGGCGTCAAGGTCTGGATCTACAAGGGCGACATCGTCGGTGGCAAGCGTGAGCTCGCTGCCAACACGGCCGCACCGGCCGGGGATCGCCCGCGTCGTGAGCGTCCGAGCCGTCCCCGTCGTTCCGGTGCCACCGGCACCACTGCGACGAGCACCGAGGCCGGTCGCGCAGCGACCGCAACCGCCGATGCTCCCGCAACTGAACAGAATCAGGAGGGCTGACGCATGTTGATCCCAAGGCGGGTCAAGCACCGCAAGCAGCACCACCCGAGCCGTTCGGGTGCCGCCAAGGGCGGTACCCAGGTCACCTTCGGCGAGTGGGGTATCCAGGCTCTCGAGCCCGCATACATCACCAACCGTCAGATCGAGTCCGCTCGTATCGCGATGACCCGGCACATCAAGCGTGGCGGCAAGATCTGGATCAATATCTTCCCGGATCGTCCCCTCACGAAGAAGCCGGCCGAAACCCGCATGGGTTCCGGTAAGGGTTCGCCCGAGTGGTGGATTGCCAACGTCAAGCCCGGACGCGTTCTGTTCGAGATGACATACCCCAACGAGGAGATTGCACGTGAGGCCCTGCGCCGCGCGATGCACAAGCTCCCGTGCAAGTGCCGGATCGTGACCAGAGAGGAGCAGTTCTGATGGCTACTGGAACCCCAGCAGCAGAGCTCCGCGAGCTCAGTGAAGACGAGCTGGTCACCCGGCTCCGTGAGTCGAAGGAAGAGCTTTTCAACCTTCGTTTCCAGATGGCTACCGGCCAGATGGACAACAACCGACGACTGCGCACCGTTCGTCACGAGATTGCGCGCGTCTACACCGTCCTGCGTGAGCGTGAGCTCGGACTCGCTACGGGTCCGGATGCAGGTGACGCGGCATGAGTGAGGAAAAAGCAGTGAGCACAGAAGAGCGCGCGAGCCGTAAGGTCCGTGTCGGATACGTAGTTTCCGACAAGATGGAAAAGACGATCGTGGTCGAGCTCGAAGACCGCGTCAAGCACAAGCTGTACGGCAAGATCATCCGCCGTACGACCAAGGTGAAGGCGCATGACGAGAACGGCGTTGCCGGCGTCGGCGACCGCGTTCAGCTGATGGAAACCCGTCCGCTGTCTGCGACGAAGCACTGGCGTCTCGTCGAGGTCCTCGAAAAGGCCAAGTAAGCCTGATCGTTGATCTCGAGCTGATCGAGAACCACCGAATGGCCCGCTTCCCCTTTGGGGGAGTGGGCCATTCGGCTTCGAAGGGACATCCCGGTGTTACCTGCCAGGTTTGCGTTTGCCCACGTGGATTTGGTAATCGGGGGAGTGTTCCCTACAATAGAACGGTTGCCTGTGGCAGAGGTGTGTCTTCACGTGCGCAGCTCGACCGGTGCTTGCAGTGATCGTCCTGCCGATGAACTTCGGTGGGACTGCAGCTCAGACACGACGCAGGTAGCAACAATGACCGCGCGCACCGGGTCGGTAATCCGTTGCGTACGAAATTCCAGGTCTAGGGAGATCAAGTGATTCAGCAGGAGTCGCGAGTTCGCGTCGCTGATAACACGGGTGCCAAGGAAATCCTTTGCATCCGCGTTCTCGGCGGTTCGTCACGTCGCTACGCCGGGATCGGCGACGTTATCGTCGCCACCGTCAAAGACGCCATCCCGGGCGGAAATATCAAGAAGGGTGAGGTCGTCAAGGCCGTCATCGTTCGCACCACGAAGGAGCGCCGTCGTCCGGACGGTTCCTACATCAAGTTCGACGAGAACGCCGCAGTGCTCATCAAGGCTGACAGCGATCCCCGTGGAACTCGTATCTTCGGACCCGTCGGCCGTGAGCTGCGCGAGAAGAAGTTCATGAAGATCGTTTCGCTCGCCCCGGAGGTGCTGTAATGAAGGTGCACAAGGGTGACACAGTTCTGGTCATCGCCGGCAAGGACAAGGGCGCAAAGGGCAAGGTCATTCAGGCCTACCCCGCGACCAGCAAGGTCCTCGTCGAAGGCGTGAACCGTATCAAGAAGCACACCGCGGTTTCCGCGAACGAGCGCGGAGCATCCTCCGGCGGCATCGTTACGCAGGAAGCCCCGATCCACGTTTCCAACGTTGCAGTCGTCGACTCGGACGGAAACCCCACTCGCGTGGGCTACCGCACCGATGAAGAGTCCGGCAAGCGCGTTCGGGTTTCCCGGAAGAACGGGAAGGACATCTGACATGACCTCCACCGAAAACAAGGCCCTGCCGCGCCTCAAGGCACGCTACCGGGCTGAGATCAAGGACGCGCTTAACAGCGAGTTCCAGTACGCCAATGTCATGCAGATCCCCGGTGTCGTCAAGGTTGTCGTCAACATGGGCGTCGGCGACGCTGCCCGTGACGCCAAGCTGATCAACGGCGCTGTCCACGACCTGTCGCTGATCACGGGCCAGAAGCCTGAGATCCGTAAGGCTCGTAAGTCCATCGCGCAGTTCAAGCTCCGCGAAGGCATGCCGATCGGCGCACGCGTCACCCTCCGTGGCGACCGCATGTGGGAGTTCCTGGACCGCCTCGTGTCCGCGGCACTGCCCCGTATCCGCGACTTCCGCGGCCTGTCGGGCAACCAGTTCGACGGCAACGGCAACTACACGTTCGGCCTCAACGAGCAGTCGATGTTCCACGAGATCGATGTGGACAAGATCGATCGCCCCCGTGGCATGGACATCACCGTAGTGACCACCGCAACCAACAACGAGGAAGGCCGTGCACTGCTCAAGCACCTCGGCTTCCCGTTCAAGGAGAACTGAGCGCATGGCTAAGAAGGCATTGGTCAACAAGGCCAACAAGAAGCCGAAGTTCGCGGTTCGCGCTTACACTCGCTGCCAGCGCTGCGGTCGCCCGCACGCTGTGTTCCGCAAGTTCGGCCTGTGCCGTATCTGCTTGCGCGAGATGGCGCACGCAGGCGAGCTGCCCGGAGTTCGCAAGAGCTCCTGGTGATCTGAGACCCTTGGGTTTCGTTTCGTCACACTTCTGAATGGGCGTGGGTTCCAAAGGAACCCTCGCCCATTCGGCATTTCTATGCGTTCTGTACTGCCTTCCGGTGGAGCTGTCGAGCCTCCCGAGGTGTAGTGGGATCACTACACTGTGGCCCCGGTTTGGATAGAACAGCATTGTTCCGTACACTAGAGCGGTTGCCGTGGCTGTCGCATGTTTGCGATCAGCTCGGTGCGGTAACTTACGTCGTCCGACAGAAGTTGGGCGGCCCAGCCGAATTGCTGGAGGCCCACGGCCGGACTTGTCCGGTGTTGTATGGGAACCACAGCGAGAAAGGTGTCGAGGTCGAGATATGACCATGACTGACCCCATCGCAGACTTTTTGACGCGTCTGCGCAACGCCAATACGGCGTACCACGATGAGGTGAAGCTTCCCCATTCGAAGATCAAGGCAAACATTGCCGAGATCCTCAAGCGCGAGGGCTACATCTCCGACTTCCGTACCGAAGACGCAACTGTGGGCAAGACCCTCATTGTCGATCTGAAGTACGGCCCGAGCCGTGAGCGCAGCCTTGCCGGCGTGCGACGCGTCTCCAAGCCCGGTCTCCGGGTTTACGCGAAGTCCACTAACCTGCCCAAGGTTCTGGGCGGCCTAGGCGTGGCGATCATCTCCACGTCCACCGGCCTGCTCACCGATCGCCAGGCGGCCAATCAAGGAGTAGGCGGGGAAGTCCTCGCCTACGTCTGGTAAGGGAGGCCACCACAATGTCGCGTATTGGAAAGATTCCGGTCAACGTCCCCGCGGGCGTCGACGTTACGATCGCCGGCCAGGATGTCACAGTCAAGGGGCCCAAGGGCACCCTGGCACTGACTATCGCCGAGCCCATCGAGATCGCCAAGGCTGAGGACGGCTCCCTGAGCGTCACTCGCCCCGACGACGAGCGTCGCAGCCGTGCGCTGCACGGCCTGTCGCGGACCCTTGTTGCGAACATCATCACTGGTGTTACCGAGGGTTACACCAAGAAGATGGAGATCCACGGTGTCGGTTACCGTGTGGCACTGAAGGGCAAGGACCTCGAGTTCGCGCTCGGCTACAGCCACCCGGTCCCGATCGAGGCTCCCGAAGGCATCACCTTCGTCGTCGAGTCGCCCACCCGGTTCTCGGTGTCCGGCATCGACAAGCAGAAGGTCGGGCAGATCTCGGCCAACATCCGTCGTCTCCGTCGTCCGGACCCGTACAAGGGTAAGGGCGTGCGTTACGAGGGTGAGCAGATCCGCCGCAAGGTCGGAAAGACGGGTAAGTGATATGAGCCAGACTGCAAACCAGAAAGCCAAGCGGGTTCCGCTGGGCAAGGATGCGTCCACCAAGCGTCGTCTCTCGAAGACGCGTCGTCACTTCCGTCTTCGCAAGAAGGTGTCCGGCACGCCCGAGCGTCCCCGTTTGGTCGTCAACCGGTCCTCGCGCCACATCCACGTTCAGCTCATCGACGACCTGGCAGGCCACACGCTGGCTTCCGCGTCGACGATCGAAGCCGACGTGCGAGTGGCCGAAGGCGACAAGAAGGCTGCGAGCGCAAAGGTCGGTCAGCTGATCGCCGAGCGCGCCAAGGCTGCCGGCGTGGAAGCAGTTGTCTTCGACCACGGCGGACACGGCTACCACGGTCGCATCGCGGCTTTGGCAGACGCGGCTCGCGAAGGCGGGTTGAAGTTCTGATGACTAACATTTTCTACGGAAGGACAGCCTGATGCCGGGACGTCAAAGGCGTGACGGCGGAAGCGGACCCGCCGGACAGAATGGCCCCAACAGCGGTGACAATGCCAACGCTCGCGGGGACAACCGCGGTGGCGGACGTGACCGTCGCGACGGCGGACGTGGCGGAAACGCTGCCGAGAAGTCGCAGTTCATCGAGCGCGTTGTCACGATCAACCGCGTCTCCAAGGTCGTCAAGGGCGGTCGTCGCTTCAGCTTCACCGCACTGGTGATCGTCGGAGACGGCAACGGACTCGTCGGCGTCGGCTACGGAAAGGCCAAGGAAGTTCCCGCGGCCATCCAGAAGGGTGTCGAGGAGGCTCGCAAGAGCTTCTTCCGCGTCCCGATGATCGGCAACACCATTACTCACCCCGTTCAGGGTGAGGCTGCTGCCGGCATCGTCATGCTCCGCCCGGCAAGCCCCGGTACCGGCGTTATCGCCGGTGGCGCGGTGCGTGCCGTACTGGAGTGTGCTGGAATCGCGGACATCCTGTCCAAGTCGCTCGGTAGTGACAACGCCATCAACGTCGTTCACGCGACCGTTGCTGCGCTCAAGGATCTGCAGCGTCCCGAGGAAGTTGCGGCTCGCCGTGGCTTGACCCTCGAAGAGGTTGCACCCGCCGGCATGCTGCGCGCTCGCGCACAGGCTGCTGGGAGTGTGAAGTAATGGCAGATCTCAAGGTCACTCAGATCAAGAGCATCATCGGGACCAAGCAGAACCAGAAGGATTCTCTGCGCACGCTGGGTCTCAAAGGCATCCGTCAGACCGTTGTTCGTGAGGACAACGCACAGAACCGCGGTCTGATCAACGTGGTGCGCCACCTCGTAACAGTTGAGGAGGTCTAACCATGACCATCAAACTGCATCACCTGCGCCCCGCACCCGGATCCAAGTCCAACAAGATTCGTGTTGGTCGTGGTGAAGGTGGCAAGCGCGGTAAGACCGCAGGCCGCGGCACCAAGGGCACCAAGGCACGTAACACCGTGCGCGTGGGCTTCGAGGGTGGACAGATGCCGCTTCACATGCGTCTGCCCAAGCTCAAGGGCTTCAAGAACCCCTTCCGCACCGAGTACCAGGTCGTCAATGTCGGCGACATCGCCCTGCTGTTCCCCGAAGGTGGAGCAATCACGGTCGAGGATCTCGTTGCCAAGGGCGCAGTTCGCAAGAACCAGCTCGTCAAGGTTCTGGGCGACGGCGAACTGACAGTTGCCGTTCAGGTGACCGTCAACAAGTTCACCGGCTCTGCCAAGGAAAAGATCGCTGCTGCCGGTGGTACCACCACCGAGCTGTAAGTGATCGCGCTTAGCTAGTTCGATGGCCACAGTGCAGCATTTGCTGTGCTGTGGCCATCGGCATCTACGCTGGATTTGCCTGTGAAGGCGCCCCCTCGAAGGGGCCCGAACGGTTGGTTGTATCTTCGGCTTACCCGATTTTCGTGGTCTGCCCGCTTAGTTCCCATATGCGGCTGTTAGAGTTCTGAAATTCGGCAGATCAATCGGTCTGTCTCCCTACCGTCGTGCCAGGAGGATCTTTGCTTTCCGCCTTCGTTTCGGCCCTCAGGACCCCCGACCTGAGGCGGAAGATCCTTTTCACCCTCGGCCTCGTTGCCCTGTATCGGGTCGGCGCAGTTCTGCCATCACCTGGTGTGGACTACGCCCGCGTGCAAACCTGTATCGACATCGCCAATTCAGGTGATTCAGCAGGTATCTACTCGCTGATCAACCTGTTCTCCGGTGGTGCGCTGCTGCAGCTATCCGTGTTTGCTATCGGCATCATGCCGTACATCACGGCGAGCATCATCGTGCAGTTGCTGACCGTGGTCATTCCGAAGTTCGAGGAACTTCGCAAGGAAGGTCAGTCCGGCCAGGCCAAGATGACGCAGTACACGCGTTATCTGTCCATCGCCTTGGCAGTGCTCCAGTCGACGGGCATCGTTGCGCTCGCAGCTAGGGGTCAGCTACTCCAGGGTTGCGATGACATCATCGCGGACAAGTCGATTTTCGGTCTGATCATCATTGTGCTGGTCATGACTGCCGGTGCAGCCCTCGTCATGTGGTTCGGCGAAATCATTACCGAACGCGGCGTCGGCAACGGCATGTCGCTCCTGATCTTCGCCGGTATCGCTTCGCGAATTCCAGGTGAGGGTAGTTCCATCCTCAGCAGTCGTGGCGGTCTCGTATTCGGCTTCGTCTGCTTCGCGGCGCTCTTGATCATTGCCGGCGTCGTCTTCGTCGAGCAGGGTCAGCGTCGTATCCCGGTGCAGTACGCGAAGCGCATGGTCGGCCGTAAGATGTACGGAGGGTCTTCGACCTACCTGCCTCTCAAGGTCAACCAGGCCGGCGTCATCCCCGTGATCTTCGCGTCGTCGCTGCTGTATCTGCCAAACCTGATCGCGCAGCTGACCTCGGCGAGCACTGCCGTAGATCCCAGCTGGTGGCAGCGGATGATCAACACCTACCTGGTCAACCCGGCCAACCCGGTGTACATCCTGATCTACTTCGGTTTGATCGTGTTCTTCACCTACTTCTACGTCGCCATTACCTTCAATCCTGAAGAGCGTGCCGACGAGATGAAGAAGTTCGGCGGATTCATCCCAGGTATTCGTCCGGGTCAGCCGACTGCGGATTACCTCAACTACGTGCTGAGTCGCATCACCCTGCCAGGTGCGATTTACCTCGGCACCATTGCTGTTCTGCCCAATCTGTTCCTCGATATGGGGAGCGGTGGTGGCGCGCAGAACCTGCCGTTCGGTGGCACCGCGGTGCTGATTATGGTCAGCGTCGGCCTCGACACCGTCAAGCAGATCGAGAGTCAGCTAATGCAGCGTAACTATGAAGGGTTCCTCAAGTGAGACTTGTCCTCCTTGGTCCTCCCGGTGCCGGCAAGGGCACCCAGGCCGCGATCCTGTCCGAGAAGTTCGGAGTTCCCCACATCTCCACGGGTGATCTGTTCCGCGCGAATATCGGCCAGGCCACCGCTCTCGGCGTGGAAGCAAAGAAGTACATCGATGCCGGCGAACTCGTTCCCAGCTCGATCACGAATGACATGGTGAAGGCGCGCGTGTCCGAACCGGACGCCGCAAACGGTTTTCTGCTCGACGGATTCCCGCGTTCGGTCGAGCAAGCAGAGGCCCTCGAAGGCATCTTGAAGGATCTCGACGCCAAGCTCGACGGCGTTCTGTCCTTTGTGGTCGACGAAGACGTCGTGGTCGAGCGCATGCTCTCCCGCGGTCGTGCAGACGACACCGAAGATGTCATCCGTAATCGACTTCGGGTGTACCGCGACGAGACGTCACCGCTGTTCGACTACTACAAAGACAGCGTTGTCTCCGTTGACGCCATCGGCGAGGTCGAAGAAGTTAATGCACGCGCACTGGCAGCGTTGGCCAAGTAATGGTCTTCGGGCGTAAACGCAAGGTTGTTCCGTTCCGCTCCGCGGGCGAACTCGATGCGATGGCTGCGGCCGGCGCGATAGTGGGTTCGGCATTGGTGGCGGTACGCGCTGCGGCAAAGCCCGGTGTCAGCACCCTCGAACTGGATGCGGTAGCAGAATCTGTGATTCGCGATGCCGGTGCAGTTCCGTCGTTCCTCGGGTATCACGGTTTTGCCGGTTCGATTTGTTCCTCAGTGAACGACCGCGTCGTTCATGGAATCCCGACGGCCGGGGACATCCTCGCCGAAGGGGATCTGGTGTCCATCGACTGTGGCGCAATTCTCGAGGGCTGGCATGGTGACTCGGCGTGGACCTTCGGCGTCGGCAAGCTGAGCGAAGCCGACGAACAGTTGAGTGAAGCAACGCGGTTGTCGATGGATGCCGGTATTGCCGCGATGATCGCCGGCAACCGACTCACGGACGTGTCGCACGCAATCGAACTGGGCACGCGTGCAGCTGAGAAGTTGCATGGCCGTGCCTACGGAATTGTCGACGGCTACGGCGGGCACGGTATCGGGCGCGAGATGCATATGGATCCGTTCCTCGCCAACGAAGGGGCCCCGGGAAAGGGTCCTGAGTTGGTGATCGGTTCTTGCCTGGCTATCGAACCGATGCTGACGTTGGGAACAACGGACACGGTGATTCTCGAGGACGACTGGACTGTGGTTACGGCTGACGGTTCGCGTGCTGCTCATTGGGAGCACACGGTTGCCGTCACCGAAGACGGTCCGAGAATCTTGACGCTTCGACCGGAGTAATTCGGATCTGATGCTCGACAAGTGTTGGCGGCGAGAGTAATTCGCTTGCAGAAAGTCCCGGCCCTGTATGGGGTCGGGACTTTTTTCTTGCTCTCGGCTTCAGCTGGGAGGTGGACGCAAGGAGGCGAGTGGGGGAGGCGCATTTGGCCTGGTCGTTCTTCTCGCGTAGCATAGCTAGGCGGTGCGCCATGCGTGTCGACAGCTTGTGTGTGTAGGACTGCCGCTACGGGGAATCGCCGCACCAGTCGATGTAAAAATCATGTCGATGAAGAAACCATTGCGTGCCAATGTAACGGAAGCCGATGCACGAAGCATGCCAAACCAAACGG